>DATDFV010000275.1:0-74596 GCA_036522415.1 Pyrinomonadaceae bacterium | reverse complement strand
GCGGTCTTGGAAATGGCGCCCGCCCAGGTCTTACATGGCGCAGTGCGACTGCAGGGATTAGCGTCATCGCCCACACCTGAGACCCAGGTGCGGGAGGCTTGTGCCTGGGCGATGGATGCAAACGCTACCATGAAGGTCGCGATCGCTAACGCCTGAATAGTGAACCGGAATTTATTCATTTGAGGGTCTCCTTTTTGGTTTGAGCATTTTGGGGGGCCACCAGTAGACCCGGATTCGTTCCGTTCACTGTTGCGCCAAGTATCCCCAGCATTACATGAAACTTTATTTAGTTTGCGAAACACCCTTTGAAGATTAAAGACATTTCGTTGGAGCGACTTCGAAGGAGACTTATTAAGGCTCCTTCGAAGTCTTGATTACCAAAGCTATGAGCAAGGAAGGCTCGTACACCCAATCGTATTGCGTACGTGATTGGCTGAACTGATCCACGCATTGCCAGTGGCTGAGGACAAATTACCCTGGCTCACCAAATTCTGAACCGAGTTTATGAAATCGCTCAGCTTCGGACAAGCTACATTTGTTTGGTTGTTGTTTAGGCCTTGTAAAGCAGCACTCAGCTTCGCCAGCAATCCGTTCTTCTGTGTTCCTGTCAGATTGGACGCGCTAACCGCTGCCTGCAAGTCCTGAATAACTGCCTGAGGTGTCTTGATAGTCACCGTGAAGCTACACGACACTGGACCATTGCCATTAGCGTCACTAACTGAATAAGTCACGGTTGTTGTCCCAATCGGGAAGACTGATCCAGGAGCTGGACCAGCGGTCCGAGTAGTAACGGCTCCAGCGCAATTATCCGTACCAACCGGCGGTGTCCATGTGGCAATTGCTCCCGTCGGACACGTCGGTTCAAGCGTTATGCTGGCCGGACAACTAATCTGCGGCGGAGTGTTATCGACTACCGTGACTACCTGTGTCGCCGATCCCGTGTTGCCAACTGCATCGGTCGCTGAGTAGGTAAGTGTGGTCTGCCCAAGTGGGAATACGTTTCCGGCAGGAACGCCGCTGCGGCTGACTGCACCTACTCCTGGACAGTTGTCTGTCGCTGAACCGGTCCCCAGTGTTGCGTTGAGATTGGAAACGGTGACTCCACAGGAAGTCGCACCTGCTCCAGTAAATAGCGTGACCGCGGCAGGCGGAGTAACCACCGGTACAGTGTTATCTACTACCGTTACGGATTGAGTCGCCTCGCGGAAATTGCCTGAAGCGTCTGTCGCTCTGTAGGTAACGATCGTTGTTCCCACTGGGAATACATTACCAGCCGGAACTCCCGTCCGAGTGACTGACTTAAGCGAGCAATTGTCGGCGGCTGTAGGAGTTCCCAGTGTGGCGTCAGATACTACTGTGCCGCAGCTCGTTGCTCCCGGACCGGTAAAGGCCGTTACGTTTGCTGGTGCCGTAATTGTGGGTAGTACTGCCGGGCTCTCAGTGACGGTTACCAGCTGAACACCGCTTGACTGGTTTCCTGCGGCATCGGTTGCAGTGTAGATGATCGTGGTTGTTCCAGTCGGGAAGATAAAGCCCGCCGGTACACCCGTACGCGTAATCGTTACCGATCCGCCGCAGGCGCCGTTATCGGTGGCACTGGCGGTGCCAAGTTCGTCATCTAGTACTGCCGTGCATGACGAAGTAGTGACGTTCACATTTGCAGGAACCGTCAGAACCGGTGGCGTGGTGTCACTACCTGATCCTGCGGTTACTGAAATGGTTTGAGTACAGGACGCAACACTGCCTGTTTGAGCGTCGGTAGCCGTCCACGTAATCAGCGTATTGCCTGCCGGGAATGGGTCGGACAATGGTCGGCCGTCATTACGGACACCGTTGACACTCACGTCACTATCTGACGGGTTGGTTGTCGGCGTGCCAATAGTCGCTGCCGAAATTGTCGCTTCGCATGACCCCGCTGGAGCCGAAACGGTGACATTTGCAGGACAACTAATTGACACCGGCGGTCGGTCGTTCGCAGTAACAACGATACTCTGGTCGCAGCTTGCAGTGCGTCCACCTGCATCGGTAACTGTCCAGTGAATTCCAGTCGTGCCGAGCGGATAAGGATCGGTAAGCGGTTTCGGAGGTGTAACAGGGTCGGCATCATCATCACTGCGTATGCCGGTAACTGTTCCGCCGCCCGAAGCATTGATGGTTGGCGTGCCCGGATCAACCGTCGCCTCCTGTTGACCAACCGGCGCCGTGACTAGTTTATTGGCGGGACAGGTGATTGTTGGTGGATTGGTGTCCAGAACCGTCACGGTAAATGTGCAACTCGCCCCGTTTAGTTCTGATTGCGAGATTACTGAATGCGTGCCAACAGTAAAGAAGGAGCCGGATCCTGGACTATTTGTAACCGCACCGCAGTTGCCTGTCGTTGCTGCTGCTCCGTATGTAACAAACGCACCGGGCTGACCGGCTTGAGTTGTATCTGCCGTGACAACCACATTAGCCGGGCAATCAAGTGTGCACGTCTCAGTAGTTGCTCCCTGCACACGCACCGTTGCCGTGGAAGAATTATTGTCTGTATCAGGATCTGGTACCGCCGGGGGATCACTCCCGGTTGGCTGGGTGCTGGTCGCGCTTGCGGTGTTTGAAATCACTGTACCATCAGCGAGACCAGTAATTACATCGTAAGCTGCAAGGAAACTGGCCGTCTCACCTCGGGCGAGCGTTGGAATAGTACAAATTGTTTGCCCGCTGCTGTCGCCCACGTTAGGCAAAACACAGTTAGTGCCGGTGGGCGCCGAGATCGCCGCGAATGATGCGAACGTCGTGTTCGAAGGAATGCTGTCGCTAATTTGAACATTAGTCGCGTCAGTTGGTCCTAAATTCGTTACTTGCACCGTGAAGACCGCTTGCGCACCAGTCGCGATGGTATCGGACGCCGCTCCCTTCGAAATCGAAAGATCTGCCTGGGGATTCGCGGCATCAATCACCGTGAAAGGAGTTACCGCGTAAACTGAACCGCCAAACGGCTCGTAAAGAATGACGCGCCAATCACCTAAACTTGAACCGGCGCTGAGAGTGAAAGTGAAATCTGTGTCAGTGCCAACCGGGGTGCTTTGGACAAGAACGAAGTGGGCGTTTGACCAAAGGACCTGTTGGGCTGACTGGCCCCCGGACACTTTCGCGCATACGGTCAAATCAGTGTCCTGTAGGTTGAACACACTCTTGGGAGTTGAACAATCACCCGCATATGTCGTGATCGCGCTGGGACTCTGGAAAAATGTCGGTAACAAATTAAGGATTGTCGAACTTCGGCGAGTTGTATACGGATCGGGTAGCTCTGGCCCACTGTTACGATTTTGAATTTTCGTTGTATTGACCTTATTTCTAGTAGCAGTCTTCGTGCTGGCCGAATTCACGTATCGAGGAACCGCCAGACACGCCACGATTGCTATAAAAAGTGCAAGAAACAAGGTTGCGCGCAGCATCGCGCGAAAGGACCTGGGGTGATAGAGGATATTTTTGCGCATTGCGGATGGTCTCCTTGAGAACTGATCTGAAGTTGTCTCGCAACAGAGACTGGGGCGTCACAACCCGACTACTGCGGATTTGCTTATTGCGCTGAAAAGCGCATTCTGGATTTTTAAATGCGTGTCGCTGTCGGGACTAAGCTGCAATGGATTAGGAATCGTTGTCGATTTACAAGCGAGATCAGCAGGGGGTGGCTCCAGTTTGGCCGCCCTGCACTAGCGAGGTATTGCTTCTCGAAAAGCCTTGAGAACCGAATCAAAAAGCGGCGGACTTAATAGTTCATTTTGGTCCAGACGTCAACTTGCAATTCCGTGTCATTTTTGTTTCAGGATCGAAACCACTGGGTTGACACGGTCTGGGAGCATCACTATTGTTTCGCGTTCGCGCCGCATCTTACGTTCGTTGATCGGTAATTTTCAATAGGAATTCAGCTAGATGAGAAAACTTTTTCCCTTGGCCCAACACCGCCATGCGTGGCGATTACTCATGTTGCTTGGGACATGTTTGCTGTTTCTCGGTTTGACCCCTCAATCAGCGTTCGTTTGCGATTCCAACGGTTCATCCGTCGATGGTAGCTTCCGAATATTGTCCCGCGATGATGTAGAGCGTTACATAGAGTTTCACGCAACGCGGAGTGTTGCCGGTGACGTGTCTGGCCAAACTATCTTCAGAGACGACGCAGTGCGGTCTCCGACAACGACTGATGGTGAGTCGCAAGAATCGCAGATATTTTTCTTCAAAGCTGATGTAGATTGTCTGGTGATAGACAAAGGCACGGCAGTTATGAGCGGCGCAATCACGGATTCAAACTCTCGCCCTTATATTGGGCGCCGCGTGCTGGTGGTAGCTCAAGACAATGGCGGAACTGAGGATCAATCAAAAAAAGATCGATTGACCTGGGGAATTTATCGTTTAGACAACCAATCGTGGTTGCCTTCCGATGCAGAGCGGTCTGCTGACGAGGTTGATCCATTGGCATGGATTGCTACGGATTCCGAGCGCCCCGACGACCAGGGCGTCGTTTCTAATCGTGAACACGTCATCAGCTGCCAGAGTTTTCCACTTTCCTCCTTTTCGTTCGTCAACCCGAACCAGGGAAAAGGCACTGTTCGTGTAAGACCGTAGAACCTTCAACTCGAGATGCGCACGTTTTTCATTACTGGTGGTGCCGGTTTTATTGGTTCCGCGTTTGTCAGACTCATTCTCACCGAACGACCCGAATACAAAATCATTAACTTCGATGCTCTGACCTACGCCGGTAACCTTGATAACCTCAAAGACCTGGACAGAGATCGGCACACATTTATTCGCGGCGACATTGCGGTAGCGGAACAACTACTTGCCAGTCTTCCCGAAAAATGCGATGCAATCCTAAATTTCGCTGCGGAAAGTCACGTTGATCGAAGCATTCTCTCGGCCCACGAGTTTCTTCGAACTAATGTCCTGGGGACTCAGTTTCTGCTTGATGCTGCGCGCGAGCGCAACGTAAAACGGTTTCTTCAGGTCTCGACTGACGAGGTAATGGGAAGTCTGGTGGATACGAACGACTATTTCACAGAACATTCGCCATTTGCCCCAAACAGTCCTTATGCCGCTTCAAAGGCGGCCGCTGAGCACCTGGTTCGCGCTGCGCATCACACGTTTGGTCTCGATACCGTGATAACGAGATGCGGTAACAACTACGGTCCTCGACAGTTTCCAGAAAAATTTCTTCCACTGACGATCTCAAACGCATTGAATGACCAGCCAATACCTGTCTATGGCGATGGCTTGAATGTTCGCGACTGGATATTTGTTGATGATCACTGCCGCGCGATTTTGTCAGTGCTCGAGAAAGGACAGTCCGGACGGGTCTATAACATCGGCGCCCGCAATGAACGAAGAAACATCGACGTTGCAAAGTCTGTTCTGGACGCACTCCAAAAATCTTACTCGCTGATTCAATTTGTTAAAGATCGACCCGGCCATGATCGGCGTTACGCGATCGATTCGTCGGTGATGGAAACGGAGCTGAATTGGCGTCCAATCGAGACCTGGGAATCCGGGTTGGCAAAGACCATTAGCTGGTACAAGGATAATAACGACTGGGTCGAACGTGCGCGCAGTGGAGCCTACCGAGAATATTACAAACAACAATACGGAACTGAGGTCAGCACAAGTTGAGAATTCTGATTACCGGTGCTGGTGGTTTAGTAGGGCGCACCTTGAGCGACTTCTGCATCCGACTCGGTGATGAAGTACTGGCCTACGACCGAAGCAGACTAGATATAGCGAACGAAGCTCAAGTGGAGCTAATCGTTGCCGAAGCAAGGCCGGACGTAGTTATCAATTGTGCTGCATGGACCGATGTGGACGGTTGTGAAAGTGATGCGGCGCGATGCAAGGCAGTGAATGAAGTCGGACCTGAAAATCTTGCGAAAGCTAGTCGAAATGCGGACGCGTTGCTGATTACGATTTCTACCGACTATGTATTTGATGGCACAAAGGAAGGATTCTACACGCAGCGGGACAATCCAAATCCACTGAGCGTGTATGCACGCGCGAAGTTGGAAGGCGAACACCGAGCGCAATACGCGCATGCGAGAACAACAATCGTACGAACTGGTTTTGTGTTTGGACGTGGAGGCAAAAACTTCTTAAGTACGGCAGTAGATCGGATCCGACGTGGTGAGAAGGTTAAAGCGATTGCGGATGCCTGGGGCACGCCTACTTATGCAAATCATTTAGCCACACGGCTACGAGAGCTCGCACAACTTGACCTGCCCGGACTTTTCCACATTGTGAATTCGGGAGACGGCACAAACTATGCAGACTTCGCCTCGAAAGCCTTGCAACTTGCAGGTTGTGATCTTGCGAATCTCGAAGTGGTTTTGCTCGAGTCGGTCAGCCGACCTGCGCCTCGTCCGAAAAACTCTCGTTTGAGATGTCTCCTGTCAGATGCGCTGGGTCTGCAGCCGCTGCCGAATTGGGAGGAAGGTTTGGCCCAGTTCGTTCAAGACATTACTTCAAAAATACACACAAACGCCTAATTTTCATCACTAGTGGAACTTGCCACAAGCGGAGTCTCTGCTATTATTCTCAAACCTTGGAGATTTGAAGTTGAGGGTCCAAACAACATGATGTCGCAAGATAATCGCTTGATCCCGCTGTCGCCCACCGATCGAACTCTGGATCGCCCGCTAAATGACGTAGGTACACTCAAGTCATACGGCCCGGCAGCAAGCGAACCAACCCAGCTGCGCGAATATTTGTTCATCGTTTTAAAGCGTAAGTGGCTGATCCTGAGTCTGTGTTTGGTCGTTACCTCTTTGGTTGCCGTGCAGATGTTCAGACAGCCCTCAATCTACCAGGCGGAATCCACGATCAAAATCGAACAGCGGAAAGGAAACATTCTTCTCGGCAAGGAGTTCGTTTTGAACTCTCAACCCGACGCGAATTTCTGGGGCACACAGATAAAGTTGTTGCAAAGTCCGGCACTCGCACGACAAGTTGCAGTAACTCTCGACCTCCAACATAACCCGACATTTTTTGGTGGACAGTCGCAAGGCGGAATCTTTTCTTCACTACGCCGCATGTTCACGGGTGAAAAGGTGAAGCCGAAAGTACTGCCCGCTACAGCGACGACACTCAACATCGTGGGAGCCGAACAGATTAACGAAGAACTGTCTCCGGAAGAACTGGCCGCTCTCGAGCCTTATGAAGACATGATCACCGGCAATGAACAGGTCGATGGGATTGTCGGAACGAATCTCTTCACTATTAAGTACCGGCACACTGATCCGGAAATGGCTCAGAAGATCTCCAATACTCTGGCTGATGTGTTCAGGGAAAACAACCTTGCTCGCTCGACCGCCAATTCAACTAAAGCGGAAGATCAAATAGCGAATGAGATGGCTGAGATTCAAGGCAAGATACGTCAGGAGACCGAAACACTTTTCAACTATGCGCGAGCTCATAACTTGCCTCTCTCTCCCGACAGCTCACGCGATGCAGAAGGCCAACGACTGGCAGACCTGATCAAACAGTTGCTCGACTCTGAGAACAAACGCAAGACTGCTGAAGCCGTGTATAAAAGCGCAGCAAGCGCACCGGATAAGTTCTCAGTTCCGGAAGTGATAAAGAGTGCGCGCGTTGGGACGCTTCAGGAGCGTCTTTCGTTATTAAAGGAGAAGCGCGAGGCATTACGTGTTACATACACTGAAAAATGGCCTGAAGTCACCAAACTCAACGTGGCCATTAAGCCACTCGAAGCTGAACTAGACAAAGTCGCCAATGAAGTGATTGCGGGGTTGAAAGCTGAATACGAGGCGGCAGTGACGCATGAGCAGAGTGTGCGTCAGATGTACAACGCGCAAAAAGCGGTCACGAGTCAGCAGACTCAAGATCAAATCGAAATGACGCAGTATTCGCAACAGCTCGAAACCGACAAGCAGCGATTGAACCTGTTGCAAATAAAGTTGCGCGACGTGCAGGTTGCGATTGGTGACAAGGGTAACGAAGTAAGCGTTGAGACATATAGCCGCGTTCCTAAGGAGCCGATTGGTCCACCGCGCATTCGCAACGTGATGATAGCTTTCCTGCTTTCGCTGGTTGCCGGTATCGGTCTGGCGTTCCTGCTTGATTTCCTCGACGACACAGTGAAGTCGCTCGACGATATTGATCGCTATGTTCATCTTCCTGCCCTGGCAATGATTCCGGCAAGTCATAAGGATCGTGGCCGATTGAAGGGTATAACCGGTGCTGCTTCTGCGGCACCTTCGGAAACAACCGCGCTGGCAATGATCGACGATGTTCGCAGTCCAATCGCAGAGTCGTATCGTCACCTTCGCACTTCGTTGTTACTTTCGTCTGCTGGTCAGCCGCCAAAGACTATTCTGGTTACTTCAAGCCAGCCTTCGGAGGGGAAGACTACGACAGCCATCAACACAGCGTTTATGCTGGCGCAGACTGGCGCCGATGTGTTGATTATCGATTGCGATTTACGTAGACCACGACTTCATGCAGAGTTTGAAATTTCAAATGCGCGCGGACTAACAACCTGGCTTTCGGGTGAAAAGGATCTGGATGGACTTATTCAGTCTTATCCAAGGACGAACAATCTTAAGATCCTGACATCCGGACCGGTGCCGCCAAATCCGGCTGAATTGCTTGGCTCGGCTGAGATGCGCAAGCTTCTGACGCAACTGAGCGAACGTTTTAACCACATCATTATCGACTCGCCTCCTGCCATCTCCTTCACTGACGCTTCGATCCTTTCAACGATGGTCGATGGGGTGATGTTGGTGGTTCATGGCGGCAGAAGCTCGCGAGCTGTTGTGCGCCGAGCGAAACAACACCTGCTGGATGTGGGCGCGCATATTTTTGGCGTTGTGTTGAATAACGTGAAGCTCGAAACTCAGGATTACTACTACTCGAACTACTACTCCAATTACTATTCGTCCGATACCGATTCCGCAGGAGCGTCAGCCGGAGAAACAGCCTAGCCCGATGTCCTCTAGTTAAAACGGTGGGCTATAACTGCGAGCAACGACAAACTAAAGTTCGTCGGACATATCTGCTTAATACTTCCGTTCAAATGAAAGTTCCGCTGATAAATCTACAGGCTCAGTATGTCTCGTTGCGAGACGCGCTTCGTCCGATCGTCGATGAGATATTCGAGTCTCAGCATTTTGTGCTGGGCAAGTATGTTCGCTCTCTCGAAACGGCACTCGCGAATTATTCACACACGACACACGCGATCGGTTGTGCCTCAGGCTCAGATGCACTTCTGTTGGCGCTAATGGCACTGGATGTTCGGCAAGGCGATGAAATCATAACGTCGCCATTCACTTTCTTTGCGACCGGTAGCGCGATTGCACGACTAGGGGCCAAGCCCGTTTTCGCTGATATCGATCCGAAAACCTACAACATCGATTCGAAGCAGGTCGCAGCGTTGATTACCTCACGCACAAAAGCCATCATTCCAGTGCATCTGTACGGTCAATGTGCTGACATGGATTCACTACTCGCGATCGGTCAAAGAATAGGAACACCGATCATTGAAGATGCGGCCCAGGCAATCGGATCGGAGGATTGCGGGCGCAGGGCCGGTTCTATGGGCTTGATGGGAACGTTGAGTTTCTATCCTACAAAGAACCTGGGCGGCGCCGGTGATGGCGGTATGTTGCTGACAAGCGATGATGCATGTGCAGAGCGATTGCGACGCTTGAGGAATCATGGTGGAGCGAACGAGTACGAGCACGAGGAAGTAGGTCTCAATAGCCGATTAGACGAACTGCAAGCGGCAGTTTTATATGTGAAGTTTGCGCACCTGGAAGGTTGGTCGAACACGCGCGCAGAGAAAGCGGCAGTGTATTCGAAGCTTTTGCGTGAGGCTGATCTGAATTTCGAAGTGATTCCCCCGTTTGTTAGAGACGATGGCCGTCACATTTTTCATCAGTATATCGTTCGGGTTCCTCAACATCGCGATCGACTAACCGTACATCTAAAGGAACGAGGAATTGGAACGAAAGTCTATTATCCGATTCCACTTCACCAGCAGCGTTGTTTTGAATACTTAGGTTATAAAACGGGTTCATATCCCGAGTCTGAAAGTGCGGCGACTGAAACTTTTGCTTTACCTATGTTTCCAGAACTGACTAACGAACAGCAGGAATATGTTGTAGATTCGATCAAGAATTTCGAGTGTTGAGCGGAATGTCCCTAAAACTAAGCATCGTCACGCCCTCCTTCAATCAAGGTAGATTTCTCGAAGAGACAATTCTGTCTGTTCTGAATCAGGGATATGAGCCGCTGGAATACATCATCATCGACGGAGGAAGTACTGACGAGAGCGTCGAGATCATCAAGCGTTACCAGGATCGCTTGACTTATTGGGTCAGTGAAAAGGATCGAGGGCAAGTCCACGCGATCAATAAGGGACTCGAACGAGCAACAGGTGACATCTTCGCCTTCATAAACAGCGACGACATCTATTTTCCAGGAGCGTTCAAGGCAGTGATGAACCATTTCGCGGCTCATCGTGAGTCGACCTGGGTTTGCGGCGATACCCAACTCTTCGGCGAAGGCCATGATACGAAGTTGGTCGAGACTGTTGTACCTAAATCAGCAGCTCACTGCCTCGCCTGGGAGTATAAAGCAGCGCAGCCTGGTCACTTTTGGAAAACAGAGATCGTGCGACCGGGTTTTGAAGAACGATGGAATTATGATTTCGATCACGACATGTACATAAGGCTGTTGTTGACTGGTTACAAGTGCGACTATCTTCCGTTCCGGATGGCTGGCTATCGTTTACACGAAGTAAGCAAGACAATAGCAGAAGGCCATCGACAGATTGAGGAGTTTGATCAGATCGCCGAGTTTTACGAAACGCGCCTCGAAGGCGCTGACAAGCGATGGTGCCGTGCTACCCGTTTTCTACGACTTTCCTACGCCGCGAGCGAGGCGGGTAAAAGAGTGGAGGCGGCGAAATGGTTGACGCGCGCTCTAGCCACACATCCCGAGAGCTTGATGAACAGACCCTTTTGGGGCTGTCTGCGCAGGCTGGCGACTGCTTGATTTTAGGACTCAACACACATAAATTCTCAAATCCTTTGAGCATATTCCGAGGGTTACTCATTTAAATGGCCAACCAAACAAAAGTATTGATTACCGGTGCCGGCGGGTTTATTGGACACCATCTGGCAAAGTATCTCGTTCAGCGCGGTTACTGGGTTCGTGGCGTAGACATCAAGGAACCCGAGTATGAAGCTACGTCGGCAAACGAGTTCAAACTGTTGGATCTAACTGACGCGCGTAATTGTCTTCAGGCAACGGAAGGCATCGATGAGGTCTATGGCCTTGCGGCAAACATGGGGGGCATTGGATTCATTGAAACGAATAAAGCGGTCATTGTTCGCGACAACACGCTAATCAACATGAACACGATTGAGGCAGCGCGAGCGAATGGTGTGCAGCGATATCTCTATACCTCGAGCGCCTGCATTTACCCGGGCTACAAGCAGCGCGAGACAGCGGTAACTCCCCTGCGCGAAGACGACGCCTACCCGGCCGATGCAGAAGATGGCTACGGTTGGGAAAAACTCTACATGGAGCGTGTCTGTCGTCATTACACTGAAGACTTTGGACTCGATACACGAGTAGTCAGGTTCCACAATATCTTCGGACCACTCGGTACCTACGATGGAGGTAGAGAAAAATCACCGGCAGCGATCTGTCGCAAAGTCGCACTCGCGAATGATGGCGACGATATCGAGGTTTGGGGTGATGGCGAGCAGACGCGCTCATACTGCTATATCGACGACTGTGTGGAAGGTATTTATCGGTTGATGCGCAGCGAACATCGAGAACCGATCAATCTCGGTCAGGATCGGATGATTTCCATCAACGAGTTGGTTGATATTGTTGCGCGAATCGCAGACAAGAGGATCGGGAAAGCCTATGACCTCACAAAGCCACAAGGAGTGCGTGGTAGAAACAGCGATAACACGAGGCTTCGTGAAGTGTTGAATTGGGAGCCGACAATTACACTCGAAGAGGGACTTGAACGAACTTATCACTGGATAGCAGGCGAGCTTGAAAAGCACGACAAAACTGTCACAAACCTGGTTACGTCTGAGCGGTGATGAGTAATCGCATTGCCGCGCTGAAGAACTCAACGTCTTTCTGTTCGAGGGAAGCTTTGACAGAAACCATCCGATGAAACCCCGTTCCTACCGAGCCGAAAGAGAATTTGGACTTGTCGTTGGCGGCGTTTTTGTCTTGCTCGGTCTCTGGTGGACCTACCGGGGAAAGTTCACAACGGCGAGGGATGTAGCGATAGTGCTTGGCCCAACGCTCGTGTTGTTTGGCGCGGTATTTCCGCGAGCGTTGGTCTATCCCAATAAGGCCTGGATGTTACTTGCCGAAGGATTGTCTTATGTTTCGACCCGGATAATTCTCGCTTTCGTCTTCTTTGTTGTTTTGACTCCGATTGGTCTTATCAAGCGGGCGATGGGATGGGATCCACTACATCGAAGATGCACTCCTCGCGACACCTATTGGCAACCGTACTCCAAGCGGCAATTGGATCCGCGCCACTACGAAAAGATGTTTTAGGTAGCTCTGATGTCAAAAACACAGGTGGTTGGTGAGCTTTGGGAATTCATGCGCGAGAACAAGAAGTACTGGCTCGCACCAATCATCATCACACTCGTGCTCGTAGGTGTCTTATTGGTTCTCGCCAAGAGTTCGGCCATCGCGCCATTCATCTACACGCTGTTCTAGCGTGAAGCAGGTGCTCTCAATCAGGTGGTAAGCATACTGGGCATATCGGCGTTTTATCATGACTCGGCCGCGTGTCTGGTTATCGATGGTGAGATTGTAGCTGCGGCTCAGGAAGAACGATTCAGCCGCGTTAAGCACGATCATCGCTTTCCAATCAATGCCGCGCGTTATTGTCTGAAAGAGGCAAATCTCACCGCGAGTCAGCTCGACTTTGTCGGATTCTATGACAAGCCGTTATTAAAGTTTGACCGTCTACTTGAAACATACCTCGACTATTCGCCTTCCGGTTTTAGTTCCTTTCTAAAATCAATGCCACTTTGGATGCGGGAGAAGTTATGGATGCCCGACCTGATTCGCACCGAATTGGCGAAGACAGGAGAAGAAGACGAACGAAAAGCAAAGAAGCTGGGAAAAAAATTCGACTGGAAGCTTCTCTTTGGAGATCATCACGAGAGTCACGCGGCCAGTGCATTCTATCCGTCGCCCTTCGAAGAGGCAGCGATTCTCACAATCGACGGCGTAGGTGAATGGGCCACGAGTTCAATTGGCATGGGTCAGGGACACAAGATCACGCTACTGAAAGAACTGCGATACCCAGATAGTCTCGGCTTGCTTTATAGCGCTTTCACTTATTACACCGGCTTCAAAGTTAACAGCGGTGAATATAAAGTCATGGGACTCGCTCCTTACGGCAATCCAAAGTATGTAGATGAAATCAAGGACAAGCTCCTTGAAATTCGCGAGGATGGCAGCTTGCGAATGAACCATGAGTACTTCAGTTATTCTCAAGGTTTGCGCATGACGAATGGAGCGTTCGATAAACTCTTTGGCGGACCACCCAGAGCGCCCGAATCGCAGATCACTCAAAGAGAAATGGATCTGGCCCGTAGTATTCAGGTGATCACTGAAGAAGTGATGCTCAAGATGGCCAACCAGGCGAGGCGAGAAACACAGTCGAAATATTTGTGTCTGGCTGGTGGCGTCGCTCTGAACTGCGTAGCGAACGGCAGGGTCTTACGCGAGGTACCTTTCGATGAAATTTGGATCCAGCCTGCTGCTGGTGATGCCGGCGGCTCATTGGGGATAGCCTTGGCTGTTTGGCATCGATATCTCGATAAACCACGTCAGAGCCCGGAGAGCTGTGGCAAGTGGAAGCCGGCACGCGCGCAAACATCTGGTGAACTGGTCCCGTATGCAGATGCAATGAAGGGTTCATATCTTGGCCCACGTGACACTGAAGAGGAGATACAGCAATTTTTGACTGCCGAGAAGCTTCCACACCGGAAATATTCACGAGATGAATTAGCTTCGGTCATCGCTGATTTACTGGCTGCCGCGAAAATAGTCGGCCTTCACCAGGGAAGAATGGAGTTTGGCCCGAGAGCATTAGGTGGCCGCAGCATTATTGGTGATGCGCGTTCGCCACAAATGCAGTCGATCATGAATCTGAAGATCAAATATCGCGAAAGCTTCAGGCCCTTTGCTCCGAGCGTGTTAAGAGAGAGGGTCTCTGAGTGGTTTGATCTCGATACCGACAGTCCCTACATGCTGTTAGTAGCAGATGTGGCTCAATCGAAACGCCGAAGCATGACCGAGGCGGAGAAGCGGTTGTGGGGAATTGAAAAATTGAACGTGCCGCGGTCGGACATTCCAGCGGTTACTCATGTGGATTACACAGCACGAATTCAAACTGTACGCCGTGAAACCAATGCGTTGTACTGGGAAATACTTGAAGCGTTCTGGCAAAAAACGGGTTGCCCGGTTTTGGTAAATACGAGTTTTAATGTGCGAGGTGAACCCATCGTTTGTACAGCCGCGGACAGTTATCGCTGTTTTATGCGAACGGAGATGGATTATCTGGTGCTCGAGAATTTTGTTCTTGATAAGCAGGAGCAGCCGACTTTTGCAGATAAACGAGATTGGCGGAAGGAGTTTAGTTTGGACTGAAGATCTCAGATCTCAGATCTCAAATCCCATTTAATCTCCAATTTCAATCTGGGATCTGGGATCTGAGATCTAAGAGAACCCATTCGACAAAGAATATGGAATTTTCTACGATGCCCTCGCATCAACATTGTCGAGAGTTACATGAGAGTTAGCGTTATCGTCCCAGTGCGTGACGAGGAACATTCTATTCGTAGGCTGTTGGATGGCCTGCTCAATCAAACACGTCTGCCAGATGAGATCATCATTACTGATGGCGGGTCACTCGACGGCACCACACAGATCATCGAACAGTACATCAAGAAAGGCGCCCCAATTCGCTTGATTCGCGCCGGAGCAGCATTACCGGGACGCGGGCGCAATCTAGCGGCGACAGAAGCCCGATTCGAGTGGTTGGGCTTCATCGACGCGGGAATTCAGCCCGCGAAGGATTGGCTGGAAGGATTGACAAAGCGCGCAGAACAGCACGAATCCATCGACGTAGTCTACGGTTCAATGGAACCTGTCACGGATACTTTTTTCAAGGAGTGCGCTGCTATTGCCTATGTTCCTCCTCCCATCAGAGGCACCGGACTAGCGGTAAGACCCAGGTTCATTGCTTCAGCTCTTCTTCGCCGGAAAGTGTGGGAAACAGTGAAAGGGTTCCCCGAACATTTGCGGTCTGCAGAGGATCTCGTTTTCATGAATCGAGTTGACAACGCGGGCTTTAAATTCGTGCATGAGCCTTTGGCCACCGTGTATTGGGATTTAAGGCCTACATTCGCCGCAACGTTCCATCGTTTTTTGGTTTACTCCCGCAATAACATTCGTGCCGGACTCTGGCGACGTTGGCAGTCAACGATTTTGACTCGTTATCTCGGTCTCGTTCTGATAGGCGTTGCACTTCTCTTCATCGACCTAAGGTTGTTCTGGGTACCAATCGCTCTTTGGTTGGCAATGTTGGCGGCCAGAGCTGTGGTATCCATTGGTCGGAATAGATTCTGTTATCCAGCGTCGCTTTGGCGAAATCTCCGGCGGGGATTTTTCCTGATGGCAATTATCGCGGTGCTGGATGCGGCCGCAATCCTTGGCAGTATCGAATGGCTGTTCCTCGATTGGTTTCCCTGGAGCCGGAAGACTCCAGCGGAGGTCCGCAATGGCGCTTGACGGCAGGCGCGCACTCTTCATCTCATACAACGGAATGTTTGAACCCCTGGGTCAGACGCAGGTCCTTCCGTATTTGAGTGAGCTGGCCAAACGAGGTGTTTCAGTCACTTTGCTGAGCTTTGAAAAGCCGCAAACTCTAACCGCAGAGAAATGCAGCGCGCTTCGAGAGAAACTTAGTAAACAGAAAATCGAGTGGCACTGGTTGCGCTATCATCGCAAACCAACGTTGGCAGCCACCGCCTTCGATGTCTTAGCGGGAATTCGTTACGCAAAGCGACTCGTTCGCCAGAACCAAATAGAGATAGTCCACGCGCGTGCCTACATTCCGGCGACCATTGCCCTATGGCTTAAACGGCGCCAGGGCGTGAAAATGATCTTCGATCTACGGGGATTGATGGCGGAGGAGTATCGAGATGCAGATCACTGGAAAGAAGGTGGTGTTCCGTATCGAGTAACTAAGTCGACCGAGCGCCGAATTCTTGAAACCACGGACGCAGTCGTTACGCTTACCGATCGCATCTGGCCGATTATCAGAAACTGGCGAGGGCTTAGTGATCGGAAAGTGCATCACGAAGTTATTCCTTGTTGTGTCGATCTCTCGAGCTTCAAGTTCAGCGCCGAAGATCGTAAACGCCGACGCGCTGAGTTAGGCCTGATCGATCAGTTCACGCTGGTTTACAGTGGTTCATTAGACGGGTGGTACCTCACCGACAAGATGGCAGACTTCTTTGCGAGTGTAGTTAAACGTCTTCCGAACGCTCACTTGCTTTGGCTTACAATGGGAAGTCGAGAACGGGTCGAAGGCTTAATGCGTGAACGAGGCATTGGCGACTCGAACTTTAGCGTTCATTCAGTAGCGAGTTCTGAGGTGCCGGCGTTTTTGTCAGCAGCGGACGCCGGAATTTCATTTATCAAACCCTGTTTTTCTAAACTCGCCTCGTCGCCTACGAAGAACGGTGAGTATTTGGCTTGCGGACTCCCGCTAATTCTTAATGCGGGCATTGGTGATTCGGATGCTCTAGCAACCGAATGGAATATTGGGGCACTGGTAACAGAGTTCACCGAGGAAAACTACTCGCAGGCGATTGATAAGATCGAACAGCTGGCAAGTGACCCGAATGTTCGAACAACGGCCCGCTCAGTGGCCAAGAAGTTATTCGATCTGGAATCGGTGGGTGGGGTGAAATACGCTGCGTTATATGAGAGAGTCTTAGGAAACTAAATAGGACCTATGAGACTTATATGACCTATTCGGCCAATTTACCACCAACCGAAACGAGATGCGCGTCCTAGCATTAGTGCCAAGTGTTTACGATACTTCGCCGGGCCAACGATACCGGCTCGAACAATGGGAGCCTCTGCTTCGAGAACGTGGTGTTGAAATTACGTATGCCCCGTTTGAATCAGAAGAGTTGCACGCAACACTTTATGCGCAAGGCCGTGTTGTCGAGAAACTGACGTTAGTGGCGCAAGCTCTTCGCCGTCGCTCGTCGCTTCTTAGCAATTTGAAAGCGTACGACCTCGTTTATATTTTTAGAGAAACAGCTCTTCTGGGTCCGGCGTTTTTTGAAAGAACGATTCACCGGAGTGGTGTGCCTTTCGTGTTTGATTTCGACGATGCGGTCTTTGTGTCTTACAAAAGCCCATCGAATGGATATCTCAGTTATCTGAAGTTCGCAGGCAAAACTGTAACAAGCTGTCGACTAGCGGCGCATGTAATGGCTGGCAATCCTTATCTGGCAACCTATGCCCGGCGAGTTAACCAGAACGTCACCATCATCCCTACGACTATCGACACCGATAAATACAAGCCCCTGGCTTACGATCGAAAAGCAGGACCGATCGTGATCGGGTGGACCGGGAGTCACAGCACCGTCCAGCATCTGGATACGCTCAAAGAGACTCTAAAAAAGTTGGCGGTTCGGACCTCATTTCGACTGAGAGTAATCGGGACTCCGAGTTACCAAATCAATGGAATCGATGTTGAAGCGATGCCCTGGCGCGCGAATACCGAACTTCAGGACCTTAGCGAAATCGACATCGGTATCATGCCCTTACCTGACGACAACTGGAGCAAGGGCAAATGCGGTCTCAAGGCTTTGCAATTTATGGCTTTGGGCATTCCGACAGTGTGTTCACCCGTTGGAGTGAACACGGATATTATTCAGGATAATGAGAATGGAATGTTGGCAGCCTCGGAAGAGGAATGGATCAAGAAGTTGTCGATCCTCCTGGAATCTCCCGAACGTCGAGCATTACTTGGGAGTGCAGGCCGACGAACTGTCGAGCAAAAATATTCCGCTGTTTCGCAAGCACCTCGAGTTCATGAGATCTTCAAGTCAGTTGCTCGAACATCACGAGTTACTAGTAAGCAGGTTTTGCAGTCAGCAAGTGCGACGGATAATCTTCGTTAATTAAACTACGACCCGACGCCGAATGGCGAGGAAGCGAGGAATCAAGGGGTTGGAATCAAATGTACTGGTAACCGGAGGAGCAGGCTTCATCGGTTCTCATCTTGTTGACGGCCTTGTTGAGCAAGGTCATCACGTTCGCGTCCTCGATGCTTTGTTGCCGCAGGTCCATGGTTCCGGAGCGACACCGTCACATCTGAATTCTGCTGCTGAGTTCATTGAAGGAGATGTTTGCGACCAGGAATTGGTCCGGCGTGCATTGGACGATATTGATGTGGTTTTTCATGAAGCTGCCGAAGTTGGCGTCGGCCAGTCGATGTATGAAATCGAACGTTATGTACGCGCGAATGATTTAGGCACCGCCGTATTACTTGAAGCGATTCTCGCCCGGCGAAGTCAGATCCGGAAACTAGTAGTAGCATCGTCCATGTCGATCTACGGCGAGGGTGCCTACGAATGCGAAAAATGTGGGAAGGTTTTTCCGCAGCTGCGCTCAAACCAACAACTGGAGGCCCGACGTTGGGAATTCGAATGCGCGTCATGTGAAGGCAAACTACGTCCGGTTGGAACCGCTGAAGATAAGCCGCTGTTTCCGACTTCCGTCTATGCGGTAACCAAACAGGATCAGGAACAGTTCTGCCTTGCAGTGGGTCGATCGTACCGGATTCCCACCGTAGCTCTGCGTTACTTCAACGTTTACGGAACGCGCCAGGCTTTGTCGAATCCTTACACAGGCGTTTGTGCGATTTTTTCTTCAAGGTTACTCAATGGAAATCCACCGATGATCTTTGAAGACGGCGAACAGACACGTGACTTTGTTCACGTCAGCGACATCGTACAAGCTAATCTCCTGGCGCTGGAAACTGACCGTGCGGATTATCAGGCGATCAACGTCGGAACCGGTGTGGCGACTTCAGTACGAACAGTTTGCGAGCTACTTGCTCAAGGTCTAGACGTTAAGATTCAACCAGAGATAGTAGGGCGTTACAGAGAGGGCGATATCAGGCATTGTGTTTCTGATATTTCGAAAGCGCAAACGTTGCTTGGATACAAACCACGGGTTTCGTTGGAGCAGGGGATTCCCGAACTGCTGAACTGGGTGCGTGTTCAGGCAGCACAGGATCAGGTTGCTGGCGCAACCGCCGAACTGGAAAGCAGGAATCTGGTTCACTAATCCGGATTTGGACGAACTGCCTCCAAAAAATGCCGCTGATGCAAACGACTAGTCGAGCACGCTTTTTGATCCTGGCGGTGTTTGCATTCTTCCCCTCGTTTATCAAACGCCCGTTCTATAGATTGTTCTTTGGTTATCGTATCGGCAAACGCGTCAGGATCGGTCTGAGCATTATCGATGCTGGTTCCTGCACGATTAACGATGATGTTCGCATCGGCCACTTCAATCTGGTTACTCGTGTCGGGAAGTTAACAATCAAAGATCATGTCCGTATCGGTCACTTAAACGTGATCCGAGGTGGTGACGAGGTATCGCTGGGACGTTACTGTGAGATCATTCGAATGAACGAGATCAACTCCATTCCTGATCCGGATGTGGTGAACAAAATCGATCCTCGGTTCTTGCTGGGTGATGGAAGCATTATTACAACCGGTCACAAGATCGATTTCACAGATCGCGTTGAGATTGGCCGACGTGTAATTCTCGGTGGACGCAATTCCTCTCTTTGGACACATAATAGGCAACGAACGCTGCCTATTACGATCGGAGAGTTAGTTTATCTTGGTTCTGAAATCAGGATGGCGCCCGGAAGTGCACTGCCACCGCGTTGCATAGTTGGCATTGGATCCGTTGTGACGTCACAATTGGATGCGTCGCGGAAATTGATCGCCGGTGTGCCCGCTAAGGAAATTAAGGAACTGACAGACGAAGACGAGTTCCTGATTGAGCGCAAAACTCGAGTTGATTTGCCGGACGACCTATAGCAATAAGCGATAACTAACATGAACTCCGTCATTGCAATTCTGGGCCTTCTAATCCTGGGTGGAACTGTTTTTCTTGAAAGGCAGGACGGCGCTTCCGCTCTTGCACTCTGCGCTGCAGTTTCATTGCCCACTATCATCGTGTTGGCCCGTAAGGACAGCACAGAGGACAGGGCTTTTCTTTTGCGCATTTTTATTTTGGGCATTCTTGTCCGGATAATCATCGCAACCATCATTCATCAAGGGCACCTCGAGGAGTTCTTTGGGGGCGACGCCAACACTTACGACATTTTTGGACAATCGTTAGCAGCATCGTGGCATGGTGATAAATATCACCTGGCAAAGTATCAGAGTTTCGTCGCATCAGGTGCCGGTGCCTGGGGCATGCTTTACCTGGTGGCAGCAGTTTATGAGCTGGTGGGTGAAAACATGTTTGCAATCCAGCTCATCAACGCGTCTATAGGATCCGCCACGGCCATTATCGTTTATGAGTCTGCTCAGCATATTTTCAAGAACAGGCGCGTTTCGAGATTGTCATGTCTCCTGGTTTGCTTTTGGCCTTCGTTAATCCTGTGGTCCGCTCAGGCATTAAAGGATGGACTAATCGTCTTAGTATTGGCGTTAGGAATTCTCTGTACACTGAAGTTGATGAGTAAAATCACGATCGGATATCTGTTGGTGTTGGGGATCTGTTTGTCCGCCTTGCTTACACTGCGGTTCTATACGTTTTATATGATGGCCGCCGCGGTAACGGGTAGTTTTATGCTCGGAATGAAATCCTTTAATGCCCAGGCTTTCCTCGGAAGATTTCTCGGTATCGTCGCGATTGGACTGGTTTTTACGTGGTTTGGCGTGACGCAGTATGCGAGTTCACAGCTTTCCGAGTACGGTAATCTGCAGAGAGTCCAAATGAGTCGCCAGGACATGGCCAGGTCCGCCGAATCCGGATTCATGAAGGATGTAGACGTCAATACTACGGAAGGGGCGTTGACTGCGATTCCCGTTGGTTGCCTCTACCTGCTTTTCGCGCCATTCCCCTGGCAGTTAGCCTCTCTACGTCAGAGCTTGCCGCTTCCCGAAATGATTGTCTGGTGGTTGTCGTTTCCACTTCTGATTCTGGGGTTGTGGTATAGCTTGAGGCACCGGTTAACTGAGGTTGCACCAATCGTCATTTTTACAACCATGTTGACTTTGGCCTATTCACTTGTGCAAGGCAACGTAGGTACTGCCTACCGCCAGAGGTCTCAGCTACTTGTGTTCTACTTTATTTTCCTCGCCGTGGGTGGCGTGATTCTCAAAGAAAGATCTGAGGACCGACGGCGAGAAGCGGAAAGAGCAAAAAGAGAACTGGCGGAGCTTCAAGCTGGCAGGACTGCGGCGCGGCGAGGAGAGAAAGCCGCAGCCGGAATTTGATAATCAACGAGTATAGGACGTATTGGACCAATATGACCTATTGTCCCTTTCTCACTTAACGAATCCTTGCTCTTTCAAGTAAGAAATTATCCTTCTCGCGTTTTCTTCTGCAGTACAGTTCGCTGTCTCAAGTTCAATTTCAGGCTGAAATGGCGGTTCGTACGGGTCGTCGATTCCAGTGAAGTTTTTGATTTCGCCTCGACGTGCTTTTAAGTACATACCCTTGCTGTCGCGACGTTCACACTCATCAATCGGCGTGTTGACAAACACTTCGATAAATCGCTCCGAACCCACCAGCGCTCTCACATCATTTCGAGTTGCACGGTAAGGACTGACTGCTGCACAAATCACCGCGCCGTGATGTTTGACAATTTCGGCTGCAACGAAACCAATGCGTCGAATATTTGCGTCGCGGTCGTCTTTGGTAAAGCCGAGTCCACGGGAAAGATTGTTCCGGACAATGTCGCCATCAAGCAGAGTTACCTGGCGGCCAAACTCCTGCAACAACACAGTCAGGATCTCAGCAGTGGTCGACTTTCCCGCGGCACTCAAGCCTGTAAACCAGATACAAAACCCCTGTTTGTGTCGCTGCGGATAAGACTCGGCGATTGCGGCCGCAGTTTCAGTGCGCGCAAACCATGGTGGCAAATCCACGCCGCCATTTCGATACCATTCACGTCCCTGAGAACCGGAGAGTTGAGCCGTAATCGTGTTCGGTTTCAGCTTGCGCACATCTTCGTAGCGGTCTTCATCCGGCAAGTAAACAAATTCGCCATAAGGCAACACCTTTACTCCAATTTCGTCTTCGAACCTTTGTATTAACTCCTGCGCAGCATAAGGTTCATAAAACGGCTTGCCATTCGAATCGTTTCCAGGACTCGCATGATCGCGTCCGACGATGAAGTGATTCGCACCATAGTTTCGTCGAATAAGCGCATGCCAAAGTGCCTCCCTGGGTCCGGCCAAGCGCATTGCGAGCGGCAACAATGCGAGAAGGATCCGTTTCGAATCATAGTAGTGACTTGCGAGTGCTTTGTAGGTGCGAACCCTTGTGAAGTAGTCGATGTCGCCCGGTTTGGTGAGACCCACAACCGGATGTAACAGAAGAACTCCATTAACTTCCTCAGTTGCCCGTTTGGTCAATTCTTCGTGGGCACGGTGCAACGGATTACGAGTCTGGAACGCGACAACGTTTTCGTAACCCATGCTTTGAAGTGCCGAGCGTGCTTGAGCTGGTGATAATCGCAACTCGGAAAAATCGTATCGTTGGGGGAGACGTAAAACGCGGAGTGTGCCGGCGATATTGTATTTACCCCAACCATGCATTTCAGCAACGAGTGGATGTCGAACGTCAGTGGTGCCGCAAACATTTTGGCTGGTTGCATTCAGGTCCCATTCGTAAACCTGCTCAACTGTCATTATGGCGACGATTTCATTTCGTGAATCGACCAACGCGATGCTCTTATCCAATTTGACGGCAGTTTCGGTTGCGATCGAGAGAGCGATAGGAATGGGAAACAATGCCCCGTTCTGCAAACGCATTTCTGCAATGACGCGGCGGTAGTCCTCGGCGCCCATAAACTGATTCAGCGGACTGAACGCACCAGTCGCTAACAGCTCTACATCACACAGTGAGCGGTCGGTAAGTTGTATCGATGGAAGTTCCTTTGCCTTTGCGAACAGACTTTCGCGTTCTTCTTGCGATACGGTTAGATCGACCAGGGTGTTTCCGCCGGGAGGGATCAGGTTAACCATTGTCAGTAGTATAGGACCTATTTGACCTATAGGACCTATTCACCACTGACTACTGACTACTGACCAAAAAACAAATCTTAAATCTGAAATACCATCGCACTGTGCTTTTTCGCTAATATACCCAAACTGTTATGTGTGGAATTGTAGGACTCGTCAGAAACGACGGAAAACCGGTAGATCGGGACTTGCTCGCTCGCATGAACGACGCCATTCGTCATCGCGGTCCCGACGATGATGGTTTTTATCTAAAAGGCCCGGTCGGTTTGGGAATGCGTCGCCTGGCCATCATTGACCTGAAGAGTGGACAACAACCGATTCATAATCAGGATGGATCGACCTGGATAGTTTTCAACGGCGAGATCTACAACTACCTCGAGCTTCGGCAACAACTCGAAAAGCTCGGTCACACGTTTTATACAAACAGCGACACGGAAGCGATTGTTCACGCCTACGATCAGTACGGAATCGACTGTCCAAAGTATCTTCGCGGCATGTTCGCATTCGCGATTTGGAACGAGCGAACGCAGGAGTTGTTTCTCGCACGCGACCGCGTTGGGAAAAAACCGGTCCTGTATGCCGAGGTAAACGGCCAGCTGGTCTTTGGGTCCGAGTTCGCCGCTCTCCTGCAACATCCCGACATTAGCCGTGAGATTCAACCAGAAGCAATCGATGCATACCTGTCGTTCATGTGTGTTCCGGCGCCGCTTACGGCGTATCGTTCAATTCGCAAATTGGAGCCCGGTCACTGGCTTCGTTGGCGCAAGGGTGAAATCACGATTGAACGGTACTGGCAACCAGACTTTAGTCAGAAGCTCGACATTAGCGAAGAAGAAGCTGGCGAGAGAGCTATCGAGATCTTGCGTGACGCGGTCAAGGTTCGATTGATGTCCGAAGTCCCACTGGGCGCATTTTTATCGGGTGGTATCGACTCAAGTGCGGTCGTCGCACTTATGGCTCAGGAAGCAAGTGAGAAAGTTAGAACGTTTTCGATCGGTTTTGAGGAGCAGGACTTCAGTGAGTTACATCACGCACGACGTGTGGCTGAATGGGTAGGAGCAGACCACCATGAATTCATCGTTCGTCCGGATGCCATCGAGATTCTGCCGTTGCTGGTCGAGCACTATGGCGAGCCGTACGCGGATTCTTCAGCCGTGCCCACCTATTACGTTGCTCGCGAAACGCGAAAGCATGTGACAGTTGCTTTGAATGGAGACGGTGGAGATGAATCGTTTGCAGGTTACGAGCGATATGCGGCAATGCAGTTGGCAGAAAACTATCGGAAGGTTCCTGAGTTCGTTCGTAAGTCGGTAAACGCTGGTGTCGGCCTGATTCCCACTTCGGAGTTAGGCAGAAGTCGGCTCAGATCAGGAAAGCGATTTCTCGAGGCCGCGTCGTTGCCGAAGGTCGATCGATATCTAAGATGGGTGAGTATCTTCGACGCTCCAGCAAAGAGCTCACTTTATTCCGACGCCTTCAAATCAGAAACTACATCGGGTTATGCGAAGAGTTTGCTTGAACCATGGTTTCTTCGCGCAAATGGCAGCGGATTTGTCGATGCATCGCTGCTGGCTGATTTGATGACCTACCTCCCTAATGACCTATTGGTTAAAGTGGACATCGCCACAATGGCTGTTTCGCTTGAGGCGCGCTCGCCCTTTCTCGATCATCATGTAATCGAGTTCGCCGCGAGTCTGCCTGAGAAATTCAAATTACGCGGCTTGACGACAAAGTATCTATTGAAGAAAGTTCTTCGTAAGCTGTTGCCGAGTGAAAATCTTGATCGGCGTAAAATGGGATTTGGAGTTCCGATCGGACACTGGTTCCGAGGCAAGATGCAACCATTCCTTCGCGAAGTTGTTTTGTCAGAGAAAGCCTTGAACCGCGGTCTATTCAAGCCGGAAATCGTCCGTCAGTTAGTTGATCAGCACACAGAAGGTAAGCGCGATTATTCACATCAACTCTGGACATTGCTGATGCTCGAACTTTGGTTTCAAAGATTTATTGACTAACCCCGATACGTCGGGGCTGGAGGTCGTGTACTTTGAAAGGTGTCGTCTTAGCGGGAGGTCTGGGCACCAGACTAGGTCCCCTCACTTCGGTAACGAATAAACATCTCTTGCCAGTTTTCGATCAGCCGATGATCTACTACCCGATTCAGACGTTGGTGAATGCGGGTATTACCGACATCATGGTTGTGACGGGTGGCAGCTCCGCTGGGGATTTCTTGCGCCTGCTTGGAAATGGCAAGGCCTTCGGATTGAAACATCTCAACTACACTTATCAGGAAGGCGAAGGCGGTATTGCCGACGCGCTTTCGCTCGTAGAACACTTTGCTTCCCACAATCCCGTTTGCGTAATCCTCGGCGACAATATTATCGAAGGAAATATCTCGTCGGCGGTTCGCTCTTATAGTAGTCAAGGCAAGGGCGCGAAGATTCTCCTGAAGAAGGTGCCTGATCCACAACGCTTCGGAGTGCCCAAACTTAATGGAAGCAGCGTTGTACGGATCGAGGAAAAACCCGAAGTGCCGCAATCGGATTATGCTGTGATTGGCATTTACATGTACGACAGCGAAGTCTACGACATCATCCGAACACTCAAGCCATCCGGGAGAGGCGAGCTCGAGATCACCGATGTTAACAACGCGTATATCTCGCGTGGTCAAATGACCTGGGAAGAACTCGACGGCTGGTGGACTGATGCAGGGACCTTTGAAAGCTTGTTACGCGCCTCAAATCTGGTCGCGAAAACTGGAGCAAACAAGTTAACACTGACTGCGGCAGAGGTAGTTGCGAATGCCTGACACCTTTCGGGTCGGTGATATAAGCGGCGTCTTAATCAAACCTTTATCGATAGTCAAAGATTCACGGGGTTGGTTAACTGAGCTTTTCCGCATCGATGAATGGGCGGCCGAGTTTCATCCATCGATGGCGTACATCTCATCGACATTCCCCGGCGTTACCCGCGGACCTCATGAGCACACCGACCAGGCGGATCTGTTTTGCTTCCTTGGCCCTTCGAACTTTAAGTTAAGGATGTGGGACAATCGAGCAGATTCGGACACATTTCGAAACGTCAACACCGTTATTGTTGGAGAAATGAATCCGGTTGCCGTTCTCGTGCCAAAGGGCATCGTACACGCTTACAAAAACATAGGTGAGGTTGACGGTGTCGTTATTAATTGCCCCAATCGGCTGTACCGCGGCGATGGAAGAAGACAGTCTGTTGACGAGATCCGTCACGAAGATGACAGGGGCACGAGATTCAGGATGGATGACTAAACTTGGTTTTTAGTCTTTGGCCTTTGCCCTTTGGCCTTTGGTCTTTGCCCTTTGGCCTTTGGTTTAGGTGTTTGATCTTTCACCTTACCAGTTATTACGGACTTCTAAGGCCAAAGGCCAAAGATCAAAGGGCAAAGACCAAAGGGCAAAGACCAAAGGCCAAAGACCAAAGGCCAAAGACCAAAGCCAATGGCTGCAAAGATCATCAGAATCATTGCGCGCTTGAATGTTGGTGGGCCAGCTAAGCACGTGGTCTGGCTAACTGATGGTCTCGACAAAGCTCGTTATCAAACTTTGCTGATATCCGGACGCGTGCCTCCGGGTGAAGGAGACATGGGATATTTTGCCGAGCAATCCGGTGTCACTCCCTACTTCATTCCGGAGATGAGCCGAGAAATTTCACTAAACGACGTGGCTACTGTCTGGAAGTTGTATCGTTTGTTCCGACGTGAAAAACCAGATCTGGTGCACACTCATACGGCGAAGGCCGGCACCGTCGGGAGAGTTGCAGGACTACTTTATTGTTGCTTAACTCCCGGGCTGGTTCTGAGTCGTTCACGCAGGTGCAAGTTTGTGCATACATACCACGGCCATATTTTCCACAGTTACTATGGCTCACTTAAGACGCGTCTTTTTCTCGCGATTGAAAAAATGCTTGCGAAGCTGATAACAGATCGAATTGTCGTCGTGAGTGAACAGCAACGGGACGAGATCTGCGGGAACTTTAGAGTGGGAGCGTCTAGCCAGTTCAGAGTAATTCCGCTGGGGTTGGATCTGGACGTCTTCAATCAAAGCGTAGGACGGCGGCAAAAGTTTCGTGACGAACTGCAGCTTGCGGACGACATTGTGCTGGTGGGAATAGTTGGGCGTCTTACCGAGATAAAAAATCACTCGCTTTTCCTGGAGGCAGTTCACGAGTTCAAGAAACAGTTCGATTCATCACGAGTGCGGTTTGTGATTGTTGGAGACGGGACACTGCGCAAACGTCTGGAGGAGCAATCACATTGGTTCGGCCTGCAGGATGACGTGATCTTCGCAGGTGAACGGAAGGATCCCGAAAACTTCTATCCAGCAATGGACGTGGTAGCGTTGACGTCTTTAAACGAGGGAACTCCGCTGACATTGATTGAAGCGATGGCTAATGGGCGAGCTGTGATTTCCACGAGCGTTGGAGGCGTTGTAGATTTGCTTGGTGCCGTGGTTGAGGCCGGCCTCTTCAAGACATGCGAGCGCGGTCTAAGCGTCGCACCTGGTGATGCGCAGTCGTTTGCCGCCGGTCTTCATCGACTTGTGTCAGATGCAACGTTGAGATCCGAACTTGGAACGAACGGGTTCAAATTTGTACAGAGCAATTATCGAAAAGAGCGTTTACTTAACGATATTGAGGGTTTATACGACGATCTGTTGAAAACACAGGCCACGAGAGTGCGCGTTCAGTCGGAAGCGGTCCGCACGACATCGCGGTAGAACATATGAAAAGAATCAAAGACCATCGTCCTGGGAGCGCAGGCGTC
Organism: Pyrinomonadaceae bacterium; assembly: GCA_036522415.1. GTDB lineage: Bacteria > Acidobacteriota > Blastocatellia > Pyrinomonadales > Pyrinomonadaceae > PSRF01. Next base: position 46,453 of record DATDFV010000275.1, on the reverse strand, counting down.
ACCGCCTGCCCGCGCGACAAGAACCAGCGCAATTTCATTGAGTGGTCAGATATGTTCTTGGTTCCTCTCGACGCGGGCAGGCGGAGACGCCTGCGCTCCCAGGACGATGTGGCTTTGATCTAATTCAACTGATTTAAAGGAGGAGCGAAACATTTGCGAGTATTGATAACAGGCGGCGCCGGGTTCATTGGCTCTCATTTGGCTGACGCCTATCTCGATCGTGGCGACGACGTTTGTGTCATCGACGATCTATCAACCGGCCGAATTGAGAACATTCAACATCTCAAAGGCCATCCGCATTTTCAGTACAACATCGATACGCTTCATAACAAACCGCTAACGGCCGAATTGGTCGATCAGTGCGACGTGGTGTTTCACCTCGCTGCTGCAGTTGGCGTGAAGTTAATCGTTGAAAGCCCCGTGCGAACAATCGAGACGAATGTGAGTGGGACTGAAGTAGTGCTCTCGATCGCGAACAAGAAAAAGAAGAAGGTTCTGGTGGCCTCAACTTCGGAGGTCTACGGATTAAGCACCGACGTTCCGTTCCGAGAAGATGGCAACCTGGTGATGGGTGCGACGACAAAGGGCCGCTGGAGTTATGCCTGCTCGAAGGCCATTGATGAATTTCTGGCTTTGGCATACTGGCGTGAAAAGAAATTACCAACCGTAGTGGTGCGATTATTCAACACAGTTGGTCCACGACAGACAGGACAATACGGAATGGTGATCCCAACGTTTGTGAAACAGGCGCTGGCTGGGCGTCCGATCACTGTGTATGGAGACGGCAAACAGAGCCGGTGTTTCGGATATGTGGGCGATGTCGTCGGTGCGCTGATCCAACTGATGGACAACAATGCAGCGGTAGGAAACGTTTTCAATATCGGCTCAAACGAAGAGATCACGATTCTGGACCTTGCTCAGCGTGTGAAAGAGTTGACTCGGTCACATTCTGAAATTGTTTTTGTTCCCTATGACGAAGCGTATGAAGAAGGCTTTGAAGACATGCCGCGTCGAATACCAGACATTACGAAGGTGCGGGAACTGGTGGGTTTCCAACCGAAGATGAGTTTGGATGGGATACTTCAGAGCGTGATCGATTATCAAAGCGGAAGGAGGTGAAGTTTATCCACAGATTACGAAGATTACACAGATTTTCTTCTTGAATGATTGAGCTCTGCATATCTAAAAAGAAAATCTGTGTAATCTGCGTAATCTGCGGATAAACCCTTTTCGCAGATCCCCAGCCGTTCACTGCAGTCTCACAACCATTCGCCAAAAGTAGCTGCGGGCCGTTGCTTGAAGTCGTAAACTCCGCAATGTGCCGAACCCCACTGCTGAGTTCTCAAAGAAATCGCGACCATACTGGCTCTTAATTGCCGCGGCGTGTCTGGTTCCCGCATTTCTCGACGCACTCAGGTCGTTTCTCAATTCAAAGTTTGTTGGAGGCGGAAGGGTCGACTGGGGAGACGTTGTATTCGCCGGCTCCGAGTGGTTGTTTCTCGGAGCGCTAACACCGATCGCGTATGTGCTCGCTCGTCGCTTTCCGTTAAAGCAAGAGAACCGAATTCGAAACCTGGGAATTCATTTCTTAGGTTCTCTACTCCTTTGTTTTGGCTGGGCCACGCTCGGGATTCTTCTCGGGATGATGATGAGCAGGTATCCAGCCCAAAAGGATCTGGGCCGTAGTTATGTCAGTTGGCTACTTACGAGTCTGCCCTGGTCGGTGTTCATGTATTTCACAGTGCTCGGTTGTGTCTATGCCTTCAGCTATTACCAGGAGGCACGTGAGCGTGAGACCAGAGAAGCACGCCTCGCTGCCCAACTATCAGAAGCAAAACTTGGTGCGCTCCGGATGCAACTCCATCCACACTTTCTATTCAACAGTCTGAACGCAATCACGGTGCTGGTGCGAGATCAAAAGACTCGCGAGGCCTCCGACATGCTGGAGCTATTGAGTCGCCTGTTGCGCCAGGTTCTTCAAAGTGATCAGGCGGAACTCATTCCATTGCGTCAGGAACTTCAGTTCATTGAAAAGTATCTCGGCATCGAGCAGGTGCGGTTTTCAGATCGACTGAGTGTCCGTTGGGAAATTGATGATTCAGCGCGTGATGCACTTGTACCCGCTTTTGTCCTTCAGCCACTGGTTGAGAATGCTGTCCGACATGGCGTCGCGAAGCGTGTTGAGAATGGACTGATTGAAGTGATCGCTCGTCGAGAGGGAGCCACGCTCATTTTGATCATTCGCGATAATGGTCCCGGTTATCAACGCGGTTCACCGGAAGGCGTTGGTCTAACCAACACTCGCGCTCGCCTGGCAGCAATGTACGGAGCTGATGCTGAATTGAGGATTGAATCGGATGCCCGAGGAACATCTGCCGTAATTCGGATGCCCTTTGTTGAGCGGGCGGGCTAATAGGTCCAATTGGTCCTATAGGCTAACTTCAAAAATGCCTGAAATAAAAACGATCGTAGTCGACGATGAACCGCTTGCTCGGCGTGGTTTGCGTCAACTGCTGGCGTCACACGCTGACTTCAAAGTAATCGCCGAGTCCAGAAATGGTGTTGAGGCAATCTCTGCTGTACGTTCGCTCCATCCGGATCTTCTGTTCCTTGATGTGCAGATGCCCGAACCAGACGGTTTTGGCGTGTTGAAGGAGATTGGGCCATCGTTGATGCCGCTAGTAATTTTCGTCACCGCTTACGACGAATTTGCTGTTCGAGCTTTCGATGCATACGCGTTGGACTACCTGGTTAAACCAATTCAGGAGAAACGGTTCAGCGAAGCAGTCGAGCGAGTAAGAGAGCGCATTCGTTCCAATGAGGCAGTTGCGATGTCAGCGAGAGTTGCGGAATTGCTTGAAGAACAACGCCGCGAAGCCTTCAAACAACGTGTGCTTGTGCCCACGAGTTCAGGGGAACTTTTGCTAGACGCTTCTGAGATCGATTGGATCGAAGCAGATGACTATTACGCCGCTATTCATGCCGGCAACCGTCGTCACCTGATTCGCGAATCGCTTTTATCTCTGGAGACGCGATTAGACCCTGCACAGTTTGTTCGGACTCACCGGTCGGCAATTGTGAATATTGCTCGCGTGCGTGAAGTTAGAAATGAAGCAACAGAGATGGTGCTTGTGCTACGCGATGGGCAATCTGTACCAGTTAGTCGGAGACGACGCGAGTTCTTGAAAGAACGGCTGAAGAACATCTGATCGCAGATCACAGATCTCAGATCGCAGATCCCAGATCAAAAGACTGACACACCACCGGGCTTTAGCCGGTGGTCTTTGAATTTCACACTAGACACCTCACCACCACCAGCGTGGACACCACCAGGCTTTAGCCGGTGGTACTTCAATTTCTTAGCTAAGCTTCCGGGTTACACGACTTACGTATGTCAGCGGCCAAATTGAACTCCACCGGCTAAAGTCCGGTGGTGTCGGGTCAGAGGAGGAAGCGTTTTATAGAAGTTGAAGTACCACGGCTAAAGCCCGCTGGTGTTCCAATAACTGGGATCTGTGATCTTTTGACCATTCGCTGCATATCTGCGGCCGATTACGGATTCATCGTTGAATGCTGCGTTCTTTTGTCTCAAGAATACACGCCAACCAATTCCTGTTTGGAGGTGAATTCCATGCGAGCAAGAGTGTTTCTATTTTCGTTCCTCTCTTTCATAGCAGGCGCTGCGCTCTTCAGCACATTCACGAATCAGAAGGCCTCATCGAGGCCTGTACTTCCTGCCACATCAGAAGATCGTGCGGCAGATCGCGAAGCTATTCGCTCGCACATTGGCAGTATCTTTCAAGCCTTCATCGATTCTGACGTGGATAAAATCTTCGCTACCCACTCAGAAGATTGGCGTGGTTATCTCGAAGGCTCTCGAGTCCCGATCAAAGGCATTGACGACTATATGCGCGCCAACGGTTTCGACTGGCCGAAAGACAAAGGGTCGAAGCCACAGCCCGATCCAAGTCGCACTTACCGCATGAAGGATTTTGATGTGATGTTTTATGGACCTGATTTGGCGGTCGCCTGTTTCATGGGAGATTTCGAAAAGAAGAATACCGATCCTCCCGTGACGCTGAATCGTTTTCGCATCATGGATGTATACGCTCGACGAAATGGTAATTGGATTCAGGTCGCTTCACACACGGTCGTTGATCCGGTGTGGCGCGAGGAACAGTCTGCGCAAAATCGGAACATCGGGCCGCAGCTTCGGCAAAGAATCCTGACTGCGCGAGAAGCTGTTTGGCGCGCTTACTTCAATAATGACCGGCCCACGCTTGAGCGACTGATTCCCGACGAAACGATTGCAATCGACAGCGGCTCAAAAGAATTTGGCAATCGCGAGAAGGTATTGGCCGCAGCGAAAGCTTTCGCTGACAGCGGCGCAAAGCTGGTGAAGCTGGAGTTTCCCAGGACAGATATTCAGATCTACGGAAACGCAGTGATTCTTTACACCACATACCAACTTGAAATCGAGAAGGACGGTCAGCGAAAGACGACGAGTGGCAAAGGCACGGAGATCTTCGTTCGTCGAGGGAATGACCTCGTGAATGCCGGCTGGCATTTATCTGATGACTAATAAGTCTGAGACGGCTTTAATAAAAGATCCAACACGCCACAATCTAACAAGCCACAATCTAACAAGCCACAATCTAACAAGCCAGAATCTAACAAGTAAGGAAGGGCGGTTTACCCCCGCTGGTCCCCAACCAATTTCCATGATGTTCTGAGTTTGGGCGACCAGCGGGGGTAAACCGCCCTTCCTTACTTGTTAGATTCTGGCTTGTTAGATTGTGGCTTGTTAGATTCTGCAGTCTTGTTGGATTCTGGAGTCTTTCTTGAAACCACTTTTGTTTCTCGAATCCGGGCCGCGTCCACTGCTTGCTTTGCTGCCTCATATCGAATAGTTTTCTTTCCGCTAACAGAATTTGATCCTGACTGGTTCCTTCGTTCACCCGACGTCTGGGAAGTATGTCTTATAGCCCGCGAACTCTGCTGGCGGTCGCCATTGCCTTTGTACTCGCTCTCGTTCTGACTCCTCTGGTGCGAACGGCCGCCCGTCGCCTCGGAATTGTCGCGAAGCCCAAGACCGATCGCTGGCACAAAAAGCCGACCGCAATGTTGGGCGGCGTTGCGATTTGGCTTTCGGTAATTATCAGTGTTCAGTTTTTTATACCTCACACGGTTTACTCATGGGTGCTGCTGAGGGCTTCCACTTTCCTATTCGTCGTCGGATTAGTTGACGACATCGTGCACATCAAACCGTATCAGAAACTGATCGGGCAGATTCTTGGTTCTGCCTATGTCATCTACTACGGATTAGCACTCCCGTGGACTTCCTCCGTGGTCGTGAACATGGCGTTGGCAATCTTCTGGTTAATAGGGATCACAAACGCCATTAACCTGCTCGACAACATGGACGGCCTCGCTTCCGGCATTGCTGTCATCGCCGCCGGATTTCTGGCGCTGAGTTTTGTAAACACGAATCAACATCTTGAGGCTTTGATGATGGTTGCCTTCGCAGGGGCGTTGTTGGGATTCCTCATTTACAACTCCAATCCAGCTTCAATATTCATGGGTGACTGCGGCTCCATGTTCGTCGGATTCTTTTTGGCAAGTTCAGCGCTTGTTAACGTCAGTGGCGGCAGATCTCGTAGCTTCCTTCCAGTTCTAGCCGTACCGATCCTCGTTTTGTTTATTCCGATCTTCGATACAACTTTCGTAACAGTTTTGCGCAAACTATCGGGACGGGCAGCCTCACAGGGCGGCCGCGATCACACGTCGCATCGTTTGGTCGCACTCGGAATGTCTGAACGTCACGCCGTTCTGATGCTGTATGGTTTTGCCGCTCTTTCCGGTTTGTTGGCACTGATCGTACAGAAGTCCCGCTTAGATGTAAGCCTCGCTGCAGTGGCCGGGTTCACGATCGTTCTAACGCTGATCGGCGTTTATCTCGCGGGGGTAAAAGTCTACGACCAAACCGAAGAGGCGATGGCCTTAAAAGAGAAGCCCCTCTACGCCTTTCTGGTTGATCTAAGTTACAAACGGCGCATCTTTGAAGTTCTCCTCGATGTAATTCTCGTGACGCTGTCTTACTGGAGTGCGTACGCGATCAAGTTTGGCTCGTTCTCGAATAGTCCCGCGTGGAGTTTGTTCATCCGCACACTGCCGTTGCTTGTGTTTGTGAAAATGTCCGTTTTCCTCGTGACGGGTGTTTATCGAGGATTGTGGCGATACACGAGTTTGGGCGATCTGATTGTTTTCCTGAAAGCTGTCGTCCTCAGTTCCGTCGGCAGTGTGATGGTGATTCTCTTCCTGTTTAGGTTCCAGGGCTTTTCGCGGACGGCTTTTCTAATCGATGGAGTGTTGACGTTTCTTTTTCTGGCAGGCAGTCGTTTGGCTTTCAGACTCTTCCGTCAAATGCTTCCCGTTGCTGGTGTCCAGAATGGGCGCCGCGTTTTGATCTACGGAGCTGGCGATGGAGGAGAGTTGTTGTTGCGGGAACTACGAAACAACGCCGACCTTCATCTGGCGCCCATTGGTTTTCTCGACGACGATCCGGCCAAGAGTGGCAAAGTCATTCATGGACTGCGAGTGTTTGGAGGCAATGGAGACCTTAACCACGTCTGTGAGCAGGAAGCTGTGGATGAGGTTGTGATTTCAAGTTTAAAAATGTCAGAGGATCGGGTTGAAGAAGTTGTGCGCATTTGTGCCGCTCGCCAGATTGCCGTCAGGCGAATGCGCATAACAATTGAAGAGTTGAATTAATGGCGCAAGAGTTAATACAAGTTGACACGAGGAAGCTGCCCGTCAGAATCGTTTTTGTTCTCGTGATAGCCATTGCATCGGTGTGGTCGTACAACGCGTTTCGTTGGTTCTTTGGCAATACAATGGCCGAGTATTTCAACACCGGACAAAACAATCTGCAGCTCGCTGAGATCGCACATTCACTTTCTCCGAACGATCCACTGACCAACTGGCGACTAGGTCAGGTAGCACAGAAAAGACTGCCAATCGATCAATCAGCCTCTGCACTTGCGGAATATGAAAGAGCCGTGAGCCTGTCGCCAAACGATTATCGATATTGGATGTCGCTCGGAGTTGCTCGTGAACAAGCCGGTGAAGTAGATGCCGGAGAACAGGCTCTGCGGCAGGCAATCGCGCTCGCGCCCTCCTATTCATACCCGCATTGGTATCTTGGAAATTTACTGCTGAGGCGTGGCCGGTACGACGAAGGCTTTATCGAGTTGCGCACGGCTGGAGAATCAGATCCGTCTGAGTTACGAGGCCAGTACTTCAACCTGATGTCCCAAGTGTATGAACACGATGTTGAATCGCTGAAACGATCTGTTGGCCCAAATGCCGAAACACGCGCAGAGTTCGCACTGTATTTGCTGACGCAACATAAACGCGACGAAGGCCTGGCTATTTGGGAAACCCTGAATGCCGACGACAGAAAGGCAAACAAAGAAATTGGAGATTCAATTGTCAGCAAGCTCGTAAGCGATCGGCACTTCCGAGATGCGGTTGCGGTTTGGAATCAGCTGGCACCAACGCCGGCATATCGCGTTGAAGATGGGCGAATCACGGACGGAAGTTTTGAGGAACTCATCAGCTACGGTCCTGAAGTCGCTTTTGGATGGCAGGTCAAAAATGTTCCGAACGTGCAGATCGGGATCGATCCTAATCTGGGATACCTTAGCCAACGCAGTCTGCGCCTTTTGTTTCAGGTCCGCACAAAACTTGACGCGATCAACGTCTCGCAGTTGGTTCCTGTAGCCTCCGATACAAGTTACGAGTTCGAATACTTCTTCAAGACGTCAAGACTTCAGAGTGGCGGCGCTTTGGCGGTTCAGATCTTTGACGCGTCAAACGGAGGTGTGCTGGCAAGTTCCGCTTCGGCACCCACGGGCGACAGTGATTGGACTCGCGTCTCTCTGACCTTTAAGACCGCTAAAAATACGGAAGCAGTGCGCGTGCAACTAACCAAGGGTCAGTGTGGCGAGGACAATCTCATATGTCCGATATTTGGAACAGTTTGGTATGACAACTTCAGTCTCAAACGACAGAACTAGTGTAATCGTCACGGAAAGTTCGCCAACGTTACTTCCAACCACTTCTCGTGAGCGCGTCGTCTATCGTATTAGACATACGCTGGCGAGCAGATTCGTTTTCTTAATCATTTGCGTTGCCATCGTTCTTTCTGCGCTAGCCTTCGGCACGGTTCATTACTGGGCACTCGCGATTTTTAATCTGGGTGGGTTGGCGATTTTGATCTTGTGGTTGGTCGATGCATGGACTTTGGGGACGCTCAGAATCAGCCGAAGTCTTCTACAACTGCCGTTGTTGGGCACAATCGTGCTCGGTTTGATTCAACTGCTTCCCTTGCGCAGCGTAGGTGGCGGCGGCCTTGCGATTCCTGTGACACAAGCTCTGTCGCTCGATCCAAATGCGACGCGCCTGGTGTTGGTTCAAATCTCAACACTGTTCGTTTACTTTGCCGCAACGCTTGTTTTTACTGATACGCCTCATCGCCTTCACATACTTGTCCGAACGATCATCATCTTCGGCTTCTTTCTTGCGATCTTCGGACTGACTCAGTCGTTTGCCAGTCCCAACCGGGTTTACTGGTTCAGAGAACTCGCGCAGAGCACCGCATTTGGCCCGTTCATCAATCGCCATCATTTTGCGGGCTACATGGAATTAACGATTGCGTTGCCGCTTGGATTGCTATTCGGTAATGCCATAGAAAAAGAAAAACGATTGCTTTATCTGTTCGCTGCCTGTTTGATGGGTGTGGCTTTAGTACTGACAGGCTCTCGAGGCGGAATTATCAGTCTATTTGCTGAAATTCTTTTCTTCGCCCTCTTTACTGCACTTTGGCGACCCGACCGCAGGTCAAGACGCAACAACAGTCGCATACGTGGAGGCTTGATCCGGTTCGGACTGGCTGCGTGTTTGATGTTGGTACTGTTGGGAGGCGTCGTTCTGTTAGGTGGTGAGTTTTCTTTAACTCGATTTATCGACAGTGTGAACACTGACGACCCGTCGACAGGTCGTATTCATTTTTGGTCGGTCACACTTGAAATCATAAAGGCACATCCGTGGTTGGGGACTGGTCTGGGTGCCTTTGGCGTTATCTATACTCACTACGATTCCCGCAACGGTTTGTATCGACTGGAACAAGCTCACAACGATTATCTCCAGATTCTCTCCGATACAGGCTTTTTAGGTGCTTTACTCGCTTTCTGCTTTATGATTCTGCTTTTCCGATACGCTTTTCGTCGTACCAAATCTCGCGATGTATTCAGACGTGGCGTTGCGTTATCAGCAATGGGCGGGTGCTTTGCAGTTTTAGTTCACAGCATGTTTGACTTCACTCTGCATACCACCTCGAATGCGCTTCTCTTTCTTGTTTTATGTGCTCTCGCTACGATGAACGGTCGGATTGAGCAGGCACCTCGAAAGCGACGGCGGCGAAGATCGCATTCAACGGACGATCTTAGATCTCAGATCCCAGATCCCAGATCGCAAACGCAGGACGGTTCTGGTTTCGATCTGGGATCTGAGATCTAAGATCAATCATAAGGAGATTGCCAAACCCGTGGCTTCGGCAGCTTCTGCAAAAACGAACGCGAAACATTCATTCGCATCTACTGAAGCGACTTCCATCCCCGGCCTTTGTCTGTCCGCGTCGCTTAAACATGGGAAATCCGATTGCCTCAACCACAAGGCCGATGACCAATGGCTTCACATGTCAGCCGAGACATTTGTCGAGCGGGTGAAACACGTCGCCCTTGGGTTGGCTGCCCTTGGAATCAGACCGGGTGATCGTATCTGCCTGCTTTCTGAAAATCGTCCCGAGTGGTCCATCACTGATTTAGCCATACTCAGTCTCGGCGCCATCAACGTCCCTATCTATACGACTCAAGCTGTCGATCAAATCGATTACATTCTTACTGACTCAGGACCGCGGGCGATATTCATCTCCAACCGTAAGCTATATCGCCATGCTCGTTCCGTTCTGGCTAATCGTTCACTCGAGCACGTGATCTTCTTCGATGACGACATTGCTGAAGACGTGGAGCGCGCCTTACAGCTCAGTCAATTGGAAGCGACAGGCAGCGAACACGCGAAAGAACGTCCCGAAGCCTTTGATGCTTATCTTCAGGCAGTTCGTCCTGACGATCTGGCGACGATCATTTACACATCAGGCACAACCGGCGAGCCCAAAGGTGTGATGCTGACGCACAACAACTTCATGTCAAATGTGCTTTCGATCGCCGCTGGATTGCCTATCGGTGAGACGGACGTCGCACTGTCAGTTCTGCCGCTATCACACATTTTCGAACGCACAGGTTTTTACGTGTTCTGTTACGCCGGTCTGTCTGTGTACTACGCCGCATCGTTCGATCAGGTTGGTGAGAACTTACGTGAAGTTCGGCCAACGGTTATGACTGCCGTGCCGCGTTTGTTTGAGGCGGTTTATCACCGCATTGTGAAAAAAGGTCTGTCGCAGAAGGGATGGAAACGCGGTGTGTTTACGCGCTCGTTGGACGTAGGGCAACGATATGGAGAGCGGAAAGACAAAAGAAAGTGGATCTCTCCGGGTTTGGGATTTAAGCAGCGGATGGCCAGCCGGCTTGTTTTTTCAAAATGGCGAGAAGGTGTTGGTGGACGGCTGCGTTATTTCGTTTCAGGAGGCGCGCCGTTATCGCCGGCTTTGTCGTACGCATATCTGGCTGCTGACATTCCAATTTTGCAGGGCTACGGCGCTACTGAGACTTGCATAGTTTGTGCAAATCGGCCTGGTAACAATCACGTTGGATCAGTCGGAATACCTTTTGAAGGAATTGAGATTCGTATTGCTGAAGATGGCGAGATTCTCATTAAGGGTCCGAACGTGATGCGCGGTTACTACGGTCAGCCCGAGGCGACCGCGGCAGTGCTCAAAGATGGATGGTTTTATACCGGAGACGTCGGTCACATGGATAAACAGGGTCGGTTGTATATCACCGATCGGAAGAAAGATCTGTTTAAGTTATCGAATGGCAAATACGTCGCACCACAACTTATCGAGAGCCTGTTGAAACAAAGTGAGTTTGTAAACCAGGTGGTTGTCGTGGGAGCTGGTCGTAAACAGCCGGTGGCCCTGATCGTTCCAGATTGGGAAAGCCTGAGATCTGCATTGGCTGAAACCGGTGAAAGTGTTCCAAAAGATAAGGCTGAACTGGTAAAGCAGGCGGCTGCCGTGAAGATCGTGCAGAATGATGTTGCGCAGTTGACGTCGTCACTTGTTGATTACGAAAGAATCCGTCGTGTGGCACTGCTTCCTAACGAGTTCACGATCGACAGCGGCGAATTGACGCCAACGCTGAAGGTGAAACGGCGCGTGATAGACGAACGTTTCGGCGACGTCGTCGAAGAACTCTACTCGTAAAAGTTAATGTTGCAGCGATTGATTTTGATTGGTTTAGCAGGCCTGGCCGGCACGCTCTGCCGATACGGGTTATCAGGCTTTGTAGCCCGACGATTCGGCGAAACATTTCCGACCGGAACACTGCTGGTAAATATCATCGGCTGTTTTGTCGCCGGTTTTTTACTTTACACGCTCAATGAGCGCTTTCTAATAAGCGAGATTGTTCGCACAGCTGTGATGATAGGTTTTCTTGGTGGCTTTACTACATTTTCTTCATTTGGGGTACAGACGTTCACTTTGCTGAGAGAAGGCGAGACGTTTTTTGCCGTCATGAACGTTTTACTTTCGAATGTAATTGGAATCGCAGGCGTTTGGGTTGGGTACTCGCTTGCAAAGGTTACCGGAGTTTGAAGATGGCAATCGAGGATGGCTACCTGGTACGAATTTTTGTTGGTGAGAGTGATCGAGACGGTCACCATGCGCTGTACGAAACGATCGTCCTTAAGGCGCGTGAACACGGCCTCGCGGGTGCAACCGTCACTCGAGGCGTGATGGGCTATGGCAAAAACAGCGTTCTGCACACAGCGAAGATCCTGCGGCTTTCGGAAGATCTTCCAATGGTGATCGAGATCGTAGACAACCGCGAAAAGATAGAAAATTTCCTGCCGCTGCTGGACGCGCTCGTAAAAGATGGATTGGTCACCCTGGAAGCAATAAAGGTCCTGCACCACCGGCCGTAATTCTTACTGACACCACCGCCCTTTAGCCGGTGGTACTTCAACTTCACAGCTACGCATGGTTTCAGAATCGACTCCTGGGGACAACACCGCGCTTTAGCCGGTGGTACTTCAACTTCACAGCTACAGCATGGTTTCAAATCCACTCTGGGAGAGGCCGGTGGTGCTTCAATTTCACAGGCTTAACCCAAGGCGATCCAGTCCGTGCTCTCAAGTCAAAGTTGAAGTACCACCGGCTAACGCGCAGTGGTGTCCCAGAGTAGGGTCGAAAACACGCTGTAGCTGTGAGATCGAAGTACGCTACCGCTTCTGCATTATTGACTCGGCCAAAATTCTCAAGTTTTTTGGGATCTCCGGTACTCGTTGCTTTTGTCTGGCTCGGCAGTGATGTGCCAGAAGTCGTAGCTCGGCATTACAGAAGTCACAAGTCTCCAAATGCTCCCCCACCAGCGATGAAGCCTTCATTGAGAGTTTGCCAGTGCGGAGCAGGAGAAGCTGTGCGGACGAGGGGCATGCCGCTGTTTTTCGAAAAGGAATCGTAATGGTTTGGGCTGTCATCGCTACCCTGGGAAGTCCTTCGGCGCTAAATCTAACGTTAGCAAACGAGGTCTGGAAGCTGCAGGGAAGAGGACCCAGGGCAATGGAGGTCTTAATCGCGGCCGCAGAAAGGCACCATCCGTTTGTTCAACCACACAAAATACTCAATGCCGCTCGATTTCCAGACAACTGCACCCGTCGCCTCGCATTTTTCCTCAGTATTTTCCCTAAATTCTTCTAGTGTAAAAAGATGTTGCCCATTATTTAAATTGTTGTTACCATGCTTTTCGTAGTCAGCGGGTGAAGCGCCAGCTGGCTCAAACACTCCAGGAATTGCCCACATAAGAGTGGTCGGGCAAAGCAGTTTCCGCAGTCGCCTCATTGGCAGTCAGTCTCCATACCAAAAAAAAGGAACCCACACGTTCTAAGACTTTGGAAGTGACCCAGCCGATCTCCTCCTCGTCAGGTCAAAAAGGAAAACAGGACCTATTCATCCTTGTCGTCCCATAAATCCAGCCCGCAAACCCTACCCCAACGACACGGAAGAGTGCGTCAGAAGATGTTCCAGCGGCGAACACGACCAAACGGACAATGCTGTGAAATCGATAAGTGAAGATTACGAAGAGTCGCTAGACTCCGGGACAACTGAAAAACAGCCATCGACCCGATCTCGCAAGGCCCACGAGCGCCAGGGAAAAACTGCGAAGTGGGTCGAGAGTCTCAGGTCCTCGGACGTCAGTCGTCTCTGGACCGACTTGCATCGAATCGTCTCCCATCATCCCCTTGTGCGAGCGTCTCGCAGTGCCGGCCTGTTGGTTGAAGAGGGCGGAGCTGGGGCGTATACCGATCTCACTCAGGAACTCTTCGTCCAGCTCTTAAGTAAGAATCGATTCGAACACTATCTCGACACCAGCATGAGCGATTACGAGATCGAGTGTGAGATAAGTCAGATCGAATTAACCAATCTACTGACGGCAGAGCTCCGTAAACGACACCCTGAGAGTTATCGACTTGCCCGTCGAATTTCTACTTTGATCCAATCAAGCGCAAACTTCAAACGGTTTGACACGAGTGGTATTGACGATGAACCGCACAGGCGTCTGGCGGATCGAGTTTATGGATTAAGCGAGTGGAATGAAAACAAAACCCGACGGGGATCCCACGAAGTTGAGCAGAGGGTCCAGATAATTCCAGTTCGACAGCGCGATACGCGCATGGTTGGTTGTACTGGCGATTCACAGGTAGTGATTAGTAATCCGGATCTCGAGGACTTAATCGTCTCGGTTTTGGATGCTGTCGATTCACCAGTGGACGTGCGGACGTTACGCAGCCTGGTGATGTCGCGATTGCCGGTCATGGACATCTATCTCGTACCGTTGGATGGCGACGACAACGATCATGACAATGGTGGTTACGATCCCGTTGATCGTCGAGAGAATCCCGAGCAGGGATTACTACGGCGGGAATCGGAGCGCGAAGCTGCCGGTTATGTCGATCTGTTTCTGAAGAACCTTCACGAAGCCGTCCGTGGTAAGGTAAAGCAGTACAATCGAATTCTTGGGGTTCTTTGGCATTGTTATTTGAGTCCGGAACAGGCTACGCAATTGGAAGTTGCCGCTTCATTAGGCGTTTCTGATTCGTTAGTATCCGACTACCGCCGCCGGATCGAGCAGGAACTCCGCGCGCTGGCGTTTTCGGAGGTTGAGGAAGCGAAGCAGTTTGAGTTGGCGTTGCGGGTACGGGTTAAAGAGATGGTGTTTGAAGGGGAAAAGGTCTCTATCTAAACCTCCTCCATCTGATACTGGACACAATTGACCGCCTTCTGGGGAGCTGCTGTGCTAACGCTCGCAGCTTCTTTGCTTTTCCAACGATGGGACTTAAGATGCCAATTGCGTTTGTCCCGATCGAATTTGAATCCGAACTGAGACCAAGAACTACCGCTCATGCCTCGGCCGCCCCAATTTACCGACTACGAACCAATCACACGTGGTCGTTCCCGAGAAGGTGTCGCCCACAACTTCGAAAGTAAGCCTCTTACTAATACAGTATCTGCTGCTGATGCGATTGGTGATGATCCGATTCGGCCGCGTGGCCAATTGGTGGAAAGCGGTGGCACGTTAAAGCAGGGTCATGCTCTTAGTTTTGCCGGATTGTTTCTTTTTACGGCGCTTGTCTATTTTCGTCCGTATGAACTTTCTCCCTCGCTGTTCTGGCTGTCCAAAGTGCCTTTCTGGGTGGCGGTTGCGACTCTGGCGATATTCGTTGTCGCTCAGCTGTCATTAGAAAATCGCATTACGATTAAAGTAATCGAAGTGAAGCTGGTTTTTGGGCTGTTAGCGATTGCTCTGCTTTCTATCCTTGTTGCCATCGATCGATTGCGTGCGTGGAATGCCTTCGTCGAGTTCTCAAAGGTAGTAGCCATCTTCGTGGTAATGATCAATGTTGTACGGACTGAAAAAAGGCTTAAGGCGATACTGTTCCTGGTAATGATTGCCAGTTGTGTCGTTGCTGTTGCTGCGGTGTACGACTACAGCGTCGGACACGTGAACATTAAGGGTGAGCGTATCGTGGGCGTGATTGGTGGGCTGTTTGATAACCCTAACGATTTGGCCTTGCATTTAGTCACTCTCGTGCCACTATGTTTAGGACTAGCTTTGGCCGCACGGGGGATGATTCTAAAGCTGGTTTTAGTCGCATTTGCGTGCCTTTTCATGGTCGGGGTTGTTGTTACGTTTTCGCGAGGCGGCTTTATCGGTTTGGTGATTACCATGACCGCATTGGCTTGGAAGCTTGGGCGTCGCAATAGAATATTCTTTGCCTTGTTGGGTGGTGGCGTGATTTTAGGGTTAGTTGTTGTCGCACCTGTTGCATATCGAAACCGCCTTGCAACGACGCAAGACGAGTCGGCGTTAGCGCGAACTGACGATCTGAAACGATCCATCTTCCTTACCATCCGACACCCAATACTCGGCGTTGGGATGGATAATTATGTTCTTTATTCAAATTCAGAAAAGGCGACCCACAACGCGTACACACAGGTTTCAGCAGAGCTGGGACTGATTGCCGCGACATTCTATGTTTGGTTTCTTATATCGTCGATGAAGCGGTTGAAGCCCTTTGCTGAGAATAAAGTGAACGGCGGTCGTCGGCCGCCGGTTTCGTATTTGGCGATAGGTTTACAAGCGAGCCTGGTGGGCTACCTGGTCTGCAGTTTTTTCGCCTCAGTAGCGTATCTCTGGTACGTGTACTACATCGTTGCTTACGGGGTTTGTCTCAGCCGTATTCACAGTGCCACCGAAACTGAAAGTGCCGATAATCCGACAGTGCTAAATAAACAATGGTAGCTATATCGCGAAAAACTGCAGCCGCGACTGTTCATAAATTGTTTGAACTGTTGTGTGAGTATCCTGAAGGCGCTTCAACTCGAGACATCTGGGAACAATTAGTACCCTTCATCCAGTCGTTACCTCGACCTCAGAACTTGCCTGATGTCGAATCGAAACCCACCTTCGAGGACGTCTCCTTTTACTTCGTTGCCCCGATCAAGGCAGGGTGGTTGGTTTATAGCAGGAACAATTGGAGTCTCACAGATGAAGGACGCAAGGCATTCGACACTTTCAAACAGCCAGATGAGTTGATGTCCCAAGCCGGGAAGCGTTCAGCTCAGGGCTGGGTCGCGTCACGGTTTCCACGCGCCTACTCCACAGCGGGTAAGACGAAAGACCGAATGACTTCCGAACTGCGCGCCATTCGCAGGATAGGCGTCAGTCGTTTAATCAAAGAGACATTTGGGAAGCCGGACTCATGGCAAACCATACTTCCTTACCAAACGCCCAGACGAATACCACTATCGAACCAGGCGTTGGCAACAAGTATGGATCTGCAGAGTTACCTGGCATCGGTGAACATAAGCTACCGAGAAGGTGGACATGCTGTGTATCTGTCCCCAAAAGAATTGTCTGGAACTGCCTTCAAATCAGCACTCTCGGATTATCCTGCGGATGCGGGACTTAAGATCGTCAAGAATCCTGGAGGCGTCGATGGTAACGGCTACATCGCTGGACGAACCAAAGGCGATAGCAGTATCCATCTAGGAATGGTTCACGGCCATCGCCACCTCACACTGGTAGCTAATCTGCTATATCTGAAGCAACTTGGACCACGACTTTATGATCTGTTGGAATTTGAGTGCGGCAATCATCTCTCGACGGCGTACGTTATTCAACATGTCAGTGGACACGTACCGACAATTGAACAATGTCAGAATGGCGTAAGTGAGTTGAAGAGACTCTCGTCGGAAGGTTTAGTGCAGGTGATCCTGCCGAATGGCTTCGATGATGAAGAGTTTGAATGTCCCGACTGCTCGGACAACGCGCTCATTGATGACTCGGGGCGTTTTCGGTACGTAGACTTTCAGAACTTCTGCCTCAAGGACTATGGAGACTTTCTGGAGAGTTTGGCAATTCAGGCTGCCGAAAAGACGCATTTTGGCGATACCAGCATTTTGCGAGGTGGTCGCTATCTCTACCAATCAATTCCAGGCGTAAAGTTGCAAGGCAAAAGAAGCGTTCAGTCGCGAATGAAAACGCTGGAGTCGCTCTTAAATGCGGCTAAAGTGTCGGTCCAAAACCGACTTGTACTGGATGTTGGATGCAATATTGGAATGATGATGGCAGAGTATTTGAGACTCGGCGCAAAGTGGTGCCATGGATGGGATCGCGAATCGACTGTTCCATATACCGAGCAGATCTTGTTTGCTCTCGGTTGTACCAGATTTTCGGTGACGGGTGGCGACATTTGGAAAGCTCGTCCTATCGAACAGGACTTGCCGCAGTTTCTACAACAGTCTCTCGACGGTTGCGCGATTTCATATTTAGCCATCAGAGGTCATATCGACTGGTTGGATTCGTTAAAGACGATTCCCTGGTCATTCATGATCTATGAAGGTCATGAAGGCGAGACGAACGCAGATTTTGAAGGGTACATCACTGAACTACGCCGTCTACTTAACTTTGAGTTAGGACCAAGCAGTACTTACATAGATGGCGATAGTGGAGAGCGAACGGTGGCGGTTCTCTTTCGCCGATAAGATTTACCTTCGCAGTCATTCAATGTCGACAAAGAGCACTATAGAACAACCTGACGGACCTAAATCAGATTACATCTTTCGTACAGACCATTTAATGAATGGTTTGGGGGGACGAACTGCTCGTGGTGGGCTTGTTACCATGCTAGCGCATGGTTGTAAGTTTGCCATCAGCATCGTTGCGACTGCGATCCTGGCACGTTTGTTAACACCCAATGATTATGGACTCATCGGCATGGTTGCCGTTATTACGACTTTCGTTTCCATGTTTAAGGATTTGGGCTTATCACTAGCAACCGTTCAAAAGCCGGAGATCAATTTCAACGAGATCAGCACTCTCTTTTGGGTGAATATTTGCTTAAGTCTCATCATCTGCCTCGCAATGATTTTGGCCTCGCCTGGAGTTGCCTGGTTTTATGGAGAGCCTCGACTGACGATGATCACGGTCGTTACGGCGCTAGGTTTTATTTTTGGCGGTTTGAGCGTACAGCATGAAGCCCTTTTGAAGCGACAGATGAAGTTTCTTGCACTCGGAGTCATTGCCTTCGTATCGATGACTGTTGGCTACATGGTGGGGATCATTTTTGCATGGAGAGGTTTTGGATATTGGTCGCTCGTTTTTTCTCAGTTGAGTTTATTAGCAACTAATGTTCTCGGAGTTTGGATTGCCTGCCGCTGGATTCCGGGAAGACCCAATTTGGATTCCGGCGTAAAAGCGATGCTCTCGTTTGGCGGTAACGTTACTGGTTATGCGACAGTCAACTATTTTTCAAAAAACGCCGATAACTTATTGATAGGTCGTTTTCGTGGTTCACAGGAATTAGGTTTCTACAGTAAGTCCACCCAAATTCTGGGTTTGCCTACAGATCAAATCAATGAACCTCTGACAGCTGTAGCCATCCCAGCTTTAAGTCGCTTATCCCTTGAGCCGGATAGATATCGGGCTGCATATCGCCGCATGGTCGAGAAAGTTTTGATGTTCACAATGCCGTCGGTAGCCTTAATGATTGCAACTTCCGATTGGTTGGTTCGGATAATGCTTGGTTCGCAGTGGGGCGGAACTGCGAGAATCCTTGTCATGATGGGGATAGCTTTTTTGTTTCAACCAATCGTTAGTACGGGTGGATGGTTATTGGTAACACAAGGTCGCACGCGCGAAATGCTGAACTGGTCGTTGATTAGTGCTCCTTTTTCGATTATGTCGATCGTGATTGGATTACGCTGGGGTGCCATTGGCGTTGCTACTTCTTACTCGATAGCGCGGGTGTTCATAATAATGCCCTTGATGTTTTGGTACGTAGGCCGGTCAGGTCCGGTGCGAACATTCGATTTCTATCGGTTGTTGGCGCCCTTTACGGGTGCATCCGCATTCCTTGTCCTGTCGTGCGTGACGTTTCGAAACATCGTCGTGATTAGTAATCCTCTTGTCGGAACGCTGATTTGTTCATTCATAGGTGGTATCGCCGCGCTGATCGCGTTGCTTATTATCCCCGGTGGCCGCACGGCAATCGCTGATATTAAGGAATCCTTCAAGTTCCTAAAGCCGCATCAGCGAACTCCGCAATCGCCATCGTTGAATAACTTTAATGATTCAACAGCTGGAGTTTAGTTGCGCATATGTGTGGCATAGCAGGGTTCGTCGATTTAAATGAGACCGGTCCAATGATCTCCGCGCAGGAAGTCATTGATCGGATGTGTCAGGTCATCAGGCATCGCGGTCCGGATGATCAGGGCACCTATTTAAAGGACGGCGTTGCCCTCGGCATGCGTCGGCTTTCAATCATCGATCTTGTTGGCGGCCATCAACCAATCTCCGGCGAAGACGGCTCGGTAACAATCGTCTTCAACGGCGAGATTTATAACTTCCTCGAACTTAAACCGAAGCTCGAAAGTCTTGGCCATACTTTCAAGACCCACTCCGACACCGAAGCAATTGTTCATGCTTACGAGCAATTTGGTCCCAACTGTGTAGATCATCTTCGAGGCATGTTTGCTTTTGCCATTTGGGATGCCAAAGCGCGCACTCTTTTCGTTGCGCGCGATCGAGTTGGAAAAAAGCCTCTCTACTACACAACTAGTCCTGAGGGCACCTTCGTCTTCGGTTCAGAACTAAAGTCGTTGCTCGCGCATCCCGACGTGCAAAGGGAACTGGATCCAAAGGCTCTGGATGCATACCTGACTTTGGGTTATGTGCCCGATCCACTTAGCATTTTCCGAAATATCAATAAGCTGGCTCCCGGTCATTACCTAACGTTCAGTGACGATGGCGTTAGGGTGAATCGTTACTGGGATTTTAATTTTGAACCCGTGGCGGCGCGCAGCGAGACCGATTACCTCGCCGAATTGCGTGAATTACTTGACGAGTCGGTTCGTCTAAGACTCATCTCCGATGTTCCCCTCGGTGCATTCCTCTCCGGCGGAATTGATTCCAGCACAGTCGTTGCCATGATGGCTCGACACATGGGCCAACCAGTCAAGACCTTCTCAATAGGTTTCCATGAAGACAGCTACAACGAGCTTAAATACGCGCGATTGACTGCGCAGAAGTTCAATACCGATCATCATGAGTTTTTCGTTACTCCTGACATTTGTTCGATCGTTGACGAACTCGTCTGGCATTTCGATGAACCATTTGCAGATTCATCGGCAATTCCAACGTATATGGTTTCAAAACTCGCAAGAGACCATGTGACTGTTGTTTTGTCGGGCGATGGTGGCGATGAGCTGTTTGCCGGGTACACGCGTTACGTCGTTGATAGAAAACGACAAGGTTTTGCGCGACTGCCCAAGCCTCTTCGAGAGAGCCTGATGCGTCCGCTAAGCGAGGCCCTTCCGCATGCGGCTTGGGGCCGAAATTACTTGCACAACGTTTCGTTGGATCCGATCTCGCGTTATTTGGATAGCGTATCGGTTTTTACGAGTCTGAATCGGAACTCTCTGTATACATCGGATTTCAAATCGAACTTAGGATCATCTTCCTACGTGCCTACTCTCTTCAATGATTTAGTGAACCACGTTCAGACCGGTGAATCGCTTGATCAGCTTCTTTACCTTGATAGCAAGACTTATCTACCTGGCGATATTCTTACCAAGGTCGATCGGATGAGCATGGCGGTGTCACTTGAAGCCAGGGCCCCACTGCTAGACCATAAACTGATTGAGTTTGTTACGAACGTACCGGCCTCACTGAAGCTATCGGGATTGGAAACGAAATATCTTTTGAAGCAAGCGGTAAGAGACTTAGTGCCAGCTGAGATTTTGAACCGACCAAAACAAGGCTTCGGCGTACCGATTCAAGAATGGATAAATCAACAACTGCGTTCACGTGTGCGTGAAACACTTACGGAGCCACGGACTCGACAGCGCGGTTATCTGAACAGTCAGTACGTTGATGTTCTGCTCGATGAACACGAACGGGGCCGGCGCGATCACTCGATGGGCTTGTGGGCCTTGTTCATGCTTGAGCTTTGGCATCGTCAATTTGTCGATGTACTCAGACCTCAGGGCCCGATGTTCGGGACTAAATTCGACGTGCCTCGTCCCGCAACTGTTACCTAAGGCGGTGCGACTACTTGAAGCCTGCTGTTCTGCAACTCATTGATAGTTTCAACCAGGGGGGATCCGAATGGCAGGCGCTTCAGCTCACGCGTCATCTATCGCACAACAATAACTTCGCTATCCACCTGGCATCACTTAGTCCCGAAGGCCCCTTGCGCAGTTCAATAGCTGATCTCAGCGTCGGGCCTATTCCGTCTTTTCCTCTGAATAGCTTTTATGACGCAAATGCAGTACGACAGCTGAAACATTGTGTTCAGTGGCTGAAGTCTTACGACATCAAGATTATCCACACTCACGATTTCTACACGAATGTCTTTGGCATGGCTGCCGCCGCTCTGGCTCGATTACCCGTTCGAATTGCCTCGATGCGGGAAACGGCCGAGATGAGAACGTCAGCCCAGAAACAGGTACAGCGTGGGGCTTACGCTTTGGCACATCAGATCATTGCGAACTCAAAAGCTGTTGAGGAAAAACTTGTTCGTGATGGAGTTCCGAAAACCAAAGTATCGGTAATTTACAATGGCCTCGATGTAAGGCGCGTTTCTAATCAGACCTCACGGTCCGCTGTGCTTTCTTTGTTGGGTTTGCCTGAAGACCCGGCTCGTGCCCGCCGATTCGTGACGATTGTTGCTAACATGAGGCACGAAGTTAAGGACTATCCGATGTTTTTACGTGCGGCGCAGGCGGTGAAGAAAGCCGTTCCGGACGCTGCGTTTTTGTTGGCCGGAGAAGGTGAACTTACCGATGGCCTTCAGCGGTTAGCATCCGAGCTTGGAGTTTCAGCCGCTACTTTTTTCTTAGGTCGCTGTGAAAAGATAGCGGAGTTGCTCAGTATTTCGGAAGTTTGTGTTTTGAGTTCGAAAGCAGAGGGTTTTTCAAACTCTATTCTTGAGTACATGGCGGCGGGACGTCCCGTCGTTGCGACTAACGTTGGCGGCGCGCCAGAAGTAATTGTGGAAGGTGAAACAGGCTATCTTGTATCGCCCGGTGATGATGCGACGATGGCCGCGCGAATTATTTCGCTTTTGCAAGACGCCGAAAGGGCGAAGCAATTCGGTGCAGCGGGAAAGCTCCTGGTAGAGAGGAACTTTTCCTGTGAATCCCAGTTGACCAGAACCGAAGAACTCTATAATCGGTTATTGCAGCGTTAGAGATGTCAAACGAAAAACAGAATCCCAAAGCCATCAGAGTGCTGATAGTAGCGCCCTCTTTTGACATTCTCGGTGGGCAATCTGTTCAGGCTGCGCGTCTGCTGGAGCGACTCGAAAAGGAACCATCAGTCAAGGTAGGGTTCTTGCCAATTAATCCCAGACTGCCGGGTCCTCTTCGTCAACTTCAAAAGATAAAGTACGCTCGCACGATTGTTACTTCAATTGCTTATGTCCTTACTCTGTTGCTGCGCGTTTTGAAGTACGATGTAATTCACGTTTTTTCTGCCTCCTACTTTTCGTTCGTCATTGCACCTACCCCGGCAATTCTGATCGCCAGGCTTTACGGTCGTAAAGTTCTTCTCAACTACCACAGTGGTGAAGCTGAGGATCATTTGCGGCGTTGGCGTAGGACAGCCATTCCTACGATCAGATTGGCGGACGTTGTCGTGGTCCCATCTGAGTATCTTGTGGAGGTGTTCGCAAAGTTTGGGCTGACGGCTCACTCAATTAATAACCTTATCAATACGTCTCACTTTCCTTTTCGTGATCGAGTTCCGCTGCGTCCAGTGTTTTTGTCGAACCGCAACCTTGAGAGTCATTACGGCGTCGACATTGTCTTGCGAGCCTTCGCAATTATTCAGGAGAGAATTTCGGAAGCCACTCTCACCGTGGTAGGCGATGGGAGTCAACGACAGGCGTTGGAATCGTTGGCTCTAGAACTGGGTTTGCAACATACGTTATTTCGAGGTCGAGTCGAACCGTCAACGATTGCACGGTATTACGACGAAGCTGACATTTATATCAATGGTTCTGAGATCGATAACCAGCCTCTTTCATTACTTGAAGCCTTTGCATGTGGAATCCCAATCGTCACGACTGACGCCGGTGGCATCCCGACCATCATTAGCGATGGCGAGACAGGTATGCTTGTGCCGCGCGGAGATTTTGCGCAGTTGGCTGAGCGGGCGATACGCCTGCTCAACGATCCCGAATTGGCTCGACACCTGATCGAACAAGGCAGCAGAGAATGTCGGAAATATAGTTGGGATGTCGTCAGAGACGCGTGGCTTCAAACTTACCGGCGGCTCACAACTCAAATCGATGAGCCTCAAGCGAGAGTAGCAGCGGCAGATACTTCGAAAGAGAAGATCGCGACCAGGTGAATTCAACGTTTCAAAGGATTCGACGAGCGAGCTTAACTGAGCTGCGAGTGCGTGGCACTCAAGCCATGGCCGCATTCGTTGAACGGCGTGGCTGGTCTCGCCGGACCAGGATGCTCTCCGATAAGGAGCTGCTCAGCCACTGCAAACCCGAGACGTTGAAGGCGCGATCCGTTTCTGACTTGCTTGACAACTTTAGAGCCCGAAATCAACCAGCCTTCTTTGGAGCATTTGATCATCCGAAAATAACGGCAACCGAGTTTCGAAAACGCTGGCCACAATCTCCGGGCGAGATCATAGAGCGAGCTAATCAAATAGTTTGTGGCTCGTTTGATCTGCTTGGGTTTCGCGATCTCTCTTTCGGAACGCCGCCTGATTGGCATCTCGAGCCGATTGCGGGCAAACGCGCTCCGCTGCTTCATTGGAGTCGTTTGGATTACCTGGCTGCAGAATTGTTCGGGGATAAAAAAATTGTCTGGGAGTTGAACCGGCATCAATACTTTTCAACTCTAGGACAGGCTTACTGGTTTACCGACGACGAACAGTACGCTCAAACATTTACTAATCATGTCAGTAATTGGATCGAAAAAAATCCGCCGAAGCTCGGGATTAATTGGGCGAGCAGCCTGGAAATCTCTTTTCGGTCAATTTCCTGGATTTGGGCACTCCACTTTTTCAAGTCGTCACCGAGCATCACACCCGAGTGGTTTGCGCAAATCGTGAAAGTTCTCTATCTGAACGCTCTTCACCTGGAAACTTATCTATCAACTTATTTCAGTCCAAATACGCATTTGACCGGCGAGGCTCTGGGACTGTTTTACATGGGTACAGTGTTTCCGGAGTTTAAAGAGTCTGAGCGATGGCGACGTGTCGGCCTGTCAATCCTGACTGAACAGTTGGATCGACATGTTCAGAATGATGGTGTCTACTTTGAACAGTCCACTTACTACCATCGCTATACGACCGATTTCTATTTACATCTGAAGCTGCTTCTCGAACTTAATGGCAGCGCGACTCCGGCTGGACTGAATCAGAAACTGCAGGGCCTTTTAGATCATCTCATGTACATCACGCGGCCAGATGGCCTGACACCATTGATCGGGGATGATGATGGAGGTCGATTAGTAGATTTGGAGAAAAGAAACGCTCAGGATTTTAGAGCGACTCTGGCCACCAGTGCAGTGATATTCAATCGCGGAGACTATAAATATGTAGCGCGCTCAATCGCTGAAGAGACGTTATGGCTCCTGGGACCAGAGGCCTTGTCGAAATTTGATGAGCTCGTCGCAGAGGAACCGGAAAAACAATCCATTGCCTTCCAGTCCAGCGGCTATCACGTGATGCGAGACAGTTGGAATACGAAAGCGAACTACCTGTTCTTTGATTGTGGTCATCACGGCGTTGACAACTGCGGACACGCTCATGCAGATGCTCTCTCATTTGAGTTGGCAGCTAATGGTCACACGTTCTTCGTCGATCCAGGAACGTTCACCTACACTGCATCTAAAGAGTTGCGCGACTGGTTTCGCAGCTCAGAAGCACACAATACGATAACCATCGACGATGAATCATCCTCAACGCCGGCCGGACCTTTCTCATGGGCGACGGTTGCCAACTGTTATCGCACATCCTGGATTGGTCGCGAGAGGTTTGACTACGTAGTCGGATTCCACGACGGTTACGAGCGCCTTCCGAATCAGGTTTCCCTGCTGAGAGAGATCTTGTTTCTCAAGCGTGACTATTGGATGTTGCGTGATCAGGTAACTTCACTGTCGAGATATCGGTTCAAATCACATATCCATTGCGACACGAGCGTACAACCGCTTCGTGGAACACATCGTAATTTGCGGTTGATAGGCGAGAACGACACAGCAGTACTCGAGCTCGCATCGTTTGGCCCGCGGGGCGAGTGGGTGCGGGAATCTGGCTGGGTTTCAACATGTTATGGCGTAAAGGAGGAGGCCCCGACTTTTGGATTTACTTTCGACGGCGACGGTCCAGAGGAGCTCATAACATTTTTTCTACCCGAAAGAATAGGAGCATCCGAGCGTCGGAATGTCCGCGAGATAGAAACACTCTATGGCCGTGCCTTTGAAATCAATGGCGATGAAAATCACGACGTTCTGTTGTTGAAGGGAAATAACTTCGGCGGTGCGGATCCCAGGAAGGTTGAAACCCCTCGATTCGCCTCAGACTGCGGTGTGACCTGGTTGAGATTTGAAGGCGAGCGAACACGTAATCCTGAGGAATTCGTACTTATTGGCGGTCATACAGTCGAAGTCGACGGTCGTGTGCTAATGAACTCGAGCAAACGTATAGACTACTTGTACGCGAAGCGAGTGGGTGAAAGGTTTGCGGTGGAAACGAATGAAGGCAATATAGACTTGAGTTTGCCGGTGGAGAACCTGGATTTGTTGTTTTCCGAGTTACCGTAGTCAACTGTTTCGGCAAAGAGAATCAAGGTGTCAAATGTGCGGCATTAACGGTATAGCATTATCAACCAAATCGCGACGTGAAATCGATCGCGATGTTCTCGAAAGGATGCGCGATGTTATCAAACATCGCGGCCCTGACGACTGTGGTTTGTTTGTTGATGGTCGAATTGGTTTGGGACACCGTCGACTTAGCATTGTAGACGTTGCAGCCGGTCACCAGCCGATGACTAACGAAGACCGAACACTGCAGATAACGTACAACGGCGAAATCTACAATCATTCGGATTATCGGGACGCTCTCGAGAGTTTGGGTCACGAGTACCGCACCCACTGCGACACCGAAACGATTCTGCACTTGTATGAGGAACACGGGGACAGGTGCGTAGACTACTTGCGCGGGATGTTTGCTTTCGCAATTTGGGATGCAAAGAGCCAGCAACTTTTCATCGCGCGCGACCGATTGGGAGTGAAACCTCTTTACTACACACACACCGATGACGGTTCACTTTACTTCGCTTCAGAAATCAAGTCCTTGTTCCAGACAGGCGCCATAAAGCCGGAGATCAACTGGACCGCTTTACCCGATTATCTTGCCAATCATTCGACGTCGGGCGAGGAGACTCTTTACCGAGGCGTCAAGAGGTTGTTGCCAGGTCATTCGCTCTTATGGCGTGATGGCAAGGTTGAGATTAAGAAGTATTGGGACGTCAGCTTCTCCAAAAGCATCGATAATCATCGAACCGACGGAGATTACATTGCCGAATGGGCTGAGATGTTTCGCACGTCAGTTCGTTTGCGACTCATGGCAGACGTTCCGCTAGGAATGTTCCTTTCCGGGGGCATAGATTCATCAGCAATTGCGGCAGTAATGAGCACGATGGTTGATGAACCTATCAAGACGTTTTCGGTCGCATTCGCCGAGCGTGAAGCAAATGAATTGGCCTACGCTCGGATGGTAGCCGCGGCCTATAAGACCAACCATCACGAAGTTGTCGTAAGCCCGGAGGACTTCTTCGGGGCGTTGCCAAAACTCGTCTGGCATGAAGATGAGCCGTTGGCCCATCCCTCGAGTGTTGCACTCTACTTCGTCTCTCTTCTTGCTTCCCAACATGTCAAAGTAGTCCTCACGGGTGAGGGAAGTGATGAATTGCTGGCTGGATACGGTCGTTATCGCAAAACAATTCTGAATCTCTCCATGGGAAAGCTTTACAGGAGTTTCACTCCATCGCTTGTGCGCGACGTAGTGCGAGGTGGAGTGAAAAGTTTGCCGACTTCCAGAGTCAGACAAAAACTACTCCGCAGCTTTGTTAATGTGGATCCCGATATTGAGAGTATTTACTTCGATAACTTTGCCGTTTTCCCGTTCTCTATACAGAACCAATTGCTGACAGACCGGGCTTGCGAACAGATTGGTCCACTAGACCCTTATGCCGGCGTACGGTTCGCGCTTGAAGAAACTGATGCGGAGTCTTTGCTGGATCGGCTGCTTTACTGTGACATCAAGACATACCTTCACGAACTCTTGATGAAGCAAGATCAGATGAGCATGGCAACTTCCGTAGAAAGCCGCGTACCGTTTCTTGATCACAAACTCGTCGAGTTTACCTGCAGCCTGCCGGAACGATTGAAGCTGCGTGGCGGCACGACCAAATACGTTTTGCGCGAAGCGATGAAAGGTGTATTGCCGGAAGCAATCTTATCAAGATCCAAGATGGGTTTTCCGGTACCCATCGGCGCATGGTTTAGGGGACCGTACAAATCGGTCATAGATGAGTATGTGCTGAGTGAACGAGCTATGAACCGCGGAATTTTCAGACCTGAGTTTGTTCGTGACATAGTCACACGACATCAGTCCGGAGCAGAAAATCACGACGAAAGGCTGTGGGCATTGGTGAATTTTGAGATTTGGCAACGACAATTCTTCGACGGCGAAGCGTCAATTGACTCATCATTATCGATGTACGAGGTGTTCACACACTGACAGTCCAATCATGCGGATTCTTTGGCTAAAAACCGAATTGCTCCATCCTGTCGATAAGGGCGGCAAGATCCGCACTTACAACATGCTGAAGGAGTTGAAGAGCGATCATCACATCACCTATTTGACCCTGGATGATGGCTCAGCCGACGACAAGGCGCCTGAGCAAGCCATCGACTATTGCCACGATCTTATTTGTATTCCTCACCGTCAGCGCGAAAAATTCTCCCCAGGTTTCTATGTGGAGCTATTCGCAAATCTCGGATCACGTCTGCCTTATGCGATTAAGAAATATGAATCTCCTTCGATGCGCAATACGGTTAGCAAACTTGTACAAGACGGAAGGGTCGACGTTGTCATTTGTGACTTTCTTGCGCCAGCGATCAATGTGGCTCGAGATTTGAATTGCCCTTCAGTTCTCTTCCAGCACAACGTAGAGGCGATGATTTGGAAACGGCACTTTGAGGTACAAGCCAATCAACTAAAGAAGAGTTACCTGCGAATTCAATGGCAAAAGATGCGAAGCTTTGAGCTCGATCAGTGTCGACGGTTCGACGCGGTGGTCGCTGTTTCTGCAGGGGATCGTGAGCAAATAAAGAATGAATACTCAGTCGAACGAGTTTTCGACGTTCCAACGGGAGTCGACACGGAGTTCTTTCGTAGTTCCGGTGCGAGTTCGATCGCTCCGCACAATCTTGTATTCACAGGGTCGATGGACTGGCTTCCGAACGAAGATGCGATGAATTATTTCATCGGGCAAGTACTTCCGCTGATCCGAAGTTCAATACCCGATGTCAGCCTAACCGTGGTAGGCCGAAATCCTTATCCAAGTCTCCTGGAAATGAGTAAGCGCGATTCCGCGATCCTGGTCACCGGCCGTGTTGATGACGTGAGGCCTTTTATGGAGAAAGCCGCCGTTTATATTGTTCCACTGCGAATCGGTGGTGGTACGCGGCTAAAAATTTTTGAGGCCATGTCAATGAAGAAAGCAATAGTCTCTACGACGGTCGGTGCGGAAGGATTGCCAGTGTCGGATGGAAATGAATTGTGTATTGCTGATGCGCCAGGGTCTTTTGCTGCGGCAGTAATCCAACTCTTAACCAATCCCGAGCTGGCTGAACAGATGGGTGAGCGAGCCGGGAAAGTAGTACGGGAAAAATTTGGTTGGGCTGGCGTCGCTAAGCGGTTCGCCGAGATTTGTGAAAGCGCACTCAATGAGAGTTCTACATCCGAGCGTGCTTTCTATGTTCGCAATGAACAACCGGCCGCCTAAGCTCGGGCATGTCTATTCAAACCGTAGTGAAAGAACCTGTTCCTAACACTGCATCGTCATTCAACGACGATACCGTTTCAGTTGTCATCCCCTGTTACAACGAGGAAAGATTTATTGGGAAGGCTTTGGAGCAACTCGCCGGTCAATTCCCTTCGCATCGTTACGAGATCATCGTAGTAGATGGCCTTTCAAACGATCGCACGCGAGATGTCATAAGTGAGTTTCAAAAGCGTCATCCTGATTTAAGAGTCTCCATTGTTGACAATCCGGCGCGGAACATTCCAACTGCGTTGAATCTGGGTGTAGGTGCCGCTCGCGGAAATTTCATTGCCCGAATGGATGCCCATGCGGTTCCTTGTGACGGTTACATTCAACGTTGTGTAGAACTGTTGAGGACGACAACGGCAGGAGCGGTTGGCATGCCCTGCATTGTGAGACCGGGAGCAGACACGCAGATGGCGCGGGCAATTGCTCTTGCGGTATCACATCCTTTTGGAATTGGTGATGCCAAGTATCGGCTGGGTGCGAGAGGACCACAGCAGGAGTCGGTGGATACGGTAGCGTTCGCTTGTTTTAGGAAAGGATTGTGGTCGGAGGTTGGTGGCTTCAACGAAGTGTTATTAACCAACGAGGACTATGAGTTCAATTATAGAATTCGGCAATCCGGGCGTCCCGTGATTCTGGATAGAACTGGTCATTCCGAGTATTTTGCTCGCACGACGTTGAGGGCGCTCGCCGAACAATACTGGCGGTACGGCGGTTGGAAAGCTCGCATGATTAGGTTGCAGCCGCGTTCAATCAAGATGCGCCACCTGGTTGCACCCATTTTTGTTCTATCTCTCCTCGGCTTGGGTGTTGCGAGTTTTTTCTGGAGTGCTGCGCGGTGGTTGCTATTGACGGAACTGGCGATTTACATACTTGCCACAATGATTGGGGCATCGCACGCGACTAGTAGAGGAAGAGGACCATTGTTTTTGATGCCACCTGTGTTTGCCACCATTCATCTGACATGGGGTTTGAGTTTTCTCTTGCACATATTAACGCCCGGAGCAATTCGCCGAAATTGATGTATGGGCTTGAACGTTTTTTCCATCCCAGGTTTCCTGCTGTTGGACGACTAGAAGCAAAATGAAACTTAGTATCTTTGGTTTGGGTTATGTTGGATGTGTTTCTGCGGCGTGTTTTGCCAAAGAAGGTCATGAGGTCATCGGCGTTGATGTTAGCGCGACAAAAGTAGCAATTGTCAACGAGGGTGACAGTCCAATTGTTGAGTCGGGCATCGGTGATCTCATCAAGAACGTGGTCACCGCACGAAGACTGCGCGCAACAACGGATACGAACGACGCTGTCGAGAATTCGGATGTGTCGCTTATTTGTGTTGGCACACCGAGCAATCCAAACGGCAGTCTCGATCTCAGTTACGTCAAGCGAGTTTGTGAGCAAATAGGCGAACGTCTGAAAACTAAGAGCGAGCGCCATGTGGTTGTCGTGCGAAGCACCATGCTACCAGGGTCTGTGTCTGAAGTTGTTATACCTGCACTCGAAACTGCTTCCGGAAAGAAGGTGGGTTCAGACTTTGCGGTTTGTATCAACCCTGAGTTCCTGCGTGAAGGCACCTCATTAAAGGATTTCTACGCTCCGCCCTTTACTTTAATTGGGGCCGACGATGAGAAGTCTGCTGAGACTGTGCGTTCCCTGTACGCCAGTATTGACGCACCGGTTTATTCCACATCGGTTAACACCGCTGAAATGATTAAGTATGTCTGCAACTGTTTTCATGCGCTGAAGGTAAGCTTCGCGAATGAGATCGGAAATATTTGCAAGGCTTTGAGCGTGGATAGTCATGAGGTGATGGACATCTTCTGTCAGGATACGAAGCTCAATCTCTCGCCGTACTACTTGAAACCAGGTTTTGCGTTCGGAGGTTCTTGTCTGCCCAAGGATTTAAGAGCAATCAATTACAAAGCAAAGCAGCTTGACGTCGAGGTTCCCATTCTTAGCTCGATTCTCACGAGCAATAAACTGCAAATTCAGCGAGCGGTTGAAATGATCGTCGCGTCTAACAAGAAGCGTGTAGGCGTGCTCGGCTTTAGTTTTAAAGCTGGAACGGACGATCTACGCGAGTCACCAATGGTTGTCCTGATTGAAACGCTGATTGGCAAAGGCTATTCGTTGTCTTTATATGATCGTGATGTCTCAATCGCCAGGCTCTTTGGGGCAAATCGTGTCTACATCGAGAAAGAGATTCCTCATATCTCGACCTTAATGCGCGCAACCATTGATGAAGTTCTTACGAATTCCGAAATTATAGTTATTGGCAACAAGGCTAACGAGTTTCAGAACATTCGAGCGAGACTTAGGGCCGATCAGATCTTGATCGATCTAGTCAGAATAGATGACGCTACTTCCGAAGGCTCATACCAGGGCATCTGTTGGTAAGTGTCATGCTGCCTTGGCGAAAACGACGTGTTGCTCAGAAGAATTGCACCAGGGCGGCAAGCCTTAAGTTAGTTGTGGGCGCTGCTTCTGCGTTGTTGTTATGGCTCGTGGCATGGATCGCGGCGAAGCTGCTGATTGTGAGTGTGCCCCTCAACCGTGCAGACGCGATCATTGTTCTCAGTGGCTCCTCCACTTACGTCGAACGCACTCATCTTGCCGCACAGCTCTACAATTCTCACATCGCCGACAGAATCATATTAACGAACGATAACCTTCGGAGTGGCTGGCTGAGTTCACAACAACGAAATCCTTACTTCTATGAGCGTGCGCGCTGGGAACTCGAACGGCTCGGGGTACCGGAAGCGAGCATCGAGGTAGTCACCACTCCTGTTGCCGGGACTGGTGATGAAGCCTTGGTTGTCCGAGACTTCGTCGCAAGTAGAAACATCCACTCGATTTTGGTGGTAACCTCTGGCTACCATTCCAGGCGTGCCCTTTGGACGTTTCACCAGGTATTGTTCACCTCCAACGTTGTGATAGGGATGCAGGCGGCGCCCCCCGGATGGCAAACCCCAAAGCCCCAGATATGGTTCTTATCTCTACGGGGTTGGCAGCTCGTGCCAATGGAATATGTGAAAATAATGTACTATCGTCTCCGCGGGCTACGTTAATATTGCAGCCGACGGGAATCTAAGTGCTATTGGGATTTTCTACTTACACTGTGAGGTGCTATCTTTAAGAAACTAGTTGAAACCATGCAACAGAGGATATTAAAAGGGGTTTTTCTTTTCACCATAATATGCATTTTCGCGGTGCTCCGAGTGCAAGCAGATCCGCTCGTCTTCGCGAACGTGGTGGCTCTTCAAAATGGCGGGTCAACCAGCGTAGACCTGTTTTCAAATCCCGGCACCACTTTGCTCGGCCCTCAGATAAGCTTTCGAATTGATGTCACTGGAACCCTCCCGCCGGGCGCGACCGACACTCTGGTTGTTACATACACCGAACAAGGCGTCGCGCCGATAACACAAAGCTTCGGTATCCCCTTTGGAAACGTGTCGCCACCTTTGAGTTTCCTGGTGACCTTTGTTTCTCCCACTGCTAATTTTCAGGGCGTGCCGGTTACTCTGACCGTGAGTCTGCTCAATAGCAACCCAGATTTTGTGATTCCATCGGGCCAAAATGGCGGCGCTCACGTCGACGGATTTACTTACTCTTTCAACGTGGCGCAACCAGTTCCCGAGCCTGTTAGCTTCTTGTTACTGGGATCAAGTCTTGTCGCTGTAGGCATTAAACGGTTTGGTTTTAGAGATGAGGATTAATCGTTTACCAGCCAAGTGAAAGGCGTCAACGTCCAGCGCAAAATCTTTTACTACCCCACGCTGTTGTTCGGCAATCTTTTCCTAATTCTTTCCCTTTCGCGGAGTTTTTGAAATGTCGCAATCCGTCTCTACAACCGTACTCGAACTTGAGCATCGAGAGGCCATTAACGACAATCACGTCGTTGAGCTTTCAATTGTGATGCCATGTTTGAATGAGGCAGACACGTTAGCAATCTGCATCGAAAAGGCCCAACGAGCCTGCAAAGAGAATGGCATTCGCGCCGAAGTGATCATTGCTGATAACGGAAGTACAGATGGTTCTCAGGAAATCGCTACAGGCCTGGGAGCTCGTCTCATAAATGTCACCGCTAAAGGTTACGGCAATGCTCTGATGGGCGGTATCAGTGCCGCTCGAGGAAAATTCGTCATCATGGGAGATGCGGATGACAGTTACGATTTTCTCGAGGTTCCGAAGTTCGTCGCGAAATTGAGGGAAGGTTATGACCTCGTACAGGGCTGTCGACTACCTTCAGGTGGTGGGAATGTCATGCCCAATGCCATGCCATTTCTGCATCGGTGGTTTGGCAATCCAATGTTTTCGATTCTTGTAAGGCAAATGTTTTGGGCGGAGATCCACGACGTTTACTGTGGACTGAGGGGATTTACCAAGGCCCTTTATGACAGGCTAGCATTGCGATGTACCGGGATGGAGTTTGCGACTGAGATGATTATCAAGTCGAACATTTACGGTACGAATATCACTGAGGTGCCAATCACTCTTCACCCTGACGGAAGAAAGGCACACAAACCGCACTTAAAAACTTTTCGCGACGGGTGGCGAACTCTACGGTTCTTTCTCATGTATAGCCCGCGTTGGTTGTTTCTCTACCCGGGTTCTTTTTTGATTGTCCTGGGCCTAATCGGTTACGCGCTTGCACTGCCGGGAGTGACTGCGATCGGAGTAACCTTTGACGCTCACACTCTACTTTTCTCGAGTCTTTTTATTCTTCTCGGTTACCAGTCGTTTCTGTTTGCTGTGTTCGCCAAAACTTTCGCAATCAGTGAGGGCCTCTTACCAGAGAACCGTCGCATGACGAGGTTTTATGAGATTGTAAATCTTGAGCGAGGACTGGTTCTTGCCGGGATTACATTACTCATCGGAGTGGGTTTGTTGCTGGCTGCTGTAAATCAATGGCGCCTGCATGATTTCGGCAAATTAGATTATGCACACACCATGCGATTTGTCGTGCCAGGGTTTTTGCTAACGGCGTTGGGTTTTCAGACCATTCTTTCAGGCTTTTTCATAAGCATTCTCGGAATGCGACGCAAATGAGCGTCGTCGGAGAACTCCACGGTCGGTACGTTCACAGTCGGCGAGTAAACGTCCTCACTGAACGTATCTCTCAACTTATCCCACGGAACGCGAACGTTTTGGATGTTGGATGTGGCGACGGTTTGCTGTCGACGCTGATCATGCAAAACCGCCCTGATATTCAGATTAGCGGAATTGATGTGCTCGTTCGCAAAGACGCAAAGATTCCCGTGACGGGGTTCGACGGAACCGCAATTCCTTTTGCCGACCAGACATTCGACACAGTCATTTTTGTCGATGTCCTCCACCATACTAATAGTCAATTAAAGTTGCTGGACGAAGCACGCAGAGTTACAAGACATAGTCTGGTCATAAAGGATCATCTACTTAATGGTGTTCTTGGTGGCTTAACCTTACGTCTTATGGATTGGGTCGGAAATGCGTCGCACGGCGTTGCTCTACCATACAACTATTGGCCCGAAGAAAAATGGAAAGCAGCATTTGAGTCACTGAACCTTAGAATCGATAGCTGGGAAACCGAATTGAAGTTATATCCGTCGCCTGCGAGTCTTATATTTGATCGCTCACTCCATTTTATCGCTCGACTAAATACTAGCAGTTCATAGCTAACCGTCTCGCGAACACATCCATGAATCGAGACCACGGAACAAGAACAACTGGACTCAGGAGTCTTGTACACCAGTACGGATTAGTCGTAGTTGTTTATTGTCTTGGCACTTACTTTACAAGCCCGTGGCTCATGGGCGATACCGTCGATTACGTGAGTTCCATCATAGCTTTTGAGAATGGGCAATACTTGCAGTTCTGGGAATTTGGTCATCTCTTCTGGAGACCCCTCGGTTGGTTATTATTCCGATTGTCCAATCCACTCACTTCTATCTACTTCGGTCCAAATGCTTATCTGAAGGCTACTGCCATCCTGCTAGTCATAAACTGGATCGGCGCCCTTTGTGTAGTGCTACTTCTTCATGCTCTCACTGCGAGAGTGTGTAGCAGTCTTTGGATCCGAAATCTGGCCACAATAGGTTTCATGTTCTCCGCGGGGTTTCTCGATTATGGGCAAACTGGCAGTGCCTATGTCCCCGGCCTGGCTCTTATTCTTTTGGGTGCTTACCTGCTAGTCAAAAACAACGAAAACCCAAAGGCCTACATAGGTTGGTGTGCCGGATTCACATTTGCGGTTGGAGCGTGTTTCTGGATTCCTTTGGTACTGATAATTCCTGCCGCGTTGTTTCTACCTTGGTTTCTTTTTGGCTTTCAGGTTCGAAGCGCAAAGAATTCAATCCATGCGGCCCTGGCATGTGCCGTCTTCTCCGCTATCGCTTATGGCTCAGTCCTCTTAATTCTCCGAATTCACAATTGGGACGAGCTTATTGCATGGGTTACCGCAGCGTCTCATGGAATGAATCGGATGAGAGGCATCCCGAGAATGGTCTATGGCTTCTCTAATTCAATAATAGACCTTAGCGGCGACGGCGCTCTTTTCAAGCGCTTTCTAAAACACGATCCTTTTAATCCGGTATCACTAGGAGAAGTACTTAGACTAAGCTTGTGGAAGCTGGGGTTCTCGTACCTGTTTTTATCGGTTGTAGTACTCAATCTGCTAAGGTCCAGGAATCGCGTTAGATTGTTTGCCTTGTTAGCTGTGGACCTGATTCCTACGGTGCTGTTTGCGCTTTTTGTTTTTGAAGCTGGTGATACCAGCCGCTACCTTGCAAGTCTTCCGCTGTTGTTTCTCGTAGTAGCCGCATCTTTATGTACCGCAGGCACTCGCTTGTGGGTGAAAGTGGTAGCAGTTGTCTTCATCGGTGTCATGGTTATAACCAACGTTCAAGTAATGTCAGCTTCAACTCTGAATCTGCGTCAACAATCAGTAGCAGAAAGGGTACAAGCACTTCTACCGCACTTGAGACCAGAGAGTCGCGTTGTGACAAGTCATCTCCAGGACGAGTTGAATAACTTCACGCGAGACTTTCCATTCAATCCAATTAATCGCGAGCGAAATCTTCAATACTATGCAGTTCTGGCGGTGAATACTGCACAAATTGAGCACTGGCGAGAAGACTTTGCGACGATGGCGTTATCGGTTTGGGAAAAAGGTGGTGACATATGGCTGTCCAAGCGCCTGCTCGAACGGCGTCCAAAACCGCAATGGGGATGGGTAGAAGGAGATGACTCGCGCATTTCCTGGACTGACTTGAGTTCTTTTTTTTCCGGGTTTCAGTTAGGTGAATCGGTTGGGGGAGACGACGGCTTCGTGCTCTTGCCACCAAGTGAGAGTAATAAACGCATTTTAGAAATCGCGAGTCATCAAACAACCAATCGTTAGGGAAATCGTGGTGCAGTCAAATTTGATAAAGAACAGACTCTTTCTGACTTTACTCTTGGTGAGTGCTGCTCTACTCATTGCCGGATTGATCTATGCCGTTGCTCAGAAGCGAGACTCTTCAACTGCCGTTCGGCCTCGGCGCGTGACCACTGCTCAGGGCACGGTCATAAAAGTTTCCGCGAACGGTGATCTTCAACACGCACTGAATATTGCTGAGTGTGGCGATACCATTGTCCTCGATGCCGGCGCTACTTTCCTTGCATCCGGAGAATTAGGTTTTGTCTTTCCGCTCAAATCGGGCGGTAGCTGCACTGGAAAAGTCAGCGACACGATAACGATTACAAGCTCAAGCATCGCTAACATGGCGCCGGACAAACGAGTCGAGATTGCTGACGCCGTAAATATGCCGAAGATATTGACTGCCGGTCCGTATCCAGCGATGAGTTTCGCCCCTAACAGCAGGTTTTGGCATCTCGAGGGAATTGAAATCACTACAAAACCGAGTGGTCAGTACACCCAGTTTTTGGTTTTGATCGGGACGAATGTCCCAGCTACCGCCACGCCATCTGATATTTCTTTTGACCGTTGTTACATACACAGCCGTGAGGATGGAACGGACAACCCTCACGCAACAGCCCGCGCTGGGGTGGACGTTGAAGCTGCTAGAGTAAAGTTCACAAATTCCCGCGTTGCCTTTCCAGCTGGATATGCAGGGGCTACGAAAAGTTCTGAAACCAATTATGCAATCCTAATGATTACTGGCCCTGGCCCATTGACGATCGAGAATTGTTTTCTGAGCGCGTGGTACTCCAACTTCTTTATGGGAGGTGGCACGCTTTGGACGGGGAACACCGCAACAGTCGCAAGCGGCGCAACGATAAACCGGGCGACACTGTCCAACGTGCAGAATCTGAATGTAGGCGATTCAATCGCGTTCCAAGTCAAACCGAACTATTACGAAATTGCCAGAGTCACCGGGCTCAGCGGCTCAACAGTTAGTTATGAACCCTGGGGTGGCAACATCGGACCGGGCCGACCTTTGACTGGCCCACCAATTTCGCCCGGGGCTGCTCGTTGGAAAGGGATTAATCCTGGGAACGTATTAATTACTAGATCCACCTTCTACATTAATCCGAAAATTGTCGAACAAATTGCATCTGAGATTGGACAGTATCCAAAGAATTTCTTTGAGATTAAATCGGCAGATGGCCTCACTTTGGACGGCAATGAGTTTACCGGCTACCCATCTAATTTTGCCTTAACGGTGCGGAATCAGACCGGCCCGAGTGGCGCTCCATCGCCGTGGTCTACGATACGAAATGTTCGTATCACTAATAATGTCTATCGCGATGTTAGCCAGCCTTATGCATTTCAGCTGTTTGGGATTCAACTCGAAGACAACATCGGAACCAGCGACAAAGGTGGTCAGCTTTATATCGCAAATAATCTGTTTGCTACGGGAGGCTGGATTGCAGACCTTGTCGGCGGCGATTCAGTTACGATCGAACACAACACCTTCTTGAATAACGGTACTGGCAAGTGGGCGGACGGCAAAATGATGAATGGCATTTTCCCGACTACCAACTTAGTCGTGAAGAACAATATTGCCTTCAACAATGAGTATGGAATGCATTGCCAGCCTCCTCACGATAGTACCTGGACAGCATGCTGGCCGGGCCTAAATATGGCCGGCAACATCATTGTTCAGCTTCAGACGGATCGCTATCGCCCAGATTGCTCAAATACCTATCCGCCCGGAAACTTGTGTGTTTCTGCTATGAATACGATCGGTTTTGTTAATCCGTCTGGAGGTGATTATCGGTTGAATCCCGACAGCAAAATAAAAAGACGGGCGGACGATCGAACAGACCCGGGGGTCGACATGAATAAACTTGAACAAGCGTTAGGGAAATCTATAAGCGCTCAAAAGTGAAGCAAGTCGCTACTTCCTCATATGGATCACCCGCACCGGAGAATAATATCTAAGGAGAGAAAAGTTCTTTAGGATCGTGGCATCGCATCTCCGAAGAGTTTCCGTGATATTCCTGGGAAGTGACAGCATGTTGTACACGAGCGAGGAGGTTGGTAATTCGAAAGCTTTCGCGGAGTAAGATGAGAAATCGCCGGCAAAATCTGTGAGCTCTTGATCTGTGAGCGGGCGTTCGTATGGCGAAACATTCGGTGCTTTATACGGTATTAGTTTCCTGATGGCTTTCAGGGTTTTAGAGTTTCGCACTGGCTCCTGGAATATTGCGATTCCGCCTTTCTTAAGTAACCGGTAAACTTCTCTGGAGGAGAGTTGGAGATCAAGGTGGTGGAGAATGGCGATACCAAACACAATGTCAATCGACTCACTTTCCAGTGGTACATCGTGAGCAGAACCAGCTATGAAGTCGACATCAGTGGAAAAGCCATTTGTTTCCAACCTACGTCGCGCAACTCCGATGAGGTCTGGTGAAATATCAAGCGCTATCACCCGAGCGCCACGATTCGCCAATAGGATAGTGTTGATACCATCCCCGCAGCCATATTCGAGCACAGTCTTGCCACGTATATCGCCCAGAAGATGAAATGCAAACTCAAGCGAGTGGATGGTGGTGGAGGGTGGATTCAAATAACGCGCAATATCCTTTGGATCGGACGTCAAGTCCGAAAAGTCTTCTTGCGACGCCTCTTGAGCACTGCGCTCACGTTCGGCACGTTCCCAGTCTTTTAATGAAGAAACCATTGTCTTAGCTACGCCAGGAAATCAAAAGACAAAGCGATTACCGTTATATTATTTGTTGTGGTGTTAGTCAATTTTAAGGTTCTGAAGGACAATCACATAAAAGTCAGATCGTTCAGCCATTCCATCAAACAAGAAAGATGCTTCGACAACTAAAGGGTCTCGCGCGGCGCTCCCTCCCTTTGATAATAGCCTACAAGATTTACGATAACTGGCGCTTGAAAAGTAAATTTGCGACCGGTGCTATCGAAACGTCTCACGGTTCTTCTCACAGTTCAAAAACACTTGACGAGAGCATCGCCTATATCCAGGAACAATTTCAGGATTATCTGAACTATGGTGAACTGACGGCCTCGAAACTAAATCACAAGAGCGTGCTCGAGCTTGGCTTTGGCGACAACATAGGAGTTGGGTTGTTGTTCATTGCAGCCGGGGCAACGCGGATGATTGGTATCGATAAATTCTATTCGAAACGAAACATCGCGCAGGAAAGGGACATTTATCTTGCGCTTCGCGAAACATTAGATGACGTCGAGAAGTCAAGATTTGACAGCGCGGTCGAGCTGTCTAATGGAATTAATTTCGATTCAACCCGTATAAATCTGCTCAACGGTTTGACCTTGGAGCAGGCGACCTCAAAGTTACTCTCCCAAAATCAACAGTTTGATTTGATAGTTTCCCGTGCGGTGCTCGAGGAGATTTATGATCCGTCGGGAGTTCTGCGCGCTGCGGATCAATTATTGAAGCCAGGTGGCATAATGCTCCATAAAATTGATCTGAGTGATTACGGAATCTTTCGCGATGGTGGTATGCACCCCCTGACCTTCCTTACGATTCCGGGATTTCTGTATAGAAGGATGTCTAGCGACTCAGGTATACCAAACAGAAAATTGATGGGCTATTATCAAGAGACCATGAAGAAGCTGGGCTATGAAGCCCGTGTCTTCATTTGTAGCACAATTGGCTCGAAGACCGCATTGCGGTGGAATGAAATAGTCGTCAAAGACAGTCAGAGAGCGGTGAACGCCGCAGCACTCGTTCGGCAAATTCGGTCGAAGCTCCGCGGTGAATTCAAAGACCTTTCGGACGAAGAACTAATGACCGATGGCATATTCATCGTAGCTCGGAAACCAGTTGTTCAAGATTAAACGAAGGCATGTATTCAGATAGCATTTTAGAGAAACTTAAGTGGTCCCTTCCGTGGCTCGTTAAGTATCCGTTTTGGAGACTGCAAGAGATATTCAGTCGTTCAAGTGTGGCGGAGCCTACACACATAATTCTTTTGGTTGCGGACCATTTTGAGCCAGGGTTGGGTGATGAAGGTTTGTTTCGCTTAGATAAGTGGTGCGAGACCGCTCGAGCAACCGGAGACAGAATTCGAGATCATGATGGTACCGCCTTTCGGCATACGAACTTCTTCCCTGCTGAGCAATACGAATATCGCCAATTAGATATGTTGGCATCACTGCAGGCGGCCGGTTACGGTGAGGTCGAAGTCCATTTTCACCATGGTGTGGAAGCACCGGACACCGCCGACAACACACAAAGAATACTGGAGGAGTTTCGAGATCGGCTCGCTTTTGATCATCGCTGTTTGTCGCGAGAGAATCCTAATTCAACGCCCAGATACGGATTTGTTCATGGTAACTGGGCGCTCGCGAACTCTGCCGGCGGGCGGTTTTGTGGAGTTGATAGCGAAATGCAGATCCTTGCGAACACTGGGTGCTATGCCGACTTTACGCTGCCCAGCGCTCCTGATGAGTCTCAAGTTCCCAAACTGAATGCAATCTACCAGTGTGGTAATCCTTTTACTGAAGCGAAGCCCCATCGCTCAGGGCCCGATTTGAAAGTAGGAGATCACCCAAGCCTACCCATCATCTTCACAGGTCCTCTAATCTTTGATTGGAGCCGAAGAGTACGGGGCCTGCCAGTCCCAAGAATTGATGATGGCGCTCTCGCTCAAAACTATCCGCTAAGCCTGGAACGCTTTCGTCGCTGGCAATCCGCCCGGATTCGAGTACGAGGAGGACCAAACTGGATCTTCATCAAACTTTATTGCCACGCGTTCTTTGAGTGGGACCAGGAAGCAATGATTGGAGAACAGCTCTGTCGATTCATGGATGAACTCATGAATTTGGCCGAGCAGTCCGGAAGATTCAGGATTCATTTTACGAGCGCCAGAGAAGCCTACAATCTGGTTATGGCTGAGATA
The DNA here is from genome assembly GCA_036522415.1 of Pyrinomonadaceae bacterium. Classification (GTDB taxonomy): domain Bacteria; phylum Acidobacteriota; class Blastocatellia; order Pyrinomonadales; family Pyrinomonadaceae; genus PSRF01. The sequence goes on along the minus strand of DATDFV010000275.1, from coordinate 4,759 downwards.
GCCGGAAAAAGCGGAGATCCAAATGACTATCGAAACTATCAATTGCGTCAAATAATGGAGGAGTCCGTTGTTGACGACGTGATAGCGGAGCATGCTTCGCACAAGATTCAGTCTTTTGAACTGGTTCAGAAGGAATGAGGAATTGAGTTGATAGCCGAGTCGGATAAACTGCAGGATACAGAATTGTTGAGGTGCGCCACCGAGCTGGAGCGGGATGGTGTCACCGTGTTGCCTCCGCTGGTTTCAGCGTCGCAGCTCACCGCAATGCAACGTGCATTTGCGGTGAAACTTCGAAACCTCAGATGGAACAATTTTGATGGATATCAGAAGACCGAGCCTTATCGTCTCATGGTCGAAGATGTCTTGCTTCTTGACCAGGGGTTTGTAGACATCGCAATTCATCCAACGGTGAAAGCTGTTCTTTCGAAATATCTGGGAACGAAATATGAACTAACTGAAGCTAAGGGCTGGAAGTCTTTGCCTACAAAAAGAGACTTTCACGGATGGCACGGCGATGCGTGGTACGACCAGAAAGGTTTAAGGGAGATCCCGCGAGAGGTGAAGTTGGCGTTTTATCTTACCGATGTGCGTAGTGGAGCATTCAATTACATCAAAGGGAGCCATCGCAAACAACACCCGCGACCTGTGAGAAACGACGAATTGTTAGACGTGGATTCATCTCAAATTGCCGAGTTCTACGGCCCAGCTGGCACAGCGTTCGTCTTCGATACATCCGGCATTCATCGTCAGGGTGTTCCTATGCTTGAACCGAGGCAGGCCGTTTTTTACAACTATCATGACCCCGGTATTACGCTTCAACAGGAGGACATTACTTACTATCGCTATCATCCCCTGCTTTTAAACGCAGCATTCCTTGGTGGAATGAGCGATGATGATCGACGTGTTCTCGGGTTCGGGAACAAGACGAATTTCATACCTGCATTTGAACGCAGCACGAAACCTACAAGTCTCTATACTTTGTTTCGCACAACCTACGAAGCTCAAGTCCATATTCGCCACTTTGCGGAGAGACTGGGCGCCAGGTGGCGGCGCACCTTTCACAAATAGACAACAGCGCATCCTCATGAGCAACAGTGCCCGGCGCCGCGACTAACTATGCCAAGACTAGTTTCAGTATTCGGGGTCGACCCTGTTCGCATCGGCGGGACTGAAACTTTTGCAAGAGAGCTGTCTCGACAGTTGGCCCTGCATGGCTGGCAGAGCACGTTGTGTTTTCAAAGCCAACCCACCGCTGAAGTTTATGACTTCCTTAAGTTGCCAAACGTGTCGTTCGATATTGTGGATCATGCCGGTTCACAAAGTTGGTCGACGATAAGATCATTCGCGCGGGTTTTAAGACGGAATCGACCTGACATAGTTCACCTGCACTTTACCGGCTTCCTTAGTGTGTTTCCATGGTTAGCCAAAATGTCAGGCGCACACCAGGTTTTCTTTACCGATCACACATCGCGACCCACCGGGTATGTTGCCCGCTCGGCACCGTTATTCAAGAAAGCTCTGGTGCGGATTATCAATTGGCCATTAACGAAAGTAATTTGTGTTAGCGACTATGGGTATCAGTGCTTAACCCAACTTGGTCTCCTTCCCAAAGAGCGTTTTCGGATGATTTATAACGGCGTAGATCTCTTGAGAGTGCAAAGCAATCTAGAACAGGCGCTCGAGTTCCGACGTAGATACAAGATCCCTGACGATCGAACTGTTGTGCTTCAGGTCAGCTGGATCATCCCGGAAAAGGGAATCAAAGAATTGTTGAGAGCCGCTCAATTCGTCCTGCAACATCGCCAGGACGTGCAATTCGTGATTGTCGGAGAGGGAGCATATCGCGAGCAGTATACGAAAGAAGGGGAACTCATGGGTCTTGGCGACCACATTACCTGGACTGGCCTTGTACAAGATCCCTTTGGAGAAGGTGTGTTTGAGGCTCCAGACGTAATCTGTCAGCTCTCAAATTGGGAGGAGGTCTTTGGGTGGATGATCGCGGAAGCCATGGCTCATGAAAAACCTATTGTTGCCACCAGGGTGGGCGGAATTCCGGAACTAGTTGAGGATAAAGTCTCCGGCTTTTTGGTCGAACGGGGTGATGTAAGCAGCGCGGCTGACGCGATTTTGAGACTCATCGATGAACCGGTCACCTGCACCTCAATGGGCCAAAAAGGACGGGAGATCTGTGAGCGGAAGTTTAGTCTGGCAACCAATATAACCGAGCTCATTCGGACCTATGGGGTCGTTTGAAGTTATCTTCTCGCTTCTTTTGCGTGCCCAACGGGATTAATTATTGACAACCCCTTCAGATTCTTGTTAAATGATGTTGGCCACGCGCCATTGGTATTTTTGACAACGATTGCAAACGACAAAGGCAAACCTGCTGTGAGGTAGGGACGCAAAGCTAAGAGTCTTCAAGACAGCTTGGAATTGAAGATAGTCTAGCCGCCGAAAGGTGATCGGAACATGCGGCGTAACCATTCGATCCGCATAAGGCGTGTCTTTGTCTTTGCAAAGCTACGCTTCCCTCCGGCGTCTTTTTACCTGTTTTCCAGCATTCCTAATTCAGCAGAATCTTATTCGTGATCGGCACCTGTCACAGCCTTTGCCGACCTCTCAAAATCATATTCGTCTGCTCGTTATAAAGCAGTCACCGACAACGGCACCCCCGCAGTGATGCGGGTCCGCAAAGTCAGGAGTCTCCAGCACTGCGGCGGGAGATCGTCCGATTACCGAAGTGAGGACCCCGAATGTTCGCATTTGTCCAGCCGTCTTTGCACAGGATCAAGGTAAGTTTGAATTCTAGACGTTCGCTGAAACTTTGTTTGTTACTAGCTTGTCTGTTGGTAACCTCCAAAGCTTCGTCGGCAGCAACGATAGTTGTGCCTTCGGGTGGCGATTTACAGGCCGCAATTAATTCGGCCAGCTTCGGCGATACCATCGTACTTCAAGCAGGGGCAAGTTATACGGCTCCCGGGCAGCAAGTTTCTTTCAATCTGCCACTGAAATCAGGAGGGACGGGCACCTCCGCAGACTACATCACGATAACAACTTCGAACCTGGCTTCTCTTCCCGCGGGTCGTGTGTCATCAACTGATAAAGTGAACATGGCCAGGATTGTTGCCCTCGGCGGACGCGGTGCATTTCAGGTAATGCCAAATGCGAAGTATTGGCGTTTGCAGGGCCTGGAAATAACAAACTCGTCAAGCGGTACAGCGTCTGAGCACGTGGTTGATCTAATTGGATCCGTAGACGCGGCTTACAGTCGGACTACCAAGCCTGCCCACTTTATCGTCGATCGATGTTACATACACCCGCAAGAAGACGGCTTACTTCCCAGTGATCCAAATTACAATTTCCGTACCGTCTCTCACGGAGTGACCCTCAATGTTGCTGATCTAACCGTCAGCAACTGTAGAATCAGCGGAATCTTTGGGGTTTATCGGCACGACCATACCATCAAGATTGATTCTGAGGCGATTCCGTATTCCTCAGGACCAGGTCCCGTATTGATCGACAATAACTATCTAGAAGCTTGGTATGCGCCGATCCTAACAGGTGGCCGCGACATGGACAGCGATAACATCGGAGTGATCGCGTCCTCACCTGCGCCGACCGCACTCTCTTTCGCGATAACGCTGCAGGGTGGTTCATTGCCAGTTGCCGGCGACTTCGTCGCGGTAGCAAACTCAGGCAAAGAATATTCTGCGTGTCGGGTTGCGTCGGTTACCGGTAGCACCGTGGTGTGCGAGAACCGGCTGGTGTGGAATGGTTTGGTGAATGACGTGCCAGCTGGTCCGGATGCTATGACAGCAGCGCCGGCGCCTGTTGCGGGGGCAAATGTGAAATGGCGGGGCCACGTTATGAGTAATCTAACTATTACTCATAACACCTTCAACATCGATCCTACGAACGCACAGTACATTCGAAATAATTTTCCGGATGGAGATGACAATCCCAAAGGATACATAGAGTTTAAGAATGGTTCTAACATTCTCCTCGAAGGAAACACATTTCAAGGTTGGCCGGCGACTGTGGGTTTTGGTTTGCAAAACCAACAGGGTTCAGCTCCCTGGGCAGCAATAAAAAACGTTACTTGTCGAAGTAATTTGTTTACGAGGTTTTCGCAAGTCTTTGGACCGCTATCCGTCACCGGTTACTCCAGACTTACGGACACGGGAAGCAATATCGTCTTCACCAACAACCTGGCCTACGGACCCGGAAGCACATCCGACGTCAACGGCAGCAATGCTAGTTTCTTTACTTTGGTTAGTCGCGGAACTGATGGGCCAGTAACCGTTACCCACAACACTATTCTGTCCTACAACCCCAATGGCGCAGGTCTTGCGATTCAACTCGATAATTCAAAACCTGATCCTTCTGGAACTCTGCCGTCGTTGGTCGTAAACGGTGTCACCACGATCAAAGACAATATTCTCTACACTAATAATTACGGCTTAACGTGTACGTTGGGACAGTCTCCGACCCCATGTTTGGCGGTTTATGCAAGCGACAAGAACCTGGTCGTCAAAAACAATTCAATAGTTCAAAACACCGACATCCAAATGTGGTGGCCCGGCAGCCTTATTGTGTCCAGCACTGCGGCGGTTGGATTTAGTGATGTGGCAAACAATAACTATCGTTTGCTTGCGACGTCACCAGGATATCGAGCGGCTTCCGACGGCACCGATATTGGCGTGGATTTCAATGCTCTGAATGCGGCGCTTGCTGGTGCTAGTTCTCCTGCGCCAACCCC
>DATDFV010000274.1:0-4882 GCA_036522415.1 Pyrinomonadaceae bacterium | reverse complement strand
GGTCAACGTGCGACTGCTTTCTGCAACTAACGCCGATTTGAATGCTGAGGTCGCGCAGGGAAAGTTTCGCCAGGATCTGTTGTTCCGCTTGAATACGGTTGAAATTCGGCTGCCACCTCTGCGCGATCGAGCTGAAGATATTCCACGGCTCGCCGAACATTTCCTGCGTCTGCATCGCGAACGATATCGCAGACCATTGATGGGTTTCTCCGCGGAGGCACTCGAGGCATTGCGTCATCATCTTTGGCCGGGGAACGTTCGCGAACTCGACCACGTAATAGAACGCGCTGTGTTGATGAGCACGGGCAATGTCGTGACCGCGTTTGATCTCGCCCTCGAATCTACGCCTGATGCGCGACTCTCCGCACGCCTTGAAGAAATGAGTCTCGAAGATGCCGAGCGGTTATTGATTAAGAAGGCGCTGGCGCGATTTGAAGGAAATGCAAATCGCGCAGCCGAAGCCCTGGGCCTGAGTCGAAGCGCACTGTACAGGCGACTGCAGAAGTACGGGCTGTCTTGATGTTGGCCTTTGATCTTTGGCCTTCGGACTTTAGGATGGGCGTTCGCGTACACAACTAACCATCGAAGGCCAAAGGCCAAAAACCAAAGGCCAAAGACCAAAGACCAAAGTCGGTTATCATTACCTCCGTGAGTAGTCCAGTTAAGCCCGTCAAGAACACGTCAGCATTCTCCGCTCTGGATCCTGGTATCAAAACCGGTGGCCGCCTGAAGTTTGAGCGACGTGTGACTATTCTCGCACTTCTCGCCGGCTTTCCCGCGGTCGGGCTCTGCGCTTTCCTACTCTGGTACGACAACTATTCTGCTCAGGTCCAATGGACTGTCGATCTGCTCCTCAGTCTTCTTTGGCTTGGAATCTCTTTTAATCTCAAACAACGCATCGTCCGGCCGCTCCAAACTCTCTCTAACATCCTCGCAGCTATTCGCGAAGGCGACTACTCCATTCGTGGACGCAGGGCTTTGTCTGGTGATGCACTCGGCGAGGTGATGTTGGAAGTAAACGATCTCGGTCAGACATTACGCGAGCAACGACTGGGAGCGATGGAGGCAACGGCTCTGCTGCGCACAGTGATGGCCGAAATCGACGTAGCAGTATTCGCCTTTGACGGAGAGCAGCGTCTGCGCTTAGTCAATCGCGCAGGTGAGAAACTGCTCGCACAACCATCCGCACGGTTACTGGGTCGAACCAGTCATGAACTTGGTCTGGATGCGTGCTTGAACAGACCAGAAGGCCCGGGACCATACACGTTGCAGATGGTATTTCCCGGAGGTGTCGGCAGATGGGACGTGCGACGCAGTGTCTTTCGCGAAGGAGGGGCACCCCATCAGTTGCTTGTCTTGACAGACTTGAGCCAGGCGTTGCGCGAAGAAGAAAGAATTGCCTGGCAGCGTCTGTTGCGGGTGCTCGGCCATGAACTAAACAACTCGCTGGCGCCAATCAAATCGGTCGCCGGCAGTTTGGCTGATTTAATGGGTCGCGAGCCTGAGCCGACCGATTGGCGTGATGACATGCATCGGGGACTCGCTGTGATCTCATCGCGTGCCGATTCGTTGGCGCGATTCGTGGAGTCCTATTCAAAACTAGCACGTTTGCCTCCACCACGCCTGGAACCGTTACAGATTGGTTCGCTTGTGGCGCGGGTTGCAAGTCTGGAGACTCGACTGCCGGTGAATGTCGTTGCTGGTCCTGACCTGGAAGTACAGGGAGACGACGTTCAGTTGGAACAGGCACTGATCAATCTCATTCGGAATGCAGTTGACGCATCAATGGAGACCAGAGGACGAGTCGAAGTAGGTTGGCGACAGCGAAACGGACAAGTGGAAGTGTGGATCAGTGACGAAGGGCCCGGTCTTGCTAATACGGCAAACCTGTTCGTGCCGTTCTTTACAACAAAGGCGGAAGGTTCTGGTATCGGGTTGGTTTTATCTCGACAGATCGCTGAGGCGCACGGGGGGACGCTGAGTCTCGAGAACCGACGACAGTTGCGAGGCTGTGAAGCAAAGTTGAGGTTGCCGCTATAACGCTTTTGTATTTTGTTCTTTGACCTTTGTACTTTGTGCTTTGTTTTTACTCCGGAGAAGTGCGATGTTTATAGGTGCGCGCTGTTAGGGAGGGGTTCACTCCAGAGGAGTGAGATGTTGAGACTCGCGATTCAGCTTATTCGAGGCGATTGCAAACGTCTCGGTAAGCAGCTAGGAACATGTCACTCCTCCGGAGTGAAGCTCCATCTTTACAACTCGAGCCTATAAACATCGCACTCCTCCGGAGTGACGACGACAAAATACAAAGCTCAAAGCTCTTACTTCACTATGAAGGTTCCACTCACGACGCCGCTTGTCTTCGCATCAGCACTGCCTGCAAATCCTGGTTGCTTACCCCCAACACTCACCAGAAACTCTCCTGGTTCGATAATGCGCTTGCCATTGTTATCGATCACAGACATCTGCTCTGGTTTGATCTCGAACGATACCGCTGTCTTTTCGCCTGGCTTCAATGAGACCCGCTTAATGCCTGCAAGTGATCGGATCGATACTGGAACAGATGCAGCCACATCACTAATGTAGAGTTGAACAACTTCGTCTCCAGCACGCTTGCTAGTGTTTGTGACGTTCGTGGTCAAGGTAACACTCTCTCCACTACGTATCGCCTTCGAGCTAAGCTTTAGTCCGTCGTACTTAAACGTCGAATAGCTCAGACCAAACCCGAATGGGTAGAGTGGCTGCCCTTTGAAGTAACGATAAGTTCGCCCCTTCATGCTGTAATCAGTGAACGCGGGAAGATCCGCGATAGACTTGTAGAACGTAACAGGCAAACGTCCCGATGGATTGTAGTCACCGAACAGCACATCCGCGATTGCAGTTCCACCTTCTTCGCCCGGATACCAGGCATCAATGATCGCAGGCAAATTATCGTTTGCCCAGTTAACCGCCAGAGCGCTCCCGCCTAACAACACCAGCACCACCGGCTTACCGAGCGCCTGCACCTCTTTGATCAAATCTTCCTGAGGCTTAGGTAAGACAATGTCCGTGCGGTCTCCGCCACGAAATCCTTCAACCTTGACATCCATCTCCTCGCCTTCGACGGAAGGTGTGATTCCCATAACCATAACGACAGCATCTGCCTGGCGACTCTTCTCGAGTGCATCCTCCCGCAAACGTCGATCTCCGCTCGGGGGCGACCAGTTCAACTTTGCTGCGGCATATTGATTTCCATTTTCGAAATACTCCACACGCAGGTCGTAAGTGTGTCCAGCCTCAAACGAGATCTCCTTGTTCACGCTGCGAGTGCGCCGGTTAGTGAGTTCTTCGATAACGGTTTGCCCGTCAACGATCAAACGCATTCCACCGTTGCCTGCAATACCAATTGTGTACTTACCCGATTCGGTTGGTTTGAGTTTTCCGGTCCAGCGAACCGAGAAATTATCGTCCGGAACACCCTGGGCCGGACTCATCGCGCCCCACTCAAAATTGATGTCAGCGTCAGTTCTTATTAGGGCCGGTTCACCTTTGAGTTCGCGATTACTGAAGTACTCGCCGCGCAACCCAGTTAACACTGCAGACGGAATCGGCTCGACGACAACACCCGGCGCGTAGATAGCTGGTGAGTAAAGAACACGGGTTGAGTTTGGAACTTTTGCCTTAATGCCTGCCAGCGGTGTGACGTAGCTTGTTGGTTGTCCATTGTAGTTACCCAGCAACACCCCAAGATTGTCAGCTAGTGGACCGATAACGGCGATCGTCTTCAAATCCTTTTTCAATGGCAATGCGTTGTTCTGGTTTTTCAGAAGCACTATCGATTCGCGCGCGGCCTGAAGGGATAGCTGACGGTGCGCAGCTGAGTCATTTTCCGAATAGGGAATTCGCGCGTAGGGCACCATCTCAGGTGGATCAAACATTCCGAGTTTGAAACGCGCAGTCATCAATCGCTTCACGGCTGTATCGATCTCCGTTTCGGAAATCAACCCGTCTTTAACAGCCTGTACTAATGAACGATACTCGCGACCGCAGGTGAGATCTGTACCAGCCTTAACGGCCATCGCCGAGGCTTCAGCTTCCGACTTAACGTATTTATGACGAAGGTAGATGTCGTCAATCGCGCCGCAATCAGAAACAATATAACCATTAAATCCCCACTGTTTTCGGAGAGTGTCGTTCAAAGGTTTACTCGTACAGCAAGGCTCGCCGTTCGTGCGATTGTAAGCACACATTACAGACTGAGCCTGCCCTTCAACGACAGTTGCATGAAAGGCCGGTAAGTAAGTCTCCTGCAGGTCCCGTTCTGTTGCTATGGCGTCGAAGGCGTGGCGCTCCGGCTCGGGACCACTGTGAACTGCGTAATGTTTGGGTGTGGCGACGACCTTCAGGTATTTGGGATCATTGCCCTGCAATCCTTTGACGAAAGCTACTCCCATTCGTGCAGTCAGATAGGGGTCCTCACCGTAAGTCTCCTGGCCACGGCCCCAACGCGGATCACGAAAGATGTTGATGTTGGGACTCCAGAACGTCAGACCTTTGTAGCGACCATGGTCACCTTTCCGATCAAACTCATTATGCTTTGCACGCGCCTCCGTCGAGATCACATCAGCGACTCTGAACATGAGGTCCGTGTCCCACGTCGACGCCAGACCAATTGCTTGCGGAAACACGGTTGCGTATCCAGCACGCGCAACACCGTGCAAAGCCTCGTTCCACCATTCGTATTCCGGAACATCCAGATGTGGAATCGCGGCCGCGCCGTTCATCATCTGCGAAACCTTTTCCTCGAGAGTCATCCGTGAGACAAGGTCATTGACTCGTTGATCGATGGGAAGGGAAGGGTTCTTGTAAAGTGGTGGAGTTTGTTGATGTGCGACGCGAATTGGGA
>DATDFV010000273.1:0-18080 GCA_036522415.1 Pyrinomonadaceae bacterium | reverse complement strand
CAGAAACTCGACAGGAACCCTGAAGCCTCAAGCTTGCGCGGGTTGTGGTCTGACTTTGACTTTCTCGCTAACACGGGGACGCCGGTATTCAACGCGTTGTTGCGAAATACTCAATTTGCTGATTCACACGGTCATGGCTGGTTGTTTCGCAAAGTCTTCAAAAGAGATCGCAAAGGGAATTTACTTGATGCCAAGGGCAACATCTTATCGCCAGACGACCCTGACAAATTCAACAAGGCGGTTCATCTCAACGACATTCATCTGGAGAAAGGCATGCATTGTGTTGACTGTCACTTCCGACAGGACTCACACGGCGATGGCATTTTGTACAACGAACCGCGAGCTGCGATTGAAATCAATTGTGAAGATTGTCATGGCTCAATTCAGCAACGTGCGACGTTGTTTACTTCCGGTTTCGCTGCTGCCGCGGTTAGCGGCACGACAGCTGAACGACGCAAGTCTCTGAAGCAGCCCTTGATTGGACAGGATCTCACCCGGATTCGTTTTCGCGATGAAAGCGGCTCCGCCGTCGCCCTTTTCCAAAGAATCACGCGCGACCAAAAACGGAAGAACGAGAAGGGCAACGAAATTGATCTAAAGACCGGAGACATCGTTCAGAATTCGATGGTCGTTCCGGGACGTTGGTGGCGAGTGCCGCAGACAATCGACACGGTTACTCCGGGAACTCGCGATTTCAATCAGCAATCCCAATACGCAAAGACGATCCGCAAAGACAATACAACCTGGGGCGAAGTTCCGAAGGACGGAAATCAACTTGCCCATCGGGACAACAACATGACCTGTGTTGCCTGTCATTCTTCCTGGGTAACAAGTTGTTTTGGTTGTCACCTGTCAATGCAGGCCAATCGTAAGATGCCAAACCGTCACAATGAAGGAACGACGTCGCGCAATTTCACGCAGTACAACTTCCAGGTACTGCGCGACGACATCTTCATGCTGGGTCGAGATGGCACTGTTACAGGCAATCGCGTGGCGCCCGTGCGTTCGTCGTCTGCAGTTTTGGTTAGTTCGCAGAATCAAAACCGCGAGTGGATTTACTCACAACAGCAAACGACGTCTGCGGAAGGATTTGCCGGACAAACGTTCAACACACATATCCCCCATACAGTCAGAGCAACTGAAACCAAGACCTGCAGCGACTGTCACGTTTCGCAGAAAAACGACAACAACGCCTGGTTGGCTCAGTTGCTTTTGCAAGGAACAAACTTCGTGAATTTCATGGGACGATATGTTTACGTCGCAGCAGACGATGCTCTCGAAGTGGTCGTTGCCACTGAGCATTCGGAACCACAAGCTGTAATTGGCAGCACGCTTCAGAAGATCGCTTACCCGGATGACTACGAAGAATTCCTGCGCGATGGACGTGAGTTGAAAACCGCTTACGAGCATGTGGGAAATCCGCGCGTGCTACAGGTTCAATTAAGAGGTGAGTACGCATACGTGGCCGCCGGCGAAGGTGGTTTGCGCGTCTATGACGTCGCACAGATCGATCAGAAAGGCTTTTCTGAACGGATCACGACTGCTCCCGTATCACGATTCGGTCAGAAATTCTGGGTCAAGACTAAATACGCGACAGCTGTGGCAGCGCCGACGACGCTCGCAGTCGATCCCGCGCGGTGGCGTGTTAAGACTGACGGTTCAATGATCGATCCGGTTAGTGCTGCTGCTTTAAAAGGCGATGCTCGCAATCAACTGGTCAATCAGGAGCAACCAATCCATCCTTTGTACGCTTACTTGTATGTGGCCGATAAGTACGAAGGTTTGATTCTGGTGAATGCCGCGACCCTGCTTGACGGCGACCCGCTCAACAACTATTTGAAACGCGCCCTGGATCCCACGAAGTATCCGCGCGGGGCTTTCAATCCGGATGGTGTGTTGAATGATGCCAGCAACATCACGATTGCCGGCGTTTACGCGTACATTACGACACCCAGTGCGGTGGTAATTGTCAACATCAATGATCCATTGAACCCACGCGTGGTTAGTCGGATTGATTTGCGCGGACCAAAAGCAGTGTCAGTGCAGTTTCGGTATGCCTTTGTTGTTGATCAGGACGGGCTGCAGGTGATTGATGTAACCGAGCCGGAACGCGCGCGACGAGTAGAAGGAGCGAGTGTTCAACTTTCGGATGCTCACGATGTCTATGTTGCGCGAACCTATGCGTATGTTGCGGATGGTAAAGATGGCATAGCTGTCGTTGACATCGAACAGCCTGAACATCCACGCTTGGATCAAACCTTTAACGCGGATGGTAAGCTGAATGACGTGCATCAGGTGAAGGTGGCGATGACGAACGCGAGTCTGTTTGCATATGTGGCGGATGGAAAGAATGGACTGCGCATAGTGCAGCTGACTTCACCGGAGACCATGTCGGAGTATGCGGGTTTTAGTCCAAGACCAAGGCCGGTGCTGATTGCGTCGTTCAAGACCAAAGGGGAGGCAATTGGTATCTCAAAAGGTCTGGATCGTGATCGAGCGGTTGATGAGAGTGGTAATCAGATTGCAGTGTTTGGCAGAAGAGGAGCCCGGCCATTTAATTATGAAGAGATCATCAGGATGCTGAAGACCAATGATGGACAGGGTGATTGGTTTAGAGTGAATGACCGACCGATGTCAGTGTCAGTAAAGTAAAGACTTTGCAAGAACATTTCTGGAAGAAGATCAAGTAAGGTAGCGCGGCCCTGTCGATCAGAAGCCCCAACCCCTGACACACGAACGCTCTTCTGTCGGAGCGCGTCCGTCCTCGGCCGCCCCCGTAAAATAGAACCAACTCATTATTAACGGAAACGTAGCGGTGGTCTCACTTCCGACCTTCTGATATCAAAAGATCAAGTGGGAGTTGGTTCTATTTTACGGGGGCGGCCGAGGACGGACGCGCTCCGACAGAAGAGCGTTCGTGTGTAAGCGGTTGGGCCTTCTGATCGACGGGCGTGCTTTATTTACTTATTCTTCTGCTTGAACTTTTTTAATTACAACAGTTCAGTACGTAACTTGAGCAATAGATTCCTGGCTTCTTCTGCACTGATGGAATCAGATGCCTCTCTAATCTCTTCAATCACTCTCTGATTCGCCAGATCAAACAACGAAGCCTGAGCTGCAGCCTTTCGACGGCCAACTCTTTGTGCGGCTGCCTCAAGTGCGCTGTTTGCTGCTGCAGCTTTGACAGCCAATGGCTCCTGAGTCTGCACAACTTCCTCCGCAAACACATCCAATTCATATCGCTCCAACCTCGCCAACACTTCTCGCGCATTTGCGAGAACAACAGGTGGCAATCCCGCAAGTCGCGCGACTTCGATGCCATATGATTTCGATGCGCGACCGCGTTCGAGCCGGTGCAGAAACACTACCTCACCTTCGCGTTCGGTCGCCGTGATTTGATAATTCTGCGCCCCAGGAAGTCTCTCTGCCAACTCGGTCAGCTCGTGATAATGCGTCGCAAATAATGTCTTCGCAGCATGCTCGGCCGAATCATGAAGATACTCCGCAACGGCCCAGGCGATCGAGAGCCCATCGAAAGTTGCAGTGCCGCGCCCAATCTCATCGAGCAGAACAAGCGAACGCGGAGTTGCACTGTGAAGGATTGCCGCTGTCTCAGTCATCTCCACCATGAATGTCGAACGTCCACGAGTCAGATCGTCTGAAGCGCCAACTCGAGTCCAAATGCGATCAAGTAGTGGGAGACTTGCTCGCTCCGCCGGAACGAAGCAGCCCATCTGCGCGAGAATGCAGATGATTGCGGTTTGACGCAGCACAGTGCTTTTTCCACCCATGTTAGGACCGGTGATAATCAGCAGGCGATCAGTCGAGTTGTTCAAATAGAGACTATTCGGAACGAACGGGTCGTCACTGAAAGCTTCAATGACGGGATGGCGACCCTGAATGATTTCCAACTGATCGCCGTCGTGCATCAAGGGCCTGATGAATCTTTGTCGAGCTGACGTTTCTGCACTTGAAGCAAGCGCATCCAAAGCGGCCAATGCTCGAGCTGTCATCTGAATGCGCTTAGTCTCGCAGGCGATGTGGCGACATACCTCGGTAAACAATTCCGTTTCGAGTTGAATGATGCGCTCTTCCGCGCCGAGGACTTTCTTTTCCCAATCGCGAAGTTCAGGAGTTGTGAAGCGCTCGGCATTGGCAAGTGTCTGCCGGCGTTCATAGTGAGGAGGCACTCTTAGCGCATTCGCTTTTGAAACTTCGATGAAGTAACCAAACACGCTATTGAATCGAATTCGCAGATTAGAAATGCCACTGTTCGTGCGTTCCGTCGCCTCCATTGCCGCAATGAACTGCTTGGCATTTTTACTGACCGACCGAAGTTCATCGAGCTCCGGGGAATAGCCTTCGCGAATCGTGTCGCCGTCGCTCAACTTAATGGGTGGGTCGTCATTAATCGCTTGTTCGATTAAGGTGCGAATGTCTGGGAGCTCATCTGTGTTTTCAGCAAGCACCTGAAGAAGTGACGACTGCAAGCCGGTTAGCGCAGTTCGAATCTCGGGTACCTGATTGAGTGAACGCAACATCGCTATCAGATCACGCGGAGTCGCGGAGCCAAGACTGATTCGACCGAGCACGCGTTCCAGGTCCGCAACCTCTTTGAGGAGCGCGCGCAGCTTGTCTCTTACCCGGTGAGACGAAACCAGATCTTCAACTGCCGCTAAACGCGCTTCGACTTCGCCTCGTTTTACACAGGGTCGCAAGAGCCACGAACGAAGCAAACGTCCACCCATGCCTGTAATGGTTTGATCGATGACCTGGAGTAACGAGCGTCCGCTTCCGCCGGCGAGGGATTCAACCAGCTCGAGGTTACGCACCGTCACGCTGTCGAGCACAAGATGATCCTGCGGTTCGAAGTAGATGAGATCGGTGACATGTTGCGCAGCGGCGCGTTGTGTCTCCTGTGCATACTTCAGACATGCGCCAGCCGCTCGGATAGCTTCGTCTTTCTTCGTCAGTCCATATCCATCAAGAGTTTTGACTTTGAATTGTTCAAGCAGAAGGTTTTGACAGTCGTCTCTCTGCCAATGCCAATCATCGAATGGAGTCAGTGTCGAGGCGATGCCATATTCACTTGCTGAAACTGCCCCCGGCTCGACTGCTGCATTCGATCGTAGTGGCAGAGGAGATGTCTGAACTTTTCCTGATAGTCCGGTCTTGACTAAAGGCGCCAACGAAGCGGGGAACAGAAGCTCACGAGGCGCAAATGACTCGAGATCAGAACGGATCCGTGCCCAGGCATCACGACCCGTTTCCTGTGTCACTCGAAATTCTCCTGTTGAGATATCGAGGAAGGCGGCGCCAACCGTTTCACCCGCGGTGCAAACAGCTGCGAGAAAAATCGACTCACGCGCCTCAAGCAGTTGAGGATCTATCGGCGTGCCCGGTGTGACGATCCTAACTACTTCACGACGTACAAGCTTTTTTGTTTTGCCTGCCTCTTCTGTTTGTTCACAAATGGCAACTCGATAGCCTTTTCGAACTAAGCGCGCGATGTAGTTAGCCGCCGAATGGTGCGGGACGCCACACATCGGAATGGGATTACCGGATTCTTTTTGGCGCGCGGTGAGGGTAATCTGGAGTTCTCTTGAACCGACGACGGCATCATCAAAGAAGAGCTCATAAAAATCGCCGAGTCGAAAGAACAGCAATGTTCCCGGGTGTTGCTGTTTGAGTTGCTGATATTGCCGCAGCATCGGCGTTGGATTTGAAATGTTCATAGGTGAGTAAGTGGCTCGGAATAATGTCCGATAACTTTTCGTTTGTCGAGCGGATCAGTGGATTTCTCTGCGTATTCTCTGCGTTCTCTGCGTCTCCGCGGTGTTGGTAAACGTCAACACCTATTCAACGCAGAGACGCAGAGAACGCAGAGAATACGCAGATAAAAAGCCGATTACTAAACTTGCTGGTTTTATGCTAAGTTGCACGCCCAAATAAATACCGAAAGCTAGTTTAATTACCGATTTGAGCGACTCATCAAATACAACTCGCCTTCTTACCGATTCTCTACAAGAGCACCTCAAAACTTTCGAATCCTTAATCGAGACAAGGGTAACTGACATCGAGCGGTCGGGTAGGCTGATCTGTGATGCTCTACGATCCGGAAAGAAAATACTGCTTTGTGGAAACGGCGGCAGTGCTGCCGACGCTCAACACATTGCCGCCGAGCTCGTTGGCCGATATGAAAAGGCCCGGCGTTCGTTTCCAGCGATTGCACTAACTACCGATACGTCAGCACTGACTGCGTTGAGTAACGACTTCGGATTCGAAGACGTTTTTGCGCGGCAAGTGATTGGTTTAGCTCAACCAGGTGATATTTTGATCGCGATCAGTACGAGTGGAAGATCACCAAACGTT
The DNA here is from genome assembly GCA_036522415.1 of Pyrinomonadaceae bacterium. Classification (GTDB taxonomy): domain Bacteria; phylum Acidobacteriota; class Blastocatellia; order Pyrinomonadales; family Pyrinomonadaceae; genus PSRF01. The sequence continues at coordinate 11,708 of DATDFV010000273.1, read as the reverse complement.
CTGAGGGCAGTCGAGAGGGCGCGCGAGATCGGTTGTCGAACAATCGCGTTGACGGGGGCCGGGGCAGAACCGTTAGCATCCGCGTGCGATTTGGCGGTTGTCGTTCCGGCGCCACGTACCTCGAGAGTTCAAGAAGCGCATATCACCATTGGACATTTATGGTGTGAGATGGTTGACGAGTTGATTGAGTGAATTCAGTCTGATCCATAGGTCGAATAGGTCATATAAGTCCTATTAGCAAACAAAAACAAAACGCAAAATACAAAGATCAATTTTCTTGACACCCCACCCTTGTCCATTTAGTCTGTCCGCACGAAAATTTCGATGAAGAGTTCAGCGACGTGCAAATCTGCATTACTTTCCTGAGTCGTTGAAGAAGTCAGTAGTCGAGTAGGTCGCCCAGACTTGTTTACGCGGTAGCTAGTTTCAATTCTTAGTCGTTTCATATCTTGCGTTGCGGATTAATCACCGGGGATTAGTGCGAGACTTACCCGACTTGTGTCCCGCCGAAAAATTCGTTCACTGAAATTTGATGTTGCCACAAGAGCGCTCAACTAAGGCAAAGGTAGATTCAAAAACCTACCCTTTAGTCGAGAACCGCGAACAAGTAGTACACTCCAATGAACTTGCCATCATTGCGCTTAGCCACACACAGCTCGAACATCGCCTCTACCTGGCGATGTTAGCCATTGATCACGACGTATCCACAAATCGTTTCACTGCCCGACACTTGATGGATCTCACAGGCATCAAGAGCTTGAGCACGGTCAGACGTGGGCTGGAGGGACTACTCATCAAATTGAGTATTGATAAGGGCGACGCCAACGGCGGCGGTAGACGAGACAATGCTCATGAATTTCGCGTTTATTCCCCGAACGAAATTATTGCGCGTCGGAGAGAGAGGGGAAGCCTGGGGTTAACCGCCTATGCTCAGGAAACGCCCGGCGACGGTAACCATGCGTTCAGTCGAGCGATCTCTCGAGTGGCGGAGAACCCAATGTTGAGCCGACGTGAGGCTCAAGTTGCATTGTTCTGTGTTCAGGGACTGACGAATGCTGTGATCGGTGAACGGCTCAACGTCAGTGAACAAACCGTTAAGTTTCACTTGCGGCACATTTTCTTGAAGTTCGGCGTGAAACGAAGAGCCGAACTGATTTCGAAGTTGTTGATGTGATTCTCAGGCCGACTGACTGAAAAGGGTTTTAGGAATCCCGAGGTCAATGATTGTCACGACGACAAACTAAAGTTCGTCGGACATTTTGAAAACTAAACGCCGTCTCGCGTATGAGGCTTCCCCGGCGCGCCGGGGTTTCGATGTGTGGCCGCTTCCTTTTCAAGTAAAGGAAGAACATGCAAGGGCAGAGGTGTCTTCAATGAACACGAATCATATTAGAAGCGAATCGACGATCAAGAAGTCCAGCAAAAAGAAGAAGCGAAAGAAGAAGACCGCTCTTGTCGTGTGCCGCGATCGTAAACAGTTTTGGACTACTCAGACGCAGTTCTGGCAGTGGGTGAGGGAAGGCGTTGTGATTAAGACCGGAGACCAGCCGTTGACGGGCCTGTTCAAACGTGAACATGAAGAACTTTTGGTTTTGTTGAGTAACACTGTTTTGAATCTCGCCCATCCGAATCACATGCGTGAAGCGTTGTTATCGAGACGTGTGGGAATGGCGGGGAAGTGATGCTAAGCCTCTGCGTCTCAGCGTTTATTTTGGCGAAGCCCAATTGCAGCGCAGAGACGCAGAGAACGCAGAGACGCAGAGAGGGGTGCCAATATGATTCGTCTGTGTAAGAGTCTACTTATCGAAGTACCACTTGTTTTGTTCATCAGTTGTTTCCAAACGACTGCGCAACAACCAACACCCAATCCAGCGCTTACCACCGCGTCAACAACAACAACTAATTCGCCGGCCGTTCCTGATGACGCTCGCTATCGCATCGGGCCCGGTGATGTTCTCGACATTCGCATTTACAACCGTCCAACGCTGTCACGCGATGGAGTTCGGGTTGAAGGAAATGGGAAGTTCAGGATGCCGCTCATCGAGACGGAGATTCAGGCGGCGTGCAAGACCGAGGGTGAGTTGGCGAAAGACATTTCTGCGCAGTACGCCAGGTTTTATAAGAATCTGCAGGTGGATGTTTTCATAAAGGAGTATCACTCAAATCAGGTTGCGATAATCGGCGCGGTCAACGATCAGAGTCGCTTTGAATTGCAACGCCGTATTCGCTTGCTCGAGCTGCTCACCTATGCCAAGGGTCCATCACCCAAGGCTGGACAAACAATCAACGTAGTCCATTCGACAGCGCCAACCTTATGCAAAGCTGCCAACGATGACGAAACAGCCGCCTTCACGAGTTACAAGCTCAGTGACACTTTGCAGGGAGATCCTAAAGCCAATCCATATCTGGAACCCGGCGATATCGTAACGATTCCGGAAGCTGATCAGGTCTATGTCGTTGGCAACGTATTCATGCCCGTGACTATTCCTCTCAAAGAACCAATTACGTTGTCGAGAGCGATTGCGATGGCCGGTGGCATAAAACAAGACACGAAAAAGGACAAGGTACGAGTCGTACGTCAAGAGGCAGGAACGAATGTAAAAAAGGAAATCATTGTTGACCTGACGGCGATCGAGAAGCGGAGCGCAGAAGATATCCAACTTTTGCCAAATGACATCGTCGACGTTCCAGCATCGACTGGCCGCAGCATCCTGCGCGGATTGATCGGGGGCGGCACTCAGTCTTTAACTCAGCTTCCCGTGCGCGTAGTCCCGTAATGATTGAATAGTAGAAGGAACAATCATGAAACCATCTCGCGAGCTAGCACCCAGAGATCCCGAATTAACCACTCTGGCGAAGCCTGGTGATTCTCCGCCGCACTCGTACAACTATGGTGTAGATCCAAACGCGCATTACGAACTGCATCTGATTGACTATTGGCGCGCGGTACGTAAGCGAATCTGGATGGTGCTTGGAATAGTTGCGTTGATCACGATGCTCGCAGTTGTTTATGTCGCGCGCAAACCGGATTACTTCGAGGCACAGGCACGCGTTGAAATCAAGCAAGAGGACAATTCAACACTAACGGGCAAGATGCCATCCTTCTATAGTGCCAGCGACGACTCTGTCTATTTCAATACTCAGCTTCAAATCCTGGTGTCGCAAGGTCTGATGAGAAGGGTCGTCAGAACTCTGGACCTCGAGCACAATCCAGACTTCTTCAAAGGCAGTAGTGCGCAAAAGCGATCGACCTGGCAAACGATTCTTCAAATGACCGGAATTAGTCAGCGCGACACACAGCCGGCAGTTAACCAGACTGATCAATTGCCGCTGACGACTTCTTCTGTCGCTCCTGCAAGCTCACATGAGGACCTTGTCGAAGCAAAACGGCTCGCCCCTTATGTCGCAATTATTCTTAACGGATTGAAGGTGGAACCGGTCAAGGAAGCTCGCGGCTATTACAAAGAGACCAATTTGGCCGACATTAGATACACCCATAATGATCCTCAGGTTGCTGCGAAGGTTGTAAACGCAATCGCCGACACCTACGTGTATTCCAACCTGGAAAAGAAGACTGAAACGAACAGCTCGACCGGGACCTATTTGCAAAGGCGCATTGCCGAGTTGCAACAGCAGATCAGAACCGACGAGGAACGTTTAGTTAATTACGCCCGCAACAACCAGATAATTTCTCTCGATCCGAATCAGAACACGGTTGTTGAGCGGCTGGCTGGATTGAATAGACAACTCCTTGAAGCAGAGAACGACCGAAAGACAGCTGAAGCTGCATACAACGCTGCCCGAGCACCCGGCGCCGCTGAAGCAATGACCGATACGGACGCGAAACAAGTCGCAGATCTGGAAGGGAAGTTGAACGACCTGAATCAGAAGCGCGCGCAACTTCTGATAGACGCCACGGAGGAAGCTCCCGAAGTAAAAGAGGTGGATCAGCAAATCGCCGAACTGAACAAGGAGCTGAAGGAGCTGAAGGGAAGGAAATCCAACACGCTTCTGACGAACCTGCAGACTCGATATAACCAGACGCTTGCTCGAGAGCAGTCTCTTCGCAAAGCGTTCGAACAACAGCGTGGAGAAACACTGTCGCAAAGCGAGGCGGCGATCAACTACCGAATAATTCAGCAGGAAATTGAGACGAATAAATCCCTTTTGAATAGTCTCCTGCAGGGAGCAAAAGAGAACGATGTTGTGATTGCGGGAAAACCAAACAACATTTCAATCGTGGACTACGCGCTCGCTCCTGATGGTCCAGTCGGGCCAAATCGAACGCGCACTGTCTTCCTGGCGTTTCTCTTTTCAATTGGTATCGGCATCTCCTTCGCCCTGTTCCTTGAATACATGGACGACACAGTTCGTTCGACGGAAGAAGTCGAGCGGCTCTTGAATCTACCTGCACTTGCGCTCATCCCTTCAGTCAGTTCGGCAAGCGCCCTGTCTCTTGTGCCTGGAACTGCGCTACAAAAGCGAAAAGGAAACAACGGCAGCGTGGGCAACAACCCGGAGTTGTTGATGAATATTGACGGTCGTTCGGCACTGGCGGAGGCCTATCGGCATTTAAGGACTTCAGTGCTTCTCTCTACCGCAGGTCACGCCCCGAAGTCGTTGCTTGTTACTTCGAGTTTGCCTGGCGAAGGTAAGACTACAACGGCAGTAAATACGGCAATAAGTCTCGCGCAAACTGGCGCAAGCGTCGTCATCATCGACGCCGATATGCGACGCCCGCGCTTAAAATCAATTTTCGGTCTTGAGGGAACACTAGGGTTAAGTTCAATCCTCTCGTCGGACGTGGCCGAGGGGGACCTGCTGGCGATGATCGTTACAGACGAGCAAACCGGACTAAACATTTTGACGTCAGGTCCGATTCCGCCGAATCCAGCGGAATTGCTGGGCTCGCCTCAGATGCGAAACTTATTGAGCAGTCTTCAGAATAAATTTTCACACGTGATCGTCGATTCTCCTCCTGTCAGCTCGTTTACTGACGGAGTGCTAATCGCGTCGATGGTGGATGGAGTGTTGTTGGTTGTACACGGTGGCAAGAGCTCGCGCCACGTCGTGCGACGCTCAAGACAATTGTTACAGGATGTCGGTGCCAAGATCTTCGGCGTTGTTCTCAATAACACGTCAGTCGATTCTCACGATTATTACTATTACCAGCGCTACTACGGTCAGAAGTATTACGAAAAAGAGGGCACAACGGCGTAGGGCGGTTTTAACTTAGATTGATGGCTAGAAATAGAAGCTTCAAGTTCAGTTCAAGATACAAATTCTCTTTTAAAGTAATGGACTTCATCAACTCACAGCCAACACCATCTTTACCTTCACTTCGAATCGAACCACCAAAGCGATGGCCGTCAATCGATTTCCGAGAGCTGTGGGAATACCGCGAACTGCTTTACTTCCTAACCTGGCGTGATATCAAGATTCGCTACAAGCAAACGGTACTCGGAGCTGCATGGGCGATCATTCAGCCGGTATTCATGATGATCGTATTCAGCCTGTTCTTCGGTAAGCTGGCTAAAGTTCCTTCCGACGGTATTCCTTATCCAGTCTTTGCATTCTGCGCACTTTTGCCATGGCAGTTGTTCGCGCACGCAGTAAGCGAGTCTAGTAACAGCGTGGTTAGTAACCAGCATCTGATAACAAAGGTCTATTTCCCGCGATTGGTGATTCCGATAGCTTCGGTGCTCACCGGATTCATTGATTTCCTCGTGTCGTTAGTTGTCTTGATCGGTTTGATTCTGTGGTTTGGTCTTGTGCCAGGTTGGAGGATCATTGCCTTACCTGGTTTCATTCTGCTTGCAATATGTACAGCACTTGCCGTAGGTCTCTGGCTCTCCGCCTTAAGTGTTCAATATCGTGATGTCCGGTACCTCATTGGCTTTCTCGTGCAGTTTTGGTTATTTGCCACTCCGGTGGCCTATCCGAGCAGCATTATCCCGCAACAGTGGCGAGCGGTGTACGCACTGAATCCAATGGCTGGAGTTGTTGAGGGTTTTCGGTGGGCGTTGTTGGGTCGTTCGTCTGCATTGGGTTCAATGCTCTGGGTTTCAGCCAGCGTTGTTCTGGTGACTTTGTTAGGTGGATTTTATTACTTTCGACGCATGGAGCAGGAATTCGCAGACATCGTCTGATGGCTTTTACAAAGGCGAAATTCCTCACACGGCAAGCTGTGAAAATAATCAACGTCCTCGGTCCTGGGAGCGCAGGCGTCCCCGCCTGCCCGCGTCGAGAGCTACCCTGATCAGGTAAGCAAGTGTTGCTAAGCAAGTCGTTGAGGAATCCACTTGGTTATGTTCGACGTGGGCAGACGGGGACGCCTGCGCTCCCAGGACCGAGATCTCTGATTATTTGACAGCTTGGGCAGTGTGCGAAATAAACACGAAAAAATTCGGGCAAAGTTTCGTCTGACTAACAACATTCGAGAACATGTCTGAAATAGTTATTCGAGCTGAAGGGCTCAGCAAACGCTACACACTGGGGCAACGAGAGCGATACACCTTGTTGCGCGACGTGATTAGCGAAGCCGCTTCCGTTTCTTTGTCTCGAGTGCGGAACTCTCTGTCGCGTAACGATCGGAACGGTTCAGCCGCCGGACAAAACAAGAGTGATGGTCCGGAAACAATTTGGGCGCTGAACGACGCCTCGTTTGAGATAAAACGCGGCGAGATCGTTGGGATCATCGGACCCAATGGTGCCGGCAAGAGTACGCTTGTAAAAATCCTTTCTCGAATCACCAAACCAACCAAAGGCTATGTCGAAATTGAAGGTCGGGTCGGAAGTCTGCTCGAGGTCGGCACAGGGTTTCATCCGGAGTTATCAGGCCGCGAGAATATCTATTTGAATGCTGCGATTCTCGGAATGCGCAAACTCGAGGTAGCTCGTAAATTCGACGAAATCGTTTCATTCGCAGAGATCGAAAAATTTATCGACACTCCGGTTAAGCGTTATTCAAGCGGAATGTATGTGCGTCTCGCTTTTGCAGTAGCTGCTCACTTGGAGACCGAGATCCTCGTGATCGATGAAATATTGGCAGTGGGCGATGCGCAGTTTCAAAAGAAGTGTTTGAGTAAATTGCGTCAGGTTGGCACTGAAGGACGAACGATTCTCTTTGTCAGTCATAATATGGCAGCCGTTCGTGGTGTCTGTGAAACAGGTTTCGAACTCAACCAGGGGCGCATTGTCGGCAAGGGCGAAATCAACTGTGTTATCGATCGTTATCTCGCTCAAATGATTACACGAACGTTCATTGATGTAGAGACGCCGAGCTTCGTAATCAACGACGTGAGCGTGAATTCATTGAACTCTGATGTGATCAAGACATTCGAGAGCGTCGAGATCAAGGTTGTTCTGACAGCGAAAAGGGACATAGGCGATCCTGGAATGTACGTCGGTATTCTGACGTCGGAAAACGCTCGAATTGCGGGCATCGACTTCAAGGACTTCGCCTCGGTCCCTCCGATAAAGGCAGGTGAACGTTTCGAGCTGGGATTTGTAATAGATGAACTGCCATTACTGGGCGGCACCTATCAACTCGAAATCCACCTGAAAGACGTTTCGCGCCACAAGATTGAACGAGTCGGTAATGTCTTTCAATTTGAAGTCGCCGAAACCAGCGTCTACGGAGGAAGGAAACTCGACGCGTGGTTCGGGGCGGTGGGGTTGAAGGCCACTGCGATTCAAAAATTGCCAGCAGTATCACCAAACTTGGATGCAGTCAGTACCGCCTCGATGTCGGATATGCTTTAGCATATCCGACATCAGTTTTAAAAAGTCATCGTCTTGATGCCCCTGTCATCTAAAACCATTCGACGAGGCGTTGCTAAACTGAGAGCTTATGCCCGTCCGCTCAAAAACAAGCTTGTGGGTATTGCTCCGCGAGCAAGTAATGATTATGCGACTCACATCCCGATTCTGGTTGGAATAGCGCAACGGTTCACTATCAGGCGCGTCCTGGAGTTGGGGTGCGGTCCCTTTAGCACACCGACATTTCTAAACACAGAAGTGTTCAGCGATCTCGAACAGTTAGATTCTTATGAGACCGACCATTCCTGGTTCGACAAAAGCGTAACGGCGTTTGCCAGGGATTGGCGCTACCGACCTCACTTTGTTAATGGTGCTATGTCTGCAAGTCTGAATGAGACAGAACTTAGCCGGTTTGATCTGATCTTCGTTGACGATTCAACAACAGTGATCGAGCGTGCGGAAACAATCCGTCGACTGGCCAGTCGGCCCTCTCCTACTCAGTTAATTGCGATTCACGACTTCGAGATCAGCGACTATCGTGAGGCGGCTTCAACCTTCGAACATCAGCAAATATTTCGCGCGTTTACCCCGCAAACGGGCGTTGTCTGGAACGGATCCACTCAGCCTGTTGGAGCATTGAAGAAATTAAACCGGCAAATGATCCGGCATTCGAAGAACCTTAAGGTTGACGATTTAACCGGCTGGAGAAAAGTAGTTCACGAGGACTGAGTGTGATGCGGATTTTAGTCACAGGCGGGTTGGGAACGGTTGGAGCCGGATTGATAAAGGAGTTAAGGTCGCGCGGCCATTATGTTGTCTCGTGTGATTTGCCTCACCAGCCTGATGAAGTTGGATTCTCTATCGCGACAGATGTTGAGTCTGCACTCTACGCGCGTTGCGACGTGGGACAGTTTCAACAAATCGAACGAGTGTTTGAGCGGATGGGTCCGTTCGACTATGTATATCACTGCGCAGCGGAGTTTGGCAGGTGGAATGGCGAAGATTTCTATGAAACGCTTTGGCAGACAAACGCGATTGGAACAAAGAACATCATCCGGCTGCAGGAACGCTTGAAGTTTCGACTTATCCACTTTTCGTCATCGGAAGTCTACGGCGATTGGCCTGAGATTATGGTTGAGACTGTCATGGATGAACATGAGATCAAGCAACTCAATGATTACGCCATGACGAAGTGGGTGAACGAAATGCAGATTCGGAATTCCGCACAGCAGTATGGAACGGAGAGCGTTGTAGTTCGTTTGTTCAATACGTACGGTCCAGGCGAGTACTACAGTCCGTATCGATCAGTGAATTGCCGGTTTCTTTACTGCGCACTTCATGGCTTGCCCTGGACAGTGTTTCGAGGTCACTCGCGCACGTCAACTTTCCTGGCAGACACGGTGCGAACGATTGCCAACATCTCAGACAATTTCAAAGCGGGCGAGACGTACAACATCGGTGGTAATGATTTGCACACTATAGAAGAGTTGTCGGATGTTATTCTGACGATTACCGGAGCAAGTCCCTCTTTAGTTCACTATCGTGACTCTGAAATCCTCACTACCAAACTTAAGCGCGTCGACACATCCAAGTCCCAACGCGACCTGGATCATCGCAACTCGTATAGTCTGGAAGATGGAATGTCCATCACTGCTGACTGGATGCGAAGCGTTTATCATCTGAAGTGAGCGCCACCACCCTTCATCTCTCAACGGAATCAGCGAGGCAACCAGTCGCATCGTTACCAAACCTTATTTACATCGGCGACGTGCCGATTGAGCGGTCCTTTCATGGCTCGCTTCTTCTGTATCGTCTGCTTGAAGATTATCCAATCGGTTCTTTGACTGTTGTTGAAACCGGCGCAGGATCGCTAAGTACGAACCGGTTAACAGATGTTCCTTATGTGTCGTTGATGATGAGGTCGCGCTGGTTGGATACGAGGTTTCATTCACTCGTTTTGTCATGGTCGATGATTCGTGCAGCCCGGCGTGATTTTCTAACTAGACTGGGCAGGCTTAGATTCGAAGCAGTAATGACAGCTGCTCATGGATTAGGGTGGTTATTAGCTGCCGCCGTAGCCTCCGAGGCTGGTGTTCCGCTTCATCTGATTATGCACGACGATTGGCCCAGAGTTGCAAACGTACCATCCCGGTTTCGCACATGGCTCGACAGAAGTTTTGCGCGGGTCTATCGGCAAGCCACTTCAAGGATGTGTGTCTCGCCGTTTATGCGTACAGACTATTTGAAGAGATATGGATGTGATGCTGAGGTTCTTTATCCTTCGCGAGCCAAGAACGGTCCGGACTTCGAAACTGTTCCCTCGAGGGTCAGACGTGATGATGCTCGGCTGACAATCGCTTTTGCCGGTACGATCAATTCGGAGGGTTATGTTCGGGCATTGCGCGAGCTCAGCCAATCGCTCTCTGAAGTAAGTGGTCGATTGCTGATGTTTGGTCCGATAACCACGGAAGACGCTCAGCGACATGGACTGGACGATCCACAGGTAGTTTTGGGTGGACTGCTTTCGCCGAGCGATTTGATTCAGCGGCTGCGGGACGAGGCTGACGTGTTGTTTGTTCCAATGTCGTTTAATAGATCAGAACGTTCAAATATGGAGATGGCATTTCCAAGCAAGCTTGCAGACTACACGGCGACCGGTCTGCCACTGCTGATCTACGGCCCTCCGTACTGTTCAGCGGTTCGTTGGGCACATGACAATCCGGGGCTTGCTGAAGTAATTGCAGTTGAAGATCAAACGTTCCTTGCCGCAGCGATACGACGTCTAGCGAGCGCAAACACGCGCGTAGCTTTGGGGCAACGAGCTATTGAAGTCGGACGAAAATTTTTCTCGCACGACGCAGCCCAGCGCACTTTCCATGCTGCGCTCCGTTGTCTCGCCGAATCTCGTGAATAGTCCAATCTTCGACCGCATTGCTCTAGGCTTAGTCAGACGTCTCCCAAATAAGGTGGCCCACCATCTAATGTTCCTTGTCCAAAGTGAACCTGCGATACCCGATGCATGGGGCTACCATATTCGTCCTATTCATTACTACGAACCCATCCCCGATTTCCGAGCAGTCAAACGAGAGCAAGTTGAACGTCGACGGAACCCGATTGGAATTCAATTCCGGTGGGACGAGCAGTTGAAATTGTTACGTGAGCTAAGGTTTCAATACGGAGAAGAGCTTCGGAATTTGAGGTGTGATTGGTTCCATTTCGACAACGATTACTTTGGTGGAAGCGACGCTGCGGTTTACTACGCCATAATCAGGCACCTCGCGCCAAAGCGCATCGTCGAGATTGGCAGCGGCGAATCGACACGGATCGCCAATCTAGCGCTTGCTCGTAACCAGGCGGAAAATAAATCAGGCCGGCTTACCTGTATCGAACCAAACCCGGAACGTCTGCTGGGCCAAAAACTGGGGATCGAACTGTTACGGCAGAACGTAGAAGAAATCCCACGTGATTACTTTGATTGTCTTGAAGCCAATGACATTTTGTTTATCGATTCAACGCACACGGTTAAGTTTGGAAGTGACGTCTGTTATGAGTTCCTGGAAATACTGCCGAGCCTGAAACCAGGTGTCTGGGTTCATGTTCATGACATCTTTTTTCCAAATGATTATCCCGCTGAGTGGATCCTTGAACGCAGACTGGCATTGAATGAGCAGTATTTGCTGGAGGCGTTTTTGTCGTTCAGCACTGCCTATTCTGTGGAGTTAGCGAATCATTGGTTGTCGCTCGACTATCCCGATGCAATGGCTGCGCTCTACCCGGAAGCTTTCGCACTGGCAAGAGCATCGAGCTTCTGGATGCGAAGAAACTAAGCGTTCATGGAGGGATTGGGCAATCTTGTAGGCAGTCAGTACCACCTCGCGGTAGCGGGTGGGTGCGTAGCCTCAAGATTAATACTCCAAGAAGCTTCGCACCCACCCGCTACCGCGAGG
>DATDFV010000272.1:0-8891 GCA_036522415.1 Pyrinomonadaceae bacterium | reverse complement strand
ATTCATAACCCCAAGGTCGGCGGTTCGATCCCGCCCCCCGCTACCAATTCCTCAATAAATTCAAGAACTTGCGCAGCAGTTATCTCGAGCTTGAGCTTTGCGTGATCACAAGTAACGAGTCCTTTTATATACCTCCTATGTATAGGACAGCGATGTGTCCGACCGTGGTCTCAAAACTCCCATGCTTGATCGTGATCGGGTCTAAGCGTACACGAAGCACAAGCGTCGACTGGCTGAACTTACGTTGACTCCTAGCTCCACCAACAATATTATGAGGCTCGATTTGAATAGGGCTGTATTCTCCACGAGCCTGCTCTCTGCTGCACACTCGCCAATCCAGCCATTTAATAAACCTTCCTCGATGAGTTGGTTCTTTCCCAAGGTTTAACCAAGGGTTGGCTCGATCAAAGGTAAAGAATATCAACCGATACGACGCGTGGTCGTTCGATGGACCAGCCGCTGCTAATCCAACTGTTTGATCTCTGTCCTACAGGACAACTATGTGAAACACTGGAAGCACTCCTCCTAGCTTCGCTTGGAAGAGAGGTAGAACTGGGCGTGGATGTTATAAAGGAATTTTCTCGCGAGTTTGAGGATACCGTCTTCAAAAGACTTGAAATCTCAAAGCCTCACTTAATCCTGCTAAATTTTTCTACTTCTCAAGTCGCGTTGGTACGCAAACTTATACAAGGAATCAAGACCAGCAAACATAATCCAGAAATCATCCTCATTACTGAAGAAGGTGATGCAAATGAAATTCTCGACTTGATGACGCTTGGCGCTTCTGACTTTATCACTCCGCCTATTAATGTCTCAGCTACGATGCCGCGGATTCGGCACCTTCTCGAGAAAGCAAAATGGCGAAGCAACTCAACCCAATCCCTGAAAGCAAAGGTTGGTCTGCGGCTTCTTATCGGCGAGGCTCCGATTTTCTTGGCAGAGACCAAGAAAATCCCGCTGCTGGCGAGTTGTGACGGTCGAGTTTTGATATTAGGACAGACTGGTACAGGCAAGGAACTCTTTGCACGCGCGATCCATTATTCGAGTCATCGCACAACACATCCGTTTGTCGCCGTCAGTTGCGGCGCAATTCCGGTGGACCTTTTGGAAAACGAGATGTTCGGACACCGTAAAGGTGCGTTTACTGGGGCAACAACGTCGGAGCTCGGATTGATTAGTGAAGCTGAGGGCGGAACGCTTTTTCTTGACGAGGTTGACTGTCTGCCACTGTTGGCCCAAACAAAGTTGCTGCGCTTTCTCCAAGAAGGAGAATATAAGCCACTCGGCTCATCAAAGTTGCTGCATGCGGATGTGCGTGTTATTGCGGCATCGAACATCGATCTAGCACAAGCCGTAAAGGATCGAAAGCTGCGCCAAGACCTTTATTACCGTCTTAACATTGCTCGAGTAAACCTCCCATCTCTTTCGGAGAGACGCGCTGACATACCGTTATTGGCTGAACACTTCCTTGCGAAGTACGCTCATGAGTTCGAGCGTTGTGCCCGAGGATTATCCGAGGCCGCAATGCGTAAGCTGATCTTCTATGACTGGCCTGGCAACATCCGCGAGCTCGAAAACACGATCGAGCGTGCAGTGATGCTTACTGAAACAGAATGCATTTTCGACAGCGAGATTTTTCTAGCCGATGTTGAGAATTGCGGCGAAGACGAATCCTTCCAGAAGATAAAGGCCAAAGTCATTACCCAGTTTGAGCGAACATATCTTCAAAACCTGATGATCACGCACCGGGGCAACGTCTCTCAAGCTGCTCGCGCCGCGAAAAAGGACCGTCGCGCGTTTTGGGCATTGATCCGAAAACACGATGTAGACGTCCAGAGCTTCCGGGACAATTAATCCTCCAGCCACTACTGGGACATCCCACAGCCGGGGTATGGCAAAGTAATCACACCTTGCAGAACTCTTCGTTTTCCTTTGCTCGCACACTCTCAACCACCATTCGGCATCCCCCGCTGCTAGGACAATAAAGTCACACCTCACGGAAGCCAATCTGACTTAATAGGCTACAGCCTGCTCGGCCACGGAGTTGCAATCTAAAATCCGCGTCGTCGCATACGTGTGAAGCTATGGCTGCAACTGCGCAGAGTTTAATAGTTCAAGATCTATTGATGTATCTCTTGAAGAACCCAATGGCTGAAGACTGTCTCGAGGGAATCGTGAAGTGGTGGTTACAAGAGAAACATCGGACCCGGGAGGTGCAGAAAGCCATCGCTCAACTGGTCGGGGATAGCCTGCTCTGTGTGCGCAAATCGACTGACTCAAGGATCCGTTACAGCATGAATAAACAAAAGGTCATGGAAATTAGAACGCTACTTAGTGCGGGAGGCGAGCGAGGTTGAACGACATCTAGATGCCGCATTGGTTGAACTGCGGATCTCGAGTCGTCCTTGAAGGCTGTTTATCTCGCGTTCGACAGGAGGTGTCGTGCCGGCCACTATAAGTAAGGAAGGAACCGCGTCAGACGATAAATTTCGTTTGAATGCACCCCAAATATCTCTGCCAAAGGGTGGAGGGGCGATCCGAGGTATCGGCGAAAAGTTCACCGCGAGTTCCGTGACTGGCACCGGTTCCCTGAATGTTCCGATCGCTACTTCACCGGGACGTTCTGGGTTTGGTCCTCAGTTGAGCCTGTCATATGACTCGGGCACTGGCAACGGATCATTTGGTATCGGCTGGAGTCTGTCCCTGCCGTCAATTACGCGGAAGACGGACAAAGGCCTGCCGCAGTACCGCGATGCCGAAGAATCCGACGTCTTCATCCTCTCTGGGGCAGAGGATTTGGTGCCCGCCTTCAAAAGGAATCCCGATAGAAGCTTCGTTCGCGACGCGCAAGGACACTTGGTGAATGACGAGGAGTCGCGCGAAGGCTACATGGTGAAGCGCTACCGGCCCCGAATTGAGGGGTTGTTTGCGCACATCGAAAGGTGGACGCGTATTAGCGATGGCGAAACGCATTGGCGCTCAATTTCTAAAGACAATGTCCTCACCGTTTATGGCGGCACGTCAGAATCGCGCATCGCAGATCCGTCGAACACAAGTCACGTCTTTAGCTGGTTGATTTGCCAGAGCTATGACGATAAAGGAAACGCAATCCTCTATGAATACTTTTCCGAGAACGAGGATAACGTCGATTTTTCGCAAGTAAACGAACGGAACCGCGTGCGCTCGGCAAATCGGCACCTTAAGTACATTCGCTACGGGAATAGAGAGCCACTACTGATCGACTCCTCGCGGCCGAGTTTCCGTCAATCGCACGTGCCTGCTCCGGACCTGGCCAGCGTGAAATGGATGTTTGAAGTTGTTTTCGATTACGGTGAGGGCCATTACCAAGAACTGCCACCCAATACAGATCGCCGGATTTTCGCTAGCGCCTCATTGAAACCACCCGTAAACGGAAAGTGGCCTGCGCGCCTGGATCCGTTTTCTACTTACAGATCGTCATTTGAAATACGCAGCTATCGGTTGTGCCGGCGCGTGTTGCTCTTCCATCATTTCCCAGATGAGTTGGGTGTTAACGATTATCTTGTTCGCTCAACCGAGTTCACTTATCAGGAGAGATCCAACGGGTCATTCATATCTCAGGTACTTCAGTCTGGTTTCAAACGACACGAGCAGCCAACCACACGTTACCTCAAACGTTCGCTGCCGCCGCTTGAGTTCGGTTATTCAGCCAGTCCCCTTGATGATTTGACTTATGACCAGCTTCCCCTGCAGGAAGTCGGTGCTGAAAGTCTTGAAAACCTTCCCTCGGGCATTGACAGTAATAACTATCGTTGGGTCGACCTCGACGGCGAGAGCATATCGGGTGTCCTCACGGAAGAGGCCGACGCCTGGTTTTACAAACCTAATCTTGGCGGAGGACGGTTTGGGCCCATCGAGCGCTTGTCGCCACATCCGTCTCTAGCTGCCTTGAACCGAGGTCGCCAGCAACTTCTTGATATCGAGGGAAACGGCAAGCTTGATCTTGTTGAATTCGGAGCGATCACAGCGGGGTTTTTCTCTCGCACCGACGATGCCTCCTGGGACTTATTCCGCACATTCCAGAATCTTCCAAGTATCGATTGGCAGGACTCCAACCTGCGGTTCGTCGACCTTACCGGTGACGGACATGCAGACGTCCTTATCTCCGAAGATCAGGCATTCTCCACCTGGTACGAATCCTACGCGGATGAGGGCTTCGGGCCGGCTATCAACGTATCTCGCCCTTTTGAAGAGGAGGACGGGCCGCGCCTCGTCTTTGCTGACGGTACGCAGTCTATCTATCTCGCCGATATGTCAGGCGACGGTTTGTCAGACCTCGTGCGAATTCGCGCCAGCGAGATCTCTTACTGGCCCAACATAGGTTATGGACGCTTCGGCGCGAAGGTCGCGATGGACAATGTGCCGTGGTTCGACGATGCCGAATCTTTCGATCAACGACGAGTTCACCTCACTGACACCGATGGTTCCGGGCCAACCGACATTGTTTATCTCGGCCACGACGGAGTTCGCGTCTATCTCAATCAACACGGCAATAGTTTGTCCGAGGCGCGGCTGCTGAGGCGAGTGCCACGCACGGATAATCTTACGTCAGTCTCCGTCGTCGACTTCCTCGGAAAAGGAACCGCATGTCTGTTGTGGTCCTCACCATTGGCGGCAGACATGCGGCGGCCTCTGCGTTATTTAGATTTGATGGGCGGGGTGAAACCGCATCTGCTCACTCTGGTACGTAACAATCTGGGAGCGGAAACCCGCATCGAATATGCGTCCTCCACGAAGTTTTATCTTGCCGATAAGGCTGCTGGTACACCTTGGATCACTCGTTTGCCGTTCCCCGTACACGTCGTCACCCGCGTCGAGACAAACGATCTGATTAGCGGTAACCGCTTCGTAACGACTTATTCATATCACCACGGTTACTTCGACGGCGCCGAGCGTGAGTTTCGAGGATTCGGGCGGGTTAACCAACGGGATACCGAAGAGTTTGGTGTCCTGGCTCAGTCGAATACATCATCGCCGGCCACAAACCTCGATGAAGCCTTCAATTTGCCCCCCACGCTGACCAAGACCTGGTTTCACACTGGAGCATATCTTTCTGGCGAGCGCATCTCGCGCCATTTCGAAGATGAGTACTATCGCGAGAGTGAACGAGGGCTTCTTGGAAGCGAGCTCAACATAAACCAACTCGACGCAATGCTTCTCGACGATACCGTGCTTCCGCCAGATCTTTCGAAAGAGGACACGCGTGAGTCTATCCGATCTCTCAAAGGCGCAATTTTGCGTCAGGAGATTTACGCGCTCGATAAACACGATGAATCCGGTCAGCCTTATTCCGTTTCCGAAAGAAACTACACGATCAAGACCGTGCAACCGCATGGCGATAACCGACACTCCGTCTTCTTCACTCATGCGCGCGAGACGGTTGATTTCCATTACGAGCGTAAATTGTTTCCTGTTGCGAACGGCCAGATCGTCGATGACGCAACGGTCTTTAATAATCCAAACGTCAAGTTGCGCGCCGATCCCCGAGTCTCGCATGCCGTTACGCTGGATGTTGATGAATACGGGAATGTGCTTCGGTCAGTGGCGATTGCATATGGCCGCCGCTTCGACGATCAAGATCCTGTGCTGACTGACGCTGACCGCAGGATGCAAAAGCAACTTCTCGTCACGCTCACCGACGCCAGTTTTACCAACGCGGTCATTGGAGTCGATGCATATCGCACGCCGCTGCCTGCCGAGGTCAAGACCTACCAATTACTAAAGGTGCGGCCTGCAGCTCAACAGCCTGACATTACCAATTTGTTCCGGTTCGCCGAGTTGGTTTCGCTCGTCGCGATGGCCTGCGACGGAGCACACGATCTCCCGTACGAGGACATTGATGCCAGGGGTGCGAGGGACGCTGCGCCCTACCGCCGTCTGATCGAACACTTGCGCACCCGCTATCGAAGCAACAACCTCGGACAGATGCTTCCGCTTCAGACGCTGGAGGTGCTCGGCATCACTGGAGAGAGCCACAAGCTGGCGTTCACGCCAGGACTTTTGAGTAAGGTGTATCAACGGCCTCGTCAGAACCTGGTTGCTGAAAATCTGTTACCAAATCCGACTACTGTTCTCCCGGCTGACGCATCGATTGAATCCGATCGCGGGGGCTACGTAGATCTCGATGGCGACGGTCGCTGGTGGATTCCCTCTGGTCGCGTTTTCTTTCACTCCGATGAGAACGCGACGGCTCCGAACGAACTGAACGAGGCAACTAGCCATTTCTTTCTGCCGCGACGCTTTCGCGATCCATTCGTGAACAACACTTTCGTTGACTATGCGAACGACCTCCTTCCGGCAAAAACACGCGATGCTCTCGGGAATGTGATCGAGGCAGTGCACGACTTTCGTGTCCTGCAGCCGAAGGAGCTCAGCGATCCGAATGGCAATCGCTCATTCGTAGCCTTTGACGCGTTCGGCCTAGCTGTGGCCACTGCGGTGCACGGCAAAATCAGCGAGAAGACCGGCGATTTGCTGGACGACTTCACTGACTTTGACGCCGACCCAACTTTGGCTCAGCTTCAGACATTCATTATTCGTCCGCGCGATCAAGCAGCGTCGTTGCTCAAGAGTGCAACAAGCCGAGTGGTTTACGATCTCGATCGCTTCCGGCGCTGTGGTGAACCTCCATTTGCCGCCAACCTGGCGCGTGAAACTCACTCAAGCGATCCATTGCCGGTGAATGGCTTACAGATTCAAGTTAACTTCACGTATTCGGACGGCTTCGGGCGGGAAATGCAGTCGAAGATACCTGCCGAACAAGGTGACGCGCCGACCCGTGGTCCAAGTGTGGCGCTGACCAATGGTGATATTCGTCCTGGTTCATTGACTCGTGACAACAGCCGCATGCCCTTATCGGGCAACGCAAACCCGCGATGGGTTGGCAAAGGCCGCACTGTTTATAACAACAAGGGCAATCCTGTCAAACAATACGAGCCATTCTTCAGCAGCACGCACTTGTACGAAGCAGAACCGGAGATGACCGACACAGGGGTAACTCCAATACTCTTCTACGATCCCGTTGAACGAGTGGTGGCGACGCTCCATCCGAATCACACGTACGAGAAAGTTGTGTTCGATCCCTGGCGACAGGAGAGCTGGGATGTCAACGACACTGTTTCCCAATTAGATCCGAAGACTGATTTGGATGTCGGTGAGTTCTTTCAACGCCTTCCGGATGCGGATTACTTGCCTACGTGGCATGAGGACCGACGCAACGGCCAAAAGGGCCCCGACGAAAAGGTGGCGGCTGACAAAGCTGCTGCCCACGCTGCAACGCCGACAATAGCCCACTTCGATTCCTTAGGTCGCACCATTCTGACGGTCGCCGACAACGGCAAGGATGCAAATGGAGCGGCTCAGAAGTTTGCTACGCGCGTCGCGATGGATATCGAAGGCAATCAGCGCGAGGTCAAAGATGCGAAAGACCGAGTTGTAATGCGTTACGACTACGACATGCTCGGCAATCGGATTCGGCAATCAAGTATGGAAGCTGGCGAGCGTTGGATGCTAAACGATGCGACCGGCAAACCGATCCGCAGTTGGGACTCGCGCGATCACACAACGCGTGTCGCATATGACGAATTGCGTCGGCCGGCGCGTTCCTATGTGACTGGTGCTGATGAGCAGAACCCGGGCCGTGAAATTTGTTTTGAGGAAATTGTTTACGGGGAAACGGCAGGCAGCGGCCTGACCGCGGTTCAGATTGTTAACGCCAATCTACGAACCAAGCCGTATAAGCACAGGGACACCGCCGGGGTCGTGACTAGCGAGGCATACGACTTCAAGGGCAACCTACAGCGAAGCACAAGACAACTGGTCCAGGATTACAAGAAAGCGCCAGAGTGGTCACAGAATCCCCAGCTTGTTTTAGAAGCAGAAGTCTATGTCAGTGTCACGCGCTATGACGCGCTCAATCGCCCGATTCAGTTGTTGGCGCCTCATGTCAATCAGGCCGGAAAGACAATCAATGTCATCCAGCCCGGTTATAACGAAGCGAATTTGCTGGAGCGGTTGGACGCGTGGTTAGGCCAGAATGCTGAGCCCGTTGCATTGCTTGATCCTCAATCGGCGAATCTGCATGCGGTAATTAACATCGACTACAACGCGAAAGGCCAAAGGACCAGAATAGAATACGGCAACGGCGCACTGACCGAATATTTCTACGATGCAGAGACCTTCCGGCTAATTCATTTGAAAACCGCTCGCACTGCACCGGCAGATCCCGGTCTCATTGGTCGAATATTGGGCCGAGCCGGTGCGCCGGTTACATCGCTATTCCAGGACCTGTTCTACACCTACGACCCAGTCGGAAACATCACACGCATCCGTGACGACGCCCAGCAAACGATCTTCTTTAATGGACAGGTCGTGCCGCCGAATTGTGATTATGTCTACGACGCGATCTACCGGTTGATTAAGGCGACAGGTCGCGAGCATATCGGTCAACTAACCCAGCCCGAAACCACCGCTTACGACGAGTTTCGCACCAATCTTCCTCATCCGAACGACGGCCAGGCGATGCGGAACTACAGCGAGGAATATTTGTATGACAATGTTGGCAACTTCGAAAAACTGATCCATCAAGCCGCGAATGGAAACTGGACGCGGGGTTACACGTACAACGAAGCCAGCCTCGTTGAACCTGCCAAAAAGAGCAATCGTTTGAGCACCACCGCTATTGGCGCAACCACGGAAGCGTACACGCATGACACGCATGGAAACATGACGAGCATGCCTCATCTCACCTTGATGCAGTGGGATTTCAAGGACCAGCTTAGGGCCACCTCACGCCAGGCAGTAAACACAACGCCGCCACCTGACAAGGTGCCGGAGACAACTTACTACGTCTA
>DATDFV010000271.1:0-2039 GCA_036522415.1 Pyrinomonadaceae bacterium | reverse complement strand
TTGCCTATCGACCATTTTTAATTAACAACTTCACTTTAAATTTCGGTGCTGCGGCTTTGCAGACCGGGCGAGGGTTTCGGGACATCTTTACCGATCGTTCACGTAACTGTCCGCCGAGCGTCGGAGACTTTTGTGAGCCTGGTGTGATCAGTCCAAACAAGATGCTGTACCAGTTGTTTGGGCAGGCCAAGTTCGTGTTTTGATTTCTCTGCGCCTCCTCTGCGTTCTCTGCGTCTCTGCGGTGAATAGGTGTTGACGTTTACCAACACCGCAGAGACGCAGACAACGCAGAGGAGGCGCAGAGAAAACCACTCTTATGAAACGAGCTATTCTCCTTCTCCTGTTTCTAATTATTGGATTGACGCCGTTCGTCATCGCTCGCTCGCTCGCAAACCAACAACCCTCTCCCCAAGCAAAAGTCGAAGGCTGCGTTTCTTGTCACGGACTCATTGAGCCGATGCACAAGTACGGCACAACTGGAGCACTCGACCAAGTCAAAGATGGAAAAGACGCGGTCGGCTTAAGTTGCACCGGCTGCCATGGTGGTAATCCCGTTCCGACGAAGACTGGTAACGACCCTCAAGATATAGAGCGGGTAAAGAAGCTTGCTCACGTACAGCCGCGCTTTCCGGCATCCTGGAGCCGAAACGGAAAGTACTCGAGTGCGAATCCAGAGCGGACGAATGCTTTGTTAGCGAGCGAGAGCTGGGAGTTCGTTCGGTTTATCAATCCAGGCGATCTGCGTGTGGTCTCGAAAACATGTGCCGGCAATGCCTGCCACGACATTGAATCCAAAAATGTTGCGCGAAGCATGATGACGCACGGATCGATGTTGTGGGGCGCAGCTCTCTACAACAACGGAAGCTTCCATCTGAAAGATGCACGCTTTGGCGAAAGCTACAACGCCGACGGTCAACCGCAAACGCTCCTGCAAAATTCAACGGAGGAGCAACGAAGAACTAAAGGCTTCCTCAGTCTTCTCGATCCGATTCCACGTTGGGAGATCTCTCAACCGGGCAATGTTCTTCGCGTGTTTGAGCGTGGAGGAAAACGACGACTCGAAGTTGGTTTGCCTGATAAGGATGAGGATCCGGGCAAACCTGACAAAGGACTCAGTCCCCGTGGTTTTGGCTCTGCCCAGCGCACTGATCCGGTATTTCTCGGTTTGCAGAAAACACGATTACTCGATCCGACGCTGAACTTTCTGGGAACGAACGATCATCCGGGCGACTATCGTTCCTCCGGTTGTTCGGCTTGCCACGTGATTTACGCAAACGATCGGGATCCTTCACATTCAGAGTTCTACAGTAAATCGGGCAACCTTGGTCGTTCACAGACTGCCGATACGAACATTCCAAAGGACGAGTCCGGTCATCCAATCAAACATCAATTCACCACCCGGATTCCTTCATCGCAATGCATGGTTTGTCACATGCATCCCGGAACCAACATGGTCGCGAGTTATCTCGGCCTAACCTGGTGGGACAATGAGAGTGACGGTTCGCGGATGTATCCGTCGAAGCAACTCAACCCGAGTCAGAATGAGGAACAGCAGAAACTCGACAGGAACCCTGAAGCCTCAAGCTTGCGCGGGTTGTGGTCTGACTTTGACTTTCTCGCGAATACAGGCACTCCCGCATTCAATGCTTTGCTGCGCAACACTCAGTTTGCTGATTTACATGGACACGGTTGGGTATTTCGAAAAGTCTTCAAGCGAGACAGGAAAGGGAACTTGCTTGACGCAAAAGGCAACATCGTATCGCCAGACGACCCTGACAAATTCAACAAGGCGGTTCATCTCAACGACATTCATCTGGAGAAAGGCATGCATTGTGTTGACTGTCACTTCCGACAGGACTCACACGGCGATGGTATTTTGTACAACGAACCGCGAGCTGCGATTGAAATCAATTGTGAAGATTGTCATGGCTCAATTCAGCAACGTGCGACGTTGTTTACTTCCGGTTTCGCCGCTGCCGCGGTTAGCGGCACGACAGCTGAACGACGCAAGTCTCTGAAGCAGCCCTTGATTGGACAGG
>DATDFV010000270.1:0-18870 GCA_036522415.1 Pyrinomonadaceae bacterium | reverse complement strand
TTGGTGGAGCTAAGAGGAATCGAACCTCTACGTCCTGCTTGCAGGGCAGGCATCATCCCGTTAGATCATAGCCCCGAGTAGAATTTGGTCGCGGAGGCGGGAGTTGAACCCGCACCCTCTCGTTTATGAGACGAGCGCTCTTGCCAGCTTGAGCTACTCCGCTTTTCATCAGGAGCAGTAGGCAGGAGCAGGAGCAGGTCTAAAAAACCCGCTGCTGTTTCGTGCTCCTGCTTCCGGTTCCTGAACCTGGTCGCCCGCGGAGGAATCGAACCCCGTGCCTTTCCACCCAACTCTTTAAGGTTCGGTTTAGAAGACCGATGCCGGGAACGCGGGCGTTTGTCCGATATGCGTCTGTCTTGTCGTGTGATGCCAAATACGAATGTCGATTGCTTCTCTGAGTTCGATCTTTCGTGTTTGGCATGACACGACAAGCTAAAGCATATCGGACATATTCTGGCCGGGGCGTGAGGCAGCGGCGCGCCTCTTCGAACTCCACGACTCAGACAGTCGGACGTTCTGCTGAGATGAGTCACGCCCCGATAGTCAGATGGCAGGAGCAGGAGCAGGGCAGGTGGCAGGTGCACGTAACAAGTTTGGATCAACCTCCTTTCTGCTCCTGCACTTAATGCTGCTCCTGCGTCCTGCTCCTGATCTTGGTGCCTGAGGAAGGACTTAAACCTTCAACCTCTGGTTTGTAGGACCAGCGCTTCCGTCAGTTGAGCTACTCAGGCGGGGATTCTTAGTTGGTTGTTCGCTGATCATTGGAGGCAGTAGGCAGGAGCAGGCGGCAGGTACGAACACCCGCTCCTGCTCCTGTACCTGCTCCTGAACTTGGTCGGAGTTGGGATCGAACCAACCTTTCGGGCTTTTCAGGCCCGCGCTAATCCATCTCAGCTATCCGACCGGGAAACATTGCCGATTTTCGATTGCCGATTGCCGATTGTTTTGTCCACTCCGGAGGTCTTGGAATTGGCAATTGGCAATCGGAAATCGGCAATGACTTGACGTCAGGCTCTCTGCTCGCGCATCACTTTCTCGCGAACATCTCGATCGTCATGCATATCCATGAAGAGGTACTTGCGCCACTCGGCTCGATCCTCCGCATAGTGACAAAGCATGACTTGCTCCAGCTTTACTCGCAGTGCTCGCTGCGAAGTAAGCAGTGGCATACGAGCTTCGTCCGGAGTGCGATTGCTCTTGCGGTTGTTGCAGGCCACGCAAGCAGTCACGATGTTCACGGGCGAGTTGTCGCCACCACGTGAGCGAGGAAGAATGTGATCCAGTGTTAGCTGATTCGCAGCCTTCTTCTCGCCGCAGTACTGACAACGGAATTTGTCACGCATGTAAATTCGCAAGCGCTTCGCACTTGCTGCCTCACGTCGTTTGCGTACGTTGATGTACTCGCGGCGTCGAATCACTGAAGGCACTGGAAACTCAGCACGTGCAGAACGCAGCACGCGATCGCCATCGAGTTCTTCAATGGTGACGCTGTTCTTAAAGACCATGATGATCGCACGCGCAACGCTGATAGTGCCGAGCGGTTCATAGGTTTGGTTTAGTAGTAACACTCGTCCATTAAGTGCCATCACCCGGCACCTCCTTTCTGTAAATCTTGGTCTTTGGTTTTTGGTCTTTGGTCTTTGACTAGGCCCGACTGGTTTGACAGCCAAAGACCAAAAACCAAAGACCACTGGGGATCAAGAGCGGTTGTGAGGCGGCTGACTCGCAAGGTGCAAGTCACCGCTCTTGAAGATCGAATGTCCGATATGCTTCAGCCTGTCGTAAGGTGATAAAGCGATACGTGGATGAAAGGAGTTTCATCACATATCGCTAATATTCCGAGGTCAGATGGGCAACGTCACGACAAGCTAAAGCATATCGGACATAAAAACTGGAGCGCGCGGTGAGATTTGAACTCACGATTAATGGATTTGCAGTCCAGTGCCTTCAGCCTCTTGGCGACGCGCGCGAAGTTATTTCAGCTTTCAGATTTTAGATTGTGGGGCGGAGAGAGAGATTCGAACTCTCGAAGCGAGTTTGGAAGACTCGCATGTTTCCAGCTACATCATCTCCGCGTGTCTATTTAAGATTTCAGATTTAGAGAGACTCGATTCCAGGACCAATCTGAAATCTGAAATTGTTTTGGGGCTCCCGGTGGGATTCGAACCCACAACCTCGACGTTCGAAGCGTCGCACCCATCCATTTGAGCTTCGGGAGCTTTTTTTCCTGCCTCCTGCTCCTGCCCTCTGCCAACTATCGTGTTGGTCCGGGAGGACAGAATTGAACTGTCACCACGAGTTTCCAGAACTCGGATGCTAGCGTTACACCACGCCCGGAAAAATAAAGGATGAAGGAGGAGGGATGAAGGATGAAGGGAGCTGGTCTTTGGTTTTAGGCTTTCGGTCTTTGAACTTTGTGCTTTGTTCTTGGTTTGAAATCTTCCACTCCGGAGGAGTGTGATGTTTATAGCTCGCGTAGTTCTGAATGCTTGGCGCTCCTTTAGGAGCGCAATGTGGCTCGGCGTTCACCTTTGCCAGCACATCGCACTCCTCCGATTGGAAGATTTCAACCAATCACTAAGCACAAAGCACAAAGACCAAAGTCCCAAGACCAAAGGCCGTTCATCCTTTCACACAGACAACCTGCTTGATCTCAGCGACAACTTCAACCAGGTCGTCCTGGTTCTTCATTACCGCCTCAATTGACTTGTAAGCGCCAGGAATTTCATCCAGCACGCCTACGTCCTTGCGACATTCAACTCCGGCAGTCTGACGTTCCAGATCTTCCTTTGAGAACGCGCGCTTCGCAGCGCCACGCGAGAGCTTGCGTCCTGCTCCATGCGAACAAGAGTTGAAGCTCTCCGCCAAACCGCGTCCCTTAACGATGAACGACTTTGCACCCATCGATCCGGGAATGATTCCGTAAGCTCCGGATGCCGCATTGATTGCGCCCTTACGTGTGACGAAAACTTCTTCGCCATAGTGCTGTTCGAGCGCGACGTAGTTGTGATGACAGTTAACCGCCATCTCCGGTTTGAAAGGCTGGCGATGATTGAACATCTTGTTGAAGACCTTCAACAGACGAGCCATCATGATCTCGCGGTTCTTCATCGCGTATCCCTGGGCCCACTTCAAGTCCTTCCAGTAAGCCTCAAACTCCGGAGTACCGTAGATGAAGTAAGCAAGGTCAGGTGCCGGCAGTTCGTTCAACTTCCACAGCCCCTTCGCTGTCGAGATGTGACGTTCCGCCAGTTCCTTTCCGATGTTGCGAGAACCTGAGTGCAGCATCAACCAAACGTAATTTTCAGTATCCAGACAAACTTCGATGAAGTGGTTTCCTCCACCAAGTGTGCCCAGCTGCCTCATCGCCTTTGCCTTGCGATCGTGAACGCCTTCGTGAAGTTCCTTGAAGTCGTTCCACCCTGTCCAGTAAGACGATTCATCAACTGACTCCGTGTACTGGCTGAATCCTGTTGGAATTGCTTCCTCGATTGCCAGACGAAGTTCCTTCAACTTGCCATCGAGAATTCCGCTCTTGAATGGTGTCTTGACTGCCATCATTCCGCAGCCGATATCAACACCAACCGTTGCTGGAATTACTGCTTCCTTTGTCGCGATAACTGATCCGACCATGCTTCCCTTTCCGAGGTGTGCATCGGGCATCAGCGCGACGTGCTTAAACAAACAAGGCAAACGCGAAACGTTGCGTAGCATCGCTTGTTCTTCAAGTGAAAACTCGTGGTTCGCCCATGAAAGAACGTCCTTCTGAGCCCCACCGAGTCGTAGCTTTTCGTAAGGCATCTAGCCTCCTTCCTAAGAGTCACATCCGCAGATTACACAGATTACGCAGATTTGAATGAATGCGTCTGACTAAACTCTAAAAAATCTGCATAATCTGTGTAATCTGCGGATAAATTACTGTTTGATTTGACACGTGAGATGAACAGGCACAGAATCCGCTCACCAATCCAAAAACCTGGAAACAAAGGAGACCTCCCATGATTTCTGTAACAGGATCATTCTCTGGAACCATTACCAAGAATCACGCGCTTGCGCTTAACGATCTACCCAACCACGCGATCAGTATTGGCGAAGTTAAAGGCATTCAAAATTCGCCCGACCCGCTCTGGCAGGGGTCAAATCTTACCTACTGGGGAATCACCGAGTTGCTCGACGGTGAGGGCACGCAACGAGGCTATTACAATAATGTTCACGGTAACAACGGACGCGATTGGGGAACCTTCGAAGGCCGGGTAACAATCGCGGGCGGAGTGATGACCGTCGAAGGAACTTGGAAATGCACCGGCGGCGATGGCGATTATCACGGTATTGACGCCTCTGGCAACTTCAAAACCGTCGCAAAATCAGAAACTGAGATCGAGGCGACCTGGGATGGAACATACGAACTAGCCAGAGCCCAGGCCGGTTGATTCCAACTGGTGCGCCAGGTGAGATTCGAACTCACATCACCCTGATTAAGAGTCAGGGACCTTGCCGGTTAGGTAACTGACGCAAATTATTTCCGATTCCCAATTGCATTAAGAGTCATTAGTCAACGACAAATTGGCAATCCCGACTCGTCGGGATCGGAAATCGGAAATACTTTGGCGGGACTGACGAGATTTGAACTCGCGATCTCTGCATCGACAGTGCAGCGCTTTGGATCCAACTAAGCTACAGTCCCGCGGAATTTGTCCGACGAACTTTAGTTTGTCGTGCGTCGAATTGAGGCCCGTTTATTCTCGTCAGGGCCTGGGTGTCCGACACGACAAACTAAAGTTCGTCGGACTGAAACTTACGCCACTGCTGCTTCCGAATGATCTTGTACGTGTGGTCGAGCGTTGCGTGAATCGACTTCTTTCGCAATGGCGTCGCGAACTGCATTCACAACTTCCGCGATCAGGTTGATTTTGTGCAGTGTATTGGCGCGTTCTTCAGGTCCTGACATGTCGAGGTCAAACGAAACTCGACGCGAGCAGTCACCAAAATCGAGCATTGCAGTTCCCCATTTCCACTGTTCGCTATCTTCGTCGGGCATGTCTTTGGTATCCTGGACGATACCGATGACGTAAGCAGGCATTTCGGGGTTCTCATTTAAGAACTCCCGGCGGCGAACGTGATACCGGAGAGTCTTATCGTTACTCATTGCATTCCTTTCTAAGCTGCATCATGGCCGCGATTATTTGTTCAATTCATAGGGTTGTCCTCCTTGTTCTGATTTCTCTTTCTCATGGTGCTGTCTCCTTAGTTCTTGTGTTTTGTACTTTGTGATACTGCTCCTGCTTACTGCTCCTGCTTACTGCTCCTGTTCCTGCTCGTACGTACTGGCTTTGGGTGGGTCGGAGGGAGTCGAACCCTCACCGTAGGCGTTCACAATGCGGTGCTCTACCGTTAAGCTACGACCCACATACAAATTTAAGACTGACGGATCGAACATAGGTCCAATATGTCGAATAGGTCCTATTGCATCGATCTGAAATCTTAAATATTTTCAGGGATGACGAGACTCGAACTCGCAAATCAACTGATTGAAGGTCAGCCCGCTTTCCATTTCGCGTTCATCCCCAGAATTGTTTCAGATTTAAGATTTACGATTGTGAGCTGTTCTCTAAGACTTCAACACCAATCTAAAATCTGAAATCTTAAATGGCGTTGGTACCGGCGGAGGGATTCGAACCCACACTCTCTAGTTTCTAAGACTAGCGCCTCCTGCCAGTTGGGCTACGCCGGTAAGTTATTTATGAAGCCGGAGGATTAAGGATGAAAAAGTTTAACTTGAATCTGCAAGTTATTACCTGTCTGGTACTGCTTCTTGTCGTCGGCGAAAACGTACACGCTCAAAGAATACGAATCGGTTCAATCGAGTACTTTGGAACTAAGGACATCGATGTTGAGAAAGTGAAGAGGTCATTGAGCGCGCATGAAGGTGAGGAGATGAATCTCGAAGGCCTGCCCGATTTGATCACTCAAATAAAAGTTGCCGTAAAGACGTCGATCGGAGCCGAACCGACTGACGTTGCTCCGGTTTGCTGCGACATTCAGGACAGGTGGATTGTCTATGTCGGTTTCCCAGGTAAGAATTCACAAAGATTCGAGTACAACGCCATGCCTGAAGGAACGCTGCATTTCCCGCCTGAAGTGCTAACTCTTTATCGCGAAACAATGGATATCCTCATGGAAGCGGTGCATGCCCAGGCGAAGGAAGATCGAACTAAAGGTTATGCCATTTCGTCCTATCCGCAGCTACGAGCTAAACAACTGGCCGCGCGTGATTATGCGGTGAGGAACGCCGCGCTTATTCATTCAGTTCTAAATCATTCGCGCGACACTGAACAGCGCGTGGTTGCCGCTCATCTTCTTGGTTATGCCGTCCACAACAATCTACAGATTAGGTCGCTTGTTAATGCGAGTCGCGATCCCGATGACGGGGTGCGAAATAATGCTGTAAGAGCACTCGGAGTCTTAGCGGAATCGAATCAGGAGATTGCCAGGAAGATACCTGCTCAAGATTTCGTTGATATGTTGAATTCTGGCCTCTGGAAAGATCGCAACAAGGGGGGATTCCTACTAAGCGTGCTTACCATTCCTCGCGATCCTCGCGTGCTGAGGTTGCTTCGCGTTCGTGCTTTGGACTCTCTCCTTGAAATGGCAGTCTGGCGCGAATACGGACATGCTGCGAGCTCTCGTTTCATTCTAGGCCGCATCGCGGGTATACCAGAAGGTGACCTCTCACAAATGGCAAAGGAGAACGTCCAATTAATCCTCAGGAAGTTTGAACGGTCTGACGAGTAATTGGTGTTTGGTCTCCGGTCTTTGGTCTTTGTCATTCTCCCCGAGCTTCAGCTCGGGGTCACGGCACCCGGATTTCAAAGGAACCGTTTCAACGGTTTCCGGAGCGCGGCTAAGAAAATGTGCAGAAGTCTGGCGGTAACGGTAGTCGCGGCGATCCCTGGGGAATACCGGTAAACCGTTAAAACGGTCCCCGCGTTTAATCGCACCCTAACCCCGAGCTGAAGCTCGGGGAAAATGAGAGGTTGTGCAATAGGTTCTTAACTCAAACCTTAAAACCTAAGAGCTAAGACAAAATTAAATAAGCAACTGAGATTACGTTGCTTGTAACAATGCTTCGAGGATTATCGAATAGCCTTGCAAGCCATCCTTCCCTCGCCATCCACTGAGTCCCGCAAGCGGTAACTCAGTACATCGTCAACACCGCGATTTTAATAAGGGTCTATCGCAACCGACCCTGTCGCCATGTGCTATTCAGCGCTTTGCTTTCCGTTGGCCTTGCGGGCCATTCGCCGGCGCTAACCAGCTACGAAAACATCGGCACCAACCGACGCGTGCCTTGCGGGTCCGTGTCAGGCTTCATTGGCTCACGCCTGAAGCGTTAGGTGTCTTTCACTCATGACCGAGGCAGTCTTTGCGTTTTGCTTGATAGTCGAGCTTGAATCGACAACCTTCTGTTGACTAGACAGACGCTCTTCCAATTGAGCTATATCAAATTCTGCAAACCTACTGCGACGCGCTGCCTCAGTTGCTACGCAATCTTTTGGACCACGTAATACAACACGCCACGTTCCTTTCACCTCGCGAGTTACTCAGAAGTTCTTCACGATTCCGTCGAGGACGAATCCCCGCCGCGAACCGATCGCACTGCGTTCAAGCCCTTGGTCGCGAAACCTCGGACAGGAACACTACCCTTTCTCGTACCGGCTGACTGGTTGGCTTTGTAGTGAGGTCGGCACCACCCGTTACTCCCCACTGGCTAACGTTCCCCGCCGAGACGGGCGTTTAAGCCAGCGTTCTTTCCACTACACCAGCGTCCTCGTTAACTCCATCCGTTTTGTGAATGAAGCATGCCTCACGGCACCGAGCAGGCTTGCGTTGTTGGACCAAAGACGGCGAACCGTTGCTGGTGCGGGTCTGTAGGAGACTACCGCCTTGGGGCCATCACTGGCCTTATCCTAACGGGACAACGCTCCCGAAAACGTAATTTCCGGTTTCCAATTGCCAATTGCCGATTGTCAGCCTGTCGTCGTTTCCGTCTCCTCTACCGATTCACAGCACGAATCAATCGGCAATTGGCAATTGGAGATCGGCAATTCTTTTGGTGGACCTGGCACGACTTGAACGTGCAACCTCGACCTTCGCACAGTCGCGCTCTAATTCCGTTGAGCTACAGGTCCCTTTGATATTTCAGATTGGTTTATGTCCGACGAACTTTTAGTTTGTCGTGGGTCGCAAACCGGGCCCGTATGATTCGTTGGGGCTTGACTGGTCGCCACGACAAACTAAAAGTTCGTCGGACAATCTGAGGTCTTAAAATCTGAAATATTTTTTGGCGGAGGCGACAGGAGTTGAACCTGCACACGACAAAGCGCGGCGATTTAGCAAACCGCTGCCATACCAATTAGGCGACGCCTCCAGAAACAATCTCTCCTGCTTCTGTGTTTTGGCTGGGACGCTCGGATTTGAACCGAGAAAGGCGGGTTTGGAAGCCGACGGTTTGCTAGTTAGCCTACGCCCCAACGAAATTGCAGATTGAAAGCCGGCGCACCCACCCGCTACCGCGAGGTGGTACTGACTTCATCCAAGCACGTTCTTATTGATAAACGGCTTGTAACTTCCTACCTAGCTGCGTGTCCGAGATCACATCGGTACTGTCAGTGAATTGATCGATCGCTCCAACCCAGGTTCTGATCTTTCGGACTTCGGGATTTCGAATTGCCTGCCTAATCGCAATTGCAATTTCGTCCGCGTGGATTACGAGGTAAGGCCGCCCGAAGTAATTCGTGGTGTCCACAGAGAGGGCCTTTGTAATCTTTAATGAATTTTGTTTCTTCACAACTATCGAGTAAGCCTTCGACAACGAATTCTCTCGTAGCTTCCAGTCTTTAGCGCTTAGCACTTCAATCAAGAGAGGTTTCAACGACTTTGCAATTCTTAGTTTGCTAAATGCAGAGCCAAACCATTTCGTGTAAGGCGCGTACTGACGTTCCAGCAGGAAGCTGAGCTTCATTAATTCTCGAACAATGCGAGCGGCAACAATTTGCGATCCTAATTCGTCGTCCACGTCTCCGGTACGCCCGACAAACGCCTCCTCCTGGGAAATCCTGGTCCACTGAGCGGCGAGCACATAAAGCCAAATATCCCTCGGGTAATAGCTGAACTGCCTGCGAATCTTTTCCAACTCACCAATACCGTCATGGAAAACCTCACCGGTCGTCAGCTCGAGTAAACGTTGCTGCGGAAACGTCAACCAGTCAAAGACGGAAATTGTCCGGCTGTCATCAAAACCCAACCTCGTTCTTAAGAATCCGCTAGGCGTATAGATTTGGATCATGTGGTTGACAGGACCGGTGGTGAGCTGTTCTGGGTGTCGAACTCCATTTGGCTCAGGCTTGCTGAAGTTTGTTGAATATCCCAGGAACTCATAGGGAAGATTATTCGCCAAGACTCGATCAATCTGTTGGTGGAGCCCTGGATAGTCTTGCTTGCTCAAGAACAACAGCACTCGCGGACCCCAGTGATGATCGCGCGACATTGTTGTGTCGAAGCCCAACACTTCCGAACCCCAGCCGATAAGTGCCGCGGAGTAATGCAATCCGGGAAACTCTCGATCGAGAATTGGCTGGACTATCCTTCGGTAGAAGAGACGACTCAGTTTCAGTCCAGGAATAAATTTGGGTACGAGGTCTTTGTTCATAGTGATCTTCCCAATCTGAAATCAAAGTACGACAGGCTGTCAGCCTGTCGTGGTTCCGGTCGAGTATCATTGGGTCAAACCGCCGACAGGCTAACAGCCTGTCGTACTTAAATACGGTTGGCGGAAGGGACAGGATTCGAACCTGCAAGGGACTGGCCCGGTAGTTTTCAGG
This sequence comes from Pyrinomonadaceae bacterium, assembly GCA_036522415.1. Lineage (GTDB taxonomy): Bacteria > Acidobacteriota > Blastocatellia > Pyrinomonadales > Pyrinomonadaceae > PSRF01. The sequence goes on along the minus strand of DATDFV010000270.1, from coordinate 8,989 downwards.
ACTACTGCCTTACCAGTTAGGCTACCCTTCCGAACGATTGAACTTTGTGTATTGTGCTGTGTGCTTGGGCTTGGTGGCTTCCTCTTATTCTCACCGGGCTTTAGCCCCGTGATAGAGTCGTCATAGATCCCTTAACCGTTTTAACGGTTTCTCTCGAGGCTCTTTCGAACCTTGAGGCTTTCACAATACTGCGTACGATCACATTGCCCCAGAAAACCGTTAAAACGGTTCCGCGTTAAGATGCTCGAACTCACACCGGGCTAAAGCCCGGTGAGAATGAAACCCAAAAAAGCGAAGCACAAAGATCGAAGCACAAAGCTCAAAGGACAAAGCTCCTCTCAGGCAATTTGCTTCCTGGCGATGCCTTGTTACAATGGCGGCCATTGAATCATGAGTTACGTAAGTCTCAACAAAATCAATTCCCTCTTCAGCAGTCTTCGTTCCATTCCTTCCTGCCGCTGCGTTTGTATCTAGGCCAACCCACGTCCAGGGCTTGGCCATAATCCGTTGCAATTTATTGGAATAGTTCAACGCTAATTTTTCGCGTTGCCTCTAACCGCAATTCATTTTGCGAAGACTCGGGAGATGCGCGGCTATCGTCACCGACGTCACATGCGTAGGAAAGGAACATCATGAGTCTGAATTACTCAGCCATTAGCTCACCAAAACTCAGTGGGGCAGTGGAAAGCTTTCTAAGTCTGCCAAGACTTCGACTCGCCAACCTGAACACTCCGATCGAACGAGTTGATCGTTTGCAAGAACGAATTCCTGGAGCGCCAAAACTCTATGTCAAACGCGATGACTTAACAGGCTACTTCGGCGGCGGAAACAAATTAAGAAAGCTCGAGTACGTCATGGCTGACGCAGTCGCCAAAAAAGCCACGACCGTAATAACCACGGGCTCGATCACGTCCAACCTCGCGCGCACAACGGCCGCAGTTGCAAAGAGGCTTGGACTCAAGTGCGTATTGGTTCTCAACGGAGGAGATCCCAAATCCGCGAGAGCGAATTCTCGTGTTGCTGAACTGCTGAACGTCGAAGTCCATTCGGTACGTTCACGTCAGGAACGCGATGAAAAGATGAACAAACTCGCCGAGGATCTCGAACGTTCCGGTGAGCGCGTGTACAAGATCCCTCTGGGTGCTTCCAACGAAATTGGCTCGTTCGGCATGGTCGCGGCCATGGAGGAGATTATTGTTCAGCAGTTAGAGCTGGGAGAACAGTTTGACGCGATTGTTATTGCGACGTCTTCTGGCGGCACGCAGGCGGGTCTTGAAGTAGCTAAGCGGTTGTTCGGTCTCAACAACTTACGAATCGTGGGGGTAAGTGCTGACGATCCGGCAGCCGAGATCAAACAAGCAGCCTTGAACGCAATCAATCCGATGCTCAAGAAACTAGGGCTGACAAATATCGTGAAACCCAATGAGCTCGAAGTTGATGATCATTTCATTGGCGACGGCTATGGCATCAACACAACTGAGTCAACCGAAGCAATGAGTTTGTTCGCCGATAGTGAAGGACTTTTGCTGGATCCGGTCTACGGAAGCAAAGGAGCTGCAGGTTTAATTTCCTATTGCCGCCGCGGTGTGTTCCAAAAAAGTGATCGCGTGCTTTTCTGGCATACGGGAGGCCTCATGACTCTATTTTGAGAATTGACCTTTGTGCTTCGTACTTTGTGCTTTGAAAATGGAGTTACTCGAAAGACAAAGCACAAAATACAAAAATCAAAGCACAACTTCATGGTGCATGCGGTAGGACTCGCACCTACGAAGTCGTTTCAACGACGCCTGATTTACAGTCAGGGGCTTTAGCTGCTCAGCCACGCATGCACATTTGTGCTTTGTACTTGGTGCTTTGTTGTACCACGAAGTAACAAAGAGCAAAGTACAAAGAACAAAGTTCAAACTTCGTCATCAGTTGTGATAAAAAATAGATGAAGGCAGAGAGAAACAAGCCGCGAACACACTTCGAGGCACACTTCTCCTGAGGATGGCGATGCTCGAGACTCTCGCAAAGTGGACCCAAGCATAGTCATCCGATTGAAGGCTCCTTGCCTTCATCTCGCAAAAGGTATTTCGATTGTCAAAAAACTGAAGGAGCGGGCCTGAAGCCTCCCAGGGAAGCTGCCCGCTCCTTACAATTCTCGCGATATTTCGTTGGAATTTTGGGAGCGGGAGTCCGCTCCCGCTGATTAATGCCTGATATAACGGCTATCGACTATTGACGTCTGTTGGCCGAGTTTACCGCCGGTAAAATTGGTGGGGGACGAGCCCAGAATCAAACCAGACCACGCGGCGCACATCTGTGCACTCGGTCGCCGTTCGGCGTTATGTAATCTGTTTAATCTGCTCGTCATCATGTTTGAATCACCTCATCGCGCTCTATCACATTTTGCGCGAGCGCTGTTTTATAAGGTAGCGCACTATAACCTGTCAAGAAGTTTTTCAAAAAATATTTCTTCGCTCGCTTGGATAACCTGAACTCGCTGCGCGTTGCCCGCGCCGAATTAAATTTTGCATCGCGCCAATGTCCGACGAACTTTAGTTTGTCGTGCGTGCTTATGTCAGGCTTATGGAAATAACTAAAGGCCGTGTATTTCCACGCTCGACAAACTAAAGTTCGTCGGACTTAAGACTTTTTCGCAAAATATCCGGGGCGATGTCGCACCTCTAATTTCTCATTCTTCAACGCAGGATTCGCTATCTCAACGGTGATTTTTCGATACGCACCATCTCGCTTCTTGTTTGAAGACGAATATGCGATCAGATACTGAGTCCGCAGCTCCTTTTCAATCTCCGCGAACGCTGATTGCAAATCATCCGTCTTCTTCGGAAAAAACGCGCGACCTCCAGTACGTTCGGCAATTTCTCGAACTGCTCCCTTGTTCACTCCTTCACCCTTACTGTCTCCAATACCAATTGCATAAACAACTGTCTCAGCTGCCAACGCCTCATTGATTGCGTTGTTGCGCGTGAGGCGACTTGACGTATCCAATCCATCAGTCAACAAAATGATCGCGCGCCTGCGTTGATCCTGAATCTTACTCAACACCTGACTCGAGGTTAAAGCAACCGCATCCCAGATGGATGTCATTCCCTGATCTGGCGTGGCGGGTAAACCTGGCCCGGTTGGAATTCCAGATAACGGACGACCAGTTCCCTCGTATGCCGGTATTGCGACATCGATCTGTTGTAGCACTCGATAAACACTCAACACATCGCGCGTTAGTCCTTGCTCGAGATATGCCTGGCCAGTGAACGGAACCACCGCAACCTGATCCTTGTTTGAGTGAATTGCGCTCTCGATGAACCCTCGCGCGGCAGCCTTCTCATCTGAAAGTGTGCGCTGCTGCGAACCGCTGACATCGATCAGAAATGCTATAGCCAGCGGCCGATCTGTCTCTCGCTGAAAGGTGAAGAGTTGTTGTTGGACACCGTCTTCAAGCACACGGATGTCGTCAACATTCAGAGTGGTTATGAAGCGATGTTGCTTATCGACAACCGTAAATGGCAGGTTGGTGACGTCAGTGTTGACACGAACCACATCGACGTCATCGTTCGGTGTTTGGGCTTCTAGCTGTAAAGTAAAGCCAAGCAGTATTGAAAACAGCAGCAATAATTGTTTGGGATTCATGTAAGACATTTCGAACTCAATTGAAAAGAACAAGTAAGGAAGGGCGGTTTACCCCCGCTGTGATGACGAGCAAAGATCCAAAGTTGCTTCAACAGCTCCAGCGGGGTAAACCGCCCTTCCTTACTTGTTCTTTTCAAGCAGGTATGGATACGAACTACTAATCTGATTCGCACCTCTCCAAACCCGATGACATTGTTTCTATTGAGTCGTTGCCTTTCGGTCGATCTCGCGACTTTCCTTCTTCGGCAGGTCTGGACTTGTAAAATCCGGAGCCGGATCGTTCCAAATGTAGTGATTGAACCAACCGAGATTGTGCTGCATTACCGCGCGCTGTGATTTTGGTTTGGTTATACCGTGACCAAATCCCTTGTAGACAATCATCTCGACCTTAACTCCCTTGTCCTCGAGTGCCTGGCGCAACTCGTACGCATTCGCGATCGGAACGCGGCGGTCCAATTCGCCATGTTGAATCAGCGTCGGCGTATGTGCACTCTTGATATACGCAATGGGTGAAGTCTTTTGATAGATGGCCGGATCGTCAACGGGATTATTACCCAGGTAATGGATCGTGAACGGTGTGATGTCTGTGTTGTAGTAATAAGTGGCCCAATCAGAGATTCCTGCTCCCACTGAGATCGCGACGAATCGGTCTGAAGAGGCGGTCAGGAATGCCGAAATGTAACCGCCCTGGCTCCAGCCCATACAGGCAACTCGACTTCGATCGATAAAACCTTTTGCGATCAAACTATCGATTCCCGAGATGACATCCCATGCGTCACCGACGCCGAGGTTGCGGACATTGAGACGTCGAAACGCTTCACCATAGCCGGCACTCCCCCGATAGTTCACCTTCAAAATAACAGCACCTCGGCCCGCCCAAATGTCAGCAGGATAATTTCTGCTGTCGGGCGAAAGTAAGGCAGGACGATCGATGCCGGTTGGGCCACCGTGAATGATGCAAAGCAGTGGATACTTCTTCGTAGCGTCAAAGTCCGCCGGTTTTATTACTACACCTTCGATATCCGTTCCGTCGGTGCTTTTCCACGTCACTAGTTCTCTAGTACCAAGGATCAGATCGCGCGTCTGTTCCGTCATCTTCGTTAACACACGAGGAGCAAACTTGTTGGTGTCAGTGATAAAGACTTCACTCAACGAGGTGGGCGAACTGGCTGTGAACGCTAACTTCTGGCTATCACGACTTAACGAAGCGGATCCTGCCAATAAATTGTCGGGCTGAGTTATACGCGTGATGTTACCCGTTTGGGGATCGAGCCTGAACAAATGTGCAGCGGTTCGTTGCAAGGCATTGAAGTAAATCCCATCCGGTTTCCAATCCACCAGGCCAACGCTTTCGTCAAAGTTATCAGTGATCGATCGAGGACTACCACCATCTGCCGGCACAATTGCCAATCTAGTGTTAGTTGCGAAAGATGGTTGCCGGCCCATCGCGCTGGCAAATACGATCTGTTTTCCGTCGGGAGACCACCTTGGGCCATTATCCGGACCTGGTTGAGAAACAATTTTACGTATCGAATCATCATCTAAATTCAAGACAAACACGTCTGATGTCGTGGACTGGATTAGATCCGGGTTGATGGTCGCGCTAAAGGCGATCCTCGAGCCATCAGGCGACCAGGCAAACGAATCGACACTGAACTCTTTGTTCTTTGTTCGTTGCTTTCCAACCACTGGCGAACGCAATGCGTCGCCAACAATGAACGTCCAGATATGATTGAAGCTGTACTCGCGTCGAACTACTTCGAAGTCGCCCATGTACTCCTTACGTTCTTTTGAAACGGGAGCAGTTGGTTCACTTGCCGTGTATGCGATCGATTTGCTGTCTTCAGACCATGCGAAGCTATTGATGGCGGTTTCCGATTTTGTTAACTGAACCGCTTCGCCGCCGAGCGGATTAATCGCGAAGATTTGATTCTTGTCTTCCACTCGATTGCTGAGGAACGTCAGCCAGGTTCCGTCGGGGGACCAGCGAGGCGACGTTGACGATTTGTCGCCCCGTGTCAATTGAAAATTCCGGCCAGACGCAACCTCGATTAACCAGATCTGGTTCAGAAATGAGTCGGTCTTGAAGTCACCGTAACCAACTGTGTAGGCAATGAACTTTGCGTCAGGTGAGATTTGCACAGCGCCGACAGTCTTCAAGGTTATGAGCTCATCGATGGTTGGAACGTGACGAGTTGACTGAGCAGTTGCGACTGAAAAAAACAAAAGCAAAAGGAGCATCGAGGAGAAGAGTCGATGGAGCTTCATATACAAACCTCCGGGGTAAATTGTGCAGGATCGCGAGCGCATTCTAGGACGTTCGATCTTGTTAGGCCAGCGTAAATGCATTCATGGTTAGCATCGGGTCAGTACCACCTCGCGGTAGCGGGTGGCTGCGCAGCGTGCCGATTGACAGTCTCGATCGGTGGCATCTCCACGCTTTCAACGTTCGGACGAACCATGTACATAGCGTTGTGACAGCAGACCGCAAACCGTCTCTAGTGTTAAATGCCTTCAAGGCAACTGCCGCGCGCCAACTCAGAGAGCACAAATTGTGTGCATGAGTTTAGTCCCTGGGCGGATAAGGGCAGCAAGACAAGATTGTGGAATGAAGTGGCTAATGCAATTGACTATGTGCCGAATGGTCAGGGTAACGATCTGCCAAACTTTGATGACTGAGCAAGCTTCGCACCCACCCGCTACCGCGAGGTAGTACTGACCTCGTCCAAGCTGAGTCAGCGTGGCCCAAGGCCCAGTCGCTTAGTCAGTTCAACAAACCGAGGATCAGAACGTATCGGATCAAATTCAAACAATACGCCGATCATGCCTACTCTGAAATCCCGATCGTCGTAAGCCTTCTCCAACCAGTCCATCGCCTCATCAGGTTTTCCAAGTCGTGCATAAAAGGTTGAAACAACAAACGGCGGAAACTTTCCCAGCCGGGCACCGGCCTCGAGTTCAGTCAGGCTCGATTGTAAATAACCCTTCCATCCCGATTTCTCATATGCCTGATTGACTCTCGCCAAAGTCTCAGACGGCAAGCCCGCGAGCACGGCATTCTTACCATAGTTCTCGACCGCCTTGTCATACATTCCCTTTGCTTCGTAAGCGCGACCCAGGAAGAAGTACGTAGTTGGAAAGTTCGGATCGAGGTCTACGGCTTTCCTGTACTGCTCGATGCCTTCATCAAAGCGTCGCCCGTCCACCAGAACATCTCCATAGATCTTGTTCATGATTACAGACAAAGGATCGAGATCCAGGGCGCGCCTTAATTCAGTCACAGCCTCATCGATCCGATGCAGAGCCGACAGCTGTTCGCCATACCACTGATGTGCGGATGCGTAGTTTGGGTTTAGCTGGATCGCCTTCTGAAACTCCTGTTCCGCAGCACCGAAATCGTAATCGTAGTATTGAAGGATCTGGCCCATGGAGGCATGCGCTTCAGCCAGATTCGGATCCAGTTCCAGTGCTCTTATCGCCGCGGTCTTCGCTTTCGGCATTAGATCTCTTGGTGATTCAGATGTGTACGCAGTTTTTAAAGCATAAGAGTCGGCCAAACCAGAATAGGCGAGCGCATAGTTCGCATCCTTACCGATCGCTTCCTGAAAAAACCCGATTGCTTTTTCGAAGTCTGCCGGCGTGCGCTTGTTCCAGTAAAAGCGTCCCTTTAAATACAGTTGATAGGCCTCAGGATTTGCAGTGAATTGCTTGTTTGCTTTTACTTGCTCCATTCCTGAAAGAGTTGGACGGAGATTGCTGGTCATCTGCCGCGCAATTTCTCTTTGAACTGAAAGCATGTCTGCCATCTTTCGCTCATACTGTTCACCCCAGAGCTGTTTGTTATCGCGCACGTCTACCAGTTCAGCACTTATGAGCATCGAATCACCGCGCGGCTGGAGTCTGCCAACCAGCACCGCGCGCACTCCCAATTCCTTGCCAACCGTGATCGGATCAGTTTCTTTGCCCTTATAACGAAACACGGAACTTCGTGCGATTACCCTCAGGTTTGGTAATTGTGTCAAGCTGTTAATGATGCTCTCAGTAAGACCGTCGGAAGCCCAATCAGCGCTCGGATCGTTGCTCTCGTTTGCAAACGGAATCACCGCAATCGAATCAACTGCCACTTCAGTATTCTCAGTATGCAAGTAGTAGTTGACGCCAAGTGCCGCTAACGCAAGAAAGATTATGACGAGCGCGACTATTAACTTGTGACGTCGTAATCCATTAACAATAAACTCGGCCGATGAAGCTTTTGTTGACGGTGAGCTTGGCAATGCCGCAGTTGTGCCTGCCTTACTTTGCAACCGAGTGACATCATCAATCCACAACGTCTTGGCTTCACTTTCAGAAGAATTAACCAAAGTCCTTTCATCCGCAGGAGGTTCCTGTAAGCCACGCCTAACGTCCTTCAACTCAATGGCAACTTCCTTGACGTTCTGGTACCGCTCATCAGGATCTTTCGCGAGACAACGACGAACGATGCGTTGAAGATCGGGCGGTGCACCCGGATTCAGGGAATTGATCGAAGGTGGAGACTCACGAATGATCTTGTTCAGCGTATCAATGGTGTCACTGCCTTTGAACGCCTTGTGTCCTGTAATAGCTTCAAACAAGATGCAGCCAAACGAGAAGATGTCTGAGCGATTGTCGATCTCCCTGGTTCTGCCCTGTGCCTGCTCAGGAGACATGTAGCCACTCGTTCCCATAATGAGACCTGGTGAAGTAACCGCCGGAGCATCCTGAGACAGAACAATGGTTGGATCCTCAGTTCGTACCTGTCCTTCAATCAATTTAGCCAAACCAAAGTCGAGAATCTTGGCGTGGCCATCATTGCTGATCATGATGTTATCGGGCTTGAGGTCGCGATGGACTATTCCCGATGCATGCGCTTTTGCGAGTCCTTCTGCCACGTGTTGAAGGTAGCGCAACAACTTGGAGAGATCCGGATCGTCATCGTGAATTTTTTGGCGGAGTGTCACGCCATCCACATACTCCATGGCGATAAAGTTGGAGCCATCTGCCTCGCCTATTTCGTAAATGTGAGCGATGTTTGGATGGTTTAGAGATGCTGCTGAGGTAGCTTCCTGTTTGAATCTCCGCATTCGGTCGTTATCGGAAGCTACGGCTACAGGCAGCACTTTCAATGCAACTCGGCGATGGAGTGAGGTGTCCTCCGCCAAATAGACCTCACCCATACCACCGGCGCCGATGTTTGAGATGATTTCATAACGACCTAGTTTTTTACCGGCACTGAGGGATGCAGTCATTCACGGAAGCTTCGAAGTCTTGTTTTGTACAAACTCTCGGAGCGCATTTTAACTTGCAATACGAGCGACAGGCTAGAAATGGATTGAAT
>DATDFV010000269.1:0-10355 GCA_036522415.1 Pyrinomonadaceae bacterium | reverse complement strand
GTAGAAACTCTAAAATCTCGATGTGTCGCTTTGCCTGCTGAAGATCAACGCCCCATGAATACAGTCCGTGACGTTGGAGAAGGAATCCGTGTGCATTTGGGTTCCGCGATAAGGTTTCGCCGATTGTGTTTGCGAGCGAAGTCATATCCTGGGAGTTATCAATGATTGGTAACCACTCACGATGTTCATGCGTCCGAACACCATCAAGGCCTTTGAGCATTTCATATCCTTCGATGCTAATGCCGCGCTGCGTTGCGTACAGGTCAGACAGGATCGTATTCCACACTGAATGCGTATGAAGAACTGCGCCTGCCCGACGATCTTTAACGATCTGCAAATGCAACAACGTCTCATCTGAAGGTTTGCCGCCTTGATCGCTCAGCATTTGACCCTTTTCATCTATCAACAGCACTTGAGCTGCTGTGAGTTCGCCCTTGTCAACGCCGCTCGGACTCATGGCAAGCTGCAATGGATCACGACTTACGACGGTGCTCAGGTTGCCACTTGTACCCAATAACCATCCGCGCGCATGAAAACCCTGGGCAATTGTTGCAAGCGCGGCAGCCGCTCGTGCAAAGGCAGATTCGGATTGAGATGGAGTACTGGTCATATGAGAGCCATTCAAAATCAATTGAGACCGTCAGTCAATCAGGAAAGATGTTAGAACAAGTCGGTTACAGGTTTGTTCTCTCGTTCGTATCGCTTCGCACCCCACGCGCGGTGGTATTGACCCGCTTCTTTAAGCCGCAGCTCCAGTTCGTATACGTCGCATGTTCCGATTAACCGCAGGCTTATATCGCCGGAGTCCGACTGATTCCATCGCCCTGCGAATCTCAAGGTTCCGCATGAACCAACGCCAAACGTTGCCCGTCCGCATATTCTCGGCTGCCAAGAGTGTTATTCCAAGATCTATTCCAATAACGTCGGGATTGACCCATCCATTATTCGGATTGAACGCATCTGTGAAGGCGTACTTGCCAAAGATCTGGCTTCCATATTTTTCATACATTGTGCGCAGCGCCGCCAAAGCGAGTTCAGGCACAAACATCAGAGATCCGGCTGCTGCATAAGGAACGACCGTTCCATCAATCGCCGGGTCACGCGGTGGTCCACCCCAGGCGACGTAGCCCTTCGCGCTATCTGACGCGCTGATGCCCCACATGTTTGGTCCATAACCTGGAAACTCTTTTGCCAGATCTATGCAGAATAGCCGGTGCGCTTTTGTGGCCTTAACGGAGTTCAGGAAGTAATCGATGTGTTCGCCTCGTTCTTCTCGACGATTCCTGAAATCGACCCACGCGTGCGAGTACTGATAGGTAAACAAAGGTGTCTTGCCAAGGTATCTATAGCCCCGATACTCATTCCAGTTCCTCTTCCACGCATACCAGGAATCAGGCTTAAGTGGATGCGTGGGGGATCCAATTGCCATGAGATAAAGCACTTGATGCTCGCTGTAATCATCCCAGCGCGCTTTTATGAATCCCGTTTCCGGATGCCAACCCATTGAGAGAAGCGTTGGGTGTCCATTAAGCATCCAGGGAAAGTCAATTCGTTCGTAGATCGTTGTGGCGTAGCGCACTATTTCGGTGTCATCATGAAAATACTGACGCGCGGTTAGGACGCCTGCCAACAGGAGTGCGGTATCGATTGACGAAACTTCACTCTTCCACTTTCGCTCACCAGTTTTGTAATCCATCCAATGATAGAACCAACCATGTTCATGCAGCGCTCGTTCAGCGAAGAACCTCAATGTGTTTCTAACTCGCTGTCGCGCTTCTTCACGTTTAATCCAATGCCTTTCGCTGCCGATGCAAATCCCGGTGAGACCAAAACCGGTAGCCGCAATGCTGGCTATAACACGATGATTTTCGTCAGAAGGCGAGCCATCGGTACGCGTGCGGTCAAGCACTAATCCTGTTTCCGGATCAGCTTGTTCCCAGAAGTATTGAAAGGAACGACGTTGTAGATTCTCAAGGACGAATGCCTCAGTCGCCGTTTGTAAGGAGAAATCGGCAACCGTCGAGACAGAAGGTGGAGTATGGATTGGTGCTGCGAAAGCCGGACTAGATAGTGGCCGGCATATGACGGCGAAATCCAGTAGGAGTAGTAGTAATCGAACGTGGATCAACCAGCGGGACATGAACTTGTTGAGACGATGGATGAGATGCTTGGCCAAGTCAGGCGCGTTCTTGCAGTAACGATGAGAGCAAACGGGGCGAGTGGAAGAGGGGTGAGTGAAAGAGTGACATCACCGCTCGCCCTCTCGCTCTCCCGCTCATTTCATCGATTACCTACTCCCCATTACCTCGAAGCTCGCTTTCAGCTCCTTCGGATCAGCGGAACTGTTTCCCACCATAACGTTGAAAACACCAGGCTCAACAACAAAGCGCATGTCCTCATTGTAAGCACTCAGCTCCGCCGGGGTGAGCGTGAACGTCAGCGTTCGCTTCTCCCCTGGTTGTAAAGTGACCCGCTGAAAACCTTTCAATTCTTTGACAGGTCTAGTTCGGCTTGCGGCCACATCACGAATGTAGAGTTGAACTACTTCATCTCCGGCACGACTACCCGTGTTTTGCACATCAACGGTAACGGTCAGCTTGCCGTCAGGTTGGATGTTGTGAGCACTCAGTTGCAGGTTGGATAGTGCGAATTGCGTGTAACTCAATCCGTACCCAAACGGGAAAAGAGGTGTCCAGTCGATGTCGATGTACTTTGAGTTCCATTTGATGTTTGGAACCGGCGGGCGACCGGTGTTCATATGGTTGTAGTAAAGAGGGACCTGGCCGAGAGATCTCGGGAAAGTTACCGGAAGCTTGCCACCAGGATTAACATCACCGAAAAGTACGTCAGCGATCGTGTTTCCTGCCTGTGTTCCCGCGAACCATGTTTCGAGGATCGCGGGAGTATTCTCAGCCAACCACGAAATCGTAAGTGGGCGACCATTCATTAATACGATCACCACAGGTTTGCCTGCGGCCTGCACGGCTTTCACTAAATCCAACTGCCGACCTGGAAGATCTAATAACGATCGTGACGAAGCCTCTCCGCTCATCTCAGCGGCTTCGCCGATTGCCATAATTACGACATCGGAAGTCTTCGCTGCATTGACCGCTTCAGCAAAGCCGTTGGTATTGTCTCCCGTCACGTCGCAACCCTTTGCATAATTGATCTTCACCTGCGATCCGACCTTGCTCTTGATCCCCTGCAACAAGGTGACAGCATCTGAAGCCTTACCATCTCCTGACCACGCCCCGATCATGTCTTTCTGGCTGTCGGCAAGAGGACCAATCAAGGCGATCGAATTGACGTTCTTACTAATCGGAAGTGTGTTCCGATCATTTTTCAATAGCACCATTGTGCGCCCTGCAATTTCACGGGCGGCGCTCTGGTTCGCAGTGCTGAAGACAACGCTACTTTCACGCGCCTCGTCAGCATAGGGGTGGTCGAATAGTCCAAGTCGGAACTTGACACGCAAAATCCTTCGCACCGATTCGTCGATGATCTGCTGCGTGAGTTTGCCTTCCTTTAGCAATGCTGCTCCATTTTGGTTATAGAGGCGACTCACCATTTCCATATCGACACCCGCATTGAGCGCTAACCTGGCGGCGTCTTTTCCATCGGCCGCCAGACCGTGGTTGATCAACTCCTGTACGGATGTGTAATCGCTCACTACAAAGCCATCAAACTTCCACTCATCTCGTAGCACCTTCGTAAGTGTGAAATGATTTGCTGAGGCAGGTATGCCGTTGAGGTCATTGAATGCACTCATTAACGTGCCGATGCCCGCGTCAACGGCAGCTTTGAAAGGTGGGAAATAGGTTTGACGCAGACTCCATTCGGAGATATCGGTGGTGTTGTAATCGCGTCCTCCCTCCGCAGCGCCATAGCCAACATAGTGTTTCGCACAGGCCACGACCTTGTCCGGCGCACTGTAGTCCTTGCCTTGAAATCCAATGGTTCGAGCCCGAGCCATAGCCGAACCGAGAAAAGGATCTTCGCCTGACCCCTCCATGATTCTTCCCCATCGCGGATCACGAGCGATGTCGACCATTGGAGCAAAAGTCCAATGCAGACCAACGGCCCGCGCTTCAGCGGCCGCAATCGATGCCGCACGTTCGACTGCCGCGGGATCCCAACTGCTAGCCTCTGCTAAAGGTATTGGGAAGATAGTGCGATAACCATGAATCACGTCATAACCAAAGATGAGCGGTATCTTTAGACGTGACTCGGTCACAGCGACGCGCTGGAGTTCGTTCGTGGTTTTTGCGCCGCGGACATTCAACGTCGAGCCGAGCAGGCCACGTCGTGCGAGTTCGATATGTTCTGGTCGATAGTTTCCATTTCCCTCGCCATCTAATTGTTGTAACTGCCCGAGTTTTTCCTCGAGCGTCATCTGTGCCAACAGCGAGTTGATTTCTTTCTCAACGTCGCGTCGTTGCGGTGACTGACTTTGCAATGCCGCGTTAGTGGAGAGAATTAACGCGACAAGTACTAGACACAAAAGACGACGTGATCGTGGTGAGTTCATTTGGATAAACTTTCCCTTTCGGTAATTCGTGGATCGGCTGTTCATTGAAAAAAAGATCAACGAAACAACAAAAACTAACATCAACTGAATCGAATGCCCATCGAATACGGTTTGATTGTAGCGCTGTAATATACTGCGACCGTGTTATTCCTAAAAACCTCGTGTTCGGCTGGCGATTCAGCCTACCGTCGGCTGGCCTGCGTAATAGTCGTGCTCGTCGCCTCACTAACGATGTCGTCTCTCGCGACTTCACGAACCGTTCAAGATATCAATAATGCGGATGAGTCTCTTCGACGTGCGGCGGATTTGCTCCGTTCGCGTCAGCTTGATGAAGCCGAAGCAATTCTTCGACGAGTGCTGATCTCAACTCCGAACAACTCGGATGCTCATAACTTATTGGGCATCATCCTCGACCAACGAGGGAAGAGCACCCAGGCCGAAGTCGAATATCGCGCGGCGCTCTCTCTTAATCCCAATGGTGTTTCAGCCATGACCAATCTCGGGGTTCTGCTGGCACGAACCAAACGAGATGATGAAGCAATTAAGATTTTTGAGTCTGTACTCAGCCTCGTTCCCAATCATCCTCAGGCAACGGTCAATCTCGGACTGCTTTATTTTTCACGCAATGATTATCGACGAGCAGCGGATCTGCTGCTCATTGCCAAATCGCTGCAGCCCGGATCATTCGATGTTCTCTATAAGTTGGGTGTTTCTCTTTATAACCTTGGTCGTTTGGACGAAGCAACTACTGCTTTACAATCGGCCGCAGCACTTTTTCCAAGTGCCGCCGAGCCTGCATATTCTCTTGGTTTGATTGCATTGCAACGCGACCAGGACACCGCCGCCATCGATCTTTTCCAGAAGGCAATAACGTTGCGTTTACCGTACCCGGAAGCCAACTTCATGCTTGGCGAAACCTTCGCTAAACATCAGGACTATTCAAGCGCCAAGTCCTATTACCAAAAGGCCCTTGATCAAGATCCTTCGAAGCCGGCGTATCACATTCGGCTCGGTGGCGTGTATCTATTACAACGCAACTTCAATGAAGCATTGAACATTTTTGGGAAAGCTGCAGTGCAGTTCCCAAACATCGCTGAGATTCACTACTTCCTGGCGATCTCAGCGCGTGGTGTGGGGAACTTTGATTTAGCTTTGGCAGAGTCGCAAAAAACCTTAGCGTTACAACCTAACGGCGCTGACGCTTTGGCGTTGATGGGCGTACTCAATTTGGATCATGGGAACACCACTAATGCCGAGACTCTTCTGCGACGTGCTCTGGTTCTAAACCAAAAACACTTCAATGCGCTTTATGACCTTGGCCGTCTTTTGATCAAGACTAATCGCTACGCAGAAGCCGTTCCCATATTGCAGCGCGCCGCTGAAATCAATGTAAATCACTCAGAGCTTCATTATCAGATCTTCCTCGCACTCTCCCGTCTGAAGAGAAAGGCTGAAGCTGATCGGGAACTGCAAATCTATAAGCAACTACGAGAACAGGAAACAAAAACCAATCAACGTTAATTCGAACGTAATACGTTATTCAAACCGCGAAATCACATAGCCCAGGGTTGCCTCAACCCCGGAGCATTTGCGTTAGTTGTTTCTCCAACCCGGAACGGGTTGCGTCGGGCCGCAACTGCGTTGCAGTTGCTTCTTCACACCACCGTTCACCCAGGGTTGAAGCAACCCTGGGCTATGCGACGTAACCGCTTCGCGGTATAAAATCGGCCAACCCTCAAAAACTAAATCTGACTTGAAATTCACCTACACGTCCAGCTAGTGCGGTTGTCGCTCTGCCGAACGTAGAACGTTGAACGACTGTCGGATCGCTGCTTGAGTTAAACGGCGCGAGATTCAGATTGTTGAAGATATTGAAAAAGTTGAAGCGCAAATCAACGCTTGAGTTTTCACCGAGAAAGCCCCAATTGCCCAACCCGAAACGCTTAGCAAATGTCATATCCACATCAAAGTAACGTGGACCTCGAAATACGTTTCGACCTATCGCCGGTGGGTTTGCAAAGGGATTAGAGCCGTTGACGGTGGTGCCAAAGATCGAGGTCGCAGGAGCACCAAAAATACCTAACGGCCTGAGAAAGTTATCGTTTGTATTATCGGCTGGCTGAGTTCCATTGTAGGACGTGGGCCGAATGAAGCAGAAATTCCCGGGTGTATTTGCTAGTTGTAAGCAGTTGTCGATTTTTGGAGTCCATGGAAATCCGTCGTTCCATGTGACAATGGGGCTAACTTGCCATCCACCAAGTACCTTCCCCTTTAGATCTCTCCTATTTCTTAAAACAGGGATGTCCCACGTTGCTGAAGCTACGAAGCTATGTCTTACATCAAAGTCAGACGGACCTCGCTCTTCTTTTTGATCAACTGGAAAGCTTTGATTTGTACAAGCGCACGGCGATTCAAAAGACGCAGTATCGATACTCTTGGCCCAACGATAATTCATATCGAATGAAAGTTGCTTCAAGAATCTTCCTTGCAAGCGCGCAATCATGGCGTTGTAGTTTGAATTGACGTCAGGACTTGCGAAGTAAGCTGCGAAGATATTTGGATTTGAGCCTGGGCGCGTAATATGGATCGGTAAGATCCGGACAAAGTGTCTTCCCTGACTTCCTTGATACCCTAGAGTTGCTACAAGATTATGGGGAAGTTCATACTGACCTTCCAGCGAATATCTATAGATCGTTGCATCGGGTAGATCCTGCGGCGTGCCATAGATCTCGACGGCCCCTGAATTTGGCAAGCCAGTATTAGGATTTATTCCGCCACCAAGCAATGGATTAGCCGGATAGTTAAAGATACTGTTGTCGCTGCTCTGGACATAAGTAATGAGTCCGTCAACGAAGGGAGTTCCAAATCCATCAGTTGTTCCGTTCGTACCACAGCACGTTTGGAAGAGGCTCCCATTAGGTGGATTGCGTCGCGCATTTGCCAATAATGCATTTGGCAGACGATCGAACCCAACGCCTCCACCTCCCCGAACAACCAACTTGTTATCAAATCGCGCGGGACTCCATGCGAAGCCGAGTTGAGGCGCAAAATTCTTTAGATTGTTATTCGTTAACTTGTCACGAGTTGTGATCGTTGCGCCCGTCACGCTGCCGGTTGGACCCAACAACAAGTTTCCAATCGTACCCTGATCTGTCGTGATCGGTTGGAACCACTCCCATCGCAGTCCGAGATTCAAAGTCAAATTTGGACGATATTTCCAATCGTCCTGGACGAAGAACCCCAGGTCGCCAGTGTGAAACTTTGCATTGTTTGCCGTTGGTTTTCCGTCCTGCGTGGCCACAATCTGTTCGAAGATCGGAGTGCCATTCGCGAAGTTCCATAAACCTTTGAATGAGTACAACGGGCGCGCACCCCCCACTTCACCGTTGCTGTTCAAATCGCGACGATACTCACCACCGATTTTCAATGCATGGTTCCCCATGACATCGGTAAGGGTGTCGCGAAATTCAAACTGTCGTTCGTTAATCACTCCCGGCGTGTTGGGACCGTACTGAGCGCCATATCGTATGCGGTCGCCGAAAATCGATTCAATCTCAATTCGCGGGAGTCCGAAATTGGATTGGGGATTGGTTGACGTTTCGTCATAACCCCAGCGCGTGATATTGAAACGCGCCTCATTCACCTTGGTCGGTGAGATGATTCGCCGGTAAATGAATCCCAAAGCGTAACTCAAACGCTGCGAGATAATGTCGCCCATTGGTCGACTCTGGCCAGCTGTATCTGCGGTCGTGGCTCTGTTCGGAACAAAGTAGGTTGATGCCGTAAATGTGTCTTTGGAGGTTACGTTGTAATCAATACGAGTGTTGTACTGGTTACCACGAAAAGTCGTCGGATTTGACAGCAGAACTTTCTGTATGTCGGCAACGCCATCCAGTCCACCGCCGGTTGGTGCATTCATCGCATTAAAGAACTGCACATAGCTGCCGGTAGACCCCGTGATGCTTCCAATATCCAGGCCATTCCCCACTACGGCACAGCCCTTATTAATGTCGCCGCTTAACTCAGCGCACGTTGCGGGCAAGACCGAGACTACGCGTGGCGCCACACCCGGATCACCCAGAATTTTTGCCGTGAGACTACCTGAGCGTGCCGCTATCACTGCTTGCCGGAAAGCTTCAGTTTCAACAAAAGAAGTATATGTATTGCTGCTGTTATTTCTCAGTCCCTCATATGTAAAGAAGAAGAAGAGTCGATCTCTAATGATGCGACCACCGAAACTTCCTCCAAAGGACTTGTATTTTTGTTCGACGCGAGCGGGGCCGCCTCCTATATCGCGAGGCAGTTTATTGAAGGAATTGAGTTTTGGATCATCTATTTTGAGAAAAGCACTACCGTGCCAGTCATTGGTTCCATTTTGCGAAACCACTTTGATTTGAGCACCACTGTTTCGACCATCTTCGGCTGAGTAGGTGCTTGAAGTTATTTGTACTTCCTTCACACTTTCCTGGCTCGGTGTAATGACTGCTCCTCCACCCCAGGTTTGACTGTTAACACTCGAACCGTCGATTTGATAGTTGTTTGATGAAACACGCTGGCCATTTGCCGAGATTGGCTGACGGTCTTCTGTCGCAAAGATCCCAACACTAGAGCTCGGCGGCCCGCTCGTGTTTGGCAAAAGTGTTCCGGTGCCGTCCGAAGATCTCGCGCCGGTCCCAAACACCCCTGGAGCCAGGCGCGCAAGTTCATATGGATCACGTCCGTTCTGTGGGAGTTCTAAGACTTCACGAGTTGTTACCGTTTTCCGGACATTTGCATCTTCGGATTCAAGTGTAATCGGTTCCGCAGCGACCGTAACCACCTCACTAATTACGCCTGCCACTAATTCCACATTGACGCCTTTAGTAGCCTCGGCTTCCACGACGATATTATCGACAAGCTGTTTTTTGAAATTCTCTTTTTCCACCGTCAACGAATAAGTGCCCGGCGGCAGCGACGAGAAACGATAGAACCCGCTGTCGCTCGCGGTGGTGGTCTCAGTCTTATTCGTTTCCTTGTTTGTCAGTGTGACAGTCGCAGCCGGAACAGCGGCACCCGCGGTGTCTGTCACTGTTCCTTGCACACTTGCCTTGAACTGCGCGTTCGTTATCGCGGCGCCACAAACGAGGATCATCGTTCCAATGAAAATACGAAAAAGAATATTTATTCTGTGCATAGTGTTCCCTCCGCAGATATCTGCGATTCCACCTGAACAATCTTTAGGAAAAGGTTTGCGATTAGCACTTCTTTTGATCCAGGGAAGGTTATACCGTTCGTCTTCGCATCAACAGTACGTTGGGGAGAGACTCCCCTTGACGACCGTCAGAGCAAACAGCCGCGCTTCGAGTTGAAGAGGGGGATTTAATTACTGTTGACGCCAGCAGGGCGATCACGCGCAACTAAGTCTAAATCTGTTTTTTACGCGCTACGTGTGGTGGATATTAGGTAGCAGTGACCAAGCCTGTCAAGATTTTAGAACCCCGCAAACGGCAGCAGCGGGTGAAAATAATCAAAGACCATGGCACTGGGACCGCAGGCGTTCCCCCTGCCCGCGTCGAATAGTACCAACCCGCTCATGCAACGACATGGCAGTTCTCGACGGGGCAGGTGGCGCCTGCGGTCACAGTACGAGGGATTTTCGCTTTTCGTACGAGCGCGCCGGTTGACGCACGTTAGGAAACGCTAAGCAGCGCGACCTGCGAGATGGGCGATCATGGCGACCAGTTGACCTGAACTAATTGGTTTGGCGATGTGAATTTGATAACCAGCGTCGAGTGCGCGCTGTCGATCCTCTTCACGAGCATAGGCGGTGAAAGCAGCAGCAGGAACC
>DATDFV010000268.1:0-5520 GCA_036522415.1 Pyrinomonadaceae bacterium | reverse complement strand
ACGCGGTTCATCGATTTTGAGATACTCTTTTGCCAATGCGTAGATCGCGACTTGTCGTAACCATCCTCTCGTTTGTTCTGGTCGTGGCCGCAGGTGTTGTTCTGTACCTGAAACTTCGTAAGCCTCTGCCAACCAAATTCAACTGGAAAGCACAAGTATTATCGATCGCCGGTAACGGCTCTCCGCTTTTCAACGATGCTCCGCAACCCACACAGGCAGGTTTCTCTGATCCTTTCGGCGTTGTCGTTGGAAGCGATGGGACTTTGTACGTCTCAGACGCCGGAGACAGTAATCGTATTCGTAAACTGACGCGGGAAGGGGCTCTACTAACGGTCGCCGGAGAGAAAGAGGGATTTGCTGACGGAATTCATGCTTCATTCAACACTCCCTCAGGACTTGCGCTTGATGACCAAGGCAATCTCTACGTTGCTGATACTGGCAACAACCGCATTCGAAAAGTAACGACTGAAGGTGTGGTATCAACTCTCGCTGGAAATGGATCCGCCGGCTACGCCGACGGCCCAGCGTCGTCGGCGGAGTTCAACGGCCCGATCGGCTTAGCTGTTGATTCGCAAAATAGTATTTATGTAGCTGATACCTACAACGACCGGATTCGAAAGATAACGGCCGATGGTTTTGTCACAACAGTCGCCGGTTCTGAAGGGCTCGGGTACCGAGATGGGCCGGCAAGTAGCTCGCAATTTGATACGCCGTGCGGCATTGTCATAAAAGCAGATGGCACGCTGATCGTTGCCGACACGGGTAACGGGAGGTTGCGGCAGATTTCACCATCAGGCGACGTTACTACGCTCGGTGTTATTTTCAACGCGGATCCCAATCGCAATTGGCTGCGAAGTCCAATTGGCCTGGCCTTGACCCACGATGGATTTCTCTACGTGACCGAGCACGATCGCGGCACGATAATTCAGATTGATCCCGACGGTAGAGCTGTGGTCCTGGCTGGCAATCAACAGGGCTACAGCGAAGGCTTCGGTCCTGACGCTCGCTTCAATCATCCCTCCGGAATTGCAATCGACAACCGCGGTGATTTGGTGGTTGCGGATAGCGCGAACTACTTACTGCGAAGAATTAATCATTCGGACGGTTTGCCGCCGCTGAACGCCACGGACCAGCCTCTCCCTCGGCTTACAAAAGACACGTTGGGCATTAAGGAGTTGTTGTGGCCACTCGACCCACAGGATCGCCCGCATGAAGTTGCGGCAACGATGGGTGAAGTACGCGGCAGCTTTGACTCGACTGACGCTCGCGATCATTTGCACAGTGGGTTGGATGTTGCCGGTGCTTATGGTGAGACAGTGCGCGTGACTCGCTGGGAAAGAGTGAGCTCGCCACTTCCAAATTGGGGATTCGACACATTGTCTGAGGGAATTAGGGTCGCCATTATTTCCTACATTCATATCAATGTGGGCCGTGACAAGGATGGCAACGTTTTCAACGACCCGCGGTTTATGGCCGTGAAAAATGAAGCAGGGAAAGTTTTCAGGATACGTGTTCGCCGCGGTAGCAACTTCAAACCTGGCGACGCGATTGGTACCGTGAACAAGATGTATCACGTTCATCTAATCGTCGGACCATCAGGTGGTGAGATCAATCCTCTCGACTTGTCGCCCATTGGTTTCAAAGACACAGTTGCACCAATGATCGAGAAGGATGGAATTCAGCTGTATAACGAATCAGGCGAAAGACTGGAGGAAATAGATCGCGGGCGTCTTATTGTGCGTGGAAAGGTGCACATCGTCGTTGACGCCTTTGATTTGACAGACTTGAACAATAGCCGCCGCCGGTTAGGCCTTTACTCGCTTGGTTACCAGGTTCTTAAGGGTGACACAACGCCAGCGCCGGGTTTTGCAGCACCGCGCGTGAACATAGTTTTCAATCGCTTGCCGGCAGACGACAATGCGGCAAAGCTTGCGTACGCATCGGACAGCGGAATCACGGTTTACGGAAGTAAAACAACTCGGTTCTTATATGAGTTGACGAATACGGTTCGCGATGGACATGCAAGAGCAGGAGTGTGGGACACGTCGGAACTGGAGAAAGGCGATTATGTTTTGCGGATTGTCGCGGCCGATTTCACCGGGAATCAAACGCAACGTGACGTGTTGGTGAGCGTGAAGCAATAGGTCGTATAGGTCCTATGGGTCCTATTACACCTGCCAGAAGATTCCAAAATCAATTCTCCCGCCTCACAACACTCGCAGCCACAGCAACAAGCTCTGCCAGTTCCACAGGTTTTGGCACATGCATGTGGTAACCGGCGCGCAATGCGTGCATCCGATCCTCAACACGTGTGTAAGCAGTCAGCGCGATCGCGGGCACCCTCCCACCATTTTCTTTGCCAAGCTTCCTCACTTGTCTAATCAGCTCGTAGCCGTCTTCAATCGGCATTCCGATATCGCTGATTAAAACATCGGGCAAATCCTTTTGCATACTTTCCAGTGCCTCGGCTGCGGAGCCGGCCAGCATCACGCGAGCACCGCAATATTCAAGTCCCTCTTTCAATAGTTCACGCGTGTCGCGTTCGTCGTCAACGACAAGTATCTTCAAGTTATCAAGCCTCTCGGTGCACTCAGCCGTTGGTAACAAATCCTTCGCCGCCGGATGTACACGTCCCGCTGTAGCGTCAACGTGATAGATCGGAGCAACTGGAAGCACAACGGTGAAGATCGAGCCTTTGCCTTCACCTTCACTGGCCGCGTGCACGTTGCCGCCATGCAGCTCGACAAGATGGCGCACAATTGCGAGACCGAGACCCATCCCTCCGTATTGCCGGCTCGCTTTTTGATCAGCCTGTCGGAAGCGATCAAAGACGTATGGAAGAAACTCGGCCGCGATCCCCTGGCCTGTATCACTGACAACTATTTCGATATGCGAGTTCACTCGCTCCAGTCGGATCTGAACACGGCCATCTCTCGGTGTGAACTTGATGGCGTTGGAAAGCAGGTTCCAAACAACCTGCTGCAATCGTGCAGGGTCGCCCGGGACCAGGATTGCCGATGAGTCGATGATTTTTTGGACGTGCACGCCTTTGG
Source organism: Pyrinomonadaceae bacterium (assembly GCA_036522415.1). Lineage (GTDB taxonomy): Bacteria > Acidobacteriota > Blastocatellia > Pyrinomonadales > Pyrinomonadaceae > PSRF01. The sequence continues at coordinate 2,467 of DATDFV010000268.1, read as the reverse complement.
CGTCTGCTGCAGGTCTGACTGCTTCCACCGCAGCGTCGATGAATGTACTCGGATCAGTCGGGCGAACATCAAGACGCAACTTGCCGGCAACGATCCGCGAGACATCAAGTAAGTCGTCTATCAATTGCGCCTGAGCTCTTGCATTGCGTTCAATTGTATCGAGCGCCTTTGTTTGGTTCTCGCCGGTCAATTGGCCGGTGCGTAGCATTCGCGCCCAACCAAGAATGGCATTTAACGGCGTTCTCAATTCATGTGAGATAGTCGCCAGGAATTCTTCCTTCAACCGGCTCGATTCTTCTGCCTGCTTGTACAAACGCTCGTTTTCTGCGGCTCCATGCTCCGCCTCAGCGCGCGCGCGTTTCGCAGCTTCATACAATCTCGCATTGTCCATTGCGATGGCTGCTTGTGCAGATAGACCTGTTGCAGTCATTTCGTCACGCTCCGTGAAGAATTCCGGTGTTGAGTGACCGAGAAAGAGTCCGCCAACAATCTCACCGGAACGCGACACGACCGGAACTGCCAGATAACTCGTCAAGGGCAGAAGCTCTTTCGGGATGTCGTGAAAGGGGGAGCTCGAATCATAACGGCGATCCTGTTTGACATCTGGAATGCGCAAGACTCCGTGGTTCTTCAATGAGGCGATAAACTGTTCGCCTGCTGCCGACGTCGACAAGTTCGCAAATAGCTCTTCAGGCATTCCTGCGACGTTGAGGAGTGTTTGCCGTTCGCCTCGCTCGTTGAGGACGTTATAAAAGAAAGCCCCGAATTTGGCGCCCGTGAGACCGGTAGCTGCATCGGTCACAGCTTGCACCATCTTTTTTAGATTAAGCTCAGCTGAGATAAGACGTCCCACTTCGTTGAGGGTTCGTAAGGCTTCAGCTTGGTCGCGTAAGGTGTCTTCCGTTGTTTTGCGGTTCGTTATGTCCTGAACAAACCCCAACATCCCGAGAGGCTTGCGATGTTCGTCGTAAACGCCACGACCTCTGGCAGAAACCCACACCTCGGTGTTGTCGGCTCGTATGACACGATATTCAATAGCGTAGTCGGTATGTAGTGCTAAGGCTTCGTCAACGGCTGCTTGTGCGCGTTCACTATCTTCGGGTGGAAGTAATGTCCTCAGTTCGGTCCAGGTTATTCCTTCGCCCGGAGGAACATCGAGGATGTGGGCCGCAGTATCAGACAGTTTCACCTGATCCGTTTTCGCGTCCCAACTCCAATCGCCCAGATGCGAGGCCGCCAGTGCAAGATTTAAGCGTGCGGAATACTCATCAAGTGCTGCTCGTGCTCTTCGGGTCTCGCTAATATCGCGCGCGATTTTTGAGGCGCCGATGATTTGTCCACCCGGACCGATGATCGGAGAGACGGTTAATGAAATGTCTACCTGGCTGCCGTCTTTGCGAACACGAATGGTCTCGTAGTGCTCTATTCGTTCACCTGCCTTGAGACGAGCGAGGATCGCTGGCTCCTCGTCCTCATGATCTTTAGGTATCAGGATCGTGATGGATTTTCCAATCACTTCATCCGGAGTGTAGCCAAATATTCGTTCCGCACCCTTATTCCAACTGGTGATGATTCCATCAAGCGTTTTGCTGATGATGGCATCGTCTGCTGACTCAACGAGAGCCGCCAGCCAGTAGGGAGCCATCTCCGAGTTCAATATGTTGATTAGTGCCTTGTCGTGGGCACGTTCAAGGTCTGGACGTTCTGACGCCATAAGTCATTCACGGGCGAGAGTTTCGTGAAGGTTCTAAGAGGGAGCCAAGGGGATGCGAGGATTATAGCCGTTGGATGTAGATCTGACTAATGAGGGCGGTCAGCTAAGATTATTTTCTATATATCATTTGACATTTCTCAGTCATTGCCGGATGTCCTACGAACTTTAGTTTGTAGTACGTCCAGAGCGAGTGCTCAATTGTTCCAATGTCACGCTAGAATAGTCATCGACAAACTGAAGTTCGTCGGACATCCGCTACTCGTATCTCAAAGCCTTCAGTGGATCAATCTTCATCGCACGGCGCGCCGGCAAGTAACACGCAGCTAGCGAAACCAGTACCAGGAACAAGGACATCATCGCAAATGTACCGGCATCAACTGCGGCAACGCCGAATAACAATCCTGACAACAAACGAGTCAACGCAAATGCAGCAGCAAGGCCCAATATCACTCCGATGACGGTGAGCGAGAGTCCCTGTCTGATGACCAGCAATAAGACTTGTCGCGGCTGTGCGCCAATGGCGAGCCTTAACCCAATCTCTTTTGTGCGTAAAGCCACCGAGTAGTTCATCACTCCAAAGATACCAACAGCCGACAACACCGTGGCCAGCGCTGCAAACAATCCCAGCAACAACGTGTTGAAGCGCGCGCGACTAACTGTTTCTGACATTACCTGGTTCATAGTTCTAACATCGGAAACAGGCTGATTAGGATCGAGCGCGCGAATTTCACGCTGAACGGCCGGGGCGAGGGA
>DATDFV010000267.1:0-40914 GCA_036522415.1 Pyrinomonadaceae bacterium | reverse complement strand
TGGTGCGCAATCGCGAGATGGTAGCAGTCGTCAAGGGTTGGATCGATGAATTTAAGCTGCGCAGCAGGCAAGAATCTCGAAGCACGCTGCCGCTCCTGAACAAAGCCTGAACACTTGCAGCGTCGAGGGACTACCAAAGGTGAATATGTCAACGCGACTAAAACAATTCCTACACAGACCGAAGCTAGTGATCTCGATTGCAGTCGTAGCAGTGCTAGCCATCATTGCCCTGATAACGATTGCAAGTAAGTCAAACGATGGCGTCAAGGCGGCGCCACGACCACTCGATGTTGAAGTCGTGAAGGTCCAACAGGAAGATGTACCTGTGTACAGCGAGTGGATCGGAACGACTGAGGGACTCGTTAACGCCGATATCAAAGGTCAAGTTACGGGCTATCTACTACGACAGGACTATAAGGAAGGCTCCTTTGTAAAAAAGGGCGAGCTCTTGTTTGAAATTGATCCTCGGCCGTTCCAGGCAGTTTTAGATCAGGCGAACGGCCAGCTCGCCCAGTTTGAGGGTCAACTCGAGCAAGCAAATTCTCAGGTGGTCCAGGCAGAGGCTCAAGTCGCTCAAGCGAATAGTCAGCTACTGCAGACGCAAGCGCAGCTCGCGCAGTCTAATGCCAACCAGGTCAAGACGCAGCTTGACGTCAATAAATATGCGCCGCTGTTAGAACAGAAGGCAGTTACACAACAGGATTACGATAACGCAGCCCAGGCAAACGTCGTAGCAAAAGCAGAAGTCGAAGCATCGCAAGCACGCGTTGAGGCTGCGCGCGCCCAACTGCGTGTTGCCAACGCGCAGATCGGAGCCGCCAAAGCCGCGACTAAAACAGCAAACGGCCAGATCGAAAATGCGAAAGCCGCAGTCAGAACAGCTCAACTGAATTTGAGCTTTACGCGGATTGTTTCGCCGATTGATGGAATCGCAGGTTTAGCGCAAACGCAGGTAGGGGATCTAGTACAACCCAACAACCCTAACAGCCCGCTGCTTACTACTGTCTCCACTGTCGATCCGATCAAAGTCTATTTCACGATTAGTGAACAGCAGTATCTGGCATTTACAAAACTCAACCTAATTGAAGCGAGACAGGGAGCGAGTGTCACCCAAATCGAGTTGGAGTTGATCCTCGCAGATGGCACGACTTATCCGCAGAAAGGCAATTTCTATTATGCGGACCGTCAGGTTGATCAAAAAACGGGCGCGATTCGGATAGCGGGATTGTTTCCGAATCCCGGAAATATTCTACGTCCCGGACAATTCGGCCGGGTGCGTGCAGTCACAGCAACGAAGGACAGTGCCCTTCTCGTCCCGCAACGAGCCGTTAGTCAGCTACAAGGTGGATATCAAGTCGCCGTCGTTGGCAACGATAACAAGATTGAAATCCGTGCGATCAAGCTAGGCGACCACAGTGGACCAATGTGGATTGTCGAGGACGGACTCAAGCCGGGTGAATCTGTTGTTGTCGAGGGAATTCAGCGGGTAAGGCCTGGCGTTGTTGTCAATCCGAAGCCTTATACCAAAAAAGACTGAACCATGATTTCAAAACTCTTTATTAATCGGCCCGTTGTTGCGATGGTCATCGCCATCGTAACAGTCATCGTCGGCATCGTGGCAATAACCGGATTGCCTGTGGCGCAATTCCCAGACATCGTGCCACCCCAAATTATCGTCAACACGACCTATACGGGTGCCGATGCGCAAACAATCGAGCAGTCAGTCGCCACGCCTATGGAGCAGCAGATGAGCGGCGTGGACAACCTGCTCTACATGCAATCAACGAATGCTAACGACGGAACCATGACGTTGACCGTCACTTTCGATGTAGAAACAAACCCAAACATCGATCAAGTCAATGTTCAGAACCGTGTGGCCCAGGCTCAACCGAACCTGCCAGCTGATGTGAATCAGTTTGGATTGAATATTCGCAAATCAACAGGAATACCGACATTAGCGTTTGCACTCTATTCGCCACAACAAACACACGACTCGCTTTTCCTGGCTAACTACGCAAACATCAACATAAATGATGCGTTGTATCGCGTGCCGGGCGTGGGTGAAGTGCGTCTGTTCGGCGTCAGCGATTACGCAATGCGTATCTGGGTGAAGCCAGATTTGCTCGCGAAGCTTGGTCTAACTGTTCCTGATCTTGTGCGTGCGGTTCAGCAACAGAACACGGTCAACCCGGCAGGCCAGGTTGGTGCCGAGCCGGCACCAACAGGAAAAGAGACAACCTACACAGTGCGAGCCCAGGGTCGACTGCAAACGCCTGAAGAGTTTGGCCGTGTCGTTGTCCGTTCCAATCCCGATGGGTCAGTTGTCAGGCTAAGCGATGTCGCGCGCATTGAACTTGGTGCCCAGAACTACCAGCAGCTTGCACGGTTCGGCGGAAAACCGGCTGCGATTGTTGCCGTGTTCCAGGCTCCTGGATCAAATGCGCTCGCTGTTGCTGATGGCGTCGAGAAAACTATGGAAGAACTCAAGCAGCGATTTCCAGCTGACCTCGACTATGCGATTGGGCTCGATACAACAAGATCAGTGACTGAGGGCATACGCGAGATCGTCGAGACACTCGTGATCGCAATCATTCTCGTTCTCTTAGTCGTATTCATATTCCTTCAGAACTGGCGTGCCACTCTGATTCCAATGATCGCGGTGCCCGTATCACTAATCGGTACTTTTGCAGTCTTCCCATTCCTTGGCTTCTCAATCAATACACTTTCCCTCTTTGCGCTGGTTCTGGCGATCGGGCTGGTTGTCGATGATGCAATCGTTGTTGTCGAAGCAGTCGAGCACCACATCGAGGAAGGCATGAGCCCGCGCGAAGCAACGCTTAAAGCGATGGAAGAAGTCGCTGGTCCCGTAATCAGCATCGCGCTGATTCTCGCATCCGTGTTCATACCAGTTGCCTTAGTGAGTGGAATTCAGGGTCGTCTGAATAAACAATTCGCCGTTACGATTGCGGTATCGGTACTCATTTCAGCATTCAATGCACTGTCGCTTTCACCTGCTCTTTCGGCGCTGATCCTGCGTCCACGAAAAGAGACGCGTGGGCCACTCGCCAGGTTTTTCAGAGCATTTAATCGCTGGTTCGAAAAGGCGACGCATGGGTATGTCGCTCTAAGCCGCAGCCTAATCCGTAAAGCCGTCATTGGAGTATTGATTCTCGCGGGATTTGGTCTGGTCGATGGCATTTTTGGTAGACGCTTGCCAACCAGCTTCCTGCCGGAAGAGGACTATGGCTACCTGTTTCTGAATATCCAACTTCCCCCTGCCGCGTCACTCGAACGAACTGATGAGGTTTCGAAAAAAGTAGAAGCAATTCTCAAGCAAACAGAAGGAGTGCAGTACACGACCACAATCAACGGCTTCAGTCTGTTGAATCGAGTCTCAGCCAGCTACAACGGATTCTTCTTTGTTTCTTTAGCTCCGTGGAACGAACGCAAACACACAGCTCCGGAAATCGTGAAGAGCGTCAACGTTAGACTCGCTAACGAAGTACCGGAGGCAATTGCGTTTCTGTTCAGTCCACCGGCAATTCCGGGACTGGGAAACGCGGGGGGTCTGTCATTTTGGTTGCAGGATCGCAGTGGCGGTTCTGTCGAGTTCCTCGATCAGAACGTGCAAAAATTCGTGGCGGCAGCCCGGCAACGACCGGAGCTCGCAGGTGTGGTGTCGCAGTTCTCAGCGACTACACCACAGATCTTCGCTGATGTGGACCGCGACAAAGTACTTAAACAGGGAGTGGATGTGCGCGATGTATACCAAACGATGCAAGCCTACCTGGGTGGACTATTCTTAAATCAGTTCAATCGATTCGGACGACAGTGGCGCGTCTTCCTTCAAGCAGAAGGAGAAGAACGGCTGAGCGACCACGACATCTCTCAATACTACGTTCGCAATAACGATGGCAACATGGTGCCGCTTTCATCTCTACTAACGACTCGAAACATCCTTGGGCCTGAATACACGAACCGTTTCAATCTCTATCGCGCAGCTCAAATCATCGGAACGACCGCTCCTGGTTACAGTTCCGGACAAGCAATGGCTGCTCTTGAAGAAGTTGCAAAACAGACCCTCCCACCAGAAATTGGTTACGACTGGTCAGATCTCTCATATCAGGAGCAAAAAGCTTCCGGAAACACTGCCGGCGTGTTCGGGCTGTCGCTTATATTTGTGTTCCTTATTCTCGCAGCGCTCTACGAAAGTTGGTCGCTTCCCTTTTCAGTTTTGCTGACGGTGCCGATTGCGATCTTCGGAGCTTTCCTGGGTCTCTGGCTGCGCGGCTATGACCTGGATGTCTACGCTCGAATTGGTTTGATCGTACTCATTGGGTTAGCGGCGAAGAACGCGATTCTGATCGTTGAGTTTGCGAAGGCCGAATTGGAAAACGGTCGCGATCTGATAGACGCGGCCCTCGAAGGCGCACGTTTGCGACTGCGTCCAATTCTAATGACTTCGTTCGCTTTTATTTTCGGCTCAGCGCCATTGTGGATTGCTTCCGGGGCTGGCGCCTCGGCTCGTCGGATCCTGGGCACAGTTGTAATTGTCGGGATGTTAGCCGCCACATTGATCGCAATCTTCATAATTCCGGTGACGTTCTATCTGGTTGAGAAGCTCACGATGCGGTTTAGCAAAAAGCACGCGGCAAATCTCGCAACGCCCGAGCCACGGCCAGCGACAGGAGACTAAACATTGATTGAGGTAATTAAAAAACTGTCGACGGCGATCGTCGTTATGAGCCTGTTGATTGGTAGTGTGGCGGGCCAGAAGAAGAACGAGCGTCCGCCGATTCCCAACGAGTTTCGCGGTGCAGATCCAAATGCAAGTAACAGTCAAACATCGATTGGTGATTTGAAATGGTTCGAAATCTTCAAGGACGACGAACTGCAGAAGATGGTGCGCGCTGCGATGGTGCAAAACTATGACCTGCGCCTTGCTGTCGCCCGAATCAATGCAGCGCGTGCTAATCTGGGACTCGCACGATCCGATCAGTTGCCTCAGTTTTCGGCTGGCGCCGATCTCACGACGAGCCGCATATCCTCGAACACACCTTCAGGTGCTTTTGGACAAGGTGGCCGGACTCGCAGTGTTGGTAGTGTCTTTTTGAGTCTCCTTACATTCGAGTTGGATGTCTTTGGAAGGTTGCGCCAACAAACTAAAGCTGCGCGTGCGGAGCTTCGTGCTTCAGAGGAAGATCGTAAGACAGTTCAGACAATCGTCGTTGGAGACGTTGCAGCTGGCTACTTTAGTTTGATCGAGCTGGATAGTGAATTGAACATAGCGAAGCAAACCCTAGCCACAAGACAAGAGTCGTTGCGACTTATCACATTACGTCAGCAAGGAGGATTGGCGACTTTACTGGACGTTCGTCAGGCTGAAGAGTTGGTATACCAGGCATCGCAGACAATTCCAGATACCGAAAGGCAGATTGCACAAACAGAAAATCAACTCAGCTTCATCCTTGGTAACAATCCCGGATCAATTTCACGCGGTCAGCCACTCGATCAGCAACAGACACTACCAACTGTTCCCGCGGGTCTTCCCTCCTCTTTGCTTGAACGCAGGCCGGACATTCGCGCTGCCGAGGAGAATCTTGTTGCGCAACGCGCGCTAGTCTCCGCAGCAAAGAGAGCCTTTTTCCCGACTATCAGTTTGACAGGATTATTTGGATTTCAGAGTAATCAGCTGTCGAACCTGTTTAGCGGCCCGAGTAAGGCTTGGAGCTTCGTACCGCAAATCACTCAGCCAATCTTTACGGGTGGAAGGCTCAAGTCAGATGTGAAATTCGCGAGAGCACAACAGGAGTTTGCAATCGTTCAATATCAACAGACCATTCAGAATGCGTTCAAAGAAGTATCAGATGCTCTCATTCAATATCAGAAAGTTCGAGAAATAAGGACTCAGCAGGAATTGCTGGTTGCGACACTACGAGACAGGTCACGACTGGCACATCTCAGATACGAAGGTGGCGTGGACACGCTTCTGAATGCGCTCGATTCCGATCGCGAGTTATTCGATGCTCAGTTGACCCTAACTCAGACGAAACGCAACGAACTGTTGTCGCTCGTACAGCTTTACAAAGCATTGGGAGGGGGATGGCAACAGTAAGTTTTCTAATTTGGTGCCCGAGTCAATTGGCTTTGCCTCAAACGCCGTTCATCTCATTCTCCCCAACCTTTAGGTTGGGGCTAAGCATCATCCAGAATGCGGAACCACTTTAATGGTTTGTTGTGGACCGCGATTTAATGAGTTAGCGTGTGCCGAGGAAAACCATTGAAATGGTTCGGAATTCCAATGACGCTGAACCCCAACCTAAAGGTTGGGGAGAATGAGAGCTGATTTCATATCGTCTCGTGGGTCCGCTGAGGATGAGTTGAAGCAATTTTTGAGGCGAAGCGCTAACTTATTTTTATCCCTTGAGAGCGATGAGAGGATCAACGGCGGCAGCTTTGCGGGCTGGCACAATGCAGGCCACCAACGCAACCGTGAGTACCACCAAAACAATAACCGTGAATGTCACGGGGTCCGTTGCAGCAACACCAAACAATAAGCTGCGCATAAAACGCGTGAGGCAAAAAGCTGCTCCTAATCCAATGCCAATGCCTGCCGCGGTTAGCTTGGCGCCATCACCGACAATCATTCGTAAAATGGCCGGCGCCCCCGCGCCAATCGACATTCTAATGCCTATTTCCTGCGTTCGCTGAGCAACAACATAGGCCATGACTCCGTAGATTCCGACAAAGGCCAGTAATGTCGCTAGCCCTGCAAACACAACAAAGAGCATTACGCTAAGCTTGCGTTGGGACAACGAATCGGAAATGACCTTCTCCATGCTCTGACCTTGAGAGATGGGCACGCCACGATCCAGAGAGCGAACAAGACCACGTATGCCCGCTGCCAGATTGGCCGACTCTCCACTTCTCGTTCGAATGACAAGAAAAACGTTTCTCAGTGCGTTCGGGTAAGGATTTTGCGACAGTGGAACATAGATTGTCGGATTCGCTTCAATGTCCATTCCCGAAAGTTTAACGTCGCCAACCACTCCAACGATTTCACGCCATTTATTGGTAAATGGAAAGATCTGAATCCTTTGACCAATCGGACTTTGGTTCGGGAAAAATCTTCTGGCAAGTTTCTCATTGACTATTGCGACGTCCGGAGCGTCGCCCATCTCGCGACTATCGAAATCGCGCCCGTTCTTGATCTGAATACCCATAACCTTAAAAAAATCCTGAGTTGTCGTTCGATAATCGACACTCGGCGCATCTGCCGGACTAACCGGCTGGGCCTGTGAGATAAATGTCGTGGAAGAGATCCCTCCTACTATTGGCAAGCGATTGACTACTGCGACCGAATCAATCTCTGGCTGCGATGATCTAATTTCCGTTGCCACTCGATCATAGAAGCGTGCTTGCTTCACTAGATCAGGATAGCCAGTTAATGGAATTCCGATGCCCATGCTGATGACGCCCTGAGGATTGATGCCCACATCCGCTCTCTTCAATGACGTGAAACTACGAATCAATAGTCCGGCGCCAATCAAGAGAACAAAGGCTATTGCAATCTCCGAGATGACCAACGAACTTAACAACCTCTGATGCAGAACACCGCCGGTGGTCCCCCTGCGATTCTCATTCACCGCTTCGACCGCGTTTACTCGAGAAGACCGCAGCGCCGGAATAATGCCAAACATCACTCCGGTTATAAGAGCAATTCCCATCGTGAATCCGAGAACGCGAAGGTTGATGCCAATGGTCTCAACTCGCGGAAGCTTGGCCCCCAAAGTATTCACGAAAATCCTCACGGCGATCGCACCCAAAATCAAACCCAGCATACCGCCCAACAAACTCAAGAAAAGACTCTCTATCAATGATTGCCGCACGAGGTGCATCCGCGTTGCTCCGAGGGCCGTTTTGATCGCAAGTTCGCCCCGACGCGCTGTTGCCCTCGCCAGTAAAAGGTTTGCGACGTTGGCGCAAGCAATGAGAAGGACGAGACCAACGGCTCCCCACAGCACGAATAATGACGTGCTTAGATTTCCAACCACCTGGTCGTGAAGTAAAACTAAATTGTAGGTCGAACCTTTGTTTACATCTGGGTATTGTTGGGCCAGGCGAGAAGCGACGGTGTCTAATTCAGCACGAGCCTGCGTTAGAGAAATTGTTGGCTTCAATTTTCCCAGCAGTCGTAAGAAGGCCTGGCCACGGTTTATCTCAGCGGGCCGCAGAACGAGGGGTATATAAAGGTTCATGTCTGAGGCCGGGTAATAAATCCCGCGGGGCAGGACACCGATGATCGTGTGTGCCTTTCCATCTATAACTACGCTCTTGCCAATCGTTTCATTTCGAGCACCATACCGGCCTTGCCAAAGTGAGTAGCTTATTATCACCACTGGCTGAGCAGCCGATTGATCTTCATCTGGAGCGAAATCCCTTCCGGCTATAGGTCGAACTCCCAAAACGGTTAGAAAATTTGGGGACACTCGCGCTCCGTTTTGTCGTTCTGGTTGGTCACCATCATCAAAGATCATTGGCCGGGCACTGACGGCAGCGATTTGCTCAAAGACCGTGTTCTGAACCTGAAGATCCTGAAGGTTAGGAACGGACTCGGGGTTTTGGTCCGTCTTTGTTTCAATGGGCGTTTTCCAGATGACAACCAATCTTGATGGATCACCAAACGGAAGCGAGGTAAGCATCACCGCATTAACGATGCTGAACATCGCGGCGTTAATGCCAACACCGGACGCCAGAGTGATCAGACACACCGCCAAAAAGAGCGGGCGCTTGAAGAGCATACGCGCTGCGAAGCGACAATCCTGCCATATTCCATTGATCATGCGCGGATGGTAGCGATGATCTATCTATCACACAATCTCATTGTTTTCATGCTTTCGATGAGCAATATTCATTAACGGCCCCTTTGGCCTTTGGGCTTGGGTCTTTTGTCCGCGTCGAAGGCCAAAGACCTAAGACCAGGATCTGCTCGGTGATCAAGTTAGAGACGCATCAGGATTGATCGCATGAATGAGGCGTAATTTGGAAGGTTTTTCCCGCGGCTTTGTTTTCGAAACCAGGACTGAGTTGTTCGCAAGCAGCCGAATGAACGCTTCAAGGTGTGCCGGTGGCTTTTTCGTTTTTAGAGTAGCGGCATACCAGGTACGGCAAAAACCTCGCCTGGTTAAGGGAATCGCTTGAACCCTTCCGGATTCAAGTTGTTGAGCGATGGACCACTTGGACAATATGCCGATTCCCAGACCCGCTTTCACCATCTCAACGATAGCTTCGGTCAACTGCACACTTGAAACTCGCCGGGGTGAGACGCGTGCTGGAACCAGAATTTTTTGAAATACCCGATTCTCTTCGGGCGTTGAGTAAATGACTAAATGTTGGTCCTGGAAGTCGTTCGCAGAAATCCACGACTTTGTGCAAAACGGATGTTCCCTGGAGACGATAACAACATATTCATCGCGAAAGAGAGGTTGGTACCGGATTTTATGATTTTGTCTCGCGGAGTTTGTAAGACCTACATCGATGACCCCATCCAGGACAGCACTAATCGGATCTCCGGTGGCTTCAACGATAATCTTTACGTCGATTCCGGGGTACTCAACATTGAACCTCTTCAAAACCTGCGGGAGCCAATGGTAACAGGTATAGCATTCGGTGCTGATCCGTAACACTCCTTCCTGGTTCGAGGCGATGCGCTTAACATCTTCTTCCAGGCGATCGAGATGATCGAGGATCTCATTGGCCGCGATTAGTATCCGTTTGCCGGGGACGTCAGAAGCATTTTCTTATTGACGCGATCGAAGAGAGTGACACCCAACTTGGTCTCAATGTCACGCAGTTGGTGGCTCAACGCGGATTGCGTAAGAAACAGTCGATTACCCGCCCTGGTAACGCTCCCTTCTTCGGCGATCGCTCGAATCAAACGCAGGTGCCTGACTTCCAGCTTCATATCTAGTTTTTTCGATGAAAGAAAGTAATGCTAAACAAAGTCTTCATGAAGATTTCACATCGCGAACCATGATAACCGTAGCGAATTAGGAAGCAAAGTTTGTGAGTGGAGGATCTAACATCAACCTGCGAAAGCAGGCGTCAGCTTAAAGCCTGGGGCGCGAGCCCCAGGTGTCAGATACCGGTACTTTGCAGCCCCTGAAACGGGCGATAGCATTAAGATTCGCAAGCTTTTCGCCCGCTATCGCGGGCTCGCGATCTCAAAGGTTGTGTCGATCCTGGTGCTGGCGTCCCAGGCTCTAAGCTGCCGCTTCGCGGGCTGAGAGATCATAAGACACGACTTAGCATTACAATTAGCAATTGAAATAGGAGAGGATTCCTGATAGAAGGGACACACCATGTCACCCAGAGTAGTACTGCGAGTCCTGTTCGTCAGCCTGTTGGCTGCGACTCCTATGATGAACACTCCAGCGCAGACGCCGGGTCAGACTCAAGCGCAGACTCAGCGAGGGATCGATCCGGAGTTTGAACAGCGTCAGCGAGATCTCAGGCTCGTGGACAAGTTGATTGGTGCTAAGGAGACTGCCAAAACCACGAACACTAAACGGCGAGATCCGAAAACAGTGGCCGCTGAACTGCAGGAAGACTTCGCAAGCATCCAGGTCGTCGACAACGACCTGGTACAGGCGGCGTCAAACTCCGCCCCCCTGAATCTCGAGTTCGTTATCAAATCGAGCACCGACCTCGTCCAACATTCCAAGCGGCTGCAAGAAAATCTGGGGCACCCCGAACCCGAAAAAGGGAGCGAGCAGCCAAAGCTGGAACCGGTGACTGACGTAGACCAGTTGAAGCGCTCGCTGGCAAACCTGGACACGCTGATAACTGAATTCGTGCACAATCCATTGTTCACGAACCCCAGCACGCGCGACGCTGAATTATTCGTCAAAGCCCGCCGCGGTCTCGCTCAGATCATCGCGCTGAGCGAACATATCAAAAAGAACACCGAAGAGTTGAGCAAGGTAGGCAAACAGACTCCCTAAGCGAGATCCTCCCGGACCAATGCTTAAATCAAGGCCGCTGTTTTTCTCTTCCTCCTCTTCTTGATTTCTACCATGCGACAAGATCTATAGGCATGGCATTTGATTAGTGCCACACAGTCTTGGCAATTCAAAGTCGAATGAGTACTAGGATTGTGAAGGCAAGACTTGTGATTGAGTCCTTTTTGGATCAAAGAGTAAAGGGAAAAACTGACCGCGCATCTTCTGGCCTTTTGGAATCACAGGCACGCCTGGGTTTGGAGGATCGTCTGATACGGAGAACACACCGTCGCGAAAGACGTTGATTACTACTGCCCGCCTCGGTTTGTCGGTGCGATTCTCGTATGAGCCATGTACCATCAGAGGATGATGAAAAGAGGATTCACCTTTCCTCAACTCGATCGGCACAGGTTTGAATTCTCTTTTCTGCTCAGGAGTGAGTGCATCCCAGATCATGTTCATGTCGTTTGCAAAGTCCTCGCGTGGCAGGAGGTTCCAGCGATGGCTACCCGGAACGTAATGAACGCAGCCGTTTTCGCGCGTGGAATCGTCCAAACCGATCCAACACGACAGATGGGCCATCGGCTGAGTTCTGGTCCAATAAGAGTAGTCCTGATGCCAGATAACCACGGCTCCATGCCGGGCCGGCTTGTAAAAGATCTGGTCGTGCCAGAACCGCACTGCGCCCTCCAGCAATTGATATGCAGGCATAGTGAAGGCGGGATGCCATAGAATGTCGTGAAGACCTGTTTCAACACGCCACGCACCGAGTGCATGAAAAAGAATCTTCTGTGGATCCGCCGATTCGTTTGAATAGAATTCGTAAAGAAGCGAGTTGCCGGGATGCCTGGGATTCACCAAATCCATTACTTCTTTTTGAAGAACTTCGATCTGTGTGTCGTTCAACATACGAACACCAGCCAAATAGCCATTCTCCCGATAGAACTCTACTTGTTCATCAGTCAAACGGTATTGTTCCCAATCTTCCAATCGAAGCGGCGCTGGAAAAAGATTTCCGATAGCGTGGTCATATTTTGAAAGGTCTTCACTCATATTCATTGTTTCTTCCTGTACTCGACGGCGCGGAAGCTTCTGGCTGGCACTGTTAACTTGAGTCGATCGTGAGGATACAACGTTTATTCACTTTCGAGATTGTCAAATTTGCGCACAAGTCTAGACACGTGGAAACTTTTGGCGTAACTTCGCGGTACTTTTACCTAGCCTCACGGCACAGCGCCCAATTCGCACACTGCCAGGCGAGGCTCGATTGAGACGCACTGACGAGTTACCTGGCCAGAAATTCATGAGTGATGTTTTCATCAGCTATGCGCGCGAGGATCGGGACAAGGCTGAAGGTCTGGCCCGCGTATGTGAGCAGCAAAAGTGGACGGTGTGGTGGGATAAAGTAATTCCACCCGGCAAGAAATATGCGGACGTAATCGGTCAAGAGCTTGCGAGCGCCAAGGCTGTCGTAGTCCTCTGGTCGCGCGCGTCCGTGGCATCCGACTGGGTAAAGGACGAGGCTCAGGAAGCAGCGAACCGCGGCATCCTCTTCCCGGCCCTTCTTGAGAAGGTCAACCCTCCGTATGGCTTCAGACAGGTCCAGACCGCAGACCTCTCGGAATGGGATAGCTCGTCGACATCGACGGAATTGGAAAGCTTTGTCCGCGCGATCGGAGGCGTCCTTAACAAGCCAGTCAACGATTCCGCCCTTTCGAGCGATCATACTGATTTAAGGAATCGACGAACCCTTCTCTATTTAGTGGCTGGAGTACTCATCGTCCTCATTGTCGGCTTCGCAGCTTATCGTTTCCTATTCGATGGCGGCGGACACCGTAACCAAAATCAGATCGCTTCAGGAAATAGGGAAAGCTTAAACGAAAATCGAACGAGCGGACAGGCGCAGATTTGCAACTCCGAGTCGCGTCATAGCGCTGCGGATTTGACGGGCAAAGGACTGATGATGATTGACCCCGGTGGTAATCAGGCTGCTGCGGTTCTCCAGTTCAACGAAGCCATCAGTGAATGCCCTGAATACGCCGACGCATATTTCTGGCGTGCCCAGTCATTCGTCGCGCTTCAGCAGAACCAAAAGGCTGTCGCAGATTTTAAGAAGGTTGTGGAAATAACAACCGACGCTGACACACGTCAGAAGGCGGAGAAGTTTATCGCAGATATCGAAAACCCCCGTCCCACGCCAACAACTCCAGTGTCTGAAAACACGAACAAGACCAACACCAATGGTTCGAACGTGAATTCGTCAAACACTGGAGGCTCGAATGTCAAACAGGTCAACGAAATGTTTGAGCCCGACAGGTCTACGCGTATCGCGGCGACGACTCGGCTGATTATTGATAGGAAGAATGACTCGGCGACTGTTCAGCTGAGCGTCAGGGCGGCTCTTGCGAATCCACAGAATAAGAGCGGAGTCATTAACACCCTCGTCTATCTAGAAAATGTTTCACCCGCCCTCTTGAAGCAAAATAAGAGCGAGATCGAAAAGCTCCTGGCCGCGGCGAAAGATAATGGCCCACAAACCGCTGATCACATCAAGAAGGTGCAAGACCTACTCAACAACTGAATGTCTCGTGACGACCGATGCGTGCTACTTCAGGTGGTTAACACCATGAACTTTACTGGCGTTGAAACTGTGGGAATCCCGGAACCGTCGATTGCAATCACTGAAATTGAATAGTTTCCGCTCTGCAACTTCTTCCAGTTGAACCTATAAGTACTTGGACCAGATAAGTGCCTTCACCAAGCAATCGACCGTTGGCGAAGAACTCCACCTCATTAATTATCCCAGACGGATGAGTTGCCACGGCCGTGAAGCGAAGCAACCGCTATTACTGTCTTAACGAAAGAACGCTGAGATGGAAATGAATGTGGGCGAGTCTAAGTAACATCGCTGAGCTAGAGCCTATCTTAGAATACTGAGCCGCAAATTGAATTCCCACGTAACTTAATCCGCCGTCTTTACAAAGGCGTCGGGATCTTCGGTTCTTTCTAAGGGTAGTGGTTTTAGTCTCCAAGTGTGCGGCGTGTGAAATACGCCGTGGACAGACTTGCCCTTAATGATGTTGATTCCAGCCGCGTGTTTGTAATCAATGTGTTCGTTGAACGAGGATTCACGCCGTCTGATGCTTGCTTCAATTTTGAAGGAAGCTGCTTCAAGCGGGATTTCCGGACAAATGAACTCAACTACACTGCGACCTGGTGTCAGGTTTACCTTGTTTCCCTCACCTTCAGTAGAAAAATGACTGTGCAGATTACCAAACGCGGAGTAAAAATAGACTTCGATAAGAACGTCTTCGAGTGGTTCATGGACGACCAGTTCTACTTCGGCTCTCGCCTCTTCACCGGTGGCAAATATTGTTGCTCTGCGTTTCTTCGAATTGAAGAAAGCAACGGAGGTTATTTGAGCTGCTGATTGGACGCCACCGTCATTAGATCCAGACGAACTCCATGCGGGCATGTTTGTTAGCAAGTGTTCATATTCGGAGATGACGTAACGCGGCTTGCCGCTGCGGAAGATCTCACCGTCTCGCAATAAGAAGACACGATCGCAGATATTCTCGATCGCACCCAAATTGTGAGACACAAAAATGATTGTCGTTCCAGCCTCTCTCAATTGATTGATTCTCTGAATACACTTTGATTGAAATTCGGCATCGCCAACCGCCAATACCTCATCAAGCAGCAGGATGTCGGGATCGAGATGCGCTGCGATGGCAAAGCCTAGTCGCAAATACATACCCGACGAATAGCGCTTGACCGGTGTGTCGATGAATGCGGACACTCCGGCAAAGTCCACGATGCTATCAAGCTTCCTACTAATTTCACGCCGGTTCATTCCCAGGAGTGAGCCGTTCAAATAAACATTTTCGCGTCCCGTGAGGTCGGGGTGAAATCCCGACGCCACTTCAATCAGAGCGGCTAGCCGTCCATTGATTGAAATCCGCCCCTTCGAGGGCGCCGTGATGTTGTAGAGCAGTTTTAGAATCGTGCTCTTGCCTGCTCCGTTTTGGCCGATGATACCTAACGCTTCTCCTCGAGGAACTTCGAAACTCACATCGCGCAGAGCCCAGAAATCGTTCCAGTTTCCGCGCAGCTTATGGCGTAAACGCAGCAATAAGTTTTCAGATGACTCAGCATCTAACTCATGGTACACGCGGTATTTCTTTGAAACGTTGTCGAATTTCAGATCGATCATATTGAGCTAGACGTAGTCGGCCATGGTCGCCTCAGACAATTTAAAGTAAAGATACGAACCGACGAGGAGGGCGACCGAGATCGCGGCGGAGAGTAGCAGGGAGCGACTTTCGGGCGCACTGCCCGTCAGCATCACTTGACGAAAGTTTTCAATGATTCCCACCATCGGGTTGAGTAAGTAAAACGTCCGCCAGCGCTCAGGCACCGCGCTAAGCGGATAGACTACCGGTGTGGCGAACAACCAGACCTGCAACAACAGTGGCACTGCAACGCCGACGTCTCGGTAACGAACCTGGGTCGCTGAGAGCAAGAAAGATATTCCGAGCGCAAAACAACTCACGACCACGACGATCGGGATCGCGTAAAGAGCGTTAATGGTCAATGGCACGTGGTAGTAAATCATGAAGCCGGCGAGGAGGATGCACGCTACAATGAAGTCGAAAAATGCAGCAACGATGTACGAGATGGGCAGAATCTCACGCGGAAAATAAACCTTTGTTACAAACTGCGCGTGGCTCACAAGGCTGTTGGTGGCGTTAGAGACACCATTTGAGAAGTAGTTCCACGGAAGTAACGCGGTGTAAGCAAAAATCGCATAGGGCAAACCCTCACTCGGCATTCTCGCAATAAATGAGAAAATGAAAGTGAAGATTAGCATCATCGAAATCGGCTGCAGAACCGCCCACAACACGCCAAGCACTGATTGTTTGTACCTGACCTTGATGCGGTGAATGCTAAGTGTCCAAATCAGGTCCCTGTATTGTGCGAGCTTAGTTAAATTCGTGAACAGATTGATTCCTAAAAGGGATGGTGGGCGGATCTCAGAGACCGGGCGAGCTCCTCTCTCCCTTCTCGACCCTTCCTGATTGATTGAAGAGGCACTCAAGGCTGTCTCTGCTTGTGGGTTTAAGCTAGTCTGGGCGGCGAAGATACTTTTTCAATGCGTCAGCCAAACCCTGCACGTACGGCTCTTTCAACACAGTATCATGATCGCCAGGAATAGAATTAATGTCGACGCCCCCCTTAGCCAGTTTGCCCCACCCCAACTGTTCATCGCGGATACGATTATGAGGCTGGCGGTGAGTGCGAAAGACTGCAATGCGGCCCTCAATGGAAGGTGCAACGTAATCTGGGCCTGGGAAATATACTTTGAAAGCCTTCTGTTTGCGCTCGGCATAGTCCGCGAGAACTAAGGTCGACATGTTGATCTCCTTATTCGTCGCCGCGCTTTGAACCTCTTTGTTTTTGATGCTGAGCCGCTTTCTAATGCCGCGCAGTGCCGAAAGCAGGCGCTTCGCCCGATAGTTGAAATACCAAAAGTTATTGTAGGTATTCTCCATCACCCACGTGTCGATGACACCAAGTAATCGAATCTCCTGACCTTCCTGCTCCAATCGTCGCGCCATCTCGTAGGCAATGTGCGCGCCTCGGCACATTCCAATGAGCTGATATGGGCCTGTAGGTCGGACACTGCGAAGCGCTTCCAAATACTCGGTCGCAACTTGCTTCACAACGGCCTGACTGTGTTCGCCCTCGACATCCTCAGGATACTGGGCTTGCAACCCGAATACAGGTTGATCATCGCCGAGATAGCGAGCGAGAGAACGATAGCCCAGTGCATTCACGTTCGGCATTGAAACGCAGAAAAGCGGGGGCTTTGAACTGCCACCCTGAATCTGTACCAGGGTGGGCCAGGAAAGCGACTTAACATCCTGGCGCAAAAGACTGGCGAGATACTCGATGTTAGCTCCCTGAAAAAAGCTAACTAGAGGTAGACGTTGACCGATTTCTCTCTCGATTTCGGAGACCAGCCGGACAGCAAGGAGGGAGTGACCGCCCAGGTGGAAAAAGTCGTCATGAATTCCAACCGATTGTACTCCCAGCAGTTTTTCCCAAATGTGTGCGAGTCGTCTTTCGAGATCATCGCGCGGCGCGATATGGGCCACTTCCAGATCGGGCCGGCTGCCGTCGGAATTAGGCAGGGCGCGTCGATCAATCTTCCCAGTTCCGGTTAGTGGAAGTTTCTCCAGACAGACAAAATGCGCGGGCACCATGTAATCTGGGAGCGAGTTTTTCAAATGCTGCTTGAGTTCGCTCGAGGCAATGCTATTTGGATCACCATTGTTTGAATTTGGAACCACATATCCAATCAAGTGCTTATTTCCGGTCGTTGACAGTCGCAGCATGACCACTGCGTCTTTTACAGACGAAGAGTTCTTGAGGGCGTTTTCGATCTCGCCGAGTTCAATGCGGAATCCGCGCAGCTTCACTTGATGATCCCGCCGACCGTGATATTCGATGTTGCCGTCAGGTAAATAGCGGCCGATGTCACCCGTTCTGAACAATCTCGCGCCCCTATGCTGGCTAAATGGATTAGGCACGAATTTTTCCGCCGTCAATCTCGGGCTGTTCAGGTAACAGGTTGCCAGTCCTTCCCCACCCACGCAGATTTCGCCGAGTACGCCAATTGGTACTGGTTGAAAATGCGAATCAACAACATATATTTTTGTGTTGGCAATTGGTTTGCCAATGGGAACGTTCCAAAGCTCGTCCGCATTATTAATTTCGTAGCATGTTACGTCGGCGGCTACTTCCGAAGAACCGTACAAATTGATCAATCTGGTATGCGGAAGCCGTTCGCAAAAGATCTTTGCCAAGTCGACCGGCAAAGTCTCGCCACTACAAACGCAATAACGCAGGTCGCGCAACTGTCGGCCGAGATCCTCACCGAGATCGAGCATGACTCGGAGTAGTGATGGTACCAACACCAGCCGCGTGACTCTGTTCGCTGAGAGTGATGCGATCAACTCTTGAGGATCTTTCACTAACTCATCGGGAATTATCACTAACGGGACACCTTGTAACAGTGGTCCAAATATCTCCCAGATCGAATCGCCAAAACTGAGAGAAGTTTTTTGGCAACAAATTTCGCTCTCTGCAAATGGATATTCGCGCCACATCCAGGCAAAACGATTGAGGGAAGCGCGATGGGAATTCATCACACCCTTTGGTTGACCGGTAGATCCTGAGGTGTACAACAAGTAGGCCGAGTTTTCTGCGGAGATTGAGTTGGTTGGATTGTGCGTAGAATTCCGCGCAATTTCGAGCGATTCGGTATCAAGATAAATGGTTTCTCCACCCCACGCTCCCAACACGTTGCTGAGGTGTTGTTGCGTAAGTAGAAGGCCGGTTCTCGAATCATCAAGCATGCGGAAAAGACGTTCTGCTGGATGGGCCGGGTCTAATGGAATATATGCTCCACCCGTCTTAAGTATTCCAAGCAGGCCGACAACCATCTCCACGGAGCGTTCAACGCAAATACCGACGAAAACATCAGGCCCGACGCCGCGACTCTTCAAGTAATGGCACAACTGATTCGCTCTTGTATTGAGCTCACGAAATGTTATTTCGATACCTTGATAGATTAGAGCGACCTTATCCGGAGTCCTTTCAGCCTGCTCTTCAAACAGCTCGTGGATGCATTTGTCGTGAGGAAAATCGGCTTCTGTTTGGTTCCAATCGACCAGTAGTTGAGATCGCTCGCGTTCCGTTAACACCGGCAGCTCAGAAACCCGCTGCTCTGGATTGGCAACAATTCCTTCGAGCAGCGCTTCGAAGTTTGCAGCCAACCGCTCAATCGTCGCGGCCTCGAAGAGGTCTGTGTTGTATTCAAACGAAAGCCCTAATCCGTCCGGTCGTTCTCCTACATAGAGAGACAAATCCAGCTTTGAGGTGTTCTTCTCAAATGAGAATTCCGAAAGTTCGAGAGAGCCCAGCCTCAGCGTGGATCGGGGAAAATTCTGCAGAGCGAACAAGGTTTGGAATAGCGGCATATGCGCAAGGCTACGCTCGGGCTGTAGTTCTTCGACCAACTTCTCAAAGGGCAAATCCTGATGAGCGAAGGCGTCGAGAGCGACCTCACGAACCTTTCCCAGCAACTCCAGAAAACTTGGATCGCCGGCCAAGTCGGTTCTGATAGCAAGCATACTCACAAACAGACCAATAAGATCTTCCGTTTCGGTTCTCGTCCGATTCGCTACCGGGGTGCCGATCACAATATCTTCTTGACTTGTGTAGCGATGCAGCAAAGTTTGAAACGCCGCTAACAAAGTCATGAAGAGAGTTACACCCTCGCGCCGGCTCAGCTCATGGAGAGCCGCCGTCAATTTCTTTCCCACCTTGCTTGTGTGGTAAGCGCCAGAAAATGTTTGGATTACTGGGTGGGGTTTGTCCGTCGAGAGTTCGAGAACTCCAGGAGCACCCGTTAGCTGTTGTTTCCAGAAATTAATCTGCTCTTCGAGTACTTGTCCCTGCAGCCAATCACGTTGCCAGCGAACGAAATCTCCGTATTGAATCGGCAGATCAGCGAGGGGTGAGGGACGCGCGTTGGCAAAGGCTTCATAAAGAGTTTCCAGTTCTCGGAAAAACACTCCCATGGACCATCCATCGCTAACGATGTGATGCAACACTATCAATAGCACGTGATCGTGATCGTCCAACCTGAAAAGAGTGACTCGTAAGAGATGGTCCTGCGCAAGATTAAATGGACACCGCGCTGCTTCTGATGCTAAGCGGCTGGCTTCGCCCTCCCTGCTGTTTGGGCCGAGTCTGCCGAGATCTACCGGTTGAATCTCAACCGCACGCGTGGCCGCAATGGTTTGCACCGGTTCGTCATCAATGGAAGTAAAGTTTGTGCGTAACGATTCGTGACGCTCCACTATGGAGTTCAAGGCCTGTTGCAGCGCTTGAAAATCCAGCGGCCCTCTTAGACGGACCGCGCGCGAAATGTTATAGGAAGCACTTCCTGGTTCGAGCTGATCCAAAAACCACAACCGCTGTTGCGCAAAAGACAAGGGCAGCCTTCGCACTCCAGTTGCTTTTTTGCGCAATACCTCCGTAAGCAGAGCCCGTTTTTCAGCGGGTTGTAGTTCCGGTTTGTTTTCGAAAGTGCTCATCAGTTGTCACCTGACTCAGCCAGAGCTTGCCGAAGCAGGAGGTCTACATCCTCGTCCGAAAGTTCATCGATTCGGGTTAATCGTTGCTCCGCCTCACCATATGAGTCTCTGGTTATCGTATTCCCATTACCGTTCTCAGGAAAATTCTCTAACTCAGTGATGACGGAGGCTAACTCAGCGACGGTAGGAGATTCGAACAAATTGCGCAACGGCAATTCTACCTTAAATATGTTACGCACCCGAGAGATCAACTGAGTGGCCAGAAGTGAGTGACCGCCCAATTCAAAAAAGTTGTCTCTAATGCCCACCCGCTCAAGTCGCAGCACCGCTGCCCAAATCTCCGCCAGTTTTTCTTCGGTCGCCCCTCGTGGCGCTTCATATTGTTCCTTAACGCTACTCTCGCTATTCTCCACCGCTGCGAGAGCTCGACGATCGATCTTGCCCGAGGGCGTCTGCGGCAAAGCCTCCATCGTGACGAACGTCGCGGGTACCATGTAATCCGGTAACGAGTTTTTCAAATAACCGCGGAGCTCGCGAGCAAGATCTTCGGAACTCATGCTCACCGGGACAACATAACCGACAAGCTTTCGACCACCCTGAACATCTTCGCGCGCGACAACAGCCGCCTCGTGTACGCTTGGGTGTCCCACGAGTATCGCTTCGATCTCACCCAGCTCAACGCGAAAGCCCCGAATCTTTACCTGATTATCGACGCGGCCGAGAAATTCAATGTTGCCATCGTACTGATAACGGGCGAGATCGCCAGTCAGGTACAAACGGCTCCCGGCTTCAACACCAAAAGGATTCGGAATAAACTTTTCAGCCGTTAGACTCGGCCGATTGAGATAGCCACGCGATAAACTGATTCCGCCAATACAAAGTTGGCCAGGCACACCGATCGGGGCGAGCTGCAGATTCTGGTCAAGAATATAAATCTGCGTATTCGCGATCGGACGTCCAATCGGTGGCAGCGTGGGCCAATCAACAGGATGAGAAAGTGAGTGAGCAGTTACAACGTGGCTTTCCGATGGCCCGTAGTGATTATGCAATGAGCAGCCGTTCAATGCGGAACACAGCTTTGCAATCTGCAGAGTAATCTCCAATTGCTCACCGGCGGTAATAATCTCCGTCAAATTCGCGGGTATCGTGCCTCCGTTTTCGACTGCTTCTGCCAGGTGTTGAAGAAAAATGAACGGTAGAAAGATCCGCTGCACTTTTTGCTGGTCTAGAAAACGTAATAAAGAAGCCGCATCACGTCTCATTTCATCCGAGATCAGCAACAACGTTCCACCTGCACACCACGTCGAAAATAGCTCCTGAAACGAAACATCAAAACTCAAAGATGCGAACTGCAAGGTTCGTGCGACTCGGGACAAGCCGGACTGTTCGAGTTGCCACGATAGTAGATTCGCAAGCGCACATTCCGTCATTGCCACACCCTTGGGGCGTCCGGACGATCCCGAGGTGTAGATCACGTACAAGAGGTTGTCACCAGCGATTGTATTTTGCGGATTGTCGTCAGTCTCGCGTTCAATCTTGTGCCAATCCCGATCGCCGCAAACGACCGCTATCTGTGTTTCCGGCAAGCGACTTAATAGTCCCTGGTTTGTCAACAGAACGGAACATTGCGAGTCCTGGACCATGAAACGCAATCTCTCGCGCGGGTACTCAGGATCGAGCGGCACGTACGCGCCTCCCGCTTTCACAATGGCGAGCACCCCGATTACCATTTCTATACTACGATCGATACAGATGCCCACTTTCACATCGGCGCCTACGCCAAGCCGGCGCAAATAATGAGCCAGTTGGTTGGAGCGACTGTTAAGTTCTCGATAACTCAGTTGCCGGGCATCCATAATTACTGCCGTCGCATCTGGCGTGCGTTCAACCTGAGTTTCGAAGCGTTTCTGAATTGATATGAGCGCTGAAGGAACACCAGTGCGGTTCCAGTCGACTAGAATCTGTTTCAGCTCCCCTTGACTTAGCAACGACAGGTCGCGAACCGGCATTTCAGCGCCCGCCGGTAAATTCTCAAGCAATGTTTGAAGATGAGTCAGCAGATTGCGAATCACCTCGTCTGAATAGCGGCCGCAGTCATAGACAATTTGAATGGTAAGTTTTCGACCCGGGGTTACTAATACGGTTAACGGATACCCAGTCGTGGATCCAATGCCCCGATCTTCACGGAATTCGACGTTGTTGTTCGCAGGCCGATGAGTATTGTCCACCGGCAGATTTTCAAAAACGAGAATACTTTCGAAAAGCGGAACGCCGCGAGGTACTTCGCTCCACCCTTGTATGTCGAGCAGTGAACTGTATTCATATTGCTGCAATTCGCTCTGTTGGGCCTGAACCTCTCTGAGCCAGGAAAGCAGGGGTTGATCTGAGTGGACACGCGTTCTCAGCGGCAGGGTGTTGATGAAAAGTCCGACTATTGAATCGGCAGATTCCAAAGTCGCCGGTCTGCCCGCCATTGTCACGCCGAAGACAACGTCATCGTCACCGCTGTAACGACTTAGCAAGAGTGCCCAGGCCCCCTGCACAATCGTATTCAGGGTGAGGCGGTGTTGCCGGGCAAAATCTCGCAGAGTCGCCGAAGTCACTTCCGACAGCTGAATTTGGCAACGAGCAAAGGAGTCACCTTCATTAACTTGGTTATGTGAGGATTGTTCGATTCCAAGCGATGTTGGCTCGGTAAAATCAGCGAGGGCTGTTCTCCAGAACCGCTCCGCGGCTTGATGGTCCTGCCTGCTTAGCCACCCGATGTAATTCGCGTATGGAGTGGGAGTGGCCAGCGCTGGTTCCCGTCCTTCGGACAACGCATCATAGATAACGAAGAACTCTTTAAACAGCAGCGAACGCGACCATCGATCAAGCACCATATGATGACGGCTAAAGAGGAACTTGTACTCATCGTCAGCGTATCTCATCAATGTCAGACGCAGCAGGGGCGCCTCGCTCAACACGAAACCCTCATCACGATCAATCTCAATCAAAGACTGAAGCCCGCGTTCACGTTGCTCACTTGTCAGGGCTCGCCAGTCGCGATTCGTCACTGCAAGGTCTACCTGCCGGAATACTGCCTGTACAGGGTTTTCCAGATCCTCCCACAGAAAGGCAGTGCGCAGGATTGAGTGTCTCTGCACAACACGTTTCCAGGAGTCCTCGAATGCCGCGATGTTCAGGTCGCCTTTGATGGTAAATAGCGACTGTTCGAAATACACACTTGAATTGGGCGTGTAAAGGCTGTGAAAGAGCATACCCTGCTGCATCGGAGAAAGCTGGTAAAGATCCTCCAGGTTCTCCGGGTTGCTGATTTCGGTTTTGCTCTTAAGTATCATGTTGTCTCTTTCGCAGTCAGTTGCGGTTTTGTAGATACGGCTTTAGCTTCTCTACCAAATCCGCTACGTGCGGTTCTTCACGCATCGACGTGTGTGTGCCGTCAACCTCGTGCAGATCAAATCCGCCTGCTGCGAGCCTACTCCACCCAAGACGATTGTCCTCAAAATCTCGTTTTGCTTCGCGCGCCCAGAAAAACGTGATCTTCCCCCGATAGTTTTGTGCTGGTACATATGCTTCCTCGGCCGACAGGATTGCCGTCACCGTGCGCACTAGAGACTCATCGACGCCGCTATCATTCGCGAGCACCTTTTGAATCTCGAGATCGAGAGCGTTGCTTTTACCCGATCCGTTGTTTGTTTCGGCTACTTGCCCGATCAATCTTCGCTTCACACCTTTGGCGGCTTCGCTTGCATAGCGTTTGGGCCCACGCTCCTTCAAGTGACCCAGATGGCAACGTATTTTCTTTGCCAGGGTGTATACGGGACAATTGGTATTCAACATCGCTAGCAAAGCAACTTCTTCATTCTGAGCCAGGAGTTGCTGGGCCATTTCATAAATGACGAGTCCGCCGAAAGACGCGCCGAGCAAGTAGTAAGGACCATGGGGCTGAGAAGCGCGGATCTCCTTTATATAAAGAGCAGCCATTTCTTCGACACTCGTGAGCGGGCTGGTTCGTCCGTCGAGTCCGGGCGCCTGTAGCGCGTAGACAGGTTGATCTTTGCCGAGGTGACGGGAAATTGGTCGATAGATTAGAACGTTCGCACCTGCGGCGTGAACACAGAAGAGTGGCGGCCGAGAGCCTTCGGGCTGAATGGCGACCAGTGAAGACCACGGTTTGGAAGTGTCAGAGTCGCGCAGGAAATTGGCCAGTAACTCGATCGTGGGAAACTGAAATAGAGTGGCGAGCGGAAGATGCTTGCCCAAACGGTTCTCTATTTGCGCGAAGAGTCGCGCCGCCAGCAGCGAGTTACCACCAAGCTCAAAAAAGTTATCCCGGATCCCAATAGATTTTAAGTGCAGTACATTTCCCCACAACGCAACTAATTGTTCTTCCAACTGATGCCGCGGAGCAATGTAAGCTTGTTCTAAAGCCGGGCGCGTTTCATCGGGAATTGGAAGAGCACGTCGATCCACTTTGCCATTCGCTGTTAACGGCAAGGTATCCAGTTCAACAAAGATCGCCGGCAACATATAGTCAGGTAGCTTCGAGCTGACGAGGGCGCGCAGGTCGCTCCAGAGTTTCCCTACTTCAATGGGCTTTGCAGAGGGAACGATGTACGCGATTAACTTTGCTTGCCTCACTACAACCGCGATGTCTCGCACAGATGTGTGTTCGCGCAAGATCGCTTCAATCTCGCCTGGCTCAATCCTGAATCCACGGATCTTGACCTGATTGTCGATACGACCCAAATACTCAATCGTCCCGTCAGCCTTATACCGCGCCAAGTCGCCTGTTCGGTAAAGCCTGCCAGGAGTGTTTTGGTTAAATGGATCCGGAATAAAGGCTGTAGCTGTCAGTTCAGGCCGGTTCAAATAGCAGCGCGCCAAGCCAGCGCCAGCGAGGTGTAGTTCTCCCGGTATACCAATCGGAACTGGTTCAAGAGTCTCATCCAGCAGGTAGACACAAGTGTTTGAGATTGGTCGTCCGATCGTTGCCGGTCCATGAGGAAGTCGGAGAGCGAAAGTTGAGTACGTCGTGTCTTCGGAGGGGCCATAAAGATCAAAAACGCGTTTGACGTGAGTTTGTTCGTAGATCTCGTCTACTAGGCTAGCCTGTAAGGGTTCGCCCGCCAGATTTACAGCTTGCACACTTCCGGGAACGCCTCGAAGACGTAACAACTCAACCATGGCCGAGGGAACCGTATTGATGAGCTTCACATCATTGCTCGATGGCAAACTGAGTAGTTGCAAGATGTCGTTTGCCAAAAGCACTTTGCCTCCGCAGCTCAGCGGCAAAAATAATTCAAAAATAGATAAGTCAAAACAGATAGAAGTCGAAGCGAGTACACCGCTCAACTCTTCGTCCGAAAACACGTCGCGCGCCCAATCGATCAAACTCGCCGTGCTGCGATGTTCGATAGCCACTCCTTTTGGCTTACCTGTAGAACCCGACGTGTAAATAACATACGCCAAATTCGCTGCCGCGGGTTTTGTGGGAAGATTCTCTTCGCGTTCCTTACTAATCTCTGGCCAGTCCGTATCCAGAAAGACTACCTCAGCAACGCTTGCTTCAGTCCGCAACGCGATCGGCTGTTGAGTCAAGAGCAAAGTCGCTCCTGAATCTTTCAACATGAAATCTAACCGGTCTGTTGGATATTCCGGATCCAATGGGACATAGGCACCGCCGGCTTTGAGTATTCCCAGTAACCCAACTACCATTTCCAGTGACCGCTTCACGCAGATACCCACTAATACTTCGGGTCCAACGCCTCGCTTCTTAAGGTAATGCGCCAGCTGATTAGCCCTGAGGTTTAACTCACCATAAGTTAACTCTTTCTCTTCGAATCTCACGGCAATGCGTTCGGGAGTAAGATCAACCTGATATTCAAACAGCTCAGGAATGCAACGCGGTTCGGCCCGAAATGTTTCCGTGTCATTCCAGTCCACCACGATTTGCTCTCGCTCGGATTCCGTCAGCAACGGTAACGTGGAAACTCTCTGCTCTGGGTTTTTGACGATCTCCCTTAACAACGTCTTAAAGTGACTTCCGAGACGTTCGATCGTACTGCGATCGAATAGATCTGTGCTGAATCGAAACCGACAATCAAGATGGCTTCCGTTCTGAAGGATCTCGAGTGCCAAATCAAGCCTTGCAATACCATCGTCAAACATAAATTCCTCGAGCGTGAGTCCGGAACCTTCACGACCGGGATTAGTGTTCTGAAAACCGAATGACACTTGAAATATCGGGGCATAACTCAAGCTGGGTTCCAGCTCCAGCTCTTCAAGCAGTTTTTCAAAAGGCACAAAGCGAGTCTGGCCTTCGCTCATGACAGTCTGTACGTGAGTCAGTAAATCGAGAAAAGTCAGGTTGCCTGAGAAACTGGTACGGATGGGTAAGGAGTTGGCAAAAGGACCGATTAGGTGTTCCGTGTCTACTCTCTTGCGGTTAGAGACCGTATACCCAATCACAACGTCGTCCTGCCTGGAGTAACGAGCCAACACAACCTTGAAAGCAGAAAGCAATACGATCGACAGCGTGTCGCCATCGGACTGGCCAATGGCCCGGAGCTTTTCAACCAATTCGTTTTCCAACTTTACCCAAACCGAATTGCCACGCCAGGAACGCACGGCTGGTCTCGGTCGATCAGTAGGTAGTTCGATTACGGTTGGGGCGTCTTGTAAGGTCACTCGCCAAAAGTCGAGGGCGCGGCCAGTGCTCTCGTTCTGAATCTGTTTTGCCTCCCACGATGCGTAGTCAGCGTATTGAATGTTCGGTGGAGAGTTTGACGAAGCACCTTCATTGGCGAATTCGTGATATGCCGACCACAATTCATCAATGAGAATTTGTAGCGACGAATCGTCACAGATAATGCGGTGAAGACTCAGCAGCAATACATGCTCGCATTCGCCAAGTCTTAACAAGGTCGCTCGCAGGAGCGGCCCCAGGGTGAGATCGAATGGCTGCTGTACTGCAGTTTGCGCTAAATCTCGTGCCTTTGTCTCGCGCTGATTCACAGGTTCGTGTGACAGATCGACTACTGGAACCTTCACAGGACGATTCGCTGCTATCAATTGCGAGGGTTTGCTGTCCCTGACTGAATCTAGTTGATTTGTCGCACATGTGGTTCGCAAGGACTCGTGACGATCGATGACGGCTTGCAGTGCTTGCCGGATCAAATCCGATTTCAATAGGCCAGTGATCTTGATAGCACGAGAAACCGTTCCCGACGCGTCGCCAGGATTGATTTGTTCAAGAAACCACAACCGCTCCTGAGCAAGCGAAAGGGGTACTGCTCCACTTTCTTCTCTGGGGGTTATTTTTGATTGAACCAGGACGGAATCGAGACGCGGTTCTGCACGTGGCGCGGTCATCTCATCCGCACCTTGAAAATCCATTTGCTCGCGTCTGGCTGTACTGGACATCATTTCTTTAACCACGAAGTTTGGCCAGCACCTTATTTAGTTCGTCCTGGCTTAAACGGGCGCTCGGAAAATCAGAAGGCGAATAGCTGATCTTCTCGCTGGTTCGAGATTGCGCGATCAAGTAACGCAATTCCTCAATAAAACGATCCGCGACCTGGCTAACGCTTTCCTTGCGATGAATGCTCTCGCTGAAGGTCCATTCCAGCCGCAGCTCGCCACTTGAAACGACTCCGATGATATTAATGAGATAGGCTCGTTCGGCTTTTCTGCTCTGTGCCGGTCCACTCGAGTGTGAAGCCATACTAAACATCGACGAGTCGAGCAAGATGCGATCGACCTGACCCAGATAATTAAACCTGACTTCGGCTTGCGGCAGGCTCTGCAACTTCTCAGCAACCATCGCATTACCGCTCGCAAACCTGAGCAATCCGTAACCGATGCCGCGATTGGGAATCGCGCGCAACTGTTCTTTCACCAGTTGTAGCGCTTCAACTGCGGTTTGCGCATTCCCGCAATCCAGCACAACTGGGAAGATCGTTGTAAACCAACTAATCGTACGAGAGAGATCCACCCCCTCGATGATTTCCTCGCGCCCGTGTCCTTCGAGATCGACCAGCAGTGAATGCGAACCGGTCCATTTGGCGAAAGCCCTGACGAGCGCTGTCAGCAATACTTCGTTAATTTGAGTCCGGTAAGCCAGTGGCACTTCTTGTAATAAAGCCTGGGTTTCAGCGGCGTTAAGTGAAACAGAGAGTGTTCGCGCCTGCGCAACCGTGTTTACACCCTCGCTTTCATCTCTGGGTAGACGCGAAGGCGCGTTATTTCCCACCGCGAGCCAGTAGGGCAATTCGTTAGATAGACCTGGCGAACGTGCGTACTCAACTAGACGCTCTGCCCAGCTTTTAAACGAAGTAGTCTTCGCGGGCAGCAATGGCGTTTCGCCGCGGACGAGCTGCTGATACAACGTCTGAAAATCCTCGAGCAGAATGCGCCAGGAGACACCATCCATGACAAGGTGATGGATAACTATCAGCAGATAGCTGTTGAGTTGCCCGCCGCGATTGAATAGCGCTGCACGCAGCAGAGGACCATCATGCAGATTTAGAGTTGTATGTAGTCTTACCGCGTGTCCAGCAAGCGCCTGTGACTGTTCAATGCCGGCGAATTGAGACAAATCAATTGTCTCGAAGGGCACGAAATCGTCCGGCGGTGTAATTGCTGCACGCCAGCCGTCTCCATTGAATCTAAAGCGCATACGCAGAGCGTCGTGTTGATTCAAAAGTTCTTTTATCGCAACAGCGAGCAATGACTCATCTACCGGTCCACGAACTTCGAGCAACATCGCCTGATTGTAGTGATGCATTTCGGGCAGATTGAGTTCAAAGAAACGCGCTTGCACTGGTGTGAGAGGGACGTGGCCGGTGATTGTTCCCTGCTCTGCAACCGGGGTCGGAGTTCCGGCAACCATTGCGAGCTCAGCTACCGTTTGATGTTGAAACAGCTGTCGCGGCGATAGACCTAATCCGGCCTGGTTTGCTCTAGCGATAATCTGGATACTGAGAATCGAATCTCCACCCAAATCGAAAAAGTTATCGTGCACTCCAACACGATCGACACCCAGAACACTGGACCAAATAGTTGCCAACACCTCTTCAACTGGAGTTCGGGGTGCCACGAAAACGCTGTCAGGTCGTGAGTGATCCGGCAATGGCAGCGCCGCTCGATCAATTTTTCCGTTCGCGGTTAACGGCAAACGATCGAGAAAGACGAAAGCGGAAGGGATCATGTATTCAGGAAGTCGGCCGTCCAGGAAACGTCTGAGTTCGGTCGTATCGACCTTCGTGCGATTGCGCGTGACAACGTAGGCGACCAGTCGTCTGTCGCCAGGTTGTTCTTCTTGCGCAACCACAACAGATTCCGAGACTACTGGGTGATCGAGAATTGCAAGTTCGATCTCACGTGGCTCGATCCGATAACCGCGGACCTTTACCTGATTATCGACGCGTCCCAGAAACTCGATGCGCCCATCAGCCAGATAGCGAGCCCGATCGCCTGTCGTGTAGAGACGGTCGCCCGCATTGCTAAACGGACTGGGAACGAACTTCTCCGCAGTCGCGTCGGGTCGATTGATATATCCACGGGCGATGCCGGCTCCGCCGAGATACAGCTCTCCCGGTACGCCGCGCGGCACTGGACGCAACTGCTGGTCGAGAATGTAAGCCTGCATGTTTCCTAGCGGACGACCTACCGGCACAGTGTCAGACTGACGCTCGGTATCTTCGGAGGTCAGCTCGTTTGTAATTGCTCCGACGGTCGCTTCCGTTGGCCCATAGTGATTCAGAACCACACAAGCGGGGGCTAAACGGCTAATCTTTTCAACTAAACTCCAGGAACAAACTTCTCCGCCTAATACCAGTCGCCGCCGCGGGAGCAACCCTGCCGCCTGGGACACTGAAAGCAATGCGGACAGGTGTGTCGGCACGATTTTCATACAATCGATGGGATGGCGGCGGCAGTAGGCAGTCAATGCGTCGGGATCGGTGACACGCTCCTCGGTGATAAGATGCAGCGTTCCTCCTTTACATAAAGCTGCAAACACGGCCGTATTCCCCAAATCTGCGGCTATAGTCGAGACGCTTGCAAAACTGCTGCCTGGGGACAAAGCAAGTTTCTCCCAGATTGCATTAACGTAATTGACCAATTGTCGGTGCTCTACAGCCACCCCCTTAGGCCGACCGGTGGACCCCGAAGTGAAAATCACGTAAACCAGGTTTTCCGCCGAAACCTCTATTTTGAGATTATCCGCAGCCTTCTGGTTGATTAAATCGGCGTCAGCGTCGACGCAGACATTAACTGGGGCACCGAAAGCCTTTGACATCTCGCTCGTACTGACCAATAGGCTTGCATGCGCCTCTTCGAGCACCATCCGGCCCCTCGTTGGCGGCTGGCGCGGATCAAGCGGTACATAGGCGCCGCCAGCTTTTAGAATGGCCAGCATTCCCACGATAAGCTCAACCGAACGATCGAGACACAAGCCTACTGGCACCTCTGGTCGAACACCGAGGTCAAACAAGTAATGGGACAGCTGATTTGCCCGAGCATTCAGTTCCGCATAAGTGAGAGATTTATCTTCGCAAACTACTGCGATGCTATCCGGCGTGCTGCTAACTTGCTCCTCAAACAACTCGCAGACGGACCGGCTCGTAGAATACCGACGTTTTGTGTCGTTAAATTCCGTGACGACTAGTTTGCGTTCCGCCTCACTCAACAAGTTGAGTTCGCCGAGCGTCGCCTCAGGAAGGTTAGTAACATCCTCGATCAGGGAGTTGAGTTGATCGGCAATCTGTTGAACATCATCGATTGAAAACAGGCTCTCATCAAATTGCAGCGAAGCAGAAAACTGCCCGTCACACTCTTCGAAAATAAGATTGATTTTGAAGCGATCGATGACAGCCTCGTTTTCGTAAACCGAGAACTTGAGATTGCCCGCGGAGAAGGTTTTGGCGCGCTTGCGAAACTCAAAACAGAACGCAAAAAAGGGCGAAATGACATTTTCGCCGGATGACGAGGCATCCCACCTGAAGTATTCCTGCCATCTGTTTGCCGCTTGCTGCTGGTCGCTCGTTTGCTTCAAGAGTTTTTCGAAAGCAAGACCCGATGGTAGATCGGTCCGCAACGGTACGAATGTCGAGAAGAGGCCGATAGCTTCTGTCAATTCAGCAAACTTCCTCCCGTCAAGCGCAACGCCGATCACGACGCTCGAGGATCCGGTTAAGCGAGAAAGTAGGATTTGGTAGCAAGCCAGCGCGAACGCTGATGTCGAGACGTCACAACTGTTGGCGATCTCTTTGATGCGATTGCCCGTGGCCGTTGAAATTTCAACTGACAGCGTGGCTGGCTGAAAAATCTCCGCCGAAACGGACCGCTTTTCAAAAGGGAGTTTTTGAGCATCAAACTCGGTGAGACTTTGCTGTCGCCAATATTGACCAGCCAACCCACCCTGTGCTTCGAGCAATTCGTTCTGCCACTCGGAAAAATCGGCATACTGCATGGTCTCGATCGGCAAAGGTTTTTCACTTTGCAAAACCGCCTGGTAGGCGTGAGCGATTTGATGAACCAAACAATGCAGGGATGGAGCATCGGCGCAAGCTACCGGGAGGCTGATGATTAGGTCGTGTTTGCTCGGAGACAAGTCGATCAAATCAAAATGCAAGAGTGGAGGTTGATCGTACGCTCTGTTGCGCCTGGCTATATCATCGAAGATTAACTTGACTCTTGAATGTTGTTGTTCGGCGGTGAGCTGTCGCAGCTCATGTCTCTGGAACAACACGTCCGGACGGTCAGAGATCACCTGAACGGGAATTGTCATGCCAGTCAGCAGCTTAAAAGTTGTTCGTAGACTTTCTTGCTGAGAGGCAACATGTCGAACGGCTTCCTCCAAAACGTCAACGTGCAACTCTCCATCAATACGGACGGCGCATTGTGCACAGCGATCAGACTGCCGCAGCAACCACAAACGTCTTTGTTGCGGTGAGAGTCGATATCCTTCGATGATTTCCTGCGACATGATGTTCTTCTAAGCAGAAAATGGCCGGCCCATTCCAACTACGATCTTGCGCGCACCGCGATACGGTTTTCGTCCGTGTGCCATTAGCATGTTGTCTAGCAACAAAATATCTCGCTTTTGCCAGTGAAAGATGATCGTTTCCTTTTCATAAGCTGCTCGGATCTCTTCCAAATCAGCCTCATCGATGAGACCGCCGTCACCGTAAAACGCATTCCGGGGCGGCGCACCACCCGAAGAGTTGACTAGCGAGTCACGAATCTCTGGCTCCAGGCTTGAGACATGAAACAGATGCGCCTGGTTGAACCACACGATTTCACCTGTTTCCGGATGTTCTGCTACCGCCTGGCAGACCTCCGACGTAGAGAGCCATTTATCGTTTTTCCACTGAAACTCAATTCCCGCCTTGAGGCAAAACTGTTCGACATCCTCGCGATCGGCCGTTTGAAAAACATTCTGCCACGCAAGGTCGAGTGCATCATCGTAGTTCCGAACATAACAAACTTTCTTCTGGCTGAACCGATCGCGAATTGAACTGTCTATGCGACGGTACACCTTTCGGCTATCGGCGATTGGGGTTTCGCCACCCTCAACCGCAGTCTCCATACAAAAGAAACCCAGCATCATTGGCCACTGCCGCGTGTAAGACATCTCGTTGTGCAGTGGAATGGTCTGGTGTGCGGGGTACTCGGTTGAAGTGTAGATCTTCCCGCTCACTTGCGTCCGCGGCGTTGAACGATAAGAGTAATCGAGCAATTCGCCGGTTAACGATTTCATGAATTGCTCGAATTCATCAACCGTGTTCACATTGAAGTCTCGAAAGAGAATCGCGCCATATCGCAACAGCTCTTGCTCGATATGCTGCCTGTTGCCGCCAACCCAATCGACAAGATTAAGACCTTCAACAGCGGGCTCGAGCAATCGCAACGTGCCCGCATCCGACAAGAAGCCTTCCCTGACGAGTCGCTCCTGCGAAAGGGCAATTCGCTTACGCTTTGTTGCACCCGGTCGGTGGACTGATTCTATTGAGTCGGAGTGGTCCAAGGTTCCTCCACGGTCGTCGGTTGTAGTCGTGTTAACGCTTTGCGTTTGACTGATTTCAGTTTGCGGTGGCTCGATTCTTCGAGCTGTTCGCTTAACTCTTCACGATAGTCGCGAGCAACGGTCGCGAGCATCGTGCGCAAAGTACTTAACCGAGATTCAGGGTTAGTGGTGATTATCGCCAGCAATGCTTGAAATTGTTTTTCGATCTGTGCGATTGATTCAGGGTCAAACAAATCTGTGCTGTAGTTGAAGCTGCCCTTTAGTCCCTTGACGGTTTCCCATAAAGTCAATTGCAAATCATGCCTTGTGTCTGCGCTTTCCACAGTAACCGCCTCGGTTGTTAGATCAGCGAACTTCGACTGCTGTGTTGCTTGCGCATTCTGCAATACAAACCACACCTGAAAGAGCGGGTTGTGACTCAGCGTTCGCGTAGGCTGCAATTCATCCACTAGCTTTTCAAACGGCACATCCTGGTTTGTAAAAGCGCCGAGCGCGCATTCGCGCACCTGCCGCAACATGCCATTGAAATCGGGATCATTCGAAAACCTTGAGCGCAACACGATGGTGTTGATGAAATTCCCAATCAGGTTTTCAGTTTCCGGCGCGCTGCGACCGGCGATAGGTGAACCAACTACAATGTCTTCATCACCACTAATGCATGCCAGCAACGCCTGAAACGCCGTCAATAACGTCATGAAAAGAGTGGCGCGCTTTTCACGGCCTAATGCGGTTAGCTTCGTCGTAATGTCTTTCGGGATTGCCAGTGCGTGCCTGGCACCACGAAACGTTCGCACCGGCGGACGGGGTCGATCGGTGGGAAGATTGATCGTCGCGGGCGCATTCGACAATTGAACCAACCAATAGTCGATTTGCGGTTTCAGACTCTCATCGCTGAGCGAACGTCTTTGCCAGGCCGCAAAATCGACGTATTGCACTGGCAGTTCGGGCAGAGACAATTTGCCCGCACCGACCTTCGCGTTGTAGTTAGTCGCGAGCTCGCTCAGAAGAATACCGATTGACCATCCGTCGCTAATAATGTGATGGATAGTGAGCAGTAATAAGTGGTCTTCGCTGTCAAACTGGACCAACGCGGCTCGCATTAGTGGCGCCCGCTTGAGGTCGAATGGACGTTGGATTTCCTCGGCGGCCATCGCGCGCGATTCTTCTTCGAGTTTCGATTTAGGCAGGTGCCGGAAGTCACGATACTGAAGTTCCAGCCTTGCGCTTTCTTCAATCGACAACGACGGCTTTCCCTCGACAGTTATGAAGCTGGTGCGAAATACTTCGTGCCGTTGAACGATTTCATCGAGGCTTTGCTGCAGCGCCTCACGATTAAGAGGTCCTCGGATTCGCAGGGCGCGAGAGATATTGTATGCCCCGCTATTCGGGTCTAACTCGTGGAAGAACCACATGCGTTCTTGCGCAAATGAAAATGGCAACGCACCATTTCGTGGGATATGGGCAAGCGGATTTGGCGTGGAACCTCCGGCTGTTTGCCGCAATCGCTCCACTTCTGTCGCCAGCGAGGCCACAGTCGAAGCTTCAAACAGGGTGCGAATGGGTAGCTCAATTTGCAGCGCGTCCCGCACTCGAGCAACTATTCGGGCAACCAACAGGGAATGCCCGCCAAGCGAAAAGAAATCGTCATTAATTCCTATGCGATCGACTCCGAGTGTCTCAGCCCAGATAGTCGCCAACACATCTTGAATTGGCGTTCGTGGTGGAATGAAATCCGACGTTAATTCGTTCTTTACGGGCGCGGGCAATGCGAGGCGATCGATCTTGCCGCTGGCGTTCAGTGGTAGTGTTTCAAGCATCACGAAGGCCGTAGGCATCATATAGTCCGGCAGCTTTCGCCGCAGCAACGTACGTATTTCATTGATCGGCGGGGGTGTCGTTTCAACATGCAGATATGCGACTAGCTGCTTTCCGGCCTGCGCATCGTCCAACGCAACCACGACTGCCTGGCGAATAGCCGGATTGGTCTTAAGAACAGTCTCAATCTCGCCCAGTTCGATTCGAAAGCCGCGCACCTTTACTTGATGATCGCGACGCCCGTGAAATTCGATATTTCCGTCCACTAAATATCGGCCGAGATCCCCGGTGCGAAACAGCTTTGCGTCACCGCCCTTAAACGGATCCGAAACAAACTTTTCGTCAGTGAGAGTCGGCTGATTGAGGTAGCCTCGCGCCAAACCTTCGCCCCCAACATAAATCTCACCCACAACACCAAACGGCACTGGCTGCAACTGCCCATCCAGAATGTAAATCTGTGTATTGTCAATTGGCTTTCCGATCGGGACGCTGTTGAGCCCACTGGTATCAGTTACTTCATAGCAAGTAACATCAGCTGCAATTTCTGATGAGCCGTAAAGATTGAACAAACGTGTGTGCGGCAGTTTTTCGCGAAATGCAGCGGCTAACTCCCCCGGCAAGCTCTCGCCACTGCAAACACAATAGCGCAGATCCGGGAGTCGCCTGGCCAGATCATCATTGCTTTCGAGCATTACGCGAAGCAGTGACGGGACCAGGACGATCCTCGATACTCTATGCTCCGACAACGCTGCGATAAGTGCTTTCGGATCTTTAACTGAATCATCGTCAAGTATCACAAGTGGTACGCCTTGCAAGAGCGGACCGAAAATCTCGCAAATCGAATCGACGAAGCTCAGCGTAGTTTTTTGACAACAAACTTCACCGTGTGCATATGGATAAGTCCGCCACATCCACGCAAACCGATTGACCGACGCACAATGCGCGCTAATCACACCTTTTGGTCTGCCAGTCGAGCCCGAGGTGTAGATAACGTGCGCTGCGTTTTCAGCGGTATGTTTAGTTTGTGGATTCGACGTGTTGACCACGGAAATCTGTTCTGCCTCATCATCCAGAGAAACAACTGGCACGCGAGCGGTCAAAGGAGATTCAATCAATCCCTCTTTCGTAAGCAATAAACTCGCGCCAGAATCTTCAAGTATGTATAACGCTCGTTCTTCCGGGTACGCAGGATCAAGTGGAACGTAAGCGCCGCCCGCTTTGAGAATGCCGAGCAAGCCCACAATCATTTCTGGAGAGCGCTCCATCCGGATAGCCACTCGCGTTTCCAGGTCGACTCCCCGATCCCGCAGGTAATTCGCTAATTGATTTGCTCGTGAATTCAACTCGCGATAGCTCAATCGCCCGTTGCGAAAGATCAGTGCAGGTTCATTTGGTGTGCGCTCAACTTGTTCCTCGAATAGTTTGTGAATGCTTTGCTCTCGGGGAAACTCTGCCCCTTCACCGCGCCCGGAAGCGATCAGCTCGCTTCGCTGTGTATCACTCATTAAGCGAAGCGTCGCAATTCTTTCGATTGGATTAGCAACGATGTTTTCCAGCAGAGTCTTGTAGTGATCGAGCAGCTGCGCAATTGTCTCTTCTCGGAAAAGCTCGGTGCGATACTCCATCAAACAGTTGAGGGTTTCATCTCTCGCGATTACGGCCATCGATAAATCGAATTTCGCCGTATGTGTCGAAGTCGCTACCGAGCTCAGTTTCAGATCTTCGGTCTGGAAAAGTGGCTTGACATTTTCCTGA
The DNA here is from genome assembly GCA_036522415.1 of Pyrinomonadaceae bacterium. Classification (GTDB taxonomy): domain Bacteria; phylum Acidobacteriota; class Blastocatellia; order Pyrinomonadales; family Pyrinomonadaceae; genus PSRF01. The sequence continues at coordinate 4,141 of DATDFV010000267.1, read as the reverse complement.
TACTGAAACATCACCTGGAACAGAGGGTTCCTGCCGAGATCGCGTTGAGGATCCAACTCTGCGACCAGCTTCTCGAAGGGAACGTCCTGGTGGGCATATGCTTCTATAGCAGTTTGTCTTACGCGTTGGAGAAGTTCTCTAAAAGTTGGATTACCGGCAAGCGTAGTGCGTAGCGCGAGCGTGTTAACGAAGAAGCCGATCAGGTCTTCAACCTCGGCGTGACTGCGTCCTGCGATCGGCGATCCAACCACGATGTCTTCTTGTGAGGTGTATCGATAAAGCAATGTTTTGAACGCCGCGAGCAAGGTCATGAATAGAGTCACGCCTTCACGTTTGCTCAATTCGTTGAGCTTGTTTTTCAAGGCAGGTGAAAGCGCCAGACGCTTGTGTCCTCCTGCAAATGTCGGCGTCGACGGCCGCGGATGATCCATCGGCAAGGTCAGTTCGGTAGGAACGCCAGCCAGTTGCTGTTTCCAGTACGACAGCTGTTCTTCAAGCTCCTGCCCTTGCAACCAATCTCTCTGCCACTCAGCAAAATCTGCATACTGAATCGCAAGTGGCGCAAGCGACGCGGGCCTACCTTTCGTAAATGCCTGGTATAACTCTCCAAATTCGCGGAACAAAATAACCGCCGACCAGGCGTCGCTGACTATGTGATGAGTCGTCAGCAACAGTATGTGTTCCTCTGTACTCAGCCGCAGGAGCTGCGTTCGGATTACTGGACCGCTGTTAAGGTCGAACGGTCGCCCTGCATCTGCTCGTATAAGTTGCTTTGCCTCGGCTTCGCGTTCGGTTTTTGGAAAACTCGTGAGATCGATTTCGGTCAAAGGAATATTGACGTCATCTTTGATGATCTGCAGCAGCTCACCATCGACATTCAAAAAATGCGTGCGGAAAGGTTCGTGCCGACAAATAAGCTCAGCAAGAGTCGCTCGCAGCGCTTCGATATTTAGCGGCCCGCTGAAGCGAATCGGCCTCGGCACGTTGTACGCCGCCTGACCCGGCTCGAGTTGTTCCAGGAACCAGAGGCGCTGCTGAGCAAATGAGGCTCGCGCTGAACTGCGATCCCGTCTCGACTTGATTGTTGGCTCAGGTTTGAGGGGCGCACCACTTTGCTTCAAACGCAACTCGAGCAAAGCGCGCTTTTGAGGTGAAAGACCCGCAATTCTGTTCCTTAATTCATCCATTACCCAGGATACCGAGCTGTTCAACTGTGGCCAACCAACCCACAAGGGCAGCAAAGATAGCTATACTAATAAAGAATTAATGTGCTCGACATCCTGTTTTTCGCGGGTATTTGGGAAGATGACGAAAAATCTGTTGACGGGGGACTTGTGAAGATATCAGAGAACTCAAATAACTACGACGCCGTAAATATACCACAGTTCGCGAGTGCATCAACGCAGTCAACGCTGCTTAGTCTTTAGCAGAACCTCGACTTCCTCATCCGACAATTTTTCGATTTCAGCCAGCAGACGTTCAGTCTCAGTAGCGGTCGAATCTCCGATTTGTTCGGCGAGTTGGGCAATGGTCGGCAATTCAAAAAGACTTCGCAAACGGATCTCGCAATTGAAGGTCTTCCGCATGCGTGCAACGACCTGGGTTGCGAGTAATGAATGGCCACCGAGCTCAAAGAAATTATCTTCAACGCCGACTTCATCAAGCTTCAAAAACTCAGCCCAGATGCCGGCCAGTTCCTTTTCCACGGCTGTACGCGGAGCGACAAAAAGTCGCTGCAGATCGGGACGCGATTCGTCGGGAGCAGGCAAAGAAGCGCGGTCGATCTTGCCATTTTTAGTTAGCGGCATCGACTTCAAAAAGATGAAGGTCGACGGAATCATGTAGTCCGGCAGATGTTCACCGAGGAAGGTACGCAATGCATCAACACTCACGGACTTGCTTCCTGATGCAACCACGTAAGCAAGCAGTCGCTGGTTATCTGCTGTTGCCGGCTCTGCGATTACTACCGCCTGACGAACCTGACTATGCTTCAAAAGCACAGACTCAATTTCAGCAAGCTCAACTCTGAATCCTCTAACCTTCACCTGATGGTCAACACGCCCGAGAAATTCGATGTTACCGTCGGGAAGATAACGGGTCAGGTCGCCAGTGCGGTAGAGACGGCCGCCGCGTTCATCTGAAAAAGGATTCGGAATGAAACGAACTGCGGTTTCGATAGGCTGATTCAAATACCCTGCTGCTAAACCTGCGCCACCGATGTAAAGCTCTCCGGCCAAACCAGTCGGCATCAGTTTCAAATGCGGGTCGAGAATGTAAACGCGCGTGTTGGTGATCGGTTTCCCGATAGGAACGGTTAATGATTGAGTTGGGACTTCGTGGGGGTCGATTTTAAAGGTAAGCGATCCCACCGTTGTTTCAGTCGGGCCGTAGTGGTTGATGATCTCGCAAGTCGAGTTTGTTTTTGAGATGCGATCCACCAGTTCCCATGAAAGTACTTCACCACCAAGAATCAAATACTTCCTGGGAAGAATATCGGGACGCGGCTCGGGGCCAAGGAGGGCATTTAAATGCGAGGGAACAATCTTCAAAACATCGATCGGCCGTTCGGTTAGATATTTCGAGAACAGGGCAGGTTCCATCGCGACGTCATAACTAACGAGATGCAGGCAACCACCGGAGACCAGGGCGGGAAATATGCAAGTGTTCCCGAGATCCGCAGTGATCGTGGAAACACTTGCGAAATGCAGTGGCTGTTTCACGTGAAGGCGCCCCAAAATGAATTGTGTGTAGTTGAGTAGTGCTTGATGACTTACCGCGACGCCTTTCGGAACACCAGACGATCCTGAAGTGTAAATGACGTAAGCTAGAGCCGCAGCAGTACCGATTGATGAAGGATTAATGTCCTGTTCAGCAAGCAACAACTCTCGATCGCGCTTGAGATCGATTATTTCCCCACCAAACTCGAGCAATTCAGTGGTAGCGCTGTCGCTGGTAATCAAAAATGATGCGGTACTCTCCGCAAGTTGCAACGTCAACCGGACAGTCGGATGCTCCGGATTGAGCGGTACATACGCACCGCCTGCTTTAAGAATTCCGAGTAGCGCGACGATCGTTTCGGCACTTCGCTCGAGGCATATTCCGACGCACGGGTTGGACACGAGCCCTCGACGACGCAGGAGGTGCGCGAGCCGATTGGCCTGAGCATTAAGTTCCGCATAAGTTAATTCCAGATCGTCGCAGACCAACGCAATACTTTCAGGCGTGCGGGCGACTTGCTCTTCAAATAGCTCGTGAATGCAATTCGCTGTAACAAACCTGGACGCGGTCTGGTTGATATCAACGAGCAGTCGCTTGCGTTCGGTTTCGCTGAGGATCTCAATCTGCTCAATGCTGGCTGCACGGACATTGCTCACTGAGGCGTGTGAGATCAGCGCTGTAAAGTATCCGGCGTAGCGCTCAACGGTCTCGCGATCAAGGGACTGCGTGTCATAGACCAATTCTGCGCGGATTGAACCTTCCGTCCGAAAACACGAAAGTCTGAGCTTAAATGGACCGAGACACACCTTCTGTCTGGTCAACGAAAACTCGAGTCCGGCATTCTCGAGTGTTGAGACCTGCTCTGTGAAGTCAAACGCGATTGAACCCGTGGACGCTTCGCTGAAATCGTTCGGATCGAAATACTCTTGCCATTCTTCAGCATCGCTGAGCGCGGCGCGCGTGGCCAGCACTTGCGAAGCAAACGAAATATTCTCCGATCGACAGGCGACCGGCACATATTTCGCGTAGGCGCCGAACGCTGATTTTAGGTCTTCAAGCTTTCTACCGTCGAAGAGATTGAATATCACGAAGTGAGATTGGTTCGTCAGGCGCGAGACGATCGCCTGCCAGCATGTAAATAGCACAACCTGAGTCGATGATTCACATTCGTGAGCTAAGGCGTCTATACCAGCGACGAATGACGGATCGAAATCGATAGAAACAGCTTCAGGGTGAAACGTTTGGTCCGTAGTTTTTCGTTTCTCAAGTGGTAGGCTCAACGGCGAAAGGCCGCGTTTCAGATCGTTCCAGAAGTTCCTGCCTTGTTCCGCATGTTCGTCCGAGCCTTGCAGCAATTCATTGTGCCATTCAGCAAAGTCCGCATACTGCATCGGCTCATCGAGAAATTCTCCTCCGTGGAGAA
>DATDFV010000266.1:0-9111 GCA_036522415.1 Pyrinomonadaceae bacterium | reverse complement strand
GCTTGCGTCTATGCACTCCACTGACGTAAAACCCACGCGTGGCTGAACTATCCCCCGGAGCTACGATTTCCCACTATCGCATCATCTCCAAGATCGGTGCGGGAGGAATGGGTCAGGTTTACCGGGCGCAGGACATCGAACTTGGTCGGCCCGTAGCCTTAAAATTCCTCTCCGACGAACTTGCTTCTCACCAAAATCGCGTAAATCGTTTCATTCAGGAAGCGAAGGCTGCTTCCGCGCTCAATCATCCAAACATTCTGACGGTTTATGAAATCGGTCGTGCCGAGGACACAATTTTTATCGCAACTGAGTTTGTGGAAGGTGTCACACTTCGACAACACTTACGGCTGCATCATCCGTTGAAACTTGTCGAAGCCCTTGATATCGCAATTCAAACGGCATCAGCTCTGGTTGCCGCTCACGCCGCCGGTATTGTTCATAGAGACATTAAGCCCGAGAACATTATGGTGCGAAGCGATGGCATTATTAAGTTGCTCGACTTTGGTCTCGCGAAGCTGACGGAACGAGAAGAATTATCTGCGGAGCCCGATGCGACAACGCTTGCTCTCGTGAATACGGAACCCGGTTCGATATTGGGAACCGTTGCTTATATGTCACCGGAGCAGGCAGCCGGCCGAGTCGTTGATGCTCGAGCGGACATTTGGAGTGTTGGCGTCGTCCTTTATGAAATGCTTACTGCGCACACTCCATTCCACGGAGCCTCTAAGAGTCACATCATAGTTGCCATTACCGATCACGAACCGCAACCATTAACTCAATTTGCAGCGGATGTGCCCGAACCGCTCGAGTGGATCATTAGCGAAGCGCTGACAAAAGATCCGGAAGAGCGAACGCAAACAGCAAAAGAGATGGTGGGCAAGTTGCGACGATTGAAGCAACGAATCGAGTCGGGCACTCTACCGACATCACCTTCAGATCTCAGTCGCTCGCTTTCACCACAATCGGGGATTACCGGGCCCTCGAGTTCGGTTCAACTCAAGTCAGCCACCCTGAATGAGAATGTAAGATCAACGCTGCCATCCGGAGATCTTAGGAGGACGGAGGCTGACACAAGTGCTCCAGTCGTAAGGAAATCAAACATCCGATATCCCATCGCGATTCTGCTCGCTTTAATCGTTCTGAGCGCAGCCAGCTTTGGACTGTATAAACTATTGACTCAGTCAAAGGTGTTAGGTCCGGCAAAATTGTCGGCCCTTACGACAGGCGGAAAAATTAGTGGAGAAGATATTAACGGCCAGGTAACGATTTCCCCGGACGGCAAATACGTTGTCTTTGGTGCAAACGATACGAAGCAGCAGGCAAGCTTATGGATCCGTCAAGTGTCTACGAACAGTCTCGTGCGCCTGGTTCCACCACAGAATGGTGGCTTTGTTGGTACAACCTTCTCGCCTGACGGCGAACAGATTTATTACGTTACGCTATTCGCGAAGAACAATTTCGTACCTGCTCTATTTCGCATCCCTGTGCTCGGTGGTAGTCCAACCAAAGTTCTCGATCGTGTGTTTAGTCCAATCGGGTTCTCAATGGACGGCAAGCAATTCGCGTTTGTGCGCAAGAACCAGGACAACATGGAGTTAATCGTGGCAAACACGGACGGCAGTGGCCAGCCACGGACGATTGCCACACAAAAACAACCGAATGGCTTTTCTACTTCGGGACCGTCATGGTCTCCCGATGCAAAACTAATTGCCTGTGGGATGACCAACGGTGATATTTCAACGGTCGTGGAGATCCCGGTTGAAGGTGGTGAAGCAAAACCCATCGGTTCGGAGAAATGGGCGAACGTCGGTCGAGTTCTTTGGCTCGCAGATGGCACCGGCTTAATCGTGACAGCCCAGCAAGAGTTTTCGTCGATCGGCACTCAGGTCTGGTTCATTCCGTATCCGAGCGGCCCGGCGCGACGCATAACAAATGACTTGAACGGTTACGGAGACATCAGTCTCGGTTTGACTTCAGATTCAAAAACAATCGCAACTATCCAACAGATTAACGTGAGCGCCATTTGGGTTACAGGAGCAAACGAGGATGAAAGTCGCGCGCAACAAATTCTGAAGACCAGTCTTCCCGAGAAGGTCGCATGGACTCCTGATGGAAAACTTGTTTATGCGAGTCGAACTGGAGAGAGTTGGGATATTTGGATCTCAGACCGGGACGGTTCTCAAAATAAGCAACTGACAGCTGATGCATTCATCGATCAGCAACCAACGGTTTCTGCCGATGGTCGATATATCGTCTTCCAGTCAAATCGGTCGGGCGCTCGAAACCTCTGGCGAATGGATGTTGACGGCACCAACGTGAAGCAACTCACCGATGGCAAGTACGTTGATGAATCTCCGGTGTGTTCTTCCGATGGTTTTGTGATTTTCACATCAGACCGCTCAGGCAATCCAACAATCTGGAAAGTGGGAATCGATGGCGGAACGCCGGTACAGGTAACTAATCAACCCTCCCAGTTTCCGATGGTCTCACCCGATGGTAAGTTCATCGCATATTTCTACGTGGACGAACGCTCGAATAACCAACCCAAAGTCGCTATCCTTCCTTTCGAAGGTGGCGAGGTGATGAAGTCAATTGATCTTCCAACAACCGTTCAACCCATAGAGTTTGCCTGGATGCCTGACGGTCACTCAATTGCGTACGCCGATAATGCGTCGGGATTTTTCAACGTTTGGAGTCAGCCGATTGACGGCGGCTCAGCGAAACAGTTAACTAATTTCAAATCAGAGTTCGTAAGCAGCTTTGCAATCGCGCACGATGGCAAGATTGCGGTCTATCGCTGGTCAGCAACCAGAGACATCGTACTGATCAAAGACTTTCGATAGGAGTGATGCGCGACTGAGGTAACGGGTCAGTACCACCTCGCGGTAGCGGGTGGGTCGCTCACTGAGATATGTCACTTTAATCAACAACCCACCCGCTACCGCGAGGTGGTACTGACCCGTGACCCAGCGGGTTAGGGAACGTCTGAAAGGAGATCCCTCATGAGTCTAAAAGAATGGACCATCATGATCTACATGGCCGGTGACAACAATCTGGCCGTTGACATGGCTTATGCGCTCGAACAAATCAAAGGAATAGCTGAGGCCGGTGCTGAAAGCCCCAACCTCTTTGTTTATTACGACGGAAACTCTCCTTCGATCCCAACTCTCTACTGCGATTTCTCAGAACCAGGTAAAGCTCGGTATGTACGATCCTATAAAGTTCCCGAGAAGCTATACCCAGTGACAACAAAAGAGAATGAGAACGCAGCTGACCCGCGCGCTATCGTGAACTTCGTTCACTGGTGCGTTAATCAAGTTGAGGTTGACAACAACAAGGGCGAGATCTCTTACGGCCGCCGCGCCCAAAAATACGCGTTGATTTTCTCCGGTCACTCGCTTGGGTTCCAGGACATCGGCTTGTTTAAAGACGAGACGTCGGGCAAGTCGATGACGATGAAAGATTTTTACGGCGTGCTTAAACGACTGACTATGTGCCAGGACGAGTTGAATCAAGATGCTGACGAGAACAACTACGAAGGCGAGCTGCGAGAGATCACTACGAAGTTGTTGCTTGGACAACCGCTCGACATTCTCGGATTTGACAGTTGTGTTATGGGCATGCTCGAAGTTGGCTATCAATTCAGCAATCTGACCAGGACCATGATCGCTTCCGAGGGAAGCGTGCCGAGCGCAGGTTGGACTTACGCAAAGATACTTGGTTGTTTAGCCCGAGAACAGAATCGCAATTTAGACACGCCAAGTGTGGCCGAACTCTTCGTGAAGGAATTCATCCGTAGTCAGGATTCTTACACGGTTGGAGGCGTCTCAGTCGATATGGCCGCGTGGGATTTCTACAAATTCGGAGATTTGATCAATGCGTTCGATGAACTCTCTGAAGTATTGATTAAAAGCTTTAAGGATCCCGCAAATCGAATTTACCGGCAAATGGAGCGAGTAATTCTTCACGTCCACTGGAGATGTCAGACATACATGTACGATCAAAATGTCGACCTCGGTGATTTTTGCGAGCTACTCGATCAAGAGTGTGGTTCGATAGTCGAAGAGATTGGCGGGAAGGACGTCAAGATCTTACATGAGATCCAAGAGGCGTGCCGAAAGGTGAGGGACCAGTTACGACAAGCCGTGATCCTTAGTGGCTTTAGTGGCGGAAGTTATCAGTACTCCAACGGCATTTCAGTATTTTTCCCGTGGTCTCGCGAAGGGTATGACGTGTCGCGCAAAAACTACAGGAGCCTGTGGTTTGCTAAAGAAGCAAAAAAGAAAAGTTTGTCCTGGACGGGTTTTCTTGAAAAATATCTTTATGAGGTGAGTCTCCGCAAACTCGTACTTCCTGACGAAGACGTGCCCGCTGGATCCAGATACAGATATTACTCCGGCGTAAAGTTCCACGAGGATGGAAATTCGAGAACGTCTGGAAACGGCACTTCGGCAACGAAGATCGCCGGGCAAGAAGGTTCCAAGATCGCCGGCCAGGAAGGTTCAAAGATCGCTGGTCAGGAAGGCTCGAAGATCGCTGGCCAGGAAGGTTCAAAGATCGCTGGCCAGGAAGGCTCGAAGATCGCTGGTCAGGAAGGCTCGAAGATCGCAGGACAAGAAGGTTCAAAGATCGCTGGTCAGGAAGGCTCGAAGATCGCTGGTCAGGAAGGTTCGAAGATCGCCGGCCAGGAAGGCTCGAAGATCGCCGGCCAAGAAGGCTCGAAGATCGCCGGCCAGGAAGGTTCGAAGATCGCCGGCCAGGAAGGTTCAAAGCTTGCCGGTGCCGGCGGCGGGTCGAGCGCGTTCTTCAATAGTCTGAAGCTCTTTAAGAATATTGAGAGCCGATGGGACATCTCAGGATTTACGAAGAAACCCGCCGAAGCTGATGTTACGGACGATCAACCGGCTTCGAGCAAAAGCCGCGCGGCCCATAATGTTTCGGGTGGCAGTATTGAATGAAATTTGTTGCCGCCCATTCAAATGTAGAGACAACGACAAATGACTAAACACATCGATCGATTTACTTCGTTTCTGCACGTCATCGCATTTTCGTTACTGCTCGTAATGTCCACGGCTGCGCGGGGTCAAACTGTCAACATCGATCGCGTGGTTTCCGAACTCGAGCCGGAAATTCAGCGCACCCTTCTGACCGGAAACATTCCTTCAGCTTCGATTGCCTTAATCGCCGGAGACAAAATCATCTGGACGAATGCTTACGGCTATTCGAATCTCTGGGCGCGAACCCCGGCGACACCGAACACGGTCTACCTGATCGGCTCGACATTCAAAGCGATGTCTACAATTGCTTTGCTTCAGCTGATGGAACAGGGCAAGTTTAAGCTGGACGATCGAGTCAATGATTATCTGACCGACTTCAAGATTCAGGGTGAAGACCCTCAACATCCGATCACTTTTCGTCACTTGTTGACTCACACTTCGGGCTTGCCGGCAGACTTTGGTGGGTTCTCCGTGTGGGGCGATACCGTACCTCCGTCGCTCGAAGATTACCTCCGAAAGTCGTTGAAGGTAACAAAGCCGCCGCTGACATCTGTCACCTACTCAAACATGGCATTCACGTTGGTCGCATATCTCGTGCAGAAATTTTCCGGCGTGCCCTACAAACAATATATTCAGGAGCACATCTTCACTCCGCTCGAGATGACCAGCACCGCGTTCGAGCCGCGGCCTGACATGGAAGAGCGGCTTTCAATTCCTTACGTGGTTGACGACAAAACGGGAAGTCAGGTGGGAACCGTACGGCTGAAAGCGTCGGTCTGGCCCGCGGGCATTGTGTACGGCACGGTGCTCAATCAAGCGAACTGGCTGATTGCGAATCTGAATAGCGGCGCGTTCAAAGACAAACGACTCATCAGTGAAGCGACTATAAATCAGATGTTCACGCGGCAGTACGATCAGTTTAAGGGGACCATCGAAAACATATGGGGCAACGAGACTGCGGGCTTCGGTTTGACGTGGTGGACCGAGGTGCGCGACGGCGATAACTATATCGCGCACAGCGGCAGCGTGCCTGGATACACAGCGTTTCTGCTCGGAAACCGCGACCGCAAATTTGGTTTCGCCATACTGACCAATGGGAATCGCGCGCATCCGCACCTTTTCAAACTGGCCGACAAAGCGATTGATTTGATGAAGAAATACAGCTCCGCAGAGAAAGTATCGACGGCGAAACCGTAAATGAAAGTTTGGACTTTGCTGAAAAGTCCGAACCCTTCAGTCCCGTCGAACAGAAGCCTTCAGCCCGAGAACACGCAAGCTCTTCTGTCGGAGCGCGGCCGTCCTCGGCCGCCCCCAACGAACAGAACCATGACCGATAGACGAGCTACGCTTGTGTTTTGTGAAGGTGGTTCTGTTCGACGGGGGCGGCCGCCGCGCTCCGACAGAAGAGCTTGCATGTTGTCGGGTTGAAGGCTTCGGTTCGACGGACTGAGGGAAGCTCTTCCGTCCGATTGTTAAGCATTGATAGTCATTGACAAACACCGGAATGGCTCACTATTATGCCTTTGCGGCCGCAGACCCAGGGGCAAAGTAGGCCGCGACGAACTGCTTGCAATCCCGCCACTAACCCCCTGTCAACTTCATCCTCAGTCTCATTAGAACAATCGACTCGAGGCAACAACCCCCATAGAGGAGTAAACGACAATGTTCAATCTTACCAAGGGCGTTCTATCTGCCCTGGCAATAACAACCTTGCTTATCATGAGCGCGGCGCTCACCTATGCACAAACTACCGGCAGCGTCACGATGACGGCGACGGTCTCGAATTTTGTGGAACTGACTTCAGGCGGAGCCGTTTCGCTTACCGGAAACTCCGGCGGCAGTGTTATCACAGATGGTACCGCGAACAGCCCGCTGGCTGTGGTTGTGAATCTGGGTGAACTCGGCCCATCAAACACCAACAGCTTCGTAACACTGAGTGTGCCGGTCAGACTTCGTAGCAACGTTGCCTACCAACTGAATATGGTAAGCAGTGTTGCGGGAGCCGGTGCGACCAGCTTCAGTCTCAAAGATACCGACGTAGGATTTGGTTTGACTCCTGCCGCGCGACCAGCAAATCTGGCGGCGGGCGTAGATACAAATGCAACGCCTGGCGATCCAACGGTCGGTGGCAGCACGGACGTTAACGGTCGATGGGTATTTGCCGGAGCCAACTCCACACTCGGTGCTTATGCAGTCTCAGGTGCAGTGTTAAGTGGCCCGCGCATCAACAAAGCAGTCGCGGGGAATAGTGCTACTAACTTAACGTTTCCCGCGATCTTCGCTGTCAAGCCGCAGTTCTTTGATCCTGCCCCGGCCATCACTATCACCGCGCAGTTCACGGTAGTAGCTCTTTAAAATCCTGGCCCCTTTACTCTCTATGTGGTGCCGGCCGTCAGTTCTTGTTTACTGACGGCCGGATATCCATATTCACTCCTCCTCAGGACAAGCCACCATGCCCCGCCACACCACCAAAATCATTTTCAAATTATGCCTGTTCATCATGTTGTTGCTGATTTCTGCTGTCGCGTGTTTAGGACAATCGACTACCGGCACAGTCAGCATGAGTGCAACCGTCTCGAAATTCGTCGAGATTAACTCCGGCGGTTCTGTGACTCTTACCGGCAATTCCGGGGGAGGTGTTACGACCGATGGAGTAACAAACTCTCCGCTTGCGGTATCAATCAACCTCGGTGAAGTTGGTCCAAGCAACACGAATAGTTTTGTAACGGCGTCCGTGCCGCTCAAACTGCGGAGCAACGCTTCGTACGTGTTATCGGCAAGCGCAACTGTGACCAGCTCGGGCACGACCGCTAGCAAAATAGGAGCTGCTGACGTAGGTTTCGGCCTGGGTACAATATCGAGGACTGGACTCGGCGTGAACAGCGGCTCCGATACGAATGCCACTTCCGGCGATCCGACGCTGCCCGCCAATGGATCCGTAAATGGAACAACCGGCCGTTATGAGTTCACTGCGGTAAGATCAAATCTCAGCGCATTCTCATCTTCCACCACGGCGCTCAGTGGTCCTATCATCATGAACGCGGTCCCTCGAAGTAATGCGAATGGTCTAACCGTTCCTGCCCTTTTTGCAGTCAAGCCGCAGTTTTTCGAAAACGGCACCACAACGATCTCCGTTACTTTCACAGTCACAGCGCCATAATGCGAATACGCCACTTCATATTCGCATTGCTCATTCTTCTTGTGCTGGTTGTTGGTTCGTCTAACACCTCGGCTCAAGCACTGGATATCAGTAGCGGTGGTCAGCCGACGATTACCGGCGCGGTGAGCGGCTCAGTGACTGGTAGTTCGGACGTAAGAAACGATCTGGTCGTTACGATCAATTTTGGGGAAGTCTCACCACTGAATACGAACTCAATTGTAAAGGTCGTTGTGCCCATAGCGCTTCGCAGTAATCAGCCATATCAGGTTTCCGTTTCAATGTCTGGGCTCAACAACGCAAATGCTCAGGCGGTCCAGGCATCCGATGTGGGATTCGGTCTTCAGAACATTCGGGTTCTGGGTGGCGCGGGCAAAATCTGCACTCAGAGCACTCACGTCATTCGATCACCCTTCAATGATGATCCGGCTACCTCCTTAACGATCGGAAGCGATGGCCGCGTGGTCTACCCGTCAACTCTGGCCAATCTCACCGGTTCCACGATCATTCTCAGCGGTCCGCAGCTTTCGAAGAACAACAGTTCCATTCGCCAGCAAAGCGATGGCTATGTTTTTGACGCTATCTTCACACTGACTCCGCAGTTCTTCGCTGCCGGTGTTTCTTCTGCCACTCTCCTCTTCAACATCTCGGCAGGCCCTAATGTCCCCTGTTGAAAGGTCGTCAAGTCGCATGTTGCATACGATTAACCTTCTACGATTCACTGCAGTTGTATTTCTGCTGGTTAACGTGGCGGCTGGTGCACGTGCACAAAGCCCAGCACCCACACCTACGCCGACGCCGGCAAGTAGTGGGATCTCATTAGCTCCAGCCAGGGTGGAAGTTGAGATGCAACCAGGTTCAGAAATGACGCTGGTAGTGAATCTTGACTATCACAGCATCGGTGACAATTCACAGCCAGTACGCATCGTTGCCAGCTTGAATGACTGGACGATCGAT
>DATDFV010000265.1:0-44770 GCA_036522415.1 Pyrinomonadaceae bacterium | reverse complement strand
GATGCAGTGGGGAAAACTCTTGAGCTGTTGGCCGCGCCAGACGAAAATTCGAAACCGCAAAAGAGTGAAAGCGATGAGGCGGCGCCAAACTTCTTCGGCATCCCACTCGAAGATGAAGGCCTCGATGAATCGAGTTCTGATTTGCAGACTCGAATGTTTCGCATATCAGGAGTTCTCAATACGGAGATAAAAGAAGGTGCAGGGCAGGGAGGATTGCGTGGATTGATGCCCGGCGCGGGCATCTATATTCCACTTCAGGTCGCGCACGATTGGAGCAAGCAACATCGTGGTCCGATGAGTCGCGTGGCGCTTGCTCTGGCACGTCAGGGAGGTAACCTCGGCGAAGGACAGACTGAGGGTTACGATTCCGCGGTCGTTCGGGTGTCAGATCCGGTGAAGTTAACCGACGTTCGCAAGCAGATTACCGATCTGGGCTTTTCGAGTTTTTCGATCGTCGATGAGTTAGAGCAAATTCGCACGGTGTTTCTGATAGTCGATTCGGTTTTAGGATTGCTCGGCGGCATTTCACTCCTGGTCGCCTCATTCGGTATTGCCAACACAATGATCATGTCGATTCTCGAACGCACCCGCGAGATCGGCATTATGAAAGCCATCGGTGCGGAGGATCGGGAAATCAAATTGATTTTCTTCGTCGAGGCTGCGGTGATCGGAGTCTTCGGTGGTGTTATCGGAGTTTTAGTTGCGTGGGGAATCGATGGGATCGCTAACCGCCTCGCTTATCGATTCATACTTAAACCACAAGGCGCGTCATTCATCGACTTCTTCTCGTTGCCGATCTATCTCTCAATTGGTGCGATCCTGTTTGCGTTGGTCGTCTCGATCGTTGCGGCTTTGTATCCGGCAGCGCGTGCGGCAAGGATTGATCCGGTTCGAGCGTTGCGGCACGACTAAGAGCTGGATAGGTCGAATAGGTCCTATAGGTCCTATAAAGGTTTCCCACAACGATTACAAAACCTTGCTCCCGGATCGCGTTGTTCGGCTCCGCACGATGAGCAAGTGCGTCCGATCTTCAAGTTTGCACCACACGAGGAACAGAAATCAGATCCTGCGACATTAGCTGCTCCGCATGTTCCGCATCTTCCTGGTAATGGTGGCACGTAACCACCCGCTTTGCTTGCAATGTGATCTTCGATTATCTTCCAGGCGTCTTCAGTTAGTTTGTATTGCCAGTAAGCGCCGAGTGCTGCGAGTGCAAGCAGCGGTGCAAAGACGATCGCTCCAACAGCAGCTACCGCAGCCTTGTCGAACCACTTCTGCATACCGATCTCGACCCGCGTTCCGCCAGTCTCTGGGGTGATCTTTATCGTTAGCGCGGACGAAAGTCCGGTTAGATCGCGAAGCGTGTTTGACTTGCGCGCCTGAATAATGCTGGTCGTTGATACCTGAAAGTTTTGCACTTCGTACTCGCTATCGAAGAGGCTGCGGAGTTCGGAGTTTAACTTTGGCAGGTCGGCTTCTACGTTGGGGTAATATCTACTGTCCATCGAAATTGCTCCTCAAGGAGTGCTATTGAGAATTCATTGTACGGCAATAGTTGTTGGATTGTTCAGTGCGCTGAATGCCAACTGATTTTTCTCTGCGTCTCTGCGTTCTCTGCGTCTCTGCGTGTTCCTTTTTCGAGTCTTTTTTTACCGCGGAGACGCAGAGAACGCTGAGACGTAGAGAGAGCAAAGAGGTCTCTCGTTAATAACTCAACATGACCAATAACACCATTCGCACCTTCATCGCCGTAACCCTGGCGTTGCTCTTAGTCATAACGCTTGAAACCAGGATCGTTACTTCCCAGACTCCAAATGCTTTGTTACTCGACGGCTTCTCCACTGAGAGCAGCCGAGTAGAAAAACGTTGGGAGGAACAATTTCGGGCAATTCCTCAACCTAAATCTGCACGCGAGCATCTTCGTCGTCTGACACTGGAGCCGCACATCGCCGGCACTAAGGAAGATTACGCAACCGCAATTTATGTACGCGATCAATTCCGCAGTTATGGATTAAACGCCGAGTTAAAGGAGTACGACGTTTGGCTCCCTTATCCCAACGCGCCTGGCATTGTCGAGCTGATCACGAATCGCAGGCAAAGACTTTCGGTTACCGAGGCAGTGGTGCCACGAGATCCAACGTCGTCAAATCCAAAAATCACACCGCTCTTCAACGGCTACAGTGCCAGCGGTGATGTCACTGGACCACTCGTCTACGCAAATTACGGATTGCCGACTGATTATGAAGAACTGAAGAAACTGGGTGTCGATGTAAAGGGCAAGATCGTTATCGTGCGATACGGCAACTCGTTTCGTGGGGTGAAGGCGATGGTCGCCCAGGATCACGGCGCTATTGGTTGCATCATCTATTCCGATCCTGCGGACGATGGGTACATGCAGGGCGATGTATATCCCAAAGGCCCCTGGCGTCCAGTTGCGTCCGGCCAACGCGGCTCTGTTCAATACCTGTTCGATTATCCGGGCGATCCCTTAACACCCGGAAAACCCGCCATCGATGGAGTTCCTCGTCTAAAACCGGAAGAAGCGACGGACTTAACTCGAATTCCTGTGCAACCGATCGCCTACGACGTTGCGAAGACCATGATCGCACCGCTTCAGGGACCAGTACGACCGAAAGGTTTTCAAGGCGGACTTCCGTTCGCGTATCACGTCGGTGGAACTTCGGATGTGAAAGTCAGACTTAAGACTGACATGGATTACAAAACCCGAAAGATCTGGAACGTCGTCGCCCGAATCGATGGCAGCGAGCAGAGAGATCGTTGGATTGTGATGGGTAATCATCGGGACGCATGGGTTTTTGGTGCTGTCGATCCAAACAGCGGCACATCGACGATGCTGGAAGTAGCGCGTGGCTTTGGTGAACTTCTCAAACAGGGCTGGGCACCAAAGCGCACAATCTTTCTGTGCAGTTGGGACGCTGAGGAGTACGGATTGATTGGATCCACCGAATGGGCTGAAGAATATGCAACGGATCTTCGTGAGAAAGCAGTGGCCTATTTGAATGTTGACGTCGCTGTTGCGGGCGGCAACTTTGGTGCGTCGTCGGTGCCATCGCTTTGGAAAGTGTTGCGAGGGGTTACGCGCGACGTGAAGGATCCAAAGACGGGCACCAGCATCTATCAGCAATGGCAGGAACGAGCCCGCGAAGCAAGACTTCCAGGCGATCCGATCATTGAAGCTCGCATTGATTCGTTAGGTTCCGGCTCAGACTACACGCCGTTTCTGCAGCATCTCGGTGTTCCGTCGATTGACATGGGATTCAACGGAGACTACGGCGTTTACCATTCAGCCTACGATTCTTTTTACTGGATGGATCACTTTGGTGATCCAGGCTTTGTCTACCACGTTGCCGCCGCACAATTATGGGGAACGCTCAGCATGCGATTAGCAAACGCCGACGTGCTGCCGTTCGATTACACTGACTATGCGAATCAGCTCCAGCAGTTCTTCAATGAAGCAATGAAGTTCGCGAAGGAATACAAGCTCGACTCAGCATTTGATGAGAAGTCGATGAACAGTGCAATCGAAGAATTTGGTAAAGCGGCGGAGCGCGCTGAGCGAATCCAACAGCGTGCGGCGTCGCAGACTGGTGACAGCGCAAAACTAGCTAACATTAACGATACGCTGATTGCAGTTGAGCGCGAATTTACCGATGAGCGCGGGCTGCGCGGGCGGAATTGGTACAAACATCAAATCTACGCACCGGGCATTTATACTGGCTATGCGGCTCAGCCGTTAACTGATTTCCGCCAATCGATCGATGATCGCAATTCGACGAACACAAGAGAGTCGCTTCAGAGGATCGTCGAAGCGATCAAACGCGCCACGGAGAAACTGCGGGAGATCCGCGACTGAGTACGACAGGCTGTTAGCCTGTCGTGGTTCCATTTGAGTAATATCGTGGGCCAAACCATCGACAGGCTAACAGCCTGTCGTACTTAATCAGAGCTTCCTAAATCAAAAACAATTCGGAGGGTGAAGTCGGTGATTAAGAGAATTCCATTGTCTATCTTTATTGCACTCGCAAGCGTTTCGCTGTTTGTAGCACAAACAACTCGACGGCAAACAACGACAGCAAACGATTTCAAGGTTAGGTATCGAACAACGATGGGAAGCGCCGCTGGTCAGCCAACGGCTGGCGAGACTGTGACAATGATCAAAGGCGCCCGCGAACGAAGTGAGAGCCACTCTGGATATGGATTCGACATGGTTCAGATCACGCAGTGTGATCTCAAGCGAACTATTCAGCTGAGTGATGCCACGAAGAAATACACAATCACACCGATGGAGACTGGCGAGCCGAGTGCGCCGACAACGCCAGATGGTCCAGCGCCAGCGCCGACGACACCAGGACGACAGGGTGGTGTCGTTGAGTATGTCAGCAGCGTGATTGATACGGGTGAACGAAAAGACATGTTTGGTTTCACCGCGCGTCACATCAAGAGTTCTACATCAATTAACGCTGGTCCTGATTCATGTCATCCGGGCAGTCACAAGTATGAATTAGACGGTTGGTATATTGATTTGAACGTCGAGTTCAATTGCGAAATCAGCAAGACACAAACGGTTCCAACTACGCGTCCCTCAAGACCGGGTTGTCGTGATCAAATCAGGATGAAGCACGAGGGTAACGGCAAGCTCGGGTATCCGCTCATCGAAACCGTGAAGATCTACGGCGAGAATGGACAGGTAATGATGACGCAAACGAAGGAAGTCGTTGAACTGTCGCGGGCTTCGTTGGATGCCGCATTGTTTGATATTCCCGCTGGTTTTACCGAAGCGGCCAGCACTTCGGAACTCTATGGCGCGCCTTCTATAGCCTCGATGATCCCGGGAATGAATCAGGGACAGGGCGATAGCGCCAGACCGAATGTTCCAACAATGCCTTCGACCGCCAGCACATCAGCAAAGAAGCCAGGATCAATCTTGATTGGTGTGGTCCAGTTCAACAATAAAGCTGGTCGTGCGATCTCTCTGGATGGTTTGCGCCAACGGCTCATCGAACAACTCGGAACGAATGGCGCAGATGCCATACCGCTCAACGCATCGTCACAGATGGAAGCCGAGGCCGAAGCAAAAGTGAAGCAGTGCGATTTCATTCTCTACACTGATGTTGCTGCGTTGAAGCAGAACAAACTTGGCGGGATGTTTGGAAATATCACCGGCGTTGGAGGCGCGTCTAAGACCGAAGCGAAGTTGGAGTTCAGACTCTTTGCGGTCGGTGAATCGGCGCCACGTTTGCAGTCAAACGCGTCTGCGAAACTGGAAGGTGATGAGAACAGCGCGGGTTCCGCGGTCGATGCTGAAGCAAGAGCGGTAGCGGGAGCGGTAAAGAAAAAGCCCTAGGTAATTTGCGAGTGGACTCAGGTCTTTGGTCTTTTGGCCTTTCTCTTAACTGGCCGAAGACCGAAGACCCAAGGCCAAAAGCCAATCTTCAATTCTTCTTCTTTGCTTTCTTCTCCGGCTCTGGCGGCGGTAGTTTTTTTACAGCCTCGAGTATCTGTTGTGCTTCCTCATTTAATGATTCGAGACTTGCAACTTCCCCGTCTGATTTTGCCTGGTCCCGGAACGGCGCGACTTGCGTCATGATGTTGTTCACAGCTTCGCCGAGACGGCGAAGAGCTTTAGGAATTAACGGATTCCTCTCATCGCGCGCGCTAACGTCATCGATATTAGTTATCGCCTCGTCAAGTATGCCGGCTATATCACCTAGCAGTTCCGCGTGAGACCCCGTGGGCAAATCTCCCCAAAGTTCGGAATCTTTCTTGAGTTGCCTGGCATTTGCAGATTGCGTTCCAGTCAAAACCATTATCCTGCGATCAGCCGCCTTAACAAAGACGTCGATTCGTTTGTCGAGGATTTGAGCCTCCTTAACCAGATCAACTTCCTGCGGCGTTAAGTGGTCGCGCTGGGCGTTGACCGTTGAGCAAGGTAGGAAAGCAAGAAGAAGTGTAGGGAGAATCAGAGGGGCTCGACTGATCATAGGTGTTACCTTCACGGGTTAGGTTTCTCGTTCGGCTTTTCTTCCGGCTTTTGTGAGTCACGCACAACTGTGTGTCCGTAGAAAGAATTCAGAGCTTCAGTTCTGCTTTCTCGCGCAAAATCTTCGACCTCTTTTATCCAGACAGCAAATTCGAGCGGAGTGATTCGGCGCATTTGGGTGAGTCGCGGCCCATCCGCGCGCAAGGCAAGTTCGAGACGTTTGTATAAATCCCTGGTCTTGTTGCTGTCTCTCTTAAGAGTTGCGAGATACGTCAACGAGTTCTTGATCAGCGCGTAATAACTGCCTACTTCGTTTGATGCGGACTCGTAGTTATTTTGTGAGGTATACCTTTCGGCACTTAACAGATGACCTTCTGCAAACTCGATTGTCAATTTAAGGCGCTTGTTGTTGTCAGTCGCTCCTTCGATTTGGGATCTTTCTTCCTTCGATATGGTGTGCAAAGGTGGCGGCGCTGTTAATGGTGTCGGCTGTGGCGTCGGTCCGGGATCCTGAGCCATCGCAACGAGCGAGCAACACAGCACACTCGAAACGATAATGCTCAGTTTGATTAAGTGCGACATAAACAATCGCCTGCGAATCTCAGGGCTTTTTCTTTGCACCTTGGCCAAGTTGAATCTGACGTTGAAGCATAGGTAGCCGAAGTTTGACTTTTTCTATTTCGAGCTGATTGATTTTTGGATCGGCGCTCGCGAGGAACTTCTCATAAGCGACGAGAGCCTCGGGATATTCTCCGAGATAGTCATGGGATGTAGCAATAAAATAATGAGCCACCACCACGTCGGGTTTTGATGTAACAACCCATTCGAATTCGCTTATTGCTTCTGAATACCGTTTTGCTTCGTACAGCGCCGTGCCCAGATTCGTGTGGGCCGAATAATTCTGCGGACTGACTTTTAGAACCTGGCCCAAAATGGCGATGGCCTCTGGAAATCGACGCGCTCGTACCAGGGCAGCAGCATAACCAACTGCGTAGTCTGGGACAGTAGGTTCCATCTGAGCTGCTCGTCGAAAAAGCTCCAGCGAGCGATTTGGATCGTCTACTCGATACGAAGTTGCGAGACGAGCAACAAGCATCGCACTGTGTGGGTTCTTCTCAATTAACTTCTGAATTGCTGGTCGGGAGGTAGCAGCGTCCTCACTATTTGCTGCCTCGATCTCTTCTGGAGTTCCGATGACTTTTGTCTTGTCACCATTAGTGCTCGCTTGCAACTCCAAACCGGCGGTTTTGGCCGCGGCGGCTGCCTCATCGGTTTTGCCTGCTTGTTGATATACAAATGCAAGTCGAGCGTAGACGACTTTGTCGGCCGGTCGAAGTTTCGCAGCTGATTGGAGATCTGCGACTGCTAGATCGTACGCTTTGTCATCTGTAAGCAGATCGGCGCGTTCCAGTAGCGCGGTCCAATTTCCAGGTTCGTCTGTTAGGACCTTGTCCAGAATTTTCCTGGCCGCCGCTTTGTTGTTGTTGGCTCGTTCGGCGATCGCAAGACCTATCCATGCCGAGTTTGGGGCATCCTGACCCTGAGTTGCTCTTGTGGCAAATTCAAGTGCTTCTTTCGGATTGCCACTACGCAGTCGTATTTCAGAGAGCATTCGGAGCGCAACGTTATCCTGCGGATCAATCGACAGTGCTTGTTGAAAGACAGTCGCAGCTTCCTGATCTTTATCCCGTCGCATGAGAAGTGCTCCCAATGCAGAGTAGGGAAGCGACCAATTCTTCTTAAGGGTGATGGCGCGACGAAAGGCGGCGTCTGCTTCATCGAAACGCGATAAGCTAACCAGAGCGTTGCCGCGCTGAAACTCCGCCTCGGGAAATTCCGGTCGAACTTTGATTGCCTGTTCGTAGAATTCGAGAGCCTTCTCAAACTCACCTCTTGCGTGCGCGCTTTGTCCGCGCTCAAACAGTTTGACAGGATCGGCGGCAGCGTCTCCGAACTCGTCTGTTTGTGCGTTGAGAGACAAAGACAGTGCGGCGATGACAATCATTAGCATCGCTGTTCGGATCGAAATTTTTGTGAAAAGCGAAAAGTGAGATTCAGGCACTGTACTCAAGACTGTGACGCACTTCGGATGTTCGATAAACCTATCCGGGGATGTGTTGAATGTTACCACGGCGTTATTAGTGCGTCCAAAATCGGGCTAAATACTTGAAGTGAGATGCGTGTTGCACGTCCGCTGATGCATGAGCTACCATGCGTCCACCCTTAGAAAAAGTTGAGCGAGCACGTAATTCCGTAAACGTGTCGCCTCTAATCAAATCCCAACTAACGTGAACGAAACCGTCATTGAAATAGAAAACGACCGACAAGAAGTCTCGCGTGAGTTGCTGGCCAAAGAGGCGCAATTGCGCGCGCTTTTTCGTGAGATGCGCGCGGTGGTTGTGGCCTATTCCGGGGGCGTCGATAGTAGCTATGTTGCGTACGTTGCGACTTCAGAACTAGGTGCGAACGCGATCTGCGTCACGGGGGAGTCCCCGAGTTTACCTGAGTACCAGCGTGATGAAATTGATCGCGCAGTCAAAGAATTTGGCTTTCATCACGAGCGAATTCAGACTGACGAATTAGACACTCCCGGTTATATCGCTAACGCTGCCAATCGTTGTTATTTTTGCAAAGACGAGTTGTACAGCAAGCTCGAGCCGTTCGCCCAATCCAAAAACATTAACTTCATTGTGGATGGTTCGACCATCGATGATCTTGACGATTATCGTCCGGGTCGACAGGCAGCGAAAAAGCACGCGGTAAGAAGTCCTTTGATCGAAGCGCAGATGTCAAAGGCGGAAGTCCGTGAACTGAGTAGAAGAGTAAATTTGCCGACCTGGAACAAGCCTGCGAGTCCTTGCCTCTCTTCTCGAATTGCTTATGGCACCACCGTGACGATTGAACGCTTGAGAAAAGTCGATCGAGGCGAAGAAATCCTGCGCGAGTTTGGTTTTCGCGAATTCAGAGTTCGTCATCACGATACGCTTGTGCGTTTAGAGATAGCTCCTGAAGAGATGGACCGGGTTTTGAACCGGGAAGTTCTGGAACAGCTCGCTCAACGCTTTCGCGAGCTAGGCTTCAAATACGTCACATTAGATTTGCAGGGTTATAGATCTGGATCGATGAATGAGGTTTTGACCGGCAAAGGTGCCTGATTGAAAACCCGAATTACATTTTTTTAAATTCCTATTGCTCTGGGGAGCATGCCCAGGCTCCTCATGTGGAGAAGTCCGATGGTCAGCATGTACAGCACAATCTACGTCGACGATATTCGTGAGATCAAAGAACAGAATCCATTCGAGTCAATGATGTCGCGATTTGATAGAGCGGCGCAGTTACTCGAGCTTGATCCCGATCTTTATGCCGTGTTGCGAGTCCCGAACCGCGAATTGAAAGTCTACATACCGACGCGGATGGATTCTGGACGAATCCAGGTCTTTGAAGGTTTTCGCGTTCAGCACAATTTCGCTAGAGGCCCAGCTAAAGGAGGAATCAGGTACGCACCAGACGTAAATATAGATGAGGTCCGTGCGTTAGCGGCGTGGATGACCTGGAAGTGTGCGGTAGTGAACGTTCCTTTTGGAGGCGCCAAGGGCGGGATTATTTGTGACCCGCAGCAAATGTCTGTTGGTGAGCTGGAGAGAATGACGCGACGTTATGCGGCCGAGTTACTCGACTTTATCGGTCCAGAAAAGGATGTCCCGGCGCCGGATATGAACACAAACGAGCAAACCATGGCGTGGATCATGGACACCTATTCAATGCACGCGCGCCATACGGTTACGGCTGTGGTTACCGGTAAGCCGATCGACTTGGGTGGTTCGTCGGGACGTCGCGAGGCGACAGGCCGAGGCATCCTGTTTGTGATTAATGAAGCCATCAAGCGATTCAAAATGAGTCCATCTGAGACCCGTGTAGTGGTTCAGGGCTCCGGAAATGTCGGCGGCATTGGTGCACGATTGCTCCACGAATCGGGTTACAAAGTTGTTGCAATATCGGACATTCATAACGGAATTTACAATCGCGCTGGCATCAATATTCCGCATGCTCTCGATTACCTGGCCGCAACGCGATCCTTTGAGGGTTATGAGGGGGCGGAATTTGTAGCTAACCACGAGCTGCTTGAGTTGGAGTGCGACGTGTTGGTTCCCGCGGCAACCGAAAACCAAATAACTTCACAGAATGCGGACAAGATTAAGTGTAAGGTGCTTGCCGAGGGGGCCAATGGGCCGACAACCGCCGCTGCTGATGAGATTCTTCACCAAAAAGGAATATTTGTGATCCCAGACATTCTAGCTAATGCGGGTGGGGTCACCGTTTCATATTTCGAGTGGGTCCAGGATCGGATGGGATATTTCTGGCGTGAGGACGTAGTGAACGAAAGATTACAGGACAAGATGGTCGCCAGCTTCAACGATCTGTGCCGTTACGCCGATGCTCATTCGGTCGATACGAGGACCGCAGCGTACATGCTGGCGATAGACCGCGTGGCCTATGATACGCGCATGCGCGGCATCTATGCGTGACCGAAAAAACATAAACAAAATGGGCGCTAAGTCGTGAAAAGGGCTTGATTTCCGTTTTAAGGTAGAGTATGGTCTGGCATGATTTAACACTCGGACCACCGCCATGATTTTTTTACTTTTCGAGCGCGGTTTTGAGAGTAAAAATCATTGACACGGGAGGTTGGCTTCCCTTAGAAGTGACCTCAAGCTTGAACAACTCGGGAACAGCATCTTGATGAACATGAGTACTGTAAGTAAGGCCGACAGTACTCTGTTTCTTCGTAGTCCGAGCGCCGCCGGTGGATCTCATGGTCCATTCGGCTTGAACTTTTTGACAAACCTGTAGCTGTCGCCTCTGAGACGAGGTTGAGTTATTTTGCAAGCGACCTCTTACCGGCGGTGTCATTACGCAGAATTTTTACTCGTTTCGCAGGAGGAATGCGATGAGACTCGCAACTAGGGCGCTTTTAGCCGCGCTCGTATCGTTGGTGCTGTGTGCCGCAGTATCAGCACAGACTTTGAGATCGCCGAATGATCCGCGTAACCAGTCTCCATCAGTTGGAACTGGCGGCCCTCCGGGTGGACCAACCGGACTCTTCACAATTTATGATGGTTCAACCCTGAGGAAGGGTGAATTCACTTTCAGTATTGCGTATAGCAATTACGATCGTGATCCAGGGAACGTAGATATCACCTCGATTCCTTTGAGCTTCAATGTGGGGTTGAATGATCACCTTGAGCTATTTTTCAACGTAGAAGGCTACCGAGGAGTAAAGGTAAATAATCCACAGAACCTGTCGAGCTTCTATTTACCGAATTCGCAGTTGTTCTGTGGCGCAACTCTTTGCAGCCCTCCGGCAATTGTTTTGGCGCCAAGTGGCCCGAATGTTGGCACCTTGGCAAATACAGCAGTCTTTCGACCACTCAATAATCAGCCTTTCGTTCAATTCCCGTTCGTTGGTGGCTCCGCTGGTACGTTCGGACTTACCGCTGGCCAAATCGGACAGCAGTTCGGCTTTCCGGGATTCAACGCTCAACTGGGACCTCCAGTGGTCTCGCCGAACAGTGGAACCTTTGGGCCAGCTGACAACTTCCCAGGCATCGGCTCGCCAGCCGGAAGTATTCTGCCGGGTGTAGTTTTGGCCACTACAAGATTACCCGCGACGGCATTGACATTACCGATCACTATTCCACTTACATTCACGACGGCGCCGAGTTATCTGCCGGATGCTCCGTTCATCAACCGGTTATACGGTGAGAGTACATTTAATACGTTCGTCGTTGGCGCCAAGTGGCGCTTGACTGGTCCACACAATCCGCTGGGAGTCGGACTCATTCCGTTCTATCGCTGGTACGCTGATAAGGGGAATGATTTCCAGGGCTTTAACATGCTCCAGCGGGGAGCCAGTCCCGGCGGCAACATTGGTGACTTTGGTGCGATCCTGTTTGTCGATGGCAGGTTGAGCAAGCACATCAACGTTTCGGCTAACCTTGGGTACATTCTCAATAGCAACCCGAAAGGCCTGGGTGGTGATTTTGTTTTGCTTGATCGACCGGATGAGTTCTTTTCCGGCGTTGGGTTTGACTTCCCAGTAAACAAGCACTTCCAGCCAATCGCTGAAGTTCGCTCGGTTACTTATGTGGGTGGGCGAACACCTAATGCATTTGAAAACAACCCGGTTGACGTCGTTGGTGGTTTCAAGATTTATCCGCGACGATGGTTCGGCTTTGGATTCGCCTATCGCAGGCATTTGAATCAGCAGGATCAAGATCACTTCAATCAGGCTGATTTCACTATTCCGATCCAGCAAATCACTAACGTGAACGTTAGAGTTAATCCGCCTTTCCAAGGACTTGTGGTAGTACCGGGAACGAGCCGGCCGGTGACCTCAAATGGTTTCCCGACGGGCTTCATATTCTCTGATGATCCGAACGGATATATCTTCCAATTCTGGGCTGGACGTAGAAATGAGCGGGTACCACCGCATATTAACGTTGCGCCAGTGGTCTCGTCCGTTTCTGCTTCAATGACGTCGATCACCCGTCCGTGCCCGCCAGGAACGAGCTCGACCAGCTGTACTCCCAGCGACAGTACGGTTCAACTAACGGCGAACGCGACTGATGCGGACAATGATGTGCTGGTCTATACATGGTCCGTTACTGGTGGTCGCTTGAGCGGCGAAGGAAAGACAGTGAGTTGGGATCTCACCGGCGTGGCTAATGGCACTTACACAGCCACGGTGGAAGTTAACGATGGCAACCAGCACACGGCATCGGGTAGCGCGACAGTAACTGTCGCGGATTGCTCGGGCTGCGTAGCGCCGCCACCGCCTTGTCCGACAATTTCGGTGAGTTGCCCGTCGGATATCGATCCTGGACAGCCGATCACCTTCACGGCAAGCGTCAGTGGTGGTCCGGCGAACGCAACGTTTACGTATAACTGGTCAGTCTCAGCGGGAACCATCAGCAGTGGTCAAGGTACTTCCTCGATCACAGTTGATACCGCTGGACTCAGTGGTACAAGCGTGACTGCAACGGTGAATATCGGTGGCGCAGATCCTTCGTGTTCTGCGACCGCGTCGTGCACCACAGCTGTTAAGACGCCGAAGCCGACACCGAACAAGTTCGACGAGTATGGCAACATCAAGTTTAACGATGAGAAGGCCAGACTCGATAACTACGCGATTCAGCTTCAGAATACGCCAGGTTCAGCAGCCACAATTATCGTCTACGGTAGTTGTGCTGGTGAGGCGCAGGCCAGAGGTGATCGTGCCAAGGACTACCTGGTTAACACCAGAGGCATCGAGGCTGGACGTATCACTGTAGTCGATGGTGGATGTCGATCCGACCTGACGGTACAACTTTGGGTTGTCCCGCAAGGTGCAGACGCGCCAGCCGTTGATACTTCTAATGCCGTGTCACCTTGTCCGGAGTGCAAGAAGACCAGAGCACCGCGCCGCCGTCGTGGCAGAGGTGATGACGAATAAATAAACGGTCGGGGGTTTTAACTCCTGAGACCTATAGCCCAAGCGGGCGATGCACCTCATCTGAGTTGCATCGCCCGCTTAGTTTTTGGTACGACCCTTGAGTACAACTTGGATTTAAATGACTTGCATCATACTGGCTCGGCGAGGTCTGGGTGAGGTTTTGAACACAAACCTTTCGATTTGTACTAAACTAATGTTTCTCGGTGAGCGGCGTCGCTCCGCCTGGCTCGTACACCCTGGATGAATAACGATGAATTGTATTAAGACGTATCTCCCCCTTGCACTTGTTTTACTCCTCGTTGGCCTGATCATTCCGTCGATCCCAGTCGTTGCAGCGAGCGACTCTCCGTCAGACCCTGCACTGTATTCGAACGATTGGCGAAACACGGGGCCTCCAGGAGGAGACGTCCGAGGGCTTGTTGTCGACCCGAGTAATCCTGATCGATTTTATTTCGGAACGCTCGACGGCCAAATTTACACTTCATCGGATGCCGGTAAGACGTGGCAATTGCTTTACAACTTTGGTCGGCCCAGGCTTTTCGTCGATCACATCATTGTCGACCCGCGTAACCCTCGCACCATCTATGTTGCTGCGCACAGGCATAAAGAGCCCGGTGGATTCTTCAAATCTACAGACGGTGGAAACAGTTTTCGTGAAAGCTCACAACTGAAAAACGAAGCGATTCACTCGCTCGCACAATCACCGTCCAATCCGGATACGCTGATTGCTGGTACCTTCAATGGAATTTTCCGTTCGGATGATGCGGGCGAAACCTGGCAGCAGTTGCCTACGCAGAATGTACCTAATTTGGTTCACGTTGAGTCGCTAGCGATCGATCCGCGAACCACCAACATCATCTACGCGGGAACCTGGTATCTTCCATACAAATCTTCCGACGGCGGCCAAACGTGGAAATCAATTAAGACTGGAATCATTGATGACTCCGACATCTTCGCGATTGACATCGATCCGCGCGATCCCAATCACATCATCGCTTCCGCGTGCAGTGGAATCTACGAAAGCAAAGCAGCCGGTGAAAGTTGGAAAAAGGTTCAGGGTATTCCATCGCAGTCCCGCCGCACGCGCGCGATCCTTCAACATCCGTCAATTCCGGGAGTCGTATTCGCAGGAACTACCGAGGGCTTTTGGCGGTCCGAAAAAGGAGGCGATGCTGACTCGTGGATGGTTACCACTTCACGTCAACTCGAGATCAACTCAATAGCAGTTCATCCTTCGCGGCCTGACACTATTTATATTGGAACCAACAACTACGGTGTGATGGTATCAAACGATGGCGGCAAATCGTTTGTACCAACCAATGGCGGTTTCAGTGGACGATTTGCTAACGCTATCCTAGCCGATCGTGAAACTCCCAATCGCATTTACGCGTCAACCATCAACACTGCGACGGGTGGCGGTTTCTTTTTTGTGAGCAATGATAACGGCGAGACATGGCGTCCCTCGATGCGCAGTATGCCTTCACGTTTGATCACCTATTCAATTATGCAGGACGAGGTCGACGCTAACATCATTTACCTCGGCACCAATCTTGGTGTGTATCGTTCAATCGATCGGGGACTTTCGTGGACGCCTGTGTGGGCTCCTTCTACCCCCGAACCGAAAACGCCAGCTCCGCGAACCAGCGCCCGTGGTCGCACGGTGAAGCCCGCAGTCAAGTCTCGTGCTAAGCGTCCGACACTTTCGGAAGAAACAATAACCGCCGTGCAAGAGGCATTGAATAGAGCTGGTTACCATATTGGTCCACCGGACGGTAAAGGTGGTCCATTGACTCTGGCAGCGCTCAAACGCTTTCAAGCTGATCGTCACTTACCGTCAACCGGAAAGTTTGATGACATCACTCTTGCCGCACTGGGTGTTTCGAAATCGAGTACTCCTGAATCCGGTGAACAGCCAAGCGTGATCCTTGCCGATGCAGTTAATGCGCTGGCTCATACCATTGACCCGGAGACTGGCAAACCTGGATACCTGGCTGCTACAAACACCGGACTCTATCGCAGCTTCGATCCAGCCAAAGGTTGGCAAAAACTGCCGTTTGGAACTGGACTCGATCCGCGTGCGAGTTGCATCTCAACCAATCTGGAAGAGCCCGAGACAATTTGGGTTGGAACCCCGGCATCCGGGGTTCTTGTCACGAAGGATGGCGGAAGAACCTGGCGTCAAGGTGTTGGGATTCCGGGTGATTTTCCCGTCAACACTGTCGCACAGGATCCGCATCGTCCAGGTTATGTCTATGTTGGCACCAAACAGGCTTTATATATGTCGCATGACGGTGGCGCGACGTGGAATCGTCGCGGAGGTAATTTACCCTTTGGCGACTTCACCTCCATTCTGATCAATCCAAGAAATGGCGATGAGATCTTTGCCGGCAATGCATATCAAACTGGAGAGATCGGAGGCGGAGTTTTCCGAACGACCAACGGTGGCGTTACCTGGGCTCGAATCGATCCGAAGTCGCGTCGGTTGCCCAGCCAAAGAATCTGGGCGCTCGCATTTGATTCTCAGGATCAAAACGTGCTCTTCGTTGGTTCTCATTCTGCTGGCGTGTACGTCGTGCCACGCACGTCCGAGAACCTTTCGGCGAGCCAGTAATCAACTTCATCAATCGAGAAAGAGAACGCCAGCGACTCTGCTCGCGGCGTTTTCTTTTTTGAAGACAAATGTAACGTCGGCATACGCTTGCGCGCCTTGACATGCGCTATAGTGCCGTGTACATTGCCGCCCTACCCGGTAAAAAGGCGGCGGGTGTTTGTCGGATCAAGCGGGTGACTACGGCAGGGCGGTATCGAATCAAAATTAGCTCGACATTTTCCAATTCCAAACTCCATCCTCGCCAGCTCATATTTCCCGACAACGCCAGGATCACACAAACAAGGGCCGCTAAAATACTGCCTGACGTTCATCGATACCTGCGATGATTGTTAGTGCCAGAAGAGCGCGATATGATCTTCTTACGCGCTACAAGTTATCGGGATCTACAGGAGTATGCATGTCTAGTGAACAACCCAAGCTGAATCCCAGCGAGGCGGAAAATAAACCTACCTCCGGCGAGCCTGAGGCTGCGCCGCAAACTGCCGACGTTTCGAACCAACCAACTCCGGTTGCCGCCAAAGCTTCCGAACTCGATGATGCTGAGGAAGCACGTGTAGGTGGAGACGTTGATTTTGGTCAGTTGCTTGATCAGTTTGAACAGGAGCAGGCCACTCTCGAAGAAGGTGAAGTGGTTCGAGGCACTGTTGTTGGTCTAAGTGAACGCGGAGTAGTAATCGACTTCGGCTACAAATCTGAAGGCATAGTCAATCCCGCTGAGTTTACTGAAAACGGTGAAATCACTGTAAAGCCCGGCGACGAAGTTGAAGTACTTGTTAAGAGCATGGAGACCGCCGATGGTCTGCCTGTTCTTTCACGCGCTGATGCCGTTCGCATGAAGGCCTGGGACGATCTGGAAAAGGCCTACCGCGAAAGCACGAACGTAAAAGGACGCGTGATCGATCGCATTAAAGGTGGTCTCCGCGTTGACATCGACGGTATTGCAGCTTTCCTGCCTGGCTCTCAAGTGGACGTGAGACCCGTTCGTAATCTCGATAGCCTGCGCAATCAAGTCATCGAAGCGAAAGTAATAAAGCTGAACCGCAAGCGTTCAAATGTTGTGCTGTCGCGTAAGGCTGTCATTGAGCAGGAGAACACCGGAAGAAAAGATCAAACGCTACAACAAATCGAAGAGGACATTGTTGTTGAAGGTCAAATCAAGAACCTGACTGACTATGGTGCGTTTGTTGACCTCGGTGGCGTTGATGGGTTGTTGCACGTAACAGACATGTCGTGGGGCCGGTTGCAGAATCCAAACGAACTTTTTCACGTTGGCGATAATATCCAGGTCAAGGTTCTTAAATTTGATCGGGAGCGTGAACGGGTTTCACTGGGATACAAGCAGCTATTGCCGGATCCGTGGTCGAGCGTTGAAGAGCGATTTCCAGTGGGCACACGTGTAACAGGAAAGGTTGCAAGCGTTGCAGACTACGGCGCTTTTGTAGAGCTGGAAAACGGCGTCGAGGGTCTCGTTCACGTTTCCGAGATGAGTTGGTCCAAGCGCGTTAAGCATCCGAGCAAGGTTGTGAATCCAGGAGACTCGGTAGAGGTTGAAGTATTGAGTGTCGATCCCAAGGCGCGTCGTATTAGTCTTGGAATGAAGCAAGTTCAGGAGAATCCCTGGCAGACGTTGCATGAGCGATATCAAGTCGGTATGCGTGTTCATGGCCGCGTGCGCAATTTGACTGACTTCGGCGCATTCATTGAGATAGAAGATGGTGTCGATGGACTTGTTCACGTGTCAGACATTTCGTGGTCGCGACGAATAAAGCACCCGAGTGAGGTTCTCAAGAAGGGTCAGGAGATTGACGCGGTTATCACGAGTATCGATACCGAGAATCGACGGTTGTCGCTGTCCATTAAGGACCTTGAACCAAACGCCTGGGAGAAATTCACAAACGAACACAAGCCAGGTGATGTTGTTCACGGGAAGGTAGCTCGATTCGCGAACTTTGGTGCGTTTATTGAGTTGGACGATAACCTTGAAGGGTTATGCCATATTTCGGAGCTATCAGACGAACGCGTCAATAAACCAGACGACGTGGTTCAATTGGGCCAGGAGCTCGATTTCAAAATTCTTCGCATCGATCCCGAAACCAAAAAGATTGGCCTCTCCGCAAGGGCTGTCGGTAAAGACGAACCGATTGTAGATACCAAGATCTATTCTTCGGAAGCTGGTGGTGGGATGGCTTCCCTGGGAGAGCTCGCAGATTTCGGCTTGAATAAATCCGAGAGCAACGAAGAATAACGTCAACGATTATTACAGGCCCTGCTTCATCTTTGTTGCAGGGCTTCTTACCATTCAGCGGCGCGCAATCGCAAGTCTTGCCCCACCCGAACATTTTCTGATAGTGTACGAGCAGCTTATCTCGCCACATCAAGAAGTTAACTAAATACTTATTCAGGGCTTCACGGTTTAGCTTGGACCATCTTTTGAGCCACCGAGGTGATGCATGACAAAAGCAGAACTCGTCGAGGACGTTGCTCGAGCCGCAGAACTCACAAAGAAAGACGCCGAACGCTTAGTCGAAATTGTTTTTGAAAGCATCATTGAGACCCTCAATCAAGGCGAGAAAATCGAACTGCGTGGTTTTGGTAGCTTTCGAGTCCGTGAGCGCGGCGCCAGGCGAGGCCGAAACCCCAAGACCGGTGATCCCGTCAGCATTCCGGCCAAACGCGTGCCTTATTTCAAACCGGGCAAAGAACTCAAAGAACTCATCAACGATGACAACTCGACTGCTTCTTCCTCACACGGAAGCGCTGCAGATCTTGCCAGTGATGGACGGCAACCACCAATTCTATAGGGTCCCGAGGTAAATACGTTGGATCGATTGTGGAGTCCCTGGCGTGCTAAATACATCGCAACCGGCGTGGACTCGGAAGGGAGTCCGTGTGTGTTTTGCCGCCTCGCGGGAGACACTGAAAACGATGAAACGAACTTCGTTCTGCATCGAGGTACTAACGCGTTCGTCGCTTTGAACCTCTATCCGTACATTACGGGCCACCTTCTGGTTGTGCCTTATCAGCACTTGGGTGATCTTGATTCAACCGCCAAAGAAATTACGGATGAGTTAATGGATCTCACAAAAAAATCCGAAACCGCGCTAGGCAAAGTCTATTCTCCACCCGGTTTCAATATTGGCATGAATTTGGGGGCTGCGGCGGGTGCCGGAATTCCTGACCACATCCACCTTCACATACTTCCGCGCTGGTCGGGCGACACAAACTTCATGACTTCAGTTGCCGAAACGCGTGTCATTCCCGAAGACCTACATACAACCTACAACAGACTACGCGGTCAGTTTTAACTGCGGCTTTCTGCTTTCCCTGGCTCTAGAATTTCGCTCGGGGGTCCTAAGAGTTCGCAGTGTCTGCGATGTGTTTTGACATGTTTCGTGTTGTTTCGTGGATCGCCTCTTACCCACGAAGCAGCACGATCCACGAAACCACACCAAACATCACGAAAAGATTAGCCCTTTCCGACTTTGCGAGGTATGGCTTCGTCTTCAACTTCCCCGCCGCGACTGATTGGAATGTCGGATGGTCTCGAATAACTGACACCACGTTCTTCGCTATCAAGGTTTG
The DNA here is from genome assembly GCA_036522415.1 of Pyrinomonadaceae bacterium. Lineage (GTDB taxonomy): Bacteria > Acidobacteriota > Blastocatellia > Pyrinomonadales > Pyrinomonadaceae > PSRF01. Next base: position 25,084 of record DATDFV010000265.1, on the reverse strand, counting down.
CCGCCGGCAGAGGTGGTAGTGGCGTAGTTATAGGTGGGGCATTAAACCCAGGATAGTCAATGCGCGCGTGGTATATAGCAGTCAGAGCGCTGATCATTGCTTCTCTGATAGTTGTTAACTCTTGAAGCGTGATGTTGCACTGATCGAGTTGCCCATCAGTTATGATCGCGTCAACAATCTTCAAAACAATGGCTCGAATGCTTTCTGGATCAGGACGAGCAAGTGAACGCGCAGCAGCCTCGCAAGAATCAGCGAGCATCATGATTGCCGCTTCTTTGAATTGTGGCTTGGGCCCAGGATAACGAAACTCGGCTTCGTTAATTACCTCGTTTGGCTTGGCTTGTGCCTGAGCTTTTCGCAAGAAGTAATGCAACGTGCGAGTGCCGTGGTGTTGCGGGATAAAGTCCGCAATCTTTTCGGGCAAACCAATTTCTTTAGCCAGGCGGGCTCCGTAGGTTACGTGACTGGTTATGATCTTCGCGCTTTGCTGCGGTCTCAATCGATCGTGTGGATTTGTGCCTTGCTGGTTTTCAACGAAGTATTCTGGAGCTGCCAACTTTCCAATGTCGTGATAAAGAGCGCCGATTCGGGCTAAAAGAGGATTGGCGCCGACTGCGCGGCAAGCGTCCTCGGCTAATTGACCTACAGCGTGTGAATGTTGGTTTGTTCCTGGTGCTCGCAATGCCAACTGGCCCAATACAGGCAGATCTGCATTCGACAATTCCAGTAGTTTGACGTCCGTAAGAATACCAAACAATGATTCATTGATGGGAAGACCTCCGGCCGTGAAGACGGCTGTCAATAGTCCACCAGCGAGGCCACAACCAAGCGCCAGCAAAATCGTATTCAAGCTGAACGGCTGCTCGGCGTACGCGATCAGTGCGAGCGCCATCACGACGTTGGCAGTTCCAACCAACAATCCTGCCAGAGTGACAGATTGTCTTTCGCGATAGCGACCGATCCCATACACCGCGGCAGAACATGAGACCATGGCGTACAGCGCCTTTTGCATGCCGTTTGGTGCCAGCATTCCGGCAAAGATTGCGGTGATAATGCCTGTTAAGAAGGCGAGCTGCGTATCGACAAGCATCGCGACAAGAAGCGCGGCAGCAGCGAACGGTATCGCGAAGTTCCAAATGGTTGGGTCGTTGAAAGGGGCGTTTACTCGTTGAGCTGCAACGCTGTCACCGAAAATAAAACCAACTTTCATAAGAGCCGTCTCAACCAGAATCGCAGAGCCCACTAACGCGAATGCTTTGTACTTGTGAAGCGTAAGTGAGTTGCTGCTACTACGATGTTCCGTAAACTTCCATGCTGCCCAGTAAATTGCGGCAACAACCAGGAACAGCCCTAGAACGTTCTGGAATGGTCGACCCTCGTGACCCGTGTCTTTGATCGCAGCGATCTGTGCAAGCGTAGCGGATGTAACAGTATCTCCCTCGCGAGCGATAACCTGGTTCCGCTTTAGTGAAATCACGACCGGTGGAATTTGATTTGCTGCGTTCTCGCGCGCGGCGGCAGTTGCGGCCTGGTCGGGTACCGCGTTTGGTCGAATCAGCGGAACCAGTGCTGCAGCAACTGCGGCTTTCTGTTCCGGTGTCCAGCCCTGGAGATTGAGTATGCGCAATTCGAGATTACGGCGGGCCGCGGAAACCGCAATCATTCGTGTACGAGGTGCCGGCATTATTATTTGTGACAGAGGATTGCGAACGTCGACAATCACAATATCCTGGTCCAAACGATCCGCGTCATTGTCATCGTAGATATAGCTGGCGGCGGTTTCACGAATAATGGCAGTGAGACGATCGAGGTCTGCTTCACTGAAGTTGTGACTAAGAATCGCGCGCACGACGGCGTTACCGCCCTCGCCATTCCAGGTAGGCTTGCTCACTCCCGACGCATATTGTTTCTTAAGATCGTCCCAGGCAGCTCGAAAACTTTGAACGGACGTTTCGGCCCTGCTCGAGTCGAAATTAAAAACGGGATGGGCAGCTTTTTTTGCTGCGGCTTTTTTCTGCTCTGTGTCTGCTATGTCAACTGTGGTGATGTCGGCAGGGGAAACAATTGCCCGGTTTAAAACCTGACCTTCCTTGTAGGTTTCAGTCAGTGCTGACGAAGTGCCACTCAGCAGAAGTAGAGTAGTTAATGTAATCAGAATCGCGGACAGCAGAAGGAAGCGCTTACGCGGTTCGAAAAGCATGAATGGACGAATCGCATAGCTCACGAGTTTGTCGCGAGTTTGAGTGAGAGGGCTTTTAAAGCGTGGCCTAAGACCCATTATGCTATATGCGAAATCGCAAATCTTCTTCGGTCATCGGGTTGCGAGGGACGGGCCAGATTTCGAGCTAGAATAGCGCCGGCCTTTTCCAGTAACGGGGTCAAACTTGCCTGAGAAATTGCCGATATGGCAATCACTTCACTTGCTTCAGATTGAACCTGCCTTAACGCAGCATCGAGGATCTCCTCATCAACCAGATCCGTCTTGTTCAACGCGAGGATCGTCGGAATGTCACTTAGTTGTAAGTCGGCAAGAATACTCTTGACGGAGCTAATTTGCTGCGGCCACCGAGGATTGGAGATATCGACAGCATGAACCAGTAAACTGCTGCCGCTAATCTCCTCCAGTGTGGCTCGAAATGCTGAGATTAAGTCTGGCGGCAGATCACGAATAAATCCTACCGTATCATTAATAATTACTTCTTGTTCACGGGGTAAGCGCAGTCTCCTTGAGGTGGGATCGAGAGTGGCAAACATTCGCTGTTCAGCATGGACCTCACTCTTTGTAAGGGCGTTAAGTAAAGTGGATTTGCCTGCGTTGGTATAGCCGACAATCGAGATAACCGGAAGAGCTTGTCGCGTTCGCGCTTTGCGTCGTTCCTGACGTCGTTGCCGTTGTTCTTCGATTGCTCTTTCGAGCCGGTTGATTCGATCTCTGACGCGCCGGCGGTCAGTTTCCAGTTTTGTTTCGCCCGGACCTCGGCCTCCAATTCCACCCGCCAGCCGTGAAAACGCTGAGTCTTGTCCCGCGATAAGTCGCGGCAAAAGATATTTCAATTGTGCGAGCTCTACTTGAATCTTTCCTTCCTTCGATTGTGCTCGCTGCGCGAATATATCGAGTATTAACTGCGACCTGTCGATAATCTTCAGATCTGTCGTTTCCGAAAGAGAACGAACTTGCGCGGGAGACAATTCACTGTCGAAGACGAGCATGTCCGCGCCGAGTTGCAGCGCACGAATAATCAGTTCATCCAACTTTCCCTTTCCCAAAACCGTACGAGGGTCGATAGCGGAACGTCGTTGTATGATCGTGTCCTGGACTACGACACCCGCCGACGAGGCGAGCTCTGCAAGTTCGGCCATTGACTCCTCTGCATCAGTAATTGGTCCTGTCGCTACTCCGACCAGGATCGTGCGATCGCGAACTTCAGCGCGTCTCGCCGCTCGACGGTTCCTCGCCATTTCATCTTCGAGGGAATCGATCAGTTCCAGGAAGTCGAGATCAAGTTGGGAAGGTATTCGCGGTTCCAGAAACGCGTACACATCTGGAGCAGTTGTATGATCTAAATCACCGGCGTGTAGTGGTAACAGATGCGCAGCATGGACGAGTCCGGGAAGTCCAGTATTGGAATCTACATCAATCGCGGCCATCAAATCCAAACGCAAGAGAGCAAGATCAGTGAGGTCATCCTGTGTAAGTTGCTCGCCGCGGAGATGCGTGTGAACACATCGCAAACCGCGGAAACGACCGGACGCGACGCGGACTCGCTTGAAATCCGGAAGCTCGATTCGGCGATTGTCACCAACCATCACGTATTGAATGTGTCCCTTACGATCAATGAGCACTCCGATCTGGCGGCGAGTCTCGTGAGACAGTTCTCCGAGTTGGCGAGCAAATTCTGGAGTAACGATTTGGTCTGGAGGAATCCGGCGCGTATAGAGTTTTTCTATACGACGAAGTTGGTTCGGTTTTAGTCCCAGCGTGTTGCCTAAAGCGCTAGTAATGGATCCATCCCTCCTTGAGCCTGTATGTTTCTGAACTTCGAAGCAGTTGCGTTGGGTGGAGACTCTGCAGTTACAGATTCAGTGTTACGGGCGGTAAACGTCGTATGTGGGGTAGCTGCTGTTTTGCTCGGCGACGCGGAGTCGCAGAGTCGTCTAAACATTGAGATATCGATCGTGCGCAACTCTCTGCTCGGAAAGTCCAAGGATCAGGTTAGTTTGAAAGTCCGCACTTAACAACTTCGCGCCGGATTATAGCACAGCGGCACAGGTTAGACTTCGATCTGACGGCGAAGTATGATGAGCCATTTTGTAGGCCTTGAGCTTTATCCAGCATTTGGATCAGCGGAACCATGGGAATGTCAAACCAACCTAAAATCAACAGGATCGACCCTGTCTACGGCACGGCCGGAGGGGAAGTTATTGTTGACTGCGAAAGCTTTGATACCAGCGATCCCGACGAATGTGAGGTTCTGTTTGACGAAACTGCCGCAGGAATTGTAGCGCTCGGTTGTAAAAGAGTCCTGGCAACAATACCTGATGACCGCCGTGGTGGACCGGTACAGGTAACTTTGAAAAGTGGAGATCTTCGAACCGAGCCGATGCCCTTTCTAATCGGCCGCAAACTCGCGAGCGATTTGCATCCAGTCGCTAATCCCGCGTTTGACCCTGAAGATGGCTCGTTGTTTGTCACGCGTTCTGGTTCACGTGGTGAAGAGTTACCGGTTACGTTATTTCGGATCGACGTAAGTGGTGATGTGATCGAATACTCGGGTGATATTCCTAATCCGACGGGGATTGCGTTCAGCCCCGACGGCGAGATGTTTGTGACGAGTCGTTTCGATGGCACGGTCTATAGGGTCAACCCCTTTAAAGATGCGGTTGCTTTTTCTCGCAACCTTGGAGTAGCTACCGGAATTGCTTTTGATAGCGATGGCGTTTTGCATGTAGGCGATCGTACCGGAACGATCTTTCGGGTGAATGGCATTGGTGAAGAGAAACCATTTGCTCAGTTGGAACCTTCAGTGTCGGCCTATCACCTCGCCTTTGGTACTGATGACCAGCTCTACGTTACCGGCCCGACCGTCACGAGTTTTGATTGTGTTTGGCGAGTGAACAAAGACGGTGAAGTTGACGTTTTCTACAAAGGACTCGGTCGCCCACAAGGACTCGCTTTTGACCTGGAGGGCAATCTATACGTTGCTGCTTCTCTAAGAGGACGTCGAGGAATCGTGCGTATCTCGCCAGACGGACAGAATGCAAGTCTTGTAGTTGCCGGAGTAAATCTGGTGGGACTGGCGTTCAGCGCGAGTGGTGAGATGGCGGCGGTTTCGATCGACTCCGTTTACAGTCTCCCGATGCATATTCAGGGAACGCTGCTTAGGTAGACTGCCAATTGTCCGACGAACTTTAGTTTGTCGTGCGTGCCATCGAAGGAGTTCGATAAATCCGAGGCCTTGCATTCTACGCACGACAAACTAAAGTTCGACGGACAATGGCAATGTTTTGACACATAGTTTTCGGAATGCTAAGTTGGCCGCTCGGTTTGAGCCGCTACCAACGTGAGATTCTAAGTGAACGCAGAACAACTAATCCCACAACTTGTGATCTATATGGTCGTCCTGTTGCTCGCGATCTCCGCGCACGAGGCCGCTCACGCATGGATGTCTTACAAGTTTGGCGATGACACCGCGCGGCTGCTCGGTCGCATTACGCTGAATCCTATCGCTCACATCGATCCTATTGGCACTCTTTTGATTCCAATCGCCGGTTTTGTCATTGGTAGTATCGGTGGGCCGCTGGCAAGTATTCCCTTGATTGGATGGGGCAAGCCAACTCCAGTCAATCCATTGAGGTGGCGTAACAAGGATATCGCCAACATCATGGTTTCTATTGCGGGAATCCTTGCGAACCTGACGATCGCGATCGTGGCGTTGCTGATCATCAAGGTCGTTCAACGCACGTCATTGTTTGATCCTGGCACTTCGTTGGCAGGTATCAGCGAGCCGGTTCAGATTTTTCTTTTTCGAGCGCTCTTATTGAATGTCTCGTTGGCTGTTTTCAATCTGCTCCCATTCCCACCGCTGGACGGGAGTAAAGTTCTATATACGCTATTGCCAGAAAGTATGAAACCAGCGTTGGAAGCGCTTGAGCGTTTTGGCTTCATTATTTTGTTGATTGCGATGCAGGCGGGCTTGCTCGATCTATTATTTAGACCCGTACTCTCGGTCTTGCGATTTTTACTGTTGCTATAAAACTTGGGAATGCCAAAACGAATCTTTAGCGGTGCCCAACCAACGGGTAATGTTCATCTCGGTAACTATTTAGGAGCTCTGCGAAATTGGGTAGCACTCCAAAATGAGTACGAGGCCTTCTACTGCATCGTCAATCTTCACGCTTTGACGGTGCCACAAGATCCCAAACAGCTGGCGGAAAAAACGCGCGATCTTGCTCGCATCTATCTTGCTGTTGGCATCGATCCGAACGTCTCCACGATCTTCATCCAATCTGACGTTCACGAACACGCCGAGCTCACATGGATACTCAATGGTGTCGCCCGGATGTCTGAGCTCGAACGGATGACGCAGTACAAAGATAAAGCTAAGAAGCAGGGAGAAAATGTCTCCGTTGGTCTCTTTGATTATCCACTGTTGATGGCATCGGACATTCTGCTTTACCAGACGGATCTCGTCCCGGTTGGTGATGATCAGAAGCAACACCTCGAATTGACTCGCGACATCGCAATGAGGTTCAACCGGGATTACGGGCAGACATTCAAGGTGCCAGAGCCGTACATCCCGAAGCTCGGTGCGCGCATCATGTCCCTTTCGGATCCTCTGAAGAAGATGTCAAAATCGGATGACGATCCAAACGGTTGCGTGCTGCTCATGGACGACGCGGACACCGTGCAACGTAAGTTCAAGCGCGCGGTAACTGATTCTGGAACGGAAATAAAGTTTGACGAATCACGGCCCGCAATCAACAACCTGCTCGAGATTTACCACCTGATTACCGGGAAGACTCAGCAGCAGGTTGAAGATCATTTTGCCGGGAAGGGTTATGCGCAGTTGAAAGGTCAACTTGCAGAAGCAACGATCGAATTTCTGCAACCAATCCAGCAGCGAGTCAGAGATATCACCGACGATCAACTCAGTGAGATTTTAAAAATGGGCCGTGACAAAGCTCACGGCATCGCGTCAGTAACTCTGAAAGAAGTTTTCCAAAACGTTGGGTTGAGTGAGGCGTGAAACTAATAGTGGACGACGAAATTCAGGAAACCTTGGTGGAAACTTCAGAGACGCCTTTGAAAGTTGCCGGCGCCGTTCCCAGGATTGTTTCTGATGACGTCACGGACGATCTGAAGATTCTGTTGGGTGAGTTTGAGGGTCCACTCGATCTGTTACTTCACCTGATTCGACAAGAGCAGGTAAGTATTTACGATATTCCCGTCGCACGTATTACGGATGAATACCTGCGCTACCTCCGTGTAATGCAGGAGTTGGATATAGCGGTCGCAGGCGATTTCCTGGTGATGGCTGCCACTCTCATTGAACTCAAGACCAGGATGTTGCTCCCGCGCGATCCGCTCGCGCCCGATGAGGAGATCGAGGACCCGCGGACAGATCTCGTAAATCAACTCCTGGAGTATCAGAAATATAAGGCGGCCGCTGAGATGCTTTGGTCGAGAGCGACAGTAGAGCAAGCGGTGTTTCGTCGTGCTGAACTTGAGACCGACAAGAACAATCCGGAAGTAGCTGTGGGCGTCTTTGATCTCTTGAAGGTTTTCCAGGACATTCTCGCGCGTCACAAAGAAGAAGTGCTGTTGGAGATAGAGCGCGAAGAGATTTCCATGGCTGAAATGCTCGAACGTCTGCGTAACATGGTCTTATCATCGGGCGAACTCAATCTCAGAGTGTTTTTTGAACGAGCCCGTTCTCGACGCGAATTAGTGATTGCCTTTTTGTCAGTTCTCGAACTAGTGAGGACTACTGAGATAAAACTTTTCCAGCGCGAAACGTTTGGCGATATTGTCGCGCGTGTCGCAACGTAAATAATGGCAACTAACGAAGAAACTGATAATCAAGAAACATCGGAGACTCCCGACGAAGCGACGCTGAACGAAGAAGCTGCCCGAGAGCTTGCTGCGATGGTTGCTGAAGTCGAAGCTGCTGATCCATCGCAAGCAGAAGAGGCGGATGACGAGTCGGAGGTCCTGGCTCCGCCTAGTCAATCGGAAAGAGCTGCAATCATCGAGGCCCTGATCTTTGTTTCTGAAGAGCCGCTCAGTATCAAATCGATCGCCGGTGTCTTAAAAGAAGATCGCGATGCTGTAGCTGAAACAGTTGGTGTACTGGCTGAAGAGTTTAATGGTCGCAACGGAGGACTTCAGCTGCGAGAAGTTGCGGGTGGCTGGCAGTTTGCGACGCGTCCAGAACACCACGAATACGTTCGGCGTCTGTTGCGAACGCGTCCCAGTGCAAAACTGACGATCGCATCGCTCGAGACTTTGGCAGTCATCGCGTATCGACAACCTGTCACAGTCCCGGAGATTCTGGAGATCAGAGGTGTTCAATCGCCATCTGCTATTAAGACACTTCTTGATAAGAAGCTGATTGTTGCGAAGGGAAGGAAGGAAACTATCGGTCGTCCAATGATGTACGGCACTTCCAAAGATTTCCTTTTGCAGTTTGGCCTAAAGGATCTGACGGAATTGCCGAGCGTCGAAGACTTCCAGGATTTAAGCGGCGGGACTTAGACGTGAATCGAGGTGGTTGTCCGACGAACTTTAGTTTGTCGTTGTTGGCATTGAGGCCCTCAGAGGAATTACCGTCCGATTAACCAGCGCGACGACAAACTAAAGTTCGTCGGACAGAGCGTTACGATTTACGAATGCAACATCGCCTTCAGAAACTAATTGCCGCAGCCGGGATCGCTTCACGCCGCCATGCGGAAGAACTCATCATCAACGGCAAGGTCTCACTCAACGGTAAGATCGTTACCGAACTCGGGACTAAAGCCGATCCGGATCACGACCACATCAAAGTAAACGGCAAGCTAATTAACCCACAGCTAAAGAACCAGGAAAAGGTCTACGTATTATTGAACAAGCCTCGAGGTTATCTCTCCAGCCTGTCTGACCCTGAAGGTCGCCCTTTAGTCACTGAGTTATTGCCACACTCAGTCGGTAAAGTGCATCCAGTGGGTCGTCTCGATTTCAATACTGAAGGCCTGCTGATCCTGACCAACGATGGAGAGTTAACCAATTACATCACGTCTGCACGCAATCGAGTTGATAAGGTCTACGAAGCTAAAGTGAAAGGTGTACCTACCGAGGCGGCGATCCGGCGTCTACGACGAGGAGTGACACTCGAAGATGGTACGCGTACTGCTCCAGCAAAAATAAAGTTATTGCATGAAACTGAGAACAACGCGTGGTTTGAGGTGTTGTTACATCAGGGGAAGAACCAACAGGTGCGTAGGATGTTTGATCTGATTGGCCATTCAGTCTTAAAGCTGCGGCGCGTACGGATCGGTTCTTTGACCGATGAGAGTTTAAAGCCAGGTCACTGGCGAATGTTGACAATCGGTGAAGTGAAGCGATTGATGAAGAGGGAATCGAAGAAAAAGGTTCGTTGAAGAGTTATTCTTCTCTGCGCTTTCTCTGCGTTGTCTGCGTCTCTGCGGTGCCGTTGAAACGCACCCACCCAAAACCGCGGAGACGCAGAGAACGCAAAGAAAGCGCAGAGAAGACTCGCACATTCGCCACTATTTTGAGGTTTTATTAAACTAACCCTATGAATTTCGAATTAACCGAAGAACAAAAACAAATCAAAGCAAGTGTACGCGAGTTTGCGGAGTCAGAGATCGCCCCACACGTGATGGAGTGGGATGAATCCCAGCATTTTCCTGTTGAGTTACAACCAAAGCTGGCAGATCTCGGACTGCTTGGTGTGTTGTTTCCCGAAGAGTATGGCGGGGCGGGAATGGGTTATGTCGAATACGCGACCATTATCGAAGAGCTCTCGCGTGTTGATGGCTCGGTTGGGATCTCCGTGGCCGCCCATAATTCACTTTGCTCCAATCACATTTATAGTTACGGCTCAGAGGAACAGAAGAAAAAATTTCTGACTCCACTGGCTTCGGGAACGCATCTTGGGGCGTGGGGATTAACTGAGCCAAGTGCCGGCTCTGATGCGTCAGGCACCAAATCAACAGCCGTGCGCGCGGATGGTGGATGGATCGTCAACGGATCGAAGAACTTCATCACCCACGCGATCCATGCTGATACTTGTGTGGCAATGGCCGTTACCGACCGCAGTAAACGCAGTAAGGGAATATCAGCATTCATCTTCGAAAAGGGGATGAATGGTTTCTCTCCGTCAAAGAAGGAGAACAAGCTCGGTCTGCGCGCTTCAGAAACTGCCAGCGTGGTGTTTGAAGACTGCTTTGTGCCCGACAGCAATTTACTGGGTGATGAGGGACAAGGCTTTGTAAATGCAATGGAGGTTCTGGATGGAGGTCGAATCTCAATAGCTGCGCTTGGGGTCGGAATTGCCCAGGGAGCATATGAGTCAGCAGTGAGGTATTCGCAGGAACGCCAGCAGTTTGGTAAGCCCATTTCAGAGTTTCAGGCGATTCAATTCAAGCTGGCAAATATGGCAACGCAAATCGACGCCGCACGGCTGCTGATGTATCGCGCGGCGTGGATGAAAGACCAGGGAAAGAAGACAACGAAAGAATCTTCGATGGCCAAGCTTTTTGCATCGGAGATAAGCGTTGAAGTTTGCGAAGAAGCTATTCAGATACACGGCGGTTATGGATACACGAAAGACTACCCCGCCGAAAAATACTGGCGCGATTCAAAGCTGTGCACGATTGGCGAAGGCACTTCGGAGATCCAGCGACTCATTATCGCTCGTGAGATCCTGCGTGGAGGGGCGTAGAAGGCAATCTCAGATCTCAGATCTTATCGGGATGGAATCTGAGATCTGAGATCAATCGTTAGACGATGGCTTCTGAACCAGACAGTTTGATCAAGCGCATCGACGAGGGAGATGCAGCCGCAGTGGCGCGGGCAATTTCGAAGATCGAAGATGGATCCGAAGACGCGTCAGCTCTGATGAAGCAAATCTATAAGGCGTCGAGCGGGGGAGTTGTCATCGGAATCACGGGTGCTCCTGGTGCAGGAAAATCTTCCTTAGTCGACAAGTTAGCCCAGCATTATCGAGAACAAGGCGAACGGGTTGGCATCATTGCTGTGGATCCCTCCAGTCCATTTTCTGGGGGCGCAATCCTTGGTGATCGAATAAGGATGCAGACGCTAGGTTTAGACGAGGGCGTCTTCATCCGTTCAATGGCGACTCGCGGTAACCTGGGTGGACTTGCACGTGCGACCGTGGATGCCGTTGCGATTCTGGACGCGGCTCGCTATTCCAAGGTCATTGTTGAAACAGTAGGTGTTGGTCAGGACGAAGTGGAGATAGTCAAAGCAGCGGATGTCTCGGTAGTTGTTCTCGTTCCCGGAATGGGAGACGACATTCAGGCGATCAAGGCGGGAATAATGGAGATCGGCGATATCTTTGTGATCAACAAGGCCGATCGTGAAGGTGTTTACGCGACTGAAAAAGAACTCGAGTCGTTACTTTCCCTGTCAACACGCGCTGATGGTTGGGACCCGCCAATAGTAAGGACGGTTGCGACTGAAGGGGTTGGTATTCAAGATCTGGCGCAGGCTATCGGACGGTTTAGTGACAAGCAGAGCGACGTGCAGCTGACAAGTGATCGAAGGCACGCCATTGCACGGTGGCGCATCATGGAACTGTTACAGGAACGTTTACTCGCATCGGTTCTCAAGTCTGATGGGGCCACTGACCAGCTTGAGCGATTGGCGGATGAAGTTGCAACCCGGCGTCGAGACCCTTATTCTGCTGTGGATGAGCTGCTGGGAAAATCGGAACTATAGGACCTATTTGAGCTATCCCTTCGGTAGTTTATGAAGATCGACCATATTGGCATCGCAACCGAGCGGCTTGATGATGCTCTCGCAATTTGGCGCGATGCCCTGGGTCTAACCGTTCAGGAAACGGAAGAAGTCGCTGAGCAACGGGTACGAGTTGCAATGCTTCCAATCGGTGATACGCGTGTCGAGCTTCTGGAACCCACAACTCCTGATTCAGCAGTTGGGAAGTTTCTGGCAAAACGCGGCCCTGGCATTCACCATATAGCTGTGAAGGTTCAAGACATCAACGCATCCCTGGCGGAGCTGAAGAGGAAGGGTGCTCGTCTCATTGACGAGACGCCGCGAATTGGTGCCGGGGGATGTTTGGTTGCCTTCGTTCATCCAACCAGCACACACGGAGTATTGCTCGAGTTAGTGCAGCACCCCTAAGTTATTCTGAAAGGAAATTATTTTGAACTCAACGAAGAAAGCATACATTGCGGCAGCCGTTGCAATTCTTTTTGCGGCGGGCCTTATCTTTTGGCAGGTAAAGGCTAGAAGACCCGGTCCAGTGGAACTAACACCGGAGGACATGTCGCTGATTGCCGAAGATCAACCAGCGCAAATGCGAGCTCGACTTGCTTCCGATGAAGCTGCGCGCAAGGATTTTGCTCAAGACGTTCGAAGGCTACTCGCTGTCGCCGAAGAAGCACGCGAGCATGGAGTAGATCGCAAGCCGGACATCAGGCGACAAGTAGAATTCCAAAAAGCCAGCATTCTTGCCCAGTTTTATTTCGAACAGATGGGGGACAAGGGCCCTGATATTCCAGACAAAGATGTGGAAGACTTTTTTAAAGAACCGATTAATCAACAGAAGTTTGATCAAATAATCAGTGACGCCAAGAGCAAAGATCCGCAACTTGCGAAGCAGGAAATTCCCAAAGAACAATTGGACATGTTGAAAGGCCGTCTCGGTCGTATCTACATCGCGGAGCGCCGTGCGAAAGAACAGGGACTCGATAAAAAGCCGGCTGTCCGTATCCAGACTGTTTTGCAAGAGGCGCGAGTTTTAGCGCAGGAATACGCAAAAGATAGTCTCCAGGACAAGATGAAAGCGACTGACGCCGAGGTTGATGCCTACCTCGCAAAGCATCCTGAATTAGATACCGACAAGAAAAAACGTGAACAGGCGGAAGAAGTCTTGAAACGATTACGCGCCGGCGAAGATTTTGCAAAGTTGGCCAAGGAGTTTTCTACCGATAGCAGTAAGGACAAAGGTGGCGACCTCCCTTGGTTTGGCAAAGGCGAAATGGTACCAGAATTCGAAAAGGCGGCTTACGCACTGAAGCCTGGCGAGATCAGTGACATTGTTCAGAGCAAATTTGGATATCACATTATCCAGGTTGAGGAGAGAAAGACGGAGACAAAGGACGGCAAGCAGGAAGAGAAGATTCACGCGCGACATATCCTGATTGGAGACTCCGACGCAAATCCATTTGCTCCGCCTCAATCTCCACGCGACAAAGCGAAAACGGCCGTTGAACAAGAAAAGGCCAAAAAGGTGCTCGACGACATTGTTGCCCGTTCACACGTAAAAGTTCCGGACAGTTATCCAGTGAAGATGCCCGAGCCTGAACAGAATCCGCAGGGATTGCCGCCAGGCTTTACGCCACAACCTGCGCCCGAGGAATCGGCGCCACCGGCAGCAAAACCGAAGACGACTCAGCCGGCAAGCAAGTCTCAATCAAAGCAACGTTAGTTTGGCATGCAAGTAGGCGACTACCGGGTGGAGATCATTCCAGACACCGAATTCCATCTCGATGGAGGAGCGATGTTTGGAGTGATCCCACGAACGCTTTGGTCGCGAGTGTGCCCACCAGACGAGCACAACCGCATTCGCATGAACATGAACTGCGTCTTTGTTGATACGGGCAAGGAGAAGGTTCTAATTGAGACGGGCATTGGCGAGAAGTGGTCGGAAAAATTCGTCAAGATGTATGGGATTGATCGTCGCCATTCTCTCGGCGAAACTCTCAAACAGAAAACGGGACACGGCGCTGAAGAGATCACAATAGTCGTCAACACTCATCTGCACTTCGATCATGCGGGCGGAAATACGAAATTAAGTGAATCAGGCGAGGCCGTCCCTGGTTTTCCTAATGCGCGATATTTTGTCTCATCGAGTGAATTAGAGCATGCAGAGAATCCGAGTGAGCGCGATCGTGCAAGTTATCTACCTGAGAATTGGCTGCCGCTACGTGAATCGGGACAATTAGAGGAGAAGTCTGCCGAATATGAAGTAGTGCCGGGATTACGAATGGAGACTTGGCCCGGTCACAATCGTTCTATGCAATGCTGGCGACTGTCCTCAGGCTCGCAGACGTTGTTTGGTTTTGCGGATTTAGTGCCGATGCGTGCACATATAAGTTATCCATGGATTATGGGCTACGATCTTTATCCGGTTGACACGTTGGCGTCGAAGAAACGATTGCTGCCTCAAGCAGCGCACGAAGGGTGGCTCTGTGTGTTCTATCACGATCCAGAAGCGCCGCTGTGCCGGATTGTTGAAGAGGATCACAAATTGAAGGCGGTTCCGGCTGTCTAGAGGGATCTGTAATGTACGACGGGCTGTGAGCCTGTCGGTGTGTTTACTTTCTGGGTGTGGTTGGCCTCAGCGGGATCGACCGGCTGACAGCCTGTCGTACATCAAGTTAGCCAATAACGGTAAGGACAAGAGATGAGTTCACAAGTTCGCATTGGCATCATCGGTGGCAGTGGTCTTTATCAGATGCCGGAGTTGTCCGAAGTTGAAGAGGTCAAGGTAGACACTCCGTTTGGAAGTCCGTCGGATGCGTTCATAGTAGGAACACTTGAAGGAGAGCGGGTCGCGTTCTTGCCGCGTCATGGTCGTGGACATCGCTTTACTCCAACGGAGGTTCCATTCCGTGCGAACATCTATGCGATGAAGTTGCTTGGTGTTGAACGTATTCTTTCGGCATCGGCTGTTGGTTCTTTGCAGGAGCGATATGCTCCATTGGACATGGTCATTCCCGATCAGTTCTTCGATCGAACACGAGGGCGGGTTCGCGAATCGACGTTCTTTGGTGAGGGAATTGTTGCGCACATCGCTTTTGCGCACCCGGTCTGCAATGTTCTCGGTGATGTGTTAGAGCAAGCCTGCTCGGCAACGGATGTAAAGGCACATCGGGGTGGCACATACCTTTGTATGGAGGGGCCCGCGTTCTCGACGGTTGCGGAGTCGAATGTGTATCGATCGTGGGGTATGGACGTCATTGGGATGACAAACCTCCAGGAGGCAAAGCTTGCTCGCGAGGCCGAGATTTGCTACGCGACCCTGGCACTGGTCACTGACTACGATTGCTGGCATCCGGGTCATGATGCGGTCACAATCGATATAGTCGTCGAATACCTGAATAAGAACGTTCGCAATGCCCAGCTGATATTGAAAGACGCGGTGAAGCGCTTGAAGGACGTTCCGAGAACGTGCAAGTGTGAATCCGCATTGAAGACCGCGATCTTTACACAAAAAGAACTATGGCCTGAGGCGACAACGAAGAAGCTGGATGCCATCATCAGAAAATATAAGTAATGTTTGAGAGGTACGTTATGCGAACGAAGTTCTGTTTGTTATTACTAGTTAGTGTGATCTTTTTGTGCGGGCCTGCCATCTACGCGCAGGGAGGAGTCAAGACTGGTCCTGATCCTTCAACTCTCCGTGATCCGGATCTTGAGAAGGATTCCCTGCATAATTTGGAGGTGGCGCGTAACTACTTCAAGTTGAAGAAAGCTTATGTTGCCGCGTTGCGACGGTGTGAAGAGATTATCGCAGGCAATCCGAACTTCGCGAAGATTGAAGAGGTGCTGTTCATTGCGGGCCGTAGCAGCCTTTCGCTCGCTGAAAACAAAGGTAAGCAGTCGCCTTCTCTTTATAGCAAGTCAACAACGCCGGAAGAGTTTCGAGCCATGGCTCGTGACTATTTCACAAAGCTGGTGACTGATCACCCAGACAGTTCCTTTGCCAAAGATGCTCAGGACGATTTGCGTTCGCTGGGGGAAGCTAAACCCAACCCTTAAGCCTAAAAAAAGATCAAAGTACAAAGCTCTAAGATCAAAGTAAGGAACAAATACCGCAAACATGTCCCTCCTCGTAGTCGGTTCAGTCGCGTTCGATGCAGTCGAAACGCCATTCGGTAAGTGTGACAAGATGCTGGGCGGTTCGGCATCGCACTTCTCCATCTCAGCAAGCTTCTTCACTGACGTGAGTATCGTGGCCGTTGTTGGTGGTGATTTCACAGAGGAAGATGGTGAAGTTTTCAAACAGCGCAATATCGGCACCAGCGATTTGGAAAGAATTCCGGATGGGAAGACATTTCGTTGGGGTGGACGCTACGAATACGATCTGAACGTCGCGCAAACGCTCTACACTGACTTGAACGTCTTTGCTGACTTTGAACCGAAGTTGTCTGATGAATCCAGGAACAGGCGTCTGCTGTTTCTCGGTAACATCCAACCGGATTTGCAGCGTCAGGTTCGCGAGCAGATGCCAAACGCAGAACTGGTCGCGCTCGACACTATGAATCTTTGGATCGCGAACACACGCGATTCGCTGGTGCGAACGATTCAAGGTGTTCACGTTGTGATCATCAACGATGCGGAGGCACGGCAACTGACCGGCATCCCAAATCTGATCAAGGCTGCGCGTGAGATTCTTACGTGGGGACCACGAGCACTCATCGTTAAGCGCGGTGAATATGGCGCCGCTTTGTTTACTGCTGAAAACTACTTTGCGATTCCTGCGTACCCGCTGGAGTCGGTTTTCGATCCGACTGGAGCAGGCGACACTTTTGCGGGTGGCTTCATGGGTTATCTTGCGGACCAGGAAGAATTGGATGAAGCGGCGATGCGTCGAGCAATGATCTTTGGTTCAGTGATGGCTTCTTTTAATGTGGAAGAGTTTGGAACGCAACGGGTGCGTCGTCTAACCTACAATGAGATTAACGAGCGTTTCAGAGCTTTCAAGCAGATGACGTACTTTGAAGAGATTCCCTTCGCGAATCGTAAATCGTTAATCGTGAATCGTTAATTGTTTCTGACGGATTCTCGATGCCCGATTTACGATTCACGATTAACGATAACGAGATTCACGAGAGGGTTTGATATGTTTTGTCCGGAATGCGAAGCTGAATACCAGCCGGGTGTGACTCATTGCCCTGACGATGGCTCGGCTTTGGTCGACCGACTTACGGCTGAGAATGTTGTTCATGATCCGAGTGAAGCCAGGCTCGTCCAGTTGTATAAACTTGGTTCGCCTGCCGAGGCCGAGATGGTCAACGACATTTTGCGCAACAACGGAATTCGTTCCATAGTTAAATCGGGTGGCTCTGACGCGTTTTCACCGCTGCTGTCAGCGACGTCCGAAGGCGCAGTCATCCTGGTTGACGAAAGAGATCTCGATCGCGCACAGGAGATCTACAGCGCATTCTTTGGGCGTGATACTACTCCGTTAACAGGCGGGGATGTTGACGAAGAATGGTCCGACGAACCTTAGTTTGTCGTGTCTCCCGATTTCATGCCCGAATCAATTCTAGTGAGCCCCCAGCTGTCAACTTTCGACAAACTAAAGTTCGTCGGACATTAAAAGAGGTGCATATGTCAGAAGTGATCGTGGTTTTCATCACAACAGCTAATCGAGAGGAAGCCGCGCGTCTTGCCGACATGCTTGTCGGTTCGCGTCTTGCCGCTTGCGTTCAGATCCTGCCCGAGATCGAATCGGTCTATCGCTGGAAAGGTCAGGTCCAACGGGAAGCCGAAGTATTGCTGTTGGCAAAATCGACCAGAGACAGGTTTGACGAGTTGGAGAGGCAGACCAGAGCCATTCACAGTTATGAGACCCCGGAGATCTTGGCAGTGCCAGCTGCGGCTGTTTCCGAGCCTTATCGAAAGTGGTTGGAAGAATCAACCTTGATGGTTAAGGCTAAGTGGTGATTCTGATTTCGTCCGAGACCAGTTTGTCGTGTGACAAAGAGCTTTGGCTACGAAGCACGATCTGCACGATTTCAGACGGTGAATCGGTGACATGAAACAGACGCAGATCGTGTTCGGAGATTTTTCCTCCCGGCAACACTACATCACGAATCCAATTCAGTAATCCCGTCCAATAGTGTGATCCATAGAGCACGACTGGGAAGTCCCGAATCTTGTGTGTTTGAATCAGCGTTAGTGCCTCGAAAAGCTCGTCGAAAGTACCAAAGCCGCCGGGGAAGATGATGAAGCCCAGGCTGTACTTTACGAACATCATCTTGCGAACAAAGAAGTATTTGAACGTCATGCCTTTTGTCTGGTATGGATTCGGCTTCTGTTCAAAAGGAAGTTCGATATTGCAGCCAATTGATAATCCACCCGCTTCAAAAGCGCCTCGATTCGCAGCTTCCATTACGCCCGGTCCGCCCCCGGTGATTACCGCGAAACCTTCTTTGGCGAGGAGTGCCGCGGTCTCCTGTGCCGCCTCATAGTCGTAGTCGCCTGGTTTAGATCGCGCCGAACCAAAGATGGAGATACCTCTCGTCAACGTGGCAAGCTCATCGAAACCTTCGACGAACTCTCCCATGATTCGAAATACTCTCCAGGTGTCGGTGTGCGTAAACTCATCAGGACGTGGACTCTCAAGGAGCTGTTCGTCCTGGGTCGTGCCTGGCGGTTTTGGTTTGGTTTTGTCGTTAGCCATATTCATACTTTGGAGTGCGGTGGCCTGCCACCGCTTTGTTACAGCTGTTCAGCGATGATCCGCTGTACCAAAGCGGTGGCAGGCCACCGCACTCCAAAGTTAAATGCCCATGATGCTATATCCACAATCGACGTAAATAACTTCTCCAGTAATGCCCGAAGACATTGAGCTGCATAAAAAGACTGCAGTGTTTCCAACTTCTCGCGCATCAACATTACGTCGCAGCGGTGCGCGCGCAGCGTGATGTTTTAGCATCGTCGTGAAGTCAGCAACGCCACGAGCGGAAAGCGTTTGGATCGGGCCCGCACTGATCGCATTCACTCGAATGTTCCGCGGTCCGAGGTCGTTCGCCAGGTAGCGTGTGCTCGCCTCAAGTGCGGACTTTGCTACACCCATAACATTGTAGCCAGCGACCACTTTCTCTGCGCCGTAATACGACATGCAAACAATGCTGCCACCTTCGGTCATTAGGGGAGCGGCAGCGCGTGCGAGTTGTGGTAATGAATAAGCGCTGATCTCCAATGCCATCAGAAAGGCCTCTCGACTTGTATCCAAATACTGTCCATCAAGAGCTTCTCTTGGGGCGTAGGCAATACTGTGAATTAAGAAGTCTAGCCGGCCAAACTCATCACCGACCCGCTTGAATGTTTGATCGACCGCCTCTTGATCCTGGACATCGCAAGGAAGAAGGAGCGAGCCCGGCATGATGCCTGCGGTCAGACTCTCGACATTTTCCTTGAGTCGTTCGCCTTGATAAGTAAAAGCCAGGCGGGCACCAGCATCATGGAGTGCTTGTGCTGTGGCCCAGGCAATGGACCGTTTATTCGCCACACCAAAAATAATTCCATTTTTGTTTTTGAGCATCGTCAACCCTTATTTGATGACATACGGATGGCTGATAGATCACGGTTCGTCCGTGATACGCGTAACCTGTCCTTCAAATTGCTCTTTGGTTGGATTGTAATTGACTTGCCACTTATCGAGTGAGCCACCACGACCTCGATAATCGATTTCATAGACCCAGTGACCGGGACGCTTTGCCTTTTGATCGAATAAATAATCAGCCCAATATAGAGTTTCAGTTGAATCTTTACCGTTTTCCTTAATAGCCAAATGAATTGGGTAGCGAATCACTTTATCCTGTGTTTCGCTGTAGCCAATGAGCGCTGTCTGTAATCCCATGCAGGCAGGTGCATCAAACAGCGCGAATTCCAGTGCTTTACCGTCGCCGTTGTAATCACGCAGCCAAAGTATGGTGGGTTTTCCCTGCGCAGTTTTTGCGTTCACTCTGTCGACGCGATAGTAGTAGCCACGTCGGATCGCATAAGGAAGATCGAGATCTCCATTATCGGAATCGTACGAAGGGACCTTGACGCTATTGATCACTTTATTCTCGACTGGATCAATCAACGAGACATTCGTTGGGCCAGAGTAGTAGCTTCCTCGAGTTTGCGTCGGACAGGTATATTGATCGTCCGGATCCTCGGTAACTGGATTTCGTTTCGGATTAATCATCCAAAGTACCAATGAGCGATTCGGATGAGTTGCGGAGTTAAGTGGTCGTGACTCGAGAACGACAGCACCCTTTGGCAGGCCATTTATTTTGGATTGAGCGCTGGACGGGAGTGACGCACAACACACGACCGTCAACGCTAGAAGAAGCCTTGTCATCTTAAGCAAGCAATTAGGCGGCGGCTGTCTCCGGCGCGTTCATCAATGCTTTGTACTCGCCGCTTTCAACCCACTGAAGAATCTCCGACACACGCCACACGGGAAACGGATGTGTCAGTCCTGATGTTATGACGTCTGCCCAAAACCGATCGAGAGCCTTTTCATCATAGTTCTTCTGGAAGTCACGAGCCTGGGCCAGGAATTGATCGTAGTCCACTCGCGAAGCGAACGTACCCCCACTTAATTTCATCATCGTGCGGCCAATCACGTTGGCGTCCTGTGTGACAAGGAGAGCCGCGCGGTCACAGGACAATTCAGCACGTCGCGCCCAGGCGAGAAGGGCAGCACGCATGCTCATAGTCAGCAGTTCTTTCACAATGAATGTCAGGGGCGAAGCGAGCACCGCAGTTTTTGCGAGGAACTCAATTAGTCTGGCGGCAGTGAGATAGAGTACATGCTCTGAATGAATGTGTCCGACTTCATGAGCCACGACTGCAAGCACTTCATCGTCACTCAATCTCTCGATCAATTGGGAATAAAGTACGATTACGGGGCGTTCCACACCACCAGTAAACGCGTTAACGATTGGATTCTGTTGCACAAACAACTCCGGCATATCCACACCAAGCGTCGTGCACGCGATCTGAAGTTTCGCATAAAGATCGGGACATTGGGTTGGTGTGACCTTCACCGCGCTTGCGGTAAATATCACGCGGATGGCGGATTCGCCCGTAATAGCGAGTAGCTTCTTCAACGCCGTATCAATTCCTGGTATCGCGCGTAATGCTGCCAGCGCGCGGCGATCGTCTGGATGGATGTATTGATCCTTGTCGAGGTGAGCGAATTTCTTGTGAGGCGCATCTGACAGTGGTAACCGGCATCTTCCACAACGCGCATCACCACCATCGGTGCGCGTTTGATTCCGTTGCCCACAATACCGACAACGAATTGAATCGTTTGAGCCAAAGCTAATGTTTTCGTCTTCTGCCATATTACCTTCCTGTCAACCAGTCTGAATGCGCTGAGTATCAGCTAAATCAAGGTTTCGAAACAAGCCCCTGACAGCACATAGGTCAAATAGGTCCAATAGGTCCTATACAGCTCGGCTAGTGTTTGAAATGACGAATGCCGGTAAACACCATCGCCAGGTTATGTTCATTCGCGGCAGCAATCACTTCCTCATCACGTACTGAGCCTCCTGGTTGAATGATCGCGGTGATACCGTGCTTCGCCGCTTCGTCAATGCCGTCCCGAAAAGGGAAGAAAGCGTCTGAAGCCAGCACCGATTCTGCGAGCGGAAGTTGCGCTCTCATTGCGCCAATTTTTACGGAATCGACGCGCGACATTTGACCGGCGCCTACGCCGACAGTTTGATCTTTTCGAGCGTAAACAATTGCGTTTGACTTGGTGTGCTTGCAAACGACCCACGCAAAAAGAAGTGCCTCCACCTCTTCTTCACTCGGTTGTCGCGTTGTAACTACTTTTAAATCCTTCTTCGTTAGAACGTGGGTGTCTTTGGTCTGCACCAACATCCCTCCGCTGATCTGTTTGAATTCCACTGAGTCTTTTCTATCAGCCGGAGACACTCTGATCACGCGAAGGTTCTTTTTAGACTTCAAGGCATCGAGCGCTGCCTGATCATAATCAGGTGCGATCACTACTTCAGTGAAGATCGTTGTCAGCTCCTCTGCCGCCGCTGCATCAACCCTCTGGTTAAAAGCGACGATACCGCCAAATGCGGAGATGGGATCTGTTGCTAACGCACGCTGGTAGGCCTCTAAATTAGTTGATCCAACGCCAACACCGGCGGGATTCGTGTGCTTGATAATCGCGCAAGTAGTCTCTGTGAAATCTGACACAAGTTGCCACGCAGCTTCTGCATCAATGTAGTTATTGAACGACATCTCTTTTCCGGAAAGCACCTCAGCGTTGGCGAGCCCCCCTTTAAGCGAAGTTTGATACAGCGCAGCGATTTGATGTGGATTCTCGCCGTAGCGAAGGTCCGCTAGTTTGTTAATGCTCCATGACTTCTGAGTTGGTAACGAACCGTGAAAGCTGTCAATTGAAAAATCATCTCTTGAACCCGAATCTCTAATTGAAAACCCACCCGCAACTGCGGCAATGCCGGCCGTGCCTGCACCTACAGAGCTGGCGCGTTCCAATCCGTTTGCAAGGTAAGCACTGACCATCACATCGTAAACCGCCGTGAGTCGAAACGCTTCGACTGCAAGACGTTCCCGCGTAGCTTGCGCCAGGGCACCATTATTTGTTCGCAGCTCGGCGACGATTTCATCATATCTGGAAGGTGAGACAACG
The DNA here is from genome assembly GCA_036522415.1 of Pyrinomonadaceae bacterium. Lineage (GTDB taxonomy): Bacteria > Acidobacteriota > Blastocatellia > Pyrinomonadales > Pyrinomonadaceae > PSRF01. Next base: position 2,414 of record DATDFV010000265.1, on the reverse strand, counting down.
ACAGCAACGTCAGCCGCATTCTTCGCGGCCGAGCGAATCATTGCTGGTCCGCCGATATCGATCTGCTCGATTGCCTCGTCTCGAGTGACTCCCTCACGGCTGATTGTCTCGGCAAATGGATAGAGGTTTACAACCACCATGTCGATGGCTTTGATATCGTGCTGCTCCATCGCGGCAACATGTTCTGGATTGTCTCGTACTGCCAGAAGGCCACCATGAACACGAGGATGAAGTGTCTTAACTCGTCCATCCATCATTTCAGGAAAACCGGTCAGGTCAGAGATGTCAGTCACTGCGATGCCGGATTCACGCAACGCTTTCGCGGTACCACCGGTGCTTATGATCTGCACGTTCAATTCAGTTAGCGCGCGTGCAAAATCAACAATGCCTGTTTTATCCGAAACGCTGACGAGTGCTCGTTCTATTTTTCGAAGTCTCAACTGATCTGGTTGAGTCATTGATGGTGTTGGATTCCCCCGTTATGGAATTGTTCAATCTTTGGCAGCTGGAAGTCTAATCGAAAAGTGGTGCGTTCTGGAAAAGCCGAACTGGGCTAACGAGTATTCCGCCGAAGCTTCCTTCAAGACTATGGACACCTTGTGCTCGATGCCATCACGCGCCTTCTCGCCCACGTAAAAACCGACGATGTATTGGCTCCTCAAATCGGCTTCGATGTTATTAAAGACGGAGCTTAAGTCCTGATTCACATTTGGCGACAACGCAGTCCTGGCATCGGCTGTTAGGAAGTACTTGCCACCGGTCTTTTCGGCTAGATCTTTGAATCCTTTTGTTGCCGGACGAACGGCGAGATGGCCGTAACGAGGTTCAAACAATGGGATTTGAATAGCATAAAAAGAGATATTTCTGTCGCGGGCTTCGTTGATGATGTCCGATGCTCTTGCGTGACTGGCCGTATCAAGACCATCGCTTATCAAAATTATTATCCGACGTTCCGCAGGATCTCTGGTTGTGTTTTCAAATAATCGAACTGCACTGGCCGCAGCATCGAAGATTGCAGTTGGTGTATTCCTGCGTGCCCCGAAGTCGAAGGCGGCTCGAGCTGCGGCACTGTCAGTACCAAACGGAACGACCACTTCCGGTTGACTGGCGAAACGCACAACCGCAACCCGTGAACGTTCCCCGAACCGATTGAACAATGCAACGGCTGCGTCTCTCTGTTGCGAAAGAATCTGGCTTAGACTGCCTGACTCATCAAGCAGGAAAACAATTGCAACGCGTTCGGCACCGCCTGAGAAGTAAAACGAAGTGGTGATGCCGTCGGTATCTTTTAGCTGAAAGCTGTCGGGAGTAACTGTTAGGGGTGTGTGGTTATCACGCCTTCGGACTCGTATCGGATAAACCGAAAGATCTGTCGTGACACGGACCACGTCGTCATCTTCGGTTTTCTGAGCAAGAGCCTCAAATCCTGAAAAGAGAGAGAGAAGCAGGACGGAGAGCGCGAAGGTTACGGCTCTGACGGTCGGCAACGAACAGGACGATTGAAGCGCGACAGCAGGTAAGAGCATCAACCCTTCGGTTAAACGAAAAAGCGACCGAAAAGCAAGATGCTCAATATCACGATGATGGTGATGACGATAATCTTGACCAGAGTCACGGTTGAAGTCCTCAGTATCTGGGGCCAAGAACGGGAACTAGTTTTTCAATGCGCGGTATTCTAGAAGCGTCCAGGTTTTTGTGTCAAACAATCTGGGCGCTTCCGTGCCACTTTCCGAGTACTGTCAAGACCAATACGGAGGGAGTTGGAGGAGAGTTCCTTTTTATTTGAATCTTGGCCTAAGAACTGACTCAAGTTGGGGCAAAAACACACCTTGGTGAGCGTTGAACGCCTATGTTACAGTCCGAGTGATTCGCGATTCACGGTTAAAGACAGTCCGTTAAAACGTCATTCACGACTATCCTCCAATTACCTGTAAGACTCTTCAATGAAGCAGCTTCGAGGCAGTGTGTTGAAAGCCGCGCTCCTTTTGTGTTTGAGCGGATCGGCCCTGGGGCAATCCTCCAACTCAAGAGTCTTTGTGACAATTCGAAACCCACCTGAAGTGTTGGTTTCGATTCAACTATCAAAGCCGACGAACAGTTGGTCCTTTCGGAATTCTTACGCAGGTGCTCTTGGGTTGGGAGATCGCATTCGAGAGTTTCAGGCCAACGGGTCAGGAACACCAGTTTCCGTAAAGAACCTCGCGCCCGGCGAGTTTCGTTTGGCATCCCCGGTTAATCGAGTCTCTTACGCCATCGATACCACACCAGGGTCAATGGCCGATTTGCCTCACATTTCGTGGCTGACAAACGATAGCGGCGTGTTGATGCTTGCGGACTTATTACCAGACCTGCCTGAAATCAAGCAGGGCGTTGTCATTGAGTTTGACTTACCCGAAGGTTGGCAGGTTTATTCT
>DATDFV010000264.1:0-12178 GCA_036522415.1 Pyrinomonadaceae bacterium | reverse complement strand
ACGCCGCTTTCAAACGCTGAAGGGTGACCCTCAAAGACAAGCACGCTATGCCCGAGGTAAGACCATGCATTCAGGAACCCGCGAAATGGAATGGCCTTGTCGATATCGGTGGTAAGAGCTTCGACAAATGTATAACAGATGGCAGTAATTTTTAGCGGAGGATTCGGCGGCATCAACTGCCGCATCGGAGCCACCTTCTCCTCCGGCATGCTATTCGGTTCCGGACATGGATCAATCATTATCAAGCGGCCGGGAGTGACGATCGGGACTGCGCGTTGTCCCTCAAACTTTTTCCAAGTCCGCGTCTCCTCATTGTCGCTCTCTCCTGACGCATCCTCGCGTGCCTCCTGAAAGAACTCGTCCATGTCTTCAAACAACTCAACATTTAATCGATGAGGCCTGAAGATATCGGACGGCGGCTTTGGATCACCGGGAATTGACCTTAGGTGTTTAGGCTTATAGGTCATGATAAGGACTTACGGGAATTGATGATGGGATTTGAGCCGAGCAGGACTCGAACCTGCGACCCACTGGTTAAAAGCCAGTTGCTCTACCGACTGAGCTATCGGCCCATCTACAGAAGAATGAGCACGCATCGCGTGCTCTTTTTCAATTGCGAGGAAGTTCGATGCGCATTCTACCGAAGAGAGATCGGATTGTCCAAAGGCACGATTTGACCTTTTGTTCTTTGGGTTTTGTGCTTGCTGTTCTCACTTATGCTTACGCAAAAATCGTAAGAAGAATCAGACCGCTCGCACTCCGTAGGAGTGACATGTTTATAGAATTAGTAGAAATAGAAGCGTCGCACTCCTTTAGGAGTGCCATGTCTGTTTGGTTAGTAATCATCCGAAATTCACGTGTACCCCGGATCCGTGCAGTGAAACTCTCGAAACATTGCACTCCTAAAGGAGTGCGCAACTCGGCCGGCGCGCAATCTATAAACATCTCACTCCTATTGGAGTGCAGCAACCAAGCATCGACTAACCGACAAACTCAAATTACAAACCTCAAATCACAAACGTCAGATTTACTTCGTTGATCTTAATGGCACAGTTAGGCGCCGCGTATTCCATCCATCAACAACCAAAACAGGCGGCTGAGAGCCTACGTTTTTTGTTTCGTACGTTGCTCTAACCTCCCGTGTCTCGCCCGGCAGCAGGGAAATGTAATTGTCTTGCCACACGATCGGCGCGACAGTCTCTCCATCTTTGCCAGGTTGGATTTGAAGGTGTATGAAGAAGGCGAGACTTGAATTCGGATTCGAGATTGTGACTTGAGCTGTTTCTTTGCCAGCAGCTTGTCGCGTTCTCGTCGCTGAGATCTTCAACTGAGTCTCAGGCAGATTCTTCAGTTGGGTCATGTCAGCGTAAGAGCTCGTCGGAGTGTAGTACCACGTCGACTTCTCCCAATCCAGAACATCATCCGTCGCCGAGAGCCAATAGAAATTTCGAGTGACGATCCGTTGTCGATCCTCCAGCGTGAGTCGCAGGAAGAATGTTTGAGATAGATCCTTGTTAGACGGCAGCACAGCCGCCTTCATGTTTGATTCCGCAGGCACATCGACATTAATCGTTTGCGAAAACTTTTGTTCAGACGTTAAGTCGTAAACCCCAATCGTCAGTTTCAGGCCTTTCTGTTCCTGTTGAGTCGTATTGACGATCACTATCGACTTATCATTGTAAGAGTATTGCGCATGAACTGGTTCGCACGCCGTCTTGGTTCCAAAGTAGCCACCGGCCGGCATGAGGTAGTAGTCGTAGAGATGCCAGATCATTGATGGCCAGGCGTTGTTGAGCATCCACTGAATTACACCACTTGACTGAAAACGATTTGCAGCAAAGCCCTCAAACATAGCCCGCTGCCCTTCGTAAACCATCAACTGCGACTTCATTGCATAATCGTTGAGATCAGTCGCTGCGCCGTATCGATTTTCCAAAGCCGACGTGAAGATCTTTAGCGTCTTAAACTGGCCTCCCCCGGCGTGGAAATTCCAATGATCATCGATAGGCCACAAGTGATCCTTCGGTAACATGCGCCGCAAACTTTCGACCGGGGGAACTGCCGGCCCGGGACTGATCTCTGTAGCAAAACCATGAGCTCCGCCAAATTTCGTGTCCAACAACCAGTAAGCAGGCGGCACCCAATCATATGGGCCTTCCATCTTCACACCAGAATCACCAGTGACTGTTGTTGACTTAGCCGTCGCCGAAGAAAGATATGGATTGGGCCATGAATATTCTTTCAGGATATTGATATACATCTGTTCGACGTCGGGCGGCGGAGGATTGTCACTACCATTCAACCACACCAGCAAACTCGCATGATTGCGCAGGCGTTTGATCTGATCCGTTTGCGATTTGGCGGCGATGTCGTAATCCTTCTTTTCCCAGACTGGTCCCTTTTGGTAATCGCTCCTGTATGCCCAGTGTTCCCAATGTGAACAGCAACACCAGCCGGCAATGATGAAAATGCCCTCTTCGTCGGCAAGATCAAAAAAGGAATCTGGCTGGAGTTGTCCTTCGAGACGAATCGCATTCAGGTTCATGTCTTTGACATAACGAAACTCATCTCGAATCCGCTCGGGCGTGAAACGCAAAAGCATGTCCGAAGCCCACCCGCCTCCACGTATCAGAACGTTATGACCATTAACTTTGAAGATTCGATGGTTCTGTTTGTCGAGTTCGGATGTGATTTCGCGAATTCCGAATCGCGTCCTTTGTCGATCCGAAGACTTGCCGTTTCCGAGTACGAATTCGGTCTCGAGTGAGTAGAGGCTCTGAGGACCCATATGCACTGGCCACCAGATCTTTGGCTGAGCCACATTGAGCTGGTTATATCGCTGCGGATCGAAGGAGACTTGCATTGTTTCGTGTGGCTCGAGCTTAACCTTCTGCGTCACTTGAACGCCGTCGAATCGACAATTCAAGTTGCCCTCTACTGCCGAATCAGAAACGTTGCTCAGTTCAGCGTTGATGGTTAGATGGGCGACCTCCAGTGAAGGAAGATCGAAGTTAGTTACAACCTGAGGATAGCGGACAGTTACGGGTCCGCTGGTCGTCACATAGACATCGCGATAGACGCCGAGGTTCTTATCCGGAGGCATTGGGTTCCAATCGACGAAGGTCCAGGCGAGATCGTTGATGTCCTGGGGAAAAACTTCTACAGCCAGAGTGTTGATTGCGCCAGTACGAGCAGCGCTAGTGACGTTTAGTTCATAAATTCTGAACGTACCTGCAAGGTCGTCACTCGTCGCAATCTGTTTCCCGTTCAACCAGACGTTTGCGCGGAAGTTTATACCGTCAAAGTGGAGGAGCACGTTTTTGCCGGCGTCACTGGCAGGTAGACGAAACTCCGTGCGATACCACCACGACGATCGAAAAGGACTGCCATCGGGCATTGGCAAGTTAGAGAAATTCGCCCCGATTGGATAACTGCACCCGGGAATTTGCCGGAGGTTCTGATCAAAGGTCGGATCAGGGTAGATGTTGTTCGCGACCAGTGTTCCCACGACTGTAGAGGGAACCTGCGCACGATACCATCCGTTTGGTGAAAACGAGTTGGTGGAAATAACGTCGCCTTTTGCCGTTGTCTTTTCCGACGATTGGACGTGCCAGTTGTCTCGCAAGAACAATCTTGAAGGTTGATTTAATTGGCGTTTCACCTGAGCGCTCGATGGCATCGCAATTCCGAAGACGATGAGCAGAATCGATACTTTAATTCGGATTGACATGGTTCTTCGAGGTGGGGTCTATGTGGCTCCCAGAATCTAACAAGTTACGAAGGGTGGTTTACCCCCGCTGCTTCCCGGCCATTCAGATCGACAAGAGCGGGGGTAAACCACCCTTCCTAACTTGTTAGATTCTAAATGGTACTAAATGCGTCCAAGTTTTCGTCCGCCGAGGTTTCCGTCCACCGAGATCTGTGCAACGGACTAATTGTTCTTCAGCCATGAGCCTAAAGCCGAATCGTGCACCACAATAGTCTGGTTGCGCTCGGGTCCAGTTGAGACGAGACCGATTTCAGTTCCGATTTGCTCTGATAAGAAGTTCACGTATGCGCGCGCTTCAGTAGGAAGCGCACTCATTTCAGTTGCACCCAACGTCGAACTCTTCCAGCCGGGCAGTGTTGCATAGACAGGCTCGATTCGGCGCAGGTCCTGCGAAACAGCTGGTAACGATTCGCATGTCTCTCCATTCAGTTTGTATCCAACGCACACTTTGATCTCATCGAGAGTGTCGAGGACGTCAAGCTTCGTCAGGGCAACAGATGTGAAGCCGTTGATTTCGGCCGCATACCGTGTTGCAAATGCGTCGAACCAACCGCATCGTCGTGGCCGGCCCGTAGAAGCACCATATTCCCGACCTCGTTCGCGAATCATTTGTCCAAGTTCTTCTTCCCCCGCCACCATCTCGGTTGGGAATGGACCTTCACCAACGCGCGTCGTATATGTGCGAACGATACCGAGAACGCCGTTGAGACGATGTGGCGCCAGACCAGTGCCAATGATTGCACCGCCGGCGATTGTGTTTGATGAGGTTACGAATGGATATGTCCCATGATCGACATCAAGCAGAGTTGCTTGTGCGCCTTCAAGAAGGATTGACCGACCCTGTGTTGCAGCGACGTTTAAGTAATGAGTGGTGTCAGCAATAAACGGCGCGAGACGCTCAGTCAACGCGGACATCTCGTCAAAGATCTCGTTTGCGTTGAGTGGTGACCCACCATACGCCTCAATAATTCGATTGGCATCTTCCAGGTTTCGTTCAATGCGCGAGCGGAGAACGTCATGAACTAATGCATCAGCAGTGCGAATGCCGCGACGGCCTGCTTTGTCTTCGTAAGCTGGTCCGATTCCGCGGAGTGTGGTGCCAACCTTTTCGTTCCCGAGTCGTTCCTCACTGGTGTGATCGAGGGCACGATGATAAGGCAGTATCAAATGTGCGCGTGAACTAATCTTTACTCGCTCGGGTGAAACTTCTATACCTTGCTCTGTCAGGCGATCGGCTTCCACAAAGAAAGCCTTTGGATCGATGACCATCCCGTTACCAAGCACGCAGGTTTTACCGCGATGAACAATTCCTGAAGGAAGCAGATGTAGTACGAAAGATTGATCACCAACCTGTACTGAGTGGCCAGCGTTGTGTCCGCCCTGATAACGGACGACGATCTCAAATTGCTCCGCGAGCAGATCGACGATCTTGCCTTTTCCTTCATCGCCCCATTGGGCGCCGATAACGGCAATAACTTTACTCATGCGTTTGTAGTTTGTACTTCGTTCCTTGTGCTTTGTCTTTAGTTGCCAATTGTGCTTTGGAAACTAAGTTGACTCCGAATACGAAGAACAAAGCACCAGGTACAAAGCACAAAAATCAGACTATCCAGTCCTTCCGAGTCTGACCGGCTTCTCAATAAAGTAATAGCTGCACGTGCCGCGCACTTCCTGTATGTCGCGTTGTTCGATTGGAAACAGGCGGCAGGAGTTTGGACGATTCTCATAAATACCACAGAGCGTCGTCCCATCGTCGTTCTTCTTCAGGAATGGACACTTAAACACTAACTCACAGCACGCGCCGCAACGGTTGCAGTCGCCGCGCCGCAATGCCAATGATGCAATGGTTTCCTGTTTACGAAAGTTTGTATTAACAAACCGCCGAATCTTTCCCTGCGCTTGCCGGGCGCGCAGCTTTGCATCCGAGATCTTGCGCGACCTAATTCGGTGCGCTAGTCGCTCTTCGAACGAACGCTGTTTCGGAATGGTTTTCATATGACGGTACTTGGTGCTTCGTGCTTTGTGCCTAGACCAAGTCAGTACCACCTCGCGGTAGTGGGTACCCAGTATCTCCTGGTCGTCTTCTCGCTTCGCACCCACCCGCTACCGCGAGGTGGTACTGACCCGGTCCCAGCACAAAGTACTAAGCACAGATCTAGAACTTCAGCACCTCTGCGTAAAGCGCAATATATTTCTTGGCAGCTGCGCGCCAGGAATTATCGACGCTCATACCGTTTCGCTGGATGGTGGCCCAATCGCGTGGCCGGCCATAAAAGTAAAGGGCCTCCCTGATTTTATCAAGTAACGCGCCCGCGTCGTATCGCTCGAACTTAAAGCCATTACCCTCGCGGGTAGATGGATTAAACTGTTGCACGGTATCGTCAAGTCCACCCGTCGCGCGCACAACCGGAACTGTCCCATAACGCATGCTGTACATCTGATTCAAACCACACGGCTCGTACAGCGATGGCATTAGAAACATGTCAGCGCCCGCTTCGATTTGGTGTGGCAGCGGCTCGCCAGCGAACCCTTTGTAGATTCCAACCTGGTGAGGCGCTGCATCGTGCCAGCGTTGCAGGAAGTCTTCGTACTCCTTCGCACCGGCTCCAAGAGCAATAAAGTAACAACCTGTATCGACGATCGCCCCGGCGATCATCCGAATGAGATCGTAGCCTTTTTGTCCGACAAGTCTCGAGATAATTGCCAGAACAGGTCGTCGCTTGTCCTCAGGCAAACCAAAGCGTCGCAAAAGATCGACTTTACACTCGACTTTCCCAGCCAAGTCGTCGATAGAAAAATTGGCGGCAATGTGCGGATCCATTTCCGGATTCCAAACTGAATAATCGACACCGTTAGTTATTCCAACCAAACGATCACTTCGTGCACGCAGCAACCAGTCGAGGCCATGACCCTGATCGGGCGTTTGGATTTCCCGCGCATAGCGGGGGCTGACGGTTGATAATGCGTCGGCGGCGATAATTCCGGCCTTCAATGCGGACGCTGTGCGATTTAGCATGAAATCACTACTGTCAGGTGGATCTCCAAATCCCAGCCACCAAAGATCGCCCGGATCGAACAAACCCTGGTATCCGACGTTGTGAAGCGAAAACAGCGTACGGACCTGCTTGAAGAACGAATCGTAACGTCGCCGAGCCCGAAGTTCGGCAACGGCAAAACCACAGGGCCAATCGTTGCCATGAACAATCTGCGGTTGCCAGTCGAGGTGCTTTAGTAGCGCTAGTGCTGCGCGCGAGAAGAAGGCAAAGCGAATGTGATCGTCGCTGTAGCCATAGATGTTCGGCCGGGCAAAGAATTCAGGAGCCTGGAGCAGGTACGTGGGAGCGTCCGCCACATCGCTTTGCAGCGCGCGTATGTGGTGAACCTGTCCACGCCATTCGACTCGAATGCCCTCGATGATCTTGTCGTTTAGTAACCGCCGATCGATTTGATCATAAAGAGGCAGGATTAATTTGGCATCGACGCCCTGTTCTCGAAGCGCTTTGGGTAACGCACCTGAAACGTCTGCAAGTCCGCCGGTTTTGGCGAACGGCACTGCCTCGGAAGTGAGAATAGCGACACGCATGGTCGAGGGTTTTGGTCAGTTATATAGGACCTATACGACCTATTGGACCTACTTACTACCGAGAACACTTAACTACTATGGAAAATGACCTGGCTCAATCAAACCAAAGGCGAAAGGATTGTGTTTCCTTTCGCCTTTCACACAGACAAGTTGTCTGTGCCACTAACTTTGCATTGAAGCAAGAAACTCAGCGTTCGACTTGGTCTTCTCCAGGCGCTCGAGCACGACTTCCATTTGCTCAACCGGCGACAACGGATTCAAGACGCGCCGCATTACCCAAATGCGATTCAAGTCTTCCTTACTGATGAGTAACTCTTCCTTGCGCGTTCCCGAACGTTGCAAGTCGATGGCCGGGAACAAACGCTTGTCGCTCAGCCGGCGATCGAGATGAATTTCCGAGTTACCTGTACCCTTGAACTCTTCGAAGATTACATCGTCCATTCGCGAGCCGGTATCGATCAATGCCGTGGCGATGATTGTTAACGAGCCGCCCTCTTCAATGTTACGGGCAGCGCCGAAGAACCGCTTCGGCCGTTGTAGTGCATTTGAGTCGATACCACCGGAGAGAATCTTACCGCTTGGTGGCACAACAGCGTTGTGTGCACGAGCAAGACGCGTGATTGAGTCGAGAAGTATCACTACGTCGCGTTTGTGTTCCACAAGACGTTTGGCTTTCTCGATCACCATATCCGCAACCTGCACGTGGCGGGTCGGTGGCTCATCAAACGTTGACGAGATCACTTCGCCATTAACTGACCGTTGCATGTCGGTGACTTCTTCGGGTCGTTCGTCGATGAGCAAAACGATCAAGGTCACTTCGGGATGATTCTGCGTTACCGAGTTGGCGATTGTTTGCAGCAACATCGTCTTACCGGTTCGAGGAGGCGCAACGATCAAGCCGCGCTGTCCCTTGCCCAACGGTGTTACCAAATCGATAACACGAGCCGACAGATTTTCGTTTGTCGTCTCCATCTTCAACTGCTCTTCCGGATACAGCGGCGTCAGGTTGTCAAAGAAGACTTTTTCGCGTGCCTGGTCGGGTGACTCAAAGTTGATAGCCTCAACTTTGATCAACGCGAAGTAGCGTTCGCCTTCTTTCGGTGGACGAATCTGTCCGCTTACTGTATCGCCGGTTCGCAAATCAAATTTGCGAATCTGCGAGGGCGATACATAAATATCATCGGGCCCCGGCAAGTAGTTGTATTCAGGCGCACGCAGGAATCCGAAACCGTCGGGTAACGTTTCCAACACGCCTTCCGAGAAAATGAGTCCGCTCTTCTCGGTTTGAGCGGCCAACACTTTGAAGATGAGCTCCTGCTTGCGCATTCCGGTTGCGCCGGGCACATCCATACTTTTGGCAATGGATGTGAGTTTGGAGATAGACATCTCCTTAAGGTCCGCGAGGTTGTGAAATCCTTCGTTCTTACCTTCGCGTCCGTCGCGTGTTTCGCGTTCAGGAGCTTCGGCGGTAGCTACGTTGCCACCACTGTCTTCACCATTGGCTTCATTGTTCGCGCTTGATGCGCGTGAACGTGTTCTTTGTGACATATCAGTGTTTCTCTTAACATCTCCGCCGCAAGAGTTCTTGCAGCTTTCATTGACTTGTACTGTGGAAGTGAACTATTGAGCGGTTACGGCGATGATGGGTTGCGAGTTGCCTCCCAGTTCATTCGCGAGGCTTTACAAATCTCCTCAACGGTCTCTCAATTCAATTTACTCGGGTGGCAAGTTCAGCATCGTTTTGATGCCACCCACTCGACGCGCGTGGCCCAAAGAAATCAGATTGACCAAAGGGGGCTTATGAGACTTACGGATTGCCGATTTCTTTCAGGATACTAGCTATTCATTCCAAAGCGCAAACGTGAAACAGTGCCAAGAGTCACGATACTGCGCTTTTTATTGCACGCCAAAGTTCATCACGACCGCGTCCTGTTTTGGCGGAATATGCCAATACGCTTTGGTCGTTGAGCACGTTTCGTATGTGCTCCAGATTCTTTCTCAATTCGTTGTTAGAAAGCTTATCGGATTTTGTGGCAACTATTAACCGCGGCTTGTTACTGTGTTCAAGCCAATCGTGAAGCTGCAAATCCTGTTTTGTGGGTTCGTGGCGCGAATCTACGATGTGAATTGATAGCACAAGCTGGCGGCGCTTGGCAAGGTAGCTCGTGACCATATCTCCCCAACCGGATTTAATGTGCTGGGGAACTCGCGCGAACCCAAACCCGGGTAAGTCCACAAAACGAAAGCGATCGTTTATTAAAAAGAAGTTCAACGACTGAGTTCGGCCGGGCGTAGACGAGGTTCGCGCCAATCCACGTACGCCGAGCAGGGAATTGATCAAGCTTGATTTACCGACATTCGATCTTCCCAGGAATGCAATTTCCGGTGCTGAATCAGAAGGCCAATCGTTCTCTTTGAAAGCACTCTTTAAAAACTCCGCGCTTGTGACCTTCATTCTATGTTGATGGTAGTGGGAACGGTGGTATTGCCGATTTCCGATTGCTAATTGTCGATTTGAAGAAGCAATTGAGCCAGCTCGGGAAATAAATCGACAATTGGCAATCGGAAATCGGCAACACCACCGCTCCCAAAAGATAAAACGTCTTAGTCGCCTGCAGCAGCCGCTTTCGCTGCCATCCGTTGTTTAAAGAGCTCGATTATCTTGCTGATGCGCTCGCGAGTCGCTGCTAGTCTTTCCTCGGAGTCCGGCAATGCTTTCACGACCTTTTCCAAATGAGCGAGGAATTGTGGAGCGCCGAGTTGTTCCCTCAACATCGGGATGAACGGCTCCATTTTCGCGTATACGACGATGTGTTCACCGTTCGCATCATTGAACATCTGTGCATCGATAGCGCCGTTATTCACGAGAGAGCAGGCCATATCCCAATAAGAGACAACCATTCTATAAAGACCACTCTTCTCGCTAGTCAACACATCCATAAAGTCCTGGGGGCCTGTAGGATTCCAGGTAATAAACCAGTTACGAGCGTCGCGCATTGTTGCTTCGCGGCGCAGATCGTAGAGTTTGAGAATCAGATCAGCTTCTTCTTGTTTACTCATTTTAAGTCTCCTATGACTTGGTGTTTTGCAGTTTGAGGGAATAGAGATATTGCCATTCGAGTGGCGCATCTAAATTAACAGACGCTGTACGACAGGCTGTTAGCCTGTCGTGGTCTGCGGTTGGTTTACGCGACAGGCTGACAGCCTGTCGTACACGTAAGTTAGCTGGTTTGAATTCCTTGCGAAGGCGGTTCCGTGGTCCAGAGCGGAGGCGCTTCGGTAGTGGCAGCTGCGTCAGTTGGACAGCTATCCTCGAGGGCAATCGCCAGCACTTCATCGATACCTTCGACTAAATGGATGCAAAGTGCATTGCGAACTTCTTCGGGAACTTCCACTAAATCTTTCTCATTTTCCTTTGGCAAAATAATCGTGTCGATGCCGAAACGGTGCGCAGCGAGAAGCTTTTCCTTAACTCCTCCGATTGGGAGTACCCGGCCACGCAAAGTAATCTCTCCCGTCATCGCCACATTACGTTTGATCTGAACGCGAGACAGTGCCGAGGCCATGGCAGTCGCCATTGTGATTCCCGCCGAGGGGCCATCCTTCGGAATTGCACCCTCCGGGATGTGAATGTGCAGATCGCGTTTGCGAATGAAATCCAAACTCATGCCCAGACGTTCCGCGCGAGCTTTGATGCAAGTCAGTGCCGCTTGTGCAGACTCCTGCATAACTTCACCAAGCTTGCCAGTGAGAGTTACGCCGCCACGTCCGTTGATAAGCGTGGCTTCAATCTGTAAAACTTCGCCACCGACTTCGGTCCAGGCCAAACCAGTCGCCAAACCGATTTCACTTTGGGCGGCGATGCCTTGTTGCCGGAACTTAATCGGACCGAGCATTTCTCGAACTATTTCGGCATTGATGTTTGCAGTCGCTTCTTCGCCACTATTCTCGGAAACAAACTTACGAGCAACTTTGCGACAGCACGATCCGATCTCGCGTTCAAGATTGCGCACGCCGGATTCCCGCGTGTAGTGACGGATGATCTCCAAAATTCCTTCGTCGGTGAAGTTTAATTGGTCAGCCTTAATTCCGTTGCCATCGGCCTGTTTTGGCACGAGGTGTCGTTTTGCAATCTCGAGCTTCTCACGTTCTGTGTAACCAGAAAGGCGCAGAATCTCGAGACGATCTTGCAAAGCAGGTGGAATAGTATGAAGGACATTCGCTGTCGCGATAAAAAATACCTTTGATAGATCGTATTCGACATCGAGGTAATGATCCTGGAACGTGTGGTTCTGTTCGGGATCAAGTACTTCGAGTAACGCCGCACTCGGGTCGCCACGAAAATCCGCGCCAAGCTTGTCGACTTCATCGAGTAATACGACCGGGTTTATCGTGCCCGCCTTTTTCATCATCTGGATGATCTGACCGGGCAGCGCTCCGATGTAAGTCCGCCGATGACCTCGAATTTCGGCTTCATCACGAACACCCCCAAGCGACAAGCGAACAAACTTTCGTCCTGTTGCCCGGGCGATCGATTTTCCCAAACTTGTCTTGCCAACTCCCGGAGGTCCGACAAAGCAGAGAATTGAACCACGAGGATTCTTTACCAGTTGCCTGACCGCAAGGTACTCGAGGATCCGTTCTTTAATCTTCTCAAGACCAAAGTGATCTTCGTTGAGTACTTCTTCAGCCTTAATGAGATCCTTGATCTCTTTAGATTTCTGCTTCCATGGCACACTCAGCAACCAATCAATGTACGTGCGTGAGACCGTTCCTTCAGCAGACATTGGCGGCATTGCTTCGAGGCGGTGCAGTTCCTGCATCGC
>DATDFV010000263.1:0-15751 GCA_036522415.1 Pyrinomonadaceae bacterium | reverse complement strand
AGCCATGTCACACGGAAAGACTGACGCAGACATCATCAAGAACAAGCACAACACAGCACGATTCTTCGTAGAGACTCGTCATGTCTCGTGGGTGCTTCTGATAATCACTTGCCTGTGGGGAGTGTACGGCTACTTCACTATGCCACAACGCAAGGACCCTGAAACTCAGGTTCGCACCGCTGTGGCACTGGTACCCTGGCCGGGCTCGAGTGCCGAGAAAGTCGAACAGCTCGTTACCAAAAAAGTTGAAGAGCAGATGGCTGCTAACACGAAGGTGACAAAGATTGAGTCGATCTCCCGCACCGGTCTCGCGGTTATCTACGTTGAACTCGATGAGAATTTGAAAGAAACAGGCAAGGAGTTTGATGATATCAAACTCAAGCTTGACGGTATTAAGGATCTACCTAGCGGCGCCGGTCCAATCAACTTCATTAAAGACTTCGGCGATACCGCCGCGTTGATGTTGACTGTCGCAAGCCCCAAGACTGACGAATACGAGATCGCTTCACGCGCAAAGTTAATTCAAACAGCAATCGAGTATCAGCGAAGTCAGATAACTGGCGACAAGAGTTCGCGCTTTACGCTGGTGCTCAATTCACCAGTCACAGTTCAAACACACTTGATGCGACCCACGATCGAAATGTTCCTCGGCTACATCAAGGAAAAAAACTTTGCTAATGATGTTCGCTTGATCGAAGGCGACAGGTTTTTAGGTTTCGATGGAGCATCCACTAAGAGTGACGAAGAGATTCTCGGGTTCGTCCAGCAATTTGTGAACGAACGCCTCCAGGCTGGAGAGTTCCATCCGGATTCATGGCCGCCGATGATCGTGCGCGATCCACAGGAAACACAAGCGAAGCTCAAGGCTGTGGCCGGCGATAAGTACAGTCATCGTCAGATGGATGAATACACCGACCTGATTGAAAAAACCTTGAAGTCAGTGCCTCAAGTGTCAAAGGTCAGCCGTAACGGCGTCTTGAATGAAGCAGTTTATCTCTTGTACTCGCAAGAACGATTAGCCTCGTACGGTGTGAAGCCGAGCAGTCTTGAAGACGCGTTGAAGGGTCGCAATATCTCGACACCCGGTGGGCAAGTTAACGTCGAAGGCAAGAACGTCACGATCGACCCATCCGGTGAGTTCAAGAGTGAAAATGAGATCGGGGACGTTCTGATTAGCACGTCCGGAAAAGGTTCTCCAGTCTATTTGCGCGACATGGTTGACGTGGTCCGTGGATACGAAAATCCCGTGCGTTATGCCAACTTCTTCAACTGGCGCGACTCGCAAGGCAATTGGCATCGCAGTCGTGCAATCACGCTTTCCGTTCAAATGCGTTCGGGGGAGAAGATCGGCAAGTTCGGCAAAGGTGTCGATCAGGCATTGGCAACTCTGAACCATCAGCTACCTGAAGATCTGATCCTGGCGCGAACGTCCGACCAACCATTGCAGGTTGAAGAGAGTATCGATCTCTTTATGAAGAGCCTGTACGAAGCAATCATCCTGGTCGTGGTCATTGCGTTGATCGGTTTCTGGGAATGGCGTTCTGCGCTGCTCATGGCGCTTGCGATTCCGATCACCTTAGCGATGACCTTCGGAATGATGAAGGTTCTGGGAGTCGACTTGCAGCAGGTATCGATTGCAACGCTGATTATCGCGCTGGGCTTGCTGGTGGATGATCCAGTGGTTGCCGGAGATGCTATCAAGCGAGACTTGGCGCTCGGTCATCCGTCAATCATCTCGGCATGGCTCGGGCCAACGAAATTAGCGACTGCGATTCTTTACGCGACAATCACAAATATCGTTGCTTACCTGCCCTTCTTATTGATTAGCGGCTCGATGGGCGAGTTCATTTACACGTTGCCAGTAGTGCTTACTTGCTCACTGGTGGCTTCGAGACTGGTCTCGATGACATTCATCCCGTTGTTGAGCTACTACCTCCTGAGGCCAAAGTATGAAATGCCAATCGCCGAGCGTCGCACGAAAGGTTTTGCGGCGAAGTACTACAGAGTCGGGACGTGGGCGATAAATCACCGTTGGAAAGTAATGGCAGGTGCAATGGTGTTCTTAATAATCGGTGGTTTGATCGCGTCACGGTTAAAGACGCAGTTCTTACCAAAGGATCTCTCGTATCTTTCATACGTCGACGTTTGGCTACCTGAAGATGCGCCGTTTACGGCTACCAACGAGGCAGCCATGAGATCAGAGGAAGTTATTCGCGACGTGATGAAAGAGTACGGCGAGCATCATCCTGAAAATGGCAAGCCGCGTGAGGTTTTGAAGTCATTGACGACCTTCGTCGGTGGAGGCGGTCCACGTTTCTGGTTCTCAGTGGCTCCTGAGATGCAACAGTTGAACTATGCGCAGATCATTATTCAGGTAGAAGACAAGCACGAGACAGGTCACCTGATTGGATTGCTCCAGGCTGCGTTATCAGAGCGCGTGCCCGGAGCTCGCATTGACGTGCGTCAACTCGAGTCGGGTAAAGCCACGGGCATGCCGGTTTCACTCCGGTTAACTGGTGATGATCCGCAGGTCATGCGCAGTTACGGAGAGCGTCTCAAGCGAATACTGGAACAAACCAATGTAGCCGACCGCGTGCGTGATGATTGGGGCGACGAAAGTTTTGCAGTTCACCTCAAGACGGATCCGGATCGAGCCAACATCGCCGGTCTGACAAATTACGACGTGGCAATGGCTTCGAAGTCTGCAACTGTCGGTCACAAAGTAACGACACTTCGCGAAGGCGATAAAGAGATTTCGGTAATCGCACGATTAAGAATGGAAGAACGTGCGCAACTCGCTGACCTTAAGAACTTGTATGTCTACTCGGGTCAGGGCCAACAGAAGGTCCATCTGAGTCAGGTTGCTGAGACTGAATACGGCATGCAAACGGAAAAGATCAGAGCGCGCAATCAATTCCGGACAATCACGATTGGTGCATTTCCGGCTGAAGGTCATCTTGCTTCTGAAATCATGAAAGCGGCTCGGCCGCAGTTAACTGAGCTGCAGAAAGAATTGCCGGCAGGTTATCGAATTGAGATCGGTGGTGAGGAAGAAGATCAGGTCAAAGGTTTCAGAGATTTGACCATGGTGTTGGCAATCTCGGTCGTCTGCATTTTCCTGGCGCTGGTATTCCAATTCAAGAATGCAGTCAAGCCTTTCATCGTGTTCGCAGCTGTGCCTTTCGGAATGGTGGGAGCATTAGCAGCATTGTGGATCATGGGAGCACCGTTTGGATTCATGGCATTTCTCGGCGTCGTCAGCCTGGTTGGTGTGATTGTCAGTCACATCATCGTGCTCTTTGACTTCATCGAAGAGAAACATGCCGAAGGTGAACCCTTAATTGAAGCTTTGCTCGATGCCGGCATCATGCGATTGCGGCCGGTGATGATCACGGTGGGCGCAACAGTGATTGCACTCTTTCCGCTCGCATCGCATGGTGGGCCACTTTGGGAGCCGATGTGTTACGCACAGATTGGCGGCTTGAGTGTGGCCACATTCATTACGCTCTTACTGGTTCCAGTTCTGTATGCGATCTTCGTGCTGGATCTGAAATTGGTGAAGTGGGAGAAGACGGAGAAAGAAACTGTGGTGGTTGAGCAACCTGTTGCTGGAGAGGCGTAACAGACATTGTCCGACGAACTTTAGTTTGTCGCGGCTGCGGGTCTGAGATCACTGGATTCCTGAGAGGGTCCAATCTCAACACACGACAAACTAAAGTTCGTCGGACATTGGATGGAGTTCGAAAATGAAACCGCTGAATTTTACAGAAGCAATCAAAGCGCGAAGGTCGAGGCGACGGCAGAGTTTATCGCACGCCTTCAATAGTCAGTTCGCGCTGGAAATCCTGAAGAGCGACAAGCTGCGCGTAAACATTCTGCTTGGCGTTTGGCTCAGCGCGTGTGCAGTTCTGTCTTTCCTGGCGATCACCTTTTCACGCTCGTTCCAACATGCGTTTCATGGAAAGTTTGACGGCTTCTTTTTGGCATTTCTTATCGGCGTCGGACTTACCACGCTTTACCTGTTGTTTGAGCGCGCAGCTATCGATCGCCTCATAAGAACAGAGAAAGATGGTTTGGTAGCGCTTCGATTCTTAAGTGCATTTATAGAAACAAGCATTCCGACTCTGGGCATGTACGTGTCTGGACAGTTCCTGGGGCATGTCTATGGACTCTACACGCCGGCGCCGATGGTCTATGGAATGTTCATCGTCCTTTCCATACTCCGGTTGGATTTTCGTCTTTGCCTGTTCACGGGTCTCGTTGCCGGTCTCGAATACATTGCCCTGGCGATGTGGGTAATCGCAGGGAGCGCTGGTGAACAAGTTGAACCCATCCTTGTTGGCGTGCCGCACAATCTATTCAAAGGAATCATTTTGATTGGAACTGGTGTTGTTGCCGGCCTGGTTACAGTTCAAATCAGAAAGCGCATTTTGAGTTCATTCGAGTCTGTCGAGGAAAGAAATCGAATAAGCCGGACTTTTGGTGAGTATGTTTCACCGGCGGTCGTGGAAACATTGCTTGATCTAAAACCGGATTTGAGAAGTGAAAACAAGAACGTATGTGTGATGTTTCTGGATATTCGGAACTTTACTGGCTTCGCGGAAAAGCGGAGTCCAGAAGAAGTAGTAACTTATCTCGAATCGCTGTTTGAGTTCATGGTCGAGATCATTAATCGCAATAACGGCATCATTAACAAGTTCCTCGGCGACGGGTTTATGGCGGTCTTTGGCGCTCCGCTTTCGGACGGAAATGATTGCGCGAACGCTGTACGCTCGGCTCAGGAAATCCTGGCGAAGATTCGCGAGGAAGAGGAACGAGGAACGATCCTGCCAACCACCGTTGGGATTGGTTTGCATTCGGGTCAGGCAGTTACCGGGAGCATTGGTTCAGCATTGCGAAAAGAGTACACGGTAATTGGAGACGTAGTGAATCTGGCGGCCCGGATCGAAAAACTTAACAAGCGCTTTGGATCGCAGTTGCTCATTTCAGAGATGGTTTCAAAGGCGGTCGGCAATGTCGCCGGCGCCATTTCGAAAGGAACTGTAACCGTCAGAGGGCGCGAGGAAGGAATTGAGATCTATCAATTGGCTTGAGTTTCTCTGCGTCTCTGCGTTCTCTGCGTCGCTGTGTTCTTAAACGCCATTCAGAGACGCAGAGAACGCAGAGAGCGGAAATTACGCGTTATATAAGTAGGAGAACAGTTATGAAATCGGCAATGATAATTTTCTTGATGATAGTGGCAATGAGTTGTTTTTCTGCGATCGCATACTCGCAAAGTAAGCGAAGCGCTGCCGAGGTAGCTCACGATCTAAAGCTTCAACTGATCGAGCTTGATGCGAAACAAGAGGCTGCAAACCTACAAGTGCAACAACTCGAGGAGGCACTCAAGCCGGAGAACATCGAGCACTCATTGGCAGGAATTGGCTCGACGAGACCAGAAGAACTGCGTGAACAGCGACGTCGCCAGTTATTAATAGAAAAGAAAGCGGCAGACGCGCAGCTCGAGCAGTTGTTGCTAAAACGAACGCAATTGGAAACCGCGTTGGCGGCAGCAGAGATACAGGCTTACCAACAGAGCGCTGCTGGTCCTGGTGTTGAAAACAGTTTTCGAGCTGCTTTCATCACTCGGACGTGGCTGCTTGCTATGGGACTTTTGACAATATTGATCATCGCCGTTGTTCTGTGCATTTCGTTGCTGTTGCGGAGGCAGGCGATTGACCGAGCGCTGCGTTAAGGCCGCGAATTATTGAACAGAAACAAAACCTCGATTGATAGAACAAGTAAGGAAGGGCGGTTTACCCCCGCTGTTTGCCGAAGAGCTAGATCGGGCAAGCGGGGGTAAACCGCCCTTCCTTACTTGTACTTTGGGCAGAACTCCTAAGAATGATCTTGGTTTTTGTACAAAGCCCGGAGAACTTGTACGATGGCGACCGAGAGGTTCTTACAGTCTCACATTCGATGACGACGGCAATCATCCATCATCCAGTCTTTGAGGAACACGACACTGGCTTTGGCCATCCTGAATCACCATCACGCTACAGTGTCGTAATGGACGCACTGCGCGGCGACGAGGAGTTGTGGTCTAAGCTTCGCGAAGTTCAAGCCCAGGAAGCAACGCGTGGGGACATTCAAGCAGCCCACTCGCCACAGTTATACAAGCTTGTAGAAAGAGCAGTCGCCGAGGGAATTGGTTACCTTGATGCCGATACGACTGTTTCGATGTATTCACTTGACGCGGCTCGACACGCCGCAGGAGCTCCTTGTCAGGCAATTGATCTGATAATGTCCGGCGAGATCAGCAACGCATTTGTTCCGGTCCGTCCGCCAGGACATCACGCAACGCATGAACGGGCAATGGGCTTTTGCCTTTTTAACAACGTCGCCGTCGCGGCGCGATACGCTCAAAATAAGTACAGCGAGATTGAACGTGTAGCGATCATCGATTGGGACGTGCATCACGGCAACGGCACGCAGGGAATCTTCTACGACGATCCGTCGGTTTACTTTTTCTCCTGCCATCAATATCCCTGGTATCCAGGCACCGGTACCCGCGGCGAAACAGGCGTCGGCCGAGGACTTGGCTACACAATCAACCTTCCGTTACGCGCTGCAACGCCGGCTAATGAACAGAAACGTGCGTTCGATTCTGCTCTGGAAGAGATGTCATCAAAGTTCAATCCCGATCTGATTATCATCTCAGCCGGCTTTGATTCACACCGAGACGATCCACTGGGACAACTATTATTGAGTGATCAGGATTTCATCGATATGACTCGTGCAGTGAAGCAATGGGCAGAGAGTAGTTGTAAGGGTAGATTAGTGTCGTGTCTTGAAGGCGGTTACAACCTGGAGACTTTAGGGCAGACGGCTCGCGCGCATGTTCGAGAACTGTCCGACGAACTTTAGTTTGTCGTGCGTGCCAACTTAGAAGGTGAGTTTGCAGAGTTTTCTTGGGGCAACCACCACAAACTAAAGTTCGTCGGACATCAAACGCATGAATCAAACATTACCTGGCGAAGACTTAATTCTAGAAGGCATCGAGGACCTGCGCGTGGGTCGTGAGACAATCGCCGCATTGCTGGTTGCAATCGGTGCACCTAAATTGCGCAGCATTGGGTTCGAATTGCCTACTTTCGACTTACCTTCGCCAGAACATCGACTGTATGACCTTTTGGCGGCTGATGATTCCGACTCTGCACATTCACGGTATAACGCACTGATCAGGAGACTCGTCAGTTTTGAGCGAGCAGCTTCATGCGTCAAAGAGTGACCCGAGACCGACTTGAGCGGTTCATGGCCGCGTTTGCGGATGGCACAATTCCAGCCCGTATCTACCTTGTTGGTGGCGCGACCGCAGTGCTCTTTAACTGGCGTGATTCAACTGTTGATGTGGATTTGAAACTGGTTCCAGATACCGACGAGGTGCTGAGAGTTCTTCCGAAACTTAAAGAACGATTGCAAATCAATATCGAACTTGCAGCTCCAGATGACTTCATCCCTGCTTTACCAGGATGGCAAGAGCGAAGTCGTTTCATAAAACGACAAGGTGCGATTGACTTTTTTCACTACGACTTTTACGGCCAGGCTCTGGCCAAAATAGAGCGAGGACACCAGCAGGATTTAACTGACGTTAACCAGATGTTAAAAATGGGGTTGATCGAGCCGCAGAAAATGTGGGAACTTTTTCTAAAGATTCAGGGGGAGCTTTATAAGTATCCTGCCATTAACCAGGAATCGTTCCGTTCTGACGTAGAAAACTTTGTAAGGAAGTGGAAGCCATAATGCCATAATGACTTATTTGGGAGCTCCCAAACTCTTAATAATCTTCTCCCTGAAAACCGCCGCCTCCTTCTTTATCTGAGGCTCATTCAACGTCAGGAGCCGCCGATTCTGCATTACCACTCGCCCGTTAATTATCACGCTCTGAACGTCGAACGACTTCGTCGCATACACGAGATCCGAATAGACGTTATAGAGCGGGATCTGATTTAACGCGTCGCGTTCGATAATCAACAGGTCTGCGCGCTTTCCCGTCTCCAGCGAACCGATCTCTTTGTCCAGATGCAACGCCTGAGCGCCGCGTATCGTTGCCAACTCGAATGCCTGCTGAGCTGAGATCACTTTTGGATCCCCAGTGAAAACCTTGTGGAGCTTCGCAACGGTATCCATCTCTTCCCACATATTCAGATCGTTATTCGAAGCAGCACCATCAGTTCCCAAACCAACAAACACGCCTTCGTTCATCATTCTTGGAACCGGCGCCACACCCGATGCAAGTTTCATATTCGATTGTGGATTGTGAACTACACCAACGCCGCGCTTCTTCAGAATGCTGATGTCACTACCCTGCGGCCAGACCACGTGTGCAGCAATCACTCGATCATTCAAAAACCCAATCCGGTCGAGATATGCAACCGGGCTTGCGCCTTTTGCTTTCACACTGTCATCAAGTTCGCGCTTGGTTTCTGAAATGTGGGTCACGATCGGCGCACCAGTACGATCTGAAAACGCTCGCGCAGCCTTTAAGTGTTCTTCAGAGACTGTGTACGGAGCATGTGGGGCGATTGCCGGCACAATCAAATCGTTTCCCTTCCAATGACTGACAAACTTCTCGACGTACGCCATCGCCTCTGCATTCGTCTTGTTGTCAGCGACCGGAAAATCGATAACGGTTTCTCCAAGCACCGCCCGCACGCCAGCCCGAGAAGTCTCCTCCGCGATCGCATCTTCAAAGTAATACATGTCGCAGTAGGTCGTGGTTCCACCGCGAATCATTTCGGCCAAACCCAAACGGGTACCTGCTCGAACAAATTCTTCACTGACGTTCTTAGCTTCGGCGGGAAAGATGTATTTGGTTAGCCAATCCTGAAGATCCAGGTCGTCCGCCAGTCCACGAAACAGGACCATTGGAACGTGGGTATGTCCATTGATCAATCCGGGAGTAATTAACTTGCCTACGGAATTGATTCTTTGCCGCGCAGTGTACCTACTTTCAATCTGCGCGCGCGGACCAATGGCGACGATCCGCCCGCGCTTTACGGCCAAACCCCCATCCTCAATCACATCTCGCGCATTATTCATCGTCACGATCGTTCCACCCAACACGAGCAGATCGACACTCTCGCGCGATGAACGACGGTTTTGAGCGGGGGATTGTGAAACCGAATTCATAAATGCGCTAAAAACAAGCAGGACAACAAAGAGATTTTTCATAGGCAAATAGATTCGTCCTATTTGTCGTGTAGGTCCTATTTTTTCTTCAGACCAATCAGGAACCGTGCATCAAACGCGCTCGGCAGTAGATCCTTGATATGAAACAGTTCGCTCTTCCCATCAAGATTGGCAAAGACGATCGTTGCTTCTCGGGCAAACTCCCAAATGATTTGCCGGCAAGTTCCGCAAGGCGGCGTTAGCGTTTCGGTGTCGGCAACCACGGCCAGCTCCGTCAAATGTTTCTCACCTTCGGACAAAGCTTTCCATATTGCGACGCGTTCCGCGCAAACAGTCAATCCGTAGCTTGCACTCTCGATATTACAACCAGTGTAGACTTTGCCATCCGAAGTTCTGACCGCAGCGCCTACCAGGAATTCTGAGAAAGGAGCAACAGAATGTTGCCGCGCTTGTTGCGCCGCCTCAATTAGCGGGCGAAATTGTTCTTGACTCAATGCTGACCTCCAATTGGATGTAAAGCACTGGCCAGCCTTTCGCGAATCTTTCCGCTTAGCAAATCAATGCTCACGAGATTATGACCACCTTCGGGGATTATCACATCGGCATACCGCTTTGATGGCTCGACGAACTGCATGTGCATTGGACGCACCGTTGCGAGGTACTGCTCAATCACAGACTCGACGGTTCTGCCTCGTTCAGCCATGTCTCGTCTCAACCGGCGAATAAAACGAATATCGTCGGGCGTATCTACAAAGACCTTAATATCCATCTGTTCAAGTAACCGTGGCTCGGAGAAGATCAGAATGCCTTCGACAATGACGATCGGTTTAGGTTCTACGAGCCTCGTTTCTACCATGCGTGTGTGAGTTTTGAAATCATAGATTGGCAAATCTATCGGCTCGCCGGCCCTCAACCTGCGGACATGGTTTACGAGTAGATCGTTGTCGAGTGCATCCGGATGATCGAAGTTAGCAACCTGGCGATAGTCGAGAGGCAGGTCTTTTATATTTCGGTAGTACGAGTCTTGTTGTATGAAGACTACTTCGTTGGCGCTGACGGTCTCGAGAATGCGATTAGCAACAGTCGTCTTCCCTGAACCGGTTCCGCCACAGATACCTATGATCATGCGCCAGCTTCCATTCAACGTTTATTGCCGATTGCCGATTGCCAATTTGCGTATGTCCGACGAACTTTAGTTTGTCGTGCGTTTGAACCAAAGCCCGCGAAGATCTAGTGAATCGTGTTTGGCTACCTCGACAAACTGAAGTTCGTCGGACATAACGCAAATCGGCAATTGGCAATCGGAAATCGGCAAAACTAGACTCGAACGTTAATCCGTCCCACAATCTTCCGCAACAGCTGTGTAAACGTCTCCCGCACTCTATCACCCGTCGCCATCACGTCGTCATGGTTGATGGGTTCATCACTTATTCCTGCAGCCATGTTCGTTATACATGAGATGCCCAGAACTTCAAGATCCATGTGTCGAGCAACTATCGCTTCAGGCACCGTACTCATTCCCACAGCATCAGCGCCAAGTGTTCTCATCAAGTGAATCTCAGCGGGCGTTTCATAACTTGGACCGGCGAGTGCGGCGTAGATGCCACGCCTCACCTCAACGTTAAGCGCCTTAGCTTCTTCAATGACTATCTCCTGAAGCTCAGGCGAGTAAACGGCAGTCATGTCCGGGAACCGTGGCCCAAAGCGCGTGTCGTTAGGTCCACGCAGCGGGTTATCACCCAACAAGTTAAGGTGATCGCTGATAATCATCAAAGCGCCTTGACTGAACTGAACGTTCACACCCCCGGAGGCGTTCGTGAGTATTAATGTTTTAATGCCGAGCAGTTTGAACACTCTGATAGGAAATGTTACCTGCTCGAGTGAGTAACCTTCATAGAAGTGTACGCGTCCCTGCATGGCCATCAACGGGACCTGATCGATCTTGCCAATGACTAACCGGCCGGCGTGTCCTTCAGCAGTAGAACGAGGAAAACCAGTGATGTCTTCGTACGAAATGCCGACCGCATTTTCGAAATCATCGGCAAACGCACCGAGACCGCTGCCTAAGATGATCGCGATCCGTGGAGTTTCAGTTGTTCGTGAGCGAATTATGCGGGCTGCGTGTTCCGCGCGCTCGTAGAGTCCTGTGCCTGCCACTTGCTCTGCCATGTTGCCTTCCCTTAGCTTTATTTCTCTTTCTGGTAGGGGATTCCCAGAGCTTTCGGGGGCCGTGAAGATCCAATAAAACCAGCGAGCACAACTATGGTCAACACATAAGGGACCATTTGGATGAACTGAACCGGGATGTCCTCACCGGATGGTAACTTTACCGCGCCTTGCATCTGAATTGAAATCGCCTCGGTGAAACCAAAAAGCAAACAAGCCAGCATTGTTTGAATGGGACGCCACTTGCCGAATATCAATGCGGCGAGCGCAATGAATCCTCGACCGGCGGTCATGTTCCTGGTGAACAATGACGACTGCCCGATCGAAAGATAAGCACCGCCAATACCCGCCAACACCCCGGCAATCAACACGCCCCAATATCTGATTCGGTTAACGCTTACTCCTGCCGCATCTGCTGCTTCTGGTTTCTCACCAACCGAACGAAGCCGTAAGCCAAAAGGCGTTCGATACATCACGTACCAGCTCACTGCCACCATTGCGAATGCAATAACGATCGGAGTCAAAGGGATCAGGTGTTCTTTTGGAAGCTGGGGAGTTGAACCTGACGACAAGAAGAATGCGCCGCTGAGAAATCCGGGCATACCAAACATCAGAATGTTAATTGCCGCCCCGCTCACTACTTGATCTGCCTTGAATCGAATACAAGTCACTGCATAAATCGCTGCGATAAAGAGTCCGGCGACAATCGCGGCCAATAGACCAATCCAGGGACTCGCGTTGCCCATTCCCAACTTTGCATCGGCAGCATACGTTACGGCGGCAGCAGTGAAGGCGCCAGCAAGCATCTTTCCTTCAAGTGCGATATTGATCACGCCGGACCGCTCGGAAAACATTCCCCCGAGCGCGGCGAGGATCAGCGGAGTCGCCAATCTAATCGTTGACCCAAGAAGAGAAAGAGTAAAAATGTCTTTCATATCGATCTTCTCTGCGCTTCCTCTGCGTTCTCTGCGTCTCTGCGGTTGAGCGGGGTCTGCAAATTTAAACCGCAGAGACGCAGAGAACGCAGAGGAGCGCAGAGAATACTTACAACTTGGCGTACTTCAAACCAAACTTACCTGTCACGTATTGGAAAAACGCTTCAGCGGCGACAAACAGAATTATGATTCCTTGCAAAACCTGCACAATGTCTTTTGTCACGTGCTCGGAAAAACCATCAACGTAGATGCCGCCATGTTGGAGTATTGCAAATAACAGAGCAGCCAGGATCACTCCAACAGGATGATTTCGTCCGAGTAGAGCGACAGCGATGCCGGTAAATCCGTATTGATCTGAGAAGCCATCGTAATAGCGATAGTGATAACCCATCACGTCGTTAATACCAACCATACCTGCGAGTGCGCCAGAGACAGCCATCGCCAGGACGATCTGTTTGCCGATGGAGATGCCTCCATACTCTGCGGCGGAGGGGTTACTACCAGTGCAACGGATCTCGTAACCCCACTTCGTACGCCACAGGAACAGATAAACCAACAAGCAGCAAACTAATGCGAGTATGAACGAGAGGTTCAAGGGAATTCGTTCTGGAAAATCGGGAATAAACTTTCCCAGCCGCGCGATATGCGCACCATAACCGATTCGTGCAGTTTGAAGGATCGGATCTCCCGGAACTTTGTAGTGATACTGCGTAAAGTAACTGACGAGAGCCACCGCGATGAAGTTCAGCATGATCGTGTTGATGACTTCATGGGAACCAAACCTCGCTTTTAACACGCCAGGAATCGCAGCCCAGAACGCACCAACCAGAATTGCCGCGGCGCAACACATCGGCACTAATAGCCAGGGTGAAAGATTCGCGAACGTGATTCCCACCCATGCTGTTGCGAATGCCGCGATGTAGAGTTGTCCCTCCGCACCGATATTGAACAGCCCGCCGCGAAAGCCAACTAAGACTGCCAGGCCGGTAAAAATGAGAGGGGTTGCGTGAAAGAGGGTATAACCAATCCCATCAGGCCAGGAGAGTGCACTACCGAGCAGCAGGCGATACGCGACAATCGGATTATCGCCGATAAGCAGAATTAGGATGCCTCCGACGAGAAAGGCGCAAACGACAGCAATTAGGGGAAAAAGAAGCTGGCGAAGCAGATTCATTGTTTAAGCTTCATTACGCACGGTCGAGAATTTCGTGTTGATTCGTGTGATTTCGTGGATCGCTTATTGAACCCAGCAAAGACGATCCACGAAACAACACGAAACACCATCAAATTTGACAATCGACAATTTGAAATCGGAAATTGGCAATTCTTAGTGTCCCCTGGTCATCAACAAACCAATCTCTTCAAGGGTTGCAACCTTTGGATCAACTTCGCCAACGATCTTTCCCTGATGAATTATCAGAAGCCGATCAGAAAGACTCGTCACTTCTTCTAACTCAGCGGAGACAAGCAACACTGCACATCCAGAATCACGAAGGCCAACGAGCTTACGATGAATGAATTCGATCGCCCCAATATCAACTCCTCGCGTAGGCTGCGAGACCAGTAACAGTTTCGGATCGACATGAAACTCGCGACCGATGATTAACTTCTGCTGGTTTCCACCGGAAAGCGATTTCGCAGGCAAGGTTTCATTCGGTGGTCTTACGTCAAAGTTCTTGATGATTTCCCTAACTCGCTGATGAATTGCTCCGTCATCCAGAAAGACACCACTTACTCCAGCTACAATCGGTGGTCGATAATGCACCCCAAGTATTGAATTCTCCGCGAGCGTGAAATCGAGAAGTAAGCCCCGGCGGTGACGATCTTCTGGGATGTGCGCTATACCCCACTCACGACGGTATCGCGCTCCCGCCGTCGTAATGTTATTTCCTTCGAAGTTGATTTCACCAGAGAGATAACCTGGCTCAATCAATCCCGCGAGCGCTTCTATCAACTCCGTCTGACCGTTTCCCTCTACGCCGGCTATGCCAACTATTTCACCTTTCCGAACCTGAAACGACACGCCGTTAAGGGGTTTACTTCCGTCACGTTTGGTCATCGTTAAGTTGTTCACGACGAGTTCCGGTTGGCCAACCTTCGGCTCCGGTTTCTCAACTCGCAAAAGAACTTCGCGCCCAACCATCATTCGCGCAAGCTCAGCCGCGTTTGTCTCTTTTGTTTGAACACGGCCAACCACTTTCCCATCTCGCATCACTGTAACTTCGTCCGAGATCGCCAGCACTTCGGAGAGCTTGTGGGTGATGATGATTACCGTCTTACCCTGTTCACGCATGCGCCGAAGAATGGTGAAAAATTCTTCTACCTCAAGCGGCGTCAAAACTGCGGTTGGTTCATCGAGGATTAAGAGCTTTGCATGTCTGAAGAGTGCTTTCAACAGTTCGACACGTTGCTGCTGGCCAACAGAAAGATGTTCGATGATGGCATTCGGGTTAACAGCAAGCTTGAATTCTTCAGAAAGCTTACGAATCTCGTTTGCGGCAGTCTTCAGGTCGAGTGCGAGCGCAGTTCCAGGTTCTGATCCAAGAACGATGTTCTCAGCAACCGTCATCGGTTCAACCAACATGAAGTGCTGGTGAACCATCCCGATGCCCAGAGAAATTGCATCATGCGGAGACTTGATCTCCCGGACCTGACCGTCCACTAAGATCTCACCGCTATCCGGAGTATAGAAGCCATAAGCGATCCGCATCGCCGTAGACTTCCCCGCCCCATTCTCACCAACGATGGCATGTATCGTCCCCGGCTTAACGACAATGTTGATGTTGTCATTAGCGAGGACGGAGCCGAAGCGTTTGGTGATGTTGCGTAACTCAAGCATCTAAAGGATTGTCTTTTGAACTTGGTGCTTTGTGCTTTGTCCTTTGTCTTGTTGTCGCTACTGCGCGGTCAACGGATCGATAGTAGGCGTTTAGTTTCGGCATGAGTTCATCGAGTATGGGCTTGAGTTGGGCTATCTCGGCATCACTCAATAACTCTCGTCTGTATGACCGACGCAGCCAATGTTTTGTTTCATACAAACAGCCGCGGGCGATGTTTATGAATCTGCGATTGTCTCGTGGGCTGCCGCGTCCGGTACCCTCGGCAATATTGGAGCCGACTCCATCAGCTGCGTCGACTATCTGCTTTCCGATCGTGTCTTTAGCAAAGAAGTTCCATTTGACTACGATCTTCCAAATCAGGTCCGCAAGCTGCTCCGCCAACTGGTAAACACGAAGCTTCTCAAAATTTGTCTGGCCCATGTGAGGTCTCCTTGTGAGGTAGGAAAAATTAAGATCAAAGTACAAAGGACAAAGTACAAAGTACAAAAAAGCAAGCTCTACTGATTCATCGCATCCGTCACCTTAATCTCCCCCGCAATAATCTTCTTCTTAGCCTCTTCAGCTTCTTGAATCGCTTCCGGGGAGACGAGGTCTTTGTTGTATTGATCCATCGCATAGCCTACACCGTCTTTGTCTAAC
>DATDFV010000262.1:0-50622 GCA_036522415.1 Pyrinomonadaceae bacterium | reverse complement strand
TGGGTGCGAAGCCTGCTTTGACCGGCGACTTGAGGTTCGCACCCACCCGCTACCGCGAGGTGGTACTGACTGCTCACCTCGTTGAAAATCAAACCCCGAAGAAAAAACTCAATGAATCTATTTCAACTGACACGTCAACTGATAGATATTCCATCAGCCACTGGAGACGAATTGGCGGTTGGAGAATTCATTTGCGCTTTCTTACGCGATCAGGGTTACCAGGTTGAGACTCAGGAGATCGAACCAAACCGCTTCAATGTAATCGCTACAACGAAAGCCCCAGTCCGAATAGTTTTCTCAACACATCTCGACACCGTTCCACCGTTTATTAAGTCGAGCGAGGATCAAGTAAACATCCACGGCCGCGGTTCGTGTGACGCCAAAGGAATCATCGCGGCGCAGATCTTTGCTGCTGAACGATTACGCTCGGAAGGATTTCAAGACGTGGGGTTTTTGTTCACCATAGACGAAGAACTTTCAAGCAAAGGTGCTCAGCTTGCAAATCATCACCCACTTGCGAGTCAGTGTCGTTATTTGATCAACGGTGAACCGACAGACAACAAACTTGCGGTTGGCACCAAGGGCTCGATGCGTTTCATTATTAGGACTCAGGGCACGCCCGCACATTCGGCATATCCCGAGGCCGGTGATTCAGCGATCGAAAAGTTGTTAGACGTGCTGAACGATCTGAGAAACGTTGATTGGCCAACCGATTCTTTTTTCGGTGAGACCACGTGCAACATCGGCGTCATCAATGCAGGTACACGGCCAAATGTTATTCCCGCCGCCGCGACAGCGGAGCTTCAAGTGCGCGTAACGGTTAATGTTGATGCAGCCAGGAAAATCGTCGATCAGGCTGTAGCTGGGCGAGCCCAGGTGGAATACGCTTCAGCACACGATCCGGTGAAGCTGTTTTATGTTCGCGGTTTTGAAGAAACCATAGTACGGTTCACGACTGACATCCCGTATTTATCAAATTGGGGGCAGGCAGTTTTGCTTGGGCCCGGATCGATATTGGACGCGCATACCGATCATGAATGCATTTCGAAGCGTGAACTTGAGAAGGCGGTCGATCTATACGTCCAACTTGCGCAAAGCTTATTAAATGAGAGCTAAGTCCTGGGACCGCAGGCATCCTCGCCCGCCCGCGACCAAACTGAGTACGTGTTGGTAATAAGCAGGCGGGGACGCCTGCGGTCCCAGGACCAAGGTTCATATTAGAAATGAAGATTGCTTTGATTGGAAACGGTGCGATGGGCCAGCTGGTGGCGTCGAAGGCTAAGAAAGCTGGCGACGAGATCGCATGCATCGTGACATCAAAGGATGCGGAATCAAGTGCGGGCCAACTTTCATCCAAATTAAAAGGACTCGATGTAGTTGTTGATTTTTCAGTTGGTGATGCAGTGCAGCGAAACATTGAAGCAAGTGTTCGTGCCGGTGTACCGATAGTTGAAGGCACCACGGGTTGGAAGAGCAAAGAGACCGAGGTTCGCCAATCGGTGAAGCAGTTCGATGGCGCCCTTGTTTATGGGGCCAACTTCTCCATTGGCGTTAACATCTTCTATCGGATTGCAAAGCAAGCGGCACAACTCTTCTCAGCGGTTGAGGGCTATGCGCCGTTCATTGAAGAGGCGCACCATTCCCGCAAGAAGGATGCGCCCTCTGGAACTGCGTTGAGACTTCGTGAATTGATGTCCGAATATCTTGGCGACAACATACCGACATCATCAACTCGAGCCGGCTTCATCCCAGGAACGCATTGCGTTGGGTTTGACTCAGAAGCGGATCAGATCCTGCTTACGCACACAGCACGTTCGCGTGAAGGGTTTGCCTCCGGCGCATTGTTGGCCGCGCATTGGATCACGGATCGAAAAGGCGTTTACGAGTTTGGAGAGGTAATTGACCAGATCATCAGCCACAGATGAGGTATTGCCGATTTCCGATGGCCGATTTCCAATTTGGACTTTGGACTTAGGTCTTGGCTCTTTGATGGGGCACAACCACCGAAGGTCCAAGCCCAAAAAACCAAAAACCAAAGACCGAAGGCCAAATCGGCAATCGGAAATCGGCAACAAACGGAGGATACGTTATGACTATGCACATTGATTGGTTACGCGGCTGCGCTACGGCGCTGGTTACACCATTCAAATCAGATGGCGCGGTTGATGTCGATCAATTGCGTAGTTTGATCGAATATCAAATTGCGGGTGGTGTCCGCGTTCTTGTGCCGTGCGGCACGACCGGAGAAAGCGCAACAATGACCGACGAAGAAGATCAGTTGGTCATCGGTACAACCGTCGAAGTTGCGCGTGGCAGAGCGAAGGTAGTTGCCGGGACTGGCAGTAATGCGACCAGCGCGGCGATTCAATATTCACAAACGGCGCGCGATCTCGGAGTGGACGGTGTCCTTTCCGTTGCGCCTTATTACAACAAGCCGACTCAAGAAGGCCTCTATGCTCACTTCAAAGCGGTGGCCGAGTCAGTTCCTGGCTTGCCCGTCGTGATTTACAACGTGCCTGGCCGGACGTCATCAACTATTGCCGCGCAAACGACTCTTCGTCTCGCGCGCGATTGCGAAAACATTGTCGCTGTCAAAGAAGCTTCTGGAAATTTGTCTCTGATCATGGAGATTCTCCGAGAAAGACCAGAAGGGTTCAGAGTGGTCTCTGGTGACGACTCACTCACACTGGCGATAATCTCACTTGGCGGGGATGGATTGATCTCCGTCGCGTCAAATGAAGTACCTGATTTGATGTCACGCATGGTTGATCTGGCACTTGCGGGAAATTGGGAAGAAGCGCGTGCGCTACATTATCGATTGCTGCCTTTGATGGAGACAAACTTCATCGAGTCGAGTCCAGGTCCAGTTAAAGCGGCGATGGCAATGATGGGATTGGTCGAAGAAAACTTCCGCTTGCCGTTAGTTCCCATACAAGAGAAAAGTCGTGTTCGCTTGCGCGAAGTGCTTCTCGATCTCGGCGTATTGAAGGAAACGTCACATGCGACTGCGTGAACAGATCGAAACGATTTCAAAGCGACAAGGCAGTGATTTCACATCCGATGATCGCGCAGTATTTGAAGAGTTCAAGCGAGCGCTGAATCGCGGCGAGGTTCGCGCAGCGGAGAAGACGGCGACTGGTACCTGGCAGGTAAACGCGTGGGTGAAGCAGGGAATTCTCCTTGGCTTTAGAATGGGGAAACTGATCGATCAATCTGCTGCGTCTGGTCTGCAATTTTTTGATAAGGATACATACCCCGTTCGACCAACTCAGATTCAAGAGAACATTCGAATCGTTCCAGGTGGCTCGAGTATCCGGGACGGCGTCTACATTGCGCCGGGTGTTGTTTGTATGCCACCAATGTACGTCAACGCGGGCGCGTACGTTGATGAAGGTACGATGATCGATAGTCATGCTTTGGTGGGGTCGTGCGCGCAGATTGGCAAACACGTACACATTTCCGCCGCGGCTCAGATCGGCGGCGTGCTCGAGCCGGTTGGTGCTGTTCCGGTGATCATCGAGGACGATGTTTTGGTTGGTGGAAATTGTGGCGTTTACGAAGGGACCATCGTTCGTGAACGTGCGGTGCTTGCAACGGGAACCGTTTTGACAGGTTCAACTCCTGTTTACGACTTGGTGCGGAATGAGATCTATCAGCGAACAACAAGCGCGTCCCTGGAAATTCCTGCCGGAGCAGTTGTTGTTCCGGGCGCGCGCGCAATCAACAAAGAGCCGGGCCGGAGTTGGGGCCTGTCTTTATATGCGGCGATTATAGTGAAGTATCGAGACCAAAAAACCGATGCGGCGGTGCAGCTCGAGGACTATCTACGTTGAAGAACTTTGCGCCGCCGAGACGATTGCAGGGAATTCAGAAGAGCCTTATTCGCCAGGTGTTCGATCGAGCGTTACCTGGCAGTTTGAATTTGGGATTGGGAGAACCAGATCTGCCAACTCCCGACGTTGTTCGCGAGGCCGCAATTCGTGTGATTCGCGAGGAGCAGAACGGTTATACGTCGCATGCCGGACTGCCTGCGCTGCGTGAGAAGATCGCTGGCGAGTATGAATATCTGAGCGGCGATAAAGATCGAGTTATCGTTACTGCAGGTTCGCAGGAAGCTTTATACCTTGCTCTTCTTTCGATAGTTGACGAAGGTGACGAGGTCTTATTACCGAATCCAGGGTTTGTAGCCTATCCAACAATAGTTCAGATGGCCGGAGGTACAGCAGTATTCTACGAGTTGCCGGCTGTCGAAGATTTTAGTTTTGACATTGAAAGTTTTCGACGTGCCTTGACTCCCCGAACCAGGGCCGTAGTTTGTATCAGCCCATCAAATCCAACAGGCCGTGTGCTCGCGAAGGACGACCTTGCAGCAATCGGGGACGCACTGAAGAATCACGATGCGTACCTAATCAGTGATGAGATCTATCGCGACCTTTACTATGATGATGAAAGACCCCTGTCGGCGACCAGTTTTCATGATCGGACGATTGTAATCAGCGGACTTTCCAAATCGATGAGCATGACAGGTTGGCGGTTAGGCTGGATTTGTGGTGAACCATCAGTCATCAAAACCGCGTTGGTGCTACACGGCTACGTGACAACTTGTGCTTCCGCTGTTTCACAAAAGGCATCATTGGCGGCATGGAGCGATGAAGCTGAATCGGCACGGGCCGGTTTTCGTCAAACCTTCAAAACGCGACGGGATCATTTGCTCGACAAGATCAAGACCGAACTGGATTTGCGCGCAGTCGCACCGGATGGAGCGTTTTACACGATGGTAGATGTAAGCAAGTATGGATCATCAATGGAGGTGGCTGAAGCGTTGTTGCAGGAGCGATTGATCACTGTTCCTGGCTCCGCGTTCGGTTCGCAGAGCGAGGGTTACTTGCGTGTGTCGTTTTGTGCGGATCTTGAGCTATTGAGTGAAGGTGTACGGCGGATGAAGACGGCATTTGAAGGTACGACAGGCTGTTAGCCTGTCGTGGTGCGGTTCACGTCAGTTGCAAAGATAAGTTATGGTCCACTACACGACAGGCTGACAGCCTGTCGTACAACGAACATCATCACATATGAAGAAACATCGAGTCGGAATTCTTGGCGCTACTGGAATGGTTGGACAGCGTTTTTTGCAACTGCTGGAGAATCATCCGCAGTTTGAAGTTACGGCCGTCGCTGCATCCGATCGATCGCAAGGTAAGAAGTACGGTGACGCGTGTACCTGGCGATTGACTGGCGAAATGCCTGCTGTCGCGAGAGCGATGGCTGTTCACGCTCCAAAGCCGCCACTTAATTGCGATCTGGTGTTCTCGAGTTTGCCTGGTGACATTGCGAGGGAAACCGAGGGAAGTTTCGCTGAGGCAGGTTATCCGGTCATCAGCAACTCGTCAGCGTTCCGGATGGACGACGACGTGCCGCTGTTAATACCGGAAGTAAACCACGAGCACCTGGGTTTATTGGAGAGCCAACGAAAACGATATCCATCCGGTGGTTATATCGTCACCAATCCAAACTGTTCCACAATCATGATCGCAATGGCACTCGCGCCCCTGCACGCCACGTTTGGTGTTGAAGCTGCGGTCGCTACAACACTGCAAGCACTTTCGGGGGCAGGTTATCCAGGCGTTGCGTCGCTCGATATTCTCGACAATGTGTTGCCCTACATCGGTAGTGAGGAAGAAAAGATTGAAACCGAGACCGTGAAGATCTTAGGTCGGTTCAGAAGTGATCAGATCGAGCATGCAGCGATAAAGGTGAGTGCTCAATGTCATCGAGTAAACGTTTCGGATGGTCATATGGCGGCAATCCGAGTCAAGCTAAATAAAGGGGTGACTCTTGAAGATCTGCGCGGCGCTTTTAATTCGTATCGATCTCTACCGCAGGAACTCGGATTACATTCCGCACCATCGTCGCCGATAGTCGTTAGAGATGAAGTCGATCGTCCGCAGCCAAAGTTCGATCGCGATGCCGGGAGTGGCATGACTGTAACGATTGGTCGATTGCAGCCGGATGCAGTGCTTGACTATCGTTTCGTTGCGTTGAGTCATAACACGATTCGAGGCGCAGCTGGTGCGGCGATTCTGAATGCTGAGTTGATGGTTGCGCAGGGTTTCCTCTAGGACTATCCAATTAACACAACGATGACAAAAAAAGAGAGCAGTTAGGAAGGGGGCAAGCGACCAAACACTGACCATAACCAGCCAGGCCCGGAGCGCGCCCCCGCAGGTTCCCAGCCCTGTTCCTTAACGAGCTGATCAGGTATGACAGTCACAACTTGAGGGCTTGGAATCTGCGGGTGCGCGCTCGGGGCTTGTAGGGTTTGGTTCGTGTTGGTTGCTTGCCCCCTTCCCGACTGCGAATGCTTATCTGGTCTCTGTTCTGTCTCCGCAAAAACTATGAAAACATTCAATGCAATCATATTAGTTGCTGCTTTGCATATTTCTTGTCTCATTGGCTTTTCGCAAGCCACCGACAAGCCAGCCTCCAAACTCGACGAACAAGTCAAGTCACTGATCGCACCGTTCAAGGGGACCGTCTCTTTGTACGCCAAGAACCTCGACACCGGTGAAACCTACGCGCTAAATGCAGACGAACGAGTACGCACGGCAAGCACAATCAAAATTGCTGTCATGATTGAGGCTTTCGCTCGCGTTTCAGAAGGCAAGGCGAAATGGACTGACGAGGTGGTTCTGACTAAGGAAAAGAAGGTGTCAGGCTCGGGCATTCTCGCGGAGCTTTCTGACAATCTTCATTTGACGCTGCGCGATGCTGTCAATCTAATGATGATTCTGAGTGACAACAGTGCTACCAATCTCGTCCTCGATGTTCTAACCACAGACGCAGTCAATGCACGTATGGAATCGCTTGGGTTCAAGCAGATCAAAATCAATCGCAAGGTTATGAGCGGCGGCGAGAGCATGGCGGGAAAAGACCCTGAGAACAAGAAATATGGCCTTGGCTTTGCGACTCCTCATGAAATGGTGCTGGTCATGGAGAAACTCGAGCGTGGGGAGATTATTAGTCCCGCCGCGTCTAAAGAAATGCTTGATCTTATGAAAGAAGAGCAAGCGCGATTTGCGATTGGTCGTTCGCAATGGGATCTGCCGATGGCGAGTAAGTACGGCGCACTCGATAAACTTCGCAGCGCAGTGGGAATTATCTATTCCAAAAAAGGGAAGATTGCGATGGCCATCTCGTGCGACGACATGCCGGAGATAATTTGGTCGGTCGATAATCCAGCCTATCTGCTGATGTCACAATTGTCGGAGGTTCTGGTTAATGGCTTGGGTAAGGGCTAGTTTCTTTAGGTTATGGAGTCTGACTCAAGTCAGCCTGCGCGAGATACAAGTTTTAGGAATTCTCTCCAAATTTGAGAGGCAGTAGCGCTAGATCTGCTGCCTCTTTTGTTTGGTCGTGAGACCAATTCTAATGAGCCAAAAACCTAACGCGAATATGAATTTCTATAGACTCCCTCATAATTTTGGATATACTGCCGACTACTCCATTGGACGACCATTCAGATTCCTAGAATAAAAGCGGCACTCGACCACTGGAGGGCACCTCGGCGGACTGGAACAACACATGCGTTCCAGAAATTCGTCCAGATACTTCGAAATACTGTTCATCCTAGTCCTAATCTTTTTTGTGTTGACTCGTTAATCTGAGTTTCCGAAGAGATCTACCCGCGGCGACTTAACAAGCTTTAAGCGCTTTCGCGATTTCATGACAACCAAAACTGAATTCCCCACGGAGGACTCCATGAAAAGAAAGACTCTGCTGAGCAGTACCAGTCTGTTTATCTCATTTGTAGTCTTGCTCGCCCTTTTTGCGACCACCGCCCTTGCGCAAAGCAGCACGTCATCAGTGCGCGGAACCGTTGCCGATCCGCAGGGGAAGGTTGTGAGCGGCGCTACTGTGACGCTTACGAACACTGAAACAAATACAGCTCGTAACCAGACGACGAGCGACAGCGGTATCTTCGTTTTTGAGCAGGTGCCGCCAGGTCCGTACCGGGTAGACGTCGAAGCGTCTGGTTTTAAGAAGGGCGTCATTACTAATGTTCAGGCGCTCGTGGCAAAAGCCACTGAGGTAAATGTACAGCTTGAGGTGGGTTCCGTTACCGAATCGGTAACCGTAGCTGCGACGGGAGGCGAGGTCCTGCTAAATAACCAGGACGCGTCTCTTGGGAATAACTTTGTATCCAAGCAGATCGGACAGCTTCCGCTCGAGGCGCGAAACGTTGCTTCGTTACTGACGCTACAGCCGGGCGTCACCAAAGAAGGGAATGTAACCGGCTCGCGCGCCGACCAGGCAAACGTCACGCTCGATGGCGTTGACATTAATGAGCAACAGTCAAATCAAATCGGCAGCACCAGCAGTAGCGATGCTTCCACTCAGACTCCTGGAAGTAATACGGTGCTGCGATTGAATGCCGAAGCAATTGACGAGTTCCGCGTCGTAACGGCTAATCCCAACGCACAATTCGGTCGCTCATCAGGTGCACAAGTCTCGCTGATTACGAAGGGCGGCACCAATGAATTGCATGGAGCGCTGTTCTGGTTCCATCGTCCCACGGTTCTGGCTGCCAACGATTTCTTTAACAACCGCGCTGGTGTTTATGGACCGAATGATCCGCAAGTGCAGTTTGGCCAGGCTCGGGCTGGGGAGCAGAAGGTTCCCCGTCCAGCGCTAATCCGCAACAGCTTTGGCGGTGCTCTGGGTGGCCCGATCATTAAAGATCGCACGTTCTTTTTCTATAGCTACGAAGGGCGCATCGACCGCAGTCAGCAGAGCGTTCTCCAGCGCGTGCCTTTACCAACTATGGGTCTGGGCCAGCTGCGGTTCGCGAACCAGACGGGACCAGGAGGAGTCACGACGTTTACGGCTGCTAACTTCGCGACTGTGTTTCCGTTAACAGGAGACCCAAGTGCACCTGGACTAGGCGGCACCAATCCTGTGGCGCTGGCCGCACTGACCGCCGCCGCTAATAAATACCGGGCTAACGACTTTGGTACCACTGGTGACAGCTTTTTCGACAGCAACGGGCAATTGGTATTGCTCAATACCGCGGGTTACCGTTTTAACGCTTACCTGCCGAGCAACTTCAATTCACATGTCATGAGGCTCGATCACAGTCTTACTTCAAAGCAACAGATCTTCGCCCGGTTTAATGTCAATCATGATCACATTGCCGGAGTTCCGGCTTTTCCAGATACTCCGCGGCCCGACACATGGTCTCATCCATGGGGTATCGCCGCCGGTCACACCTGGACGATCAGCAATCGTTTCGTAAATAACTTCCGGTACGGGTTAACCCGTGAAGCATTCACAACGGACGGCGATGCCGCGAAGAATGAAATCTTCTTCCGCTTCGTGTTTTTCCCCGTCAATGACTCACGCACCTTGAAGCGGGTCACGCCAGTGCATAACTTTACTGACGATTTCTCGTGGGTGGCGAACAACCATACCTTCCAGTTCGGCGGGAACTTCCGCCTTGTTAACAATCGCCGCACCAGCTTTGCGGGCGCATTCGATACCGCATACTCAAATCCTTCCGGCTATACTTCAGGGTCACTGCTGTCCACGCCGATTAGTAACTTTTTCAGCGGCACAGCCCGTCCAAGAAGTGGCCAGACATCCGTTATCCAAAATGCGGCTTCCGCCCTGCTTGGGCGCTTGACAAGTTGGAATGCTCGCTTGACTTACGACAAGCAAGGCAACCTTCTCCCCCCAGGCACGGCAACAACGCGGGAATTCGCTACCCAGGAATACGAATGGTATGGACAGGACGTCTGGAAGATTGGGTCTACTGTAACGCTTACTTACGGTTTGCGTTATAGCCTCAGTCGTCCGATCTACGAGACAAACGGGTATGAAACGAAGCCGAACATCCCACTTTCTGATTACTTGCAGCGCCGCATGGCTGCTTCAGCGCAGGGACAGAACTATTTCGAACCACTGCAAATGGATTTATCGGGCTCTGCCAATGGTAAATCTTCCATGTATCCGTGGGATAAGAATAACTTCCAACCACGCTTTGGCATTGCATGGTCGCCAAACGTCAAGGATGGTTTCCTGCATAAGTTTCTAGGTGACGGTGGCAAATCCGTTTTCCGCGGTGGGTTTGCGATGACCAACGACTTCCTTGGTCAGACACTGGCCACGCGATTCGATCAGTTGAATTCGCTTGGTTTCCTTACGACCCTCAACAGTCCATTCAGCTTCTGCAACACCACTACTCATCCGTGCCCACTGTTCACCGGGTTCAATCAACCTGTTCGCACTTTTCCGCTGGTCGCTCCGGCCATACAGAACACGCTGTCGTTCCCGCGCCAACGGCCGCAAGACATGGCACTCGTGATCGAAACTTCGCTTGACGAGAGGATCAAGTCGCCGACGAACTACATGTGGAACCTGACCTTCGAACGCGAGCTTCCGAAAGGTCTTGTGGTCCAGGCTTCATATATAGGCCGCCTCGGACGTAACCTGCTCCTGTCGCGCGATGTGATGATGCCGAATGACTTGACAGACCCGAAGTCAACCATGGATTGGTACCAGGCAGCTGGTCAGATTGAGGATCTCCGCCGCAATCTTGCGGTGCAGGGAATTACATCGGCGTCGCCGACAGCCACGATCCAAGCGGTCTTTGCTAATATGCAACCAATTCCGTTCTTCGAGAACCTGTTTGGATCGGTCCCGTTCAGAGGTGAGTTGGTTAGTTCGAGCCGCGCAAATACCTTCGGAATTAACAACTTCACTAAAGCAGTTTTCGCTGATGCGTTTTTCTCCAACGGTAATGACTGGACCACGACGCAAGCCGATATTGATTTCGCGTTACTCGACGCAGGTTTGGATGTGATGTTCTACCAACCGCAATACGGGGCTCTTACATCCTTCTCAACTGTCGGGAATTCTTCTTACAACGGCGCAACAGTCTCAGTCCGCCAACGTCTCGGAGAATCGCTGAGTCTCGATTTCAACTATACCTTCTCGAAATCGATGGACGATGCTTCGGGCTTGCAAACTAGCGGTGGCTACGGCAGCAGCTTCATTCTGAACCCGCTTCGTCAGCACGATAGTTATGCTGTGTCGGATTTCGATGTTCGCCACGTCATCAACTTCAACTCGCTTTGGCAACTTCCATTCGGTCGCGGTCGATGGTTGTCGTTTGGCGATAACAAAGCCGTCGACGCAATCCTCGGCCACTGGCAGCTTAACAGCATTATGCGCTGGAATTCGGGATACCCGATCGGCGCGCCGTTTGACGCTGCGACGTGGGCCACGAACTGGAACGTGCAGAGTTATGGCGTTCGTGTTCGTCCGATCGAGGCGTGTCCGACCCGCGGGGGCACGCAGCCACCGAGGCTTTTTGGCTGCGATCCAACTGAGGCATATCAGAGCTTCCGCAATGCCAAACCTGGCGAGACAGGCGATCGCAATGCCTTCCGCTTGCCTGGATATTTCACGCTCGATATGGGACTCATGAAATCCTTCACGATGCCCTGGAACGAGAACCACAAGTTGGAACTCCGTTTCGAAGCATTCAACGTAACCAACACACAACGCATGGGTGGAATACTTGCAACGCGTGACGGCTACGGATTGGTAGACGTGCCGCAGACTTCAGCGGCCCCGACGAACTTCTCGAACTTCGTCTCGATTCAAGGAAACCGGCGTGTAATGCAGTTTGGTTTCCGATACGCGTTCTAGCGATTCCATCGCCGCATCGCGTCGGCGAAAATTCAAGCGGGCTGGTATTCATTTTCCGGCCCGCTTCTATTTTCCTTAGGATGCGAACATAATGCGCGCATAGTTATCGTTGAGTACTGCAAAACATGAATCGCGCGCGCAAGTCCCTGGAAATGATTGCCCGTGGCGTCACATCCACGATCCTTGTTTTTCTTTTCCTCATCATTCAAGCACACGCAGTCCTCGGTCAGGCTGGTGGTCATACCTTGTTTGGGGATCTCAAGGTTGATGACAAAAATGTCGACGACATCGTACCGCTGAGTTTTGAGATACTCCTATACACCGAAGGCGGCACTCTGCTCGGTCGTCAGTCCGTTACCAACAACAGCCGCTACAGGTTTCTCAACCTTGCGAATGGACGATACGACGTCGTAGTGGAAGTGGAGGGGACAGAGGTTGCGCGTGTCCGCGTATTGGTGCAATCGGCTTACAAAACGGATTTCCGTGAGGACCTCCATCTCGAGTGGCGAAGCGGTATAGCTCATCGGCGCCCAAAATCACAGACGATCTCGGCAGCCGATTTTTACGATCGGCCCGCGCGAAACAAACCGCTCTTCGAAAAAGCGCAACGACTACTCGACAACAGTCAAGAACGTGAAGCAACCTCAGTACTCACGGAAATTGTTGATACGGATCCTGCAGACTTTCAGGCATGGACAGAATTAGGAACAGCTTATTTAATGAGTGCCAACATGGCTGAGGCTGAGAAAGCCTATCGTCGAGCTATTCAGGAAAGACCGACTTTCGTACTTGCACTTCTAAATCTCGGTCGTGTCCTGATGAAAGAGCAGAAATACGTCGAATCGATTGATCCGCTTTCGGGTGCGATCCTGGCGCGACCCGATTCCGCGGAGGCCCATTTTCTGTTGGGTAAGACTTATCTCCAACTGAAGCAGGGCTCGAAGGCCGTTCCAGAACTAAACGAAGCACTTCGATTGGATCCGCAGGGCAAGGCCGAAGCTCACTTGCTGCTCGCCGCGCTGTACGACGCCGCTGGTTTGAAGGATCGCGCGGCCAACGAGTACCAACAGTTTCTGGCGAAGCGGCGGGATTATAATGACCGGAAAAAACTTGAACGTTACATATCTGAGCACAGGAAGAGTTCACAGCCGTCGAACCAAGAGGATTAGCATGCAAAACAAATCGACTAAAACTGCGAATGAGTGCAAGCGCAGCTCTGCGTTGCAACGGTGCGCGATGATTGTGCTTCTCGTCCCGGCACTTTGCTCACTCGCGGCTGCTCAACGAAATGACGCAATTCGAGAGCGGGGCCCACATACCCTGTACGGTGACATCAAAATCGAGGCAGAAAAGGGTGATGAATCGCCCAAGCCGCTGAGCCTTGAAGTTCAGCTCTACATTATTAACGGAACGCTCATCGACCGTTCGACTGTTACAGTCCCGGGACGGTATCGCTTCATGGATTTATCGAATGGCGAGTACGACGTGGTCGTGATGTCCGAAAACACGGAAGTAGCGCGTATTCGTGTCCGTGTCCAGGCTGTTTATAAGAATGACTTCAGACAGGACATCATTCTTGAGACGCGTACTAATCGTGCGGCAAACAGAGCGGCAACAGTTTCTGCATCCGACGTCTACGAAAGGTCAGGACCCAACAAATCACTCTTTGAAAAATCCCAGAAAGCTGTTGACGAAAAAAAATACGATGAGGCTCTCGATCTCCTTGGTCGAATTGTTGCTGCCGACGCGAAGGATTTCCAGGCCTGGACAGAACTCGGCACGGTGCAACTACTCCGTAACAATTTTGATGAAGCGGAAAAAAATTACCGGCACGCCATTGAAGAACGCCCGACCTTCACACTTGCGTTGCTTGACCTGGGACGTCTGCTCTCGATAGAGAAAAAATTCGAAGCCGCGATCGAACCGTTGACCGAGGCAATCAAATCGTCGCCTACTTCAGCAGATGCCAACTTCCTTCTCGGTGAAGCCTACTTGCAGATTAAGAAGGGATCTAAAGCCGTTCCTTACCTGACCGAGGCGGCAAAACTCGGAAAACCTGATGCCCACTTGCGACTCGCGGCGTTGTATAACGGGGCCGGAATGAAGGACAAAGCGGCCCAGGAATACGAGCAATTCTTAAAGGAGCGCCCTGACTACAAGGATCGCAAAGCCCTGGAGCAATACATTTCTGAAAACAAAAAACCCTGAAGGCAGT
The DNA here is from genome assembly GCA_036522415.1 of Pyrinomonadaceae bacterium. GTDB lineage: Bacteria > Acidobacteriota > Blastocatellia > Pyrinomonadales > Pyrinomonadaceae > PSRF01. The sequence goes on along the minus strand of DATDFV010000262.1, from coordinate 36,701 downwards.
GGTTAGCAGCGAGAGTATAGGACCTATATGACCTATTGGACCTACTTGCGAGGATTGATCAGTTTCGTAATTCTGTTGTTCCTCGTGAATCCGGCGCCGTCTACGTCACACGCTGCCGATCAAACGATCGCAATTGTCGGCGCTACTTTGATTGACGGTTCAGGTGGTCCGCCCGTGCGAGATTCGGTTGTCGTTCTGAGTGGCGACTCAATTCGAGCTGCTGGTTCACGCAATCGTGTAAAGGTTCCTGCTGAAGCACGCGTCATTGAAGCCTCGGGTTTAGTGCTCGCACCCGGTTTTATCGATGCTCACAATCACTCAGACCGTGGCTTCAAAAACGATCCGTCAGCTGAAACGCAAGTCTCCCAGGGAATCACTACAGTCGTGATTGGTCAGGATGGTGGCTCACCGCTGCCCGTTGGTGACTACTTAAGAGACCTGGACCAGAATCCAATCGCTCTAAATGTCCTTACCTTCGTTGGCCATGCGAGTGTTCGTTCAAAAGTCATGGGCGACGATACGAATCGTTTAGCGACGCCCACTGAAATCAACTCGATGAAGCAATTAGTCGAACAGGCGATGCGTGATGGAGCCATTGGGCTCTCAACGGGTCTTGAATACGAAACCGGGAAGCCGGCAAGTACCGAAGAAGTCATTGCCCTGGCCAGCGTTGCAGGTCGATATCACGGAATCTATATCAGCCACATTCGTGACGAAGCTGACAAGACACTCGAGGCACTTGCAGAGGCAATTCGTATCGGAAGAGAAGGGCATTTGCCGGTTCAGATTTCACATATCAAACTCGGCAGCGTGAAAGTGTGGGGCCGAGCCAATGAAGCGGTTGGCTTAATCGAGAAGGCGCGCAGGCGAGGTCAGGACGTCACCGCTGATTGTTATCCGTATGAAGCGTGGAGCTCAACGATCAGAGTTTTGATACCCAGCGGTCGCCACGATGATCCGGTTGCTGTCGCTCAAGGGATAGCGGATGTTGGTGGGGCGCAAAACATTACAATCGTTAGTTGCTCTGCTCATCGCGATTACGAGTTCAAGACCTTAGAGGAGATCAGTGCTAAGGAAAGGCTCACCCCGGTAACTGCTTATATGAAGATTGTTCGCGATGGCGGAGCAGGAGTCGTTTGCCATTCGATGAAGGAGGCAGACATCAAGGTGTTCTACCAGCGGCCGTGGGTGATGGTTAGCAGCGATGGAGGTATCGGCTCTCGACATCCGCGAGGTGCAGGAACGTACCCGCGAGTTTTGGGACGGTTTGTGCGCGAGTCGAAATGGCTTGCCTTACCCGAAGCCATTCGAAAGATGACGAGCTTTCCTGCAGCTCGCTTTAAGTTAAGGGATCGAGGATTGATTCGACCCGGTTTCAAAGCGGATCTCGTTCTGTTTGATCCAAATCGGATCATCGACCGGGCAACGTTTCAGGAACCACAATTACTCTCGACTGGCGTGGAACGTGTGTTTGTTAACGGGGCAGAGGTTTGGAACGGAAAGACTACAGGTAATCGCCCCGGGAAAGCGCTGCGGCGATTAGATCAGCAACCCACTAATTAATTCTTTCAACCATTCGATATCGATGGGTTTGGTTACATAGGCATCGAAGCCTGAATTTTTGGCACCCGCCCGAAAGTCGGTTTCGTGGTGCGCGGTAACTGCGATTATCGGCACTTCTTTCAACGACTGGTTCTTTCTGATCAACCTGGCTGCAGCGAAACCATCCATAACCGGCAGGGTCAAGTCCATCAAAATGATGTCTGGTCTCTCACTCACTGCGGTATGAACCGCGCTCCGTCCGTCTGCTGCCTCGAAAACAATGAATCCGTGCCTTTCCAACTCAAGACGCATGAATAGGCGCGTGTCCTCAACATCTTCGACCAACAACACCTTCAGATCCTTCAAATCACGATCGGCCATTTAGTATCCAATTCTCAAACGCGGTATTAGATGCGGCAATGCCCGACGCGGGCAATGCATAGCCAAGGAAATGAATGAAGTTGACTGTATGGCCCATGCAAACCACTGTCAAGACGGGAAATGGATGGGATTTCTCCATTTCGTAACGTCGTAATGTTAATTCGTGTGAAGTCGGCAGTTTTTGCACCAGGAGTCCCGAATACCACCGGCTAAAGCCTGGTGGTGTCGGTCATGGAGTCCTTTTAGCGAAACAAATCGGTTCCGATTCTCGTTACACGTACGAGCGATCTTCAAATACAACTGAGGTGGGACTATGAAGCGAATTCTGTTACTTGTTGCACTGGTCGTGATTGCCGGAATTGCAGGAATTGTGCGGTCCCATTCCAAAGCAGGCGACTTCGACCGTTTGGTCTCTCACAATGCTAGTGACCAGGTTCGTGAGGAAATTCGCCAAAGTTACCCGCTGGCACCCGGAGCTTCTGTCGAGCTCGCGAATATTAACGGTGCGATTAGAATCGAGACTTCCGATACGAATACGGCAGATGTTTACATAGAGCGGCTTGCCTCCAGTAACGAGGCTTTAGGCCGTCGCAAGGTCATTATTGAGGCTGACTCCAACAACCTGAAAATCCGTGGGGAACAGGGCGATGTCGGCTTTTTCGAACGTTTGTTTGGTTCGAGTCCTTCTGAAAAACTCACGCTGAAGCTGCCCCGCCAGATCGCTCTCCACACCAAGGGCGTCAATGGCGCGTTAATCGTGGCTGAACTGGATGGACCTGTTGAAGTGCGCGGAGTTAATGGTCGAGTCCAGATTGCGGCGGCGAACGGCGCGGCAGAGTTCAAAGGTATCAACGGCAATATCACAGTAGGTCTCAAGCGACTAAACAGCGATGGCGTGACTCTGGGAGGTATCAATGGGAATATCGAACTCCAGCTCACGCCCGGAATTAATGCTGCTTTCGATGCTCATGGAATTAACGGGAACGTCGTAAGCGATTTGTCGGATGTCTCTATCGACAAGAGTAAGCATGGAGCGTATTCAGGACAAATTGGAAGCGGCGGCTCGTCAATAATTACTGCGAAGGGTATCAACGGTAACATCAAGCTGACTAGATCAACGTTGGCATCGACGCTTCAGACGCCGTAGTCAAAGAGAAAGAGTCGAAAACGAACTAAGCGGCGGTATCCACAGATTACGCAGATTACACAGATTTTTTTGCTGAGCGTGAGCGTCTTCGTCAACCAGCAAACAAGAATCTGCGTAATCTGCGAAATCTGTGGATACCTTCTTTTTGCTAACTTTCTTTAAACAAATTACTATTTCGAGCATGACTACTTTCCCTCAAACGAGTCGCACAAACCTGAAGCGATTACCTAAGCGCGGTCACTTCGATCGTGACACGGTTTATGCAATCCTCGACGAAGGTTTTATCTGCCATATCGGATTCATCGTCGAGGGACAGCCTTTTGTTATTCCGACTGGTTACGCAAGAGTCGATGACAATCTTTTCGTTCACGGATCTCAAGCGAGTCGTATGCTTCGCACTCTCGCAAATGGGGTTGACGCATGTGTGACCGTCACCCTGGTTGACGGTCTCGTGTTGGCCCGATCAGCATTTCACCATTCGATAAACTACCGATCAGTTGTTGTGTTTGGTCGAGCAACATTGGTGGAAGATCGGAAAGAGAAAGACGCTGCGCTCTTTGCGTTCTCGGAACAGGTAATACGGGGAAGATGGAACGACGTGCGTGAGCCTACTGAAAGTGAACTCAAGCAAACCACAGTGTTACGGATGCCGTTAACGGAAGTTTCAGCAAAAGTTCGCACTGGCCCACCAATAGATGATGAAGAAGACTACTCCATGTCTACCTGGGCCGGCGTGATTCCATTGAGATTAGTTGCAGGTGAGCCCATTGCTGATCCGCGGTTGCCGCTGGGGATCGAACCACCTGTTTATGCAGCAGAGTACAAGAGACCCTAGCATTCTCTTGTAGGACCTATACCGCCTTAATGCTTCAAGTGATACGGCACGTTCGTCACAATCACGCCCTCTTTAAAAAGCAACGCAGCTTTCAACGTTAGTGAGCTCTGATTGTGCAGCAGATGCTGCCACCATTTCGCCGGAACAAATTCAGGCAGCACGATCGTCAGCAGATCGTCTCGGTGTTCTCGATCTATCCGATCGATGTACCGTAACAACGGTCGAGTTAAGGCCCGATACGGCGAAGCAAGAACAACCAACTCTATATCGCCCGCAAATTTAGTCCACTTCTCCCGCAAAATCCGCGTTGCCTCCTCGTCGAGATCGACGTAAACCGCACTGACGTGATTCGGTGCGATTGATCTTGCATATTCGAGCGCCCGCACCACCCCCCGATGTATTCCTGAAATTGGCACGATCACTTCATGTCGGATTGGGCGGAGTGGCTCCAATCCGTCCATCGTTAACTGTACCGCTACCTCCTGGTAATGCCTGTGAACTTTGCGAAACATCAGGACCAACAACGGAATCAGGATCACTACGATCCATGCACCATGAATAAACTTCGTGACTATCAACACAAGTAGAACGATAAACGTTGCGATCGCGCCGACACCGTTAATAGCTATCGACTTTCTCCAGTGCGACTTCTGTTTTCGGACAACCGCGAGGTCTTCTGGATTGAATCCGGCAAGACGCTCGGGCGTTATGCTGACGTGAATGCCATCGAGTTTTGCGCCCTCTTCAGACACTTGCGTCGAATAATTTGCAATTGAGTTAGTGCCGTTGTTTGTTGTCCGCGCCTTTTCTGCGCGTCCCTGTCGCAGCCAGTGACGCACCATGCCGCTCTGCGACAGTGTGAATGAAAGAAAAACACCAACGGCGTATAGAGGAATCAACCGGCTCGTGTCGCCACTGAACGCTATCACCAACACGCTCGAGAGAATTGAGAGAATGATGATTCCATTCGAAAAGACGAGACGGTCACCGCGATTGGCGAATTGTCTCGGCAAGAATCGATCGCGCGCCAGCAAACTCGACAAGCGGGGGAAATCGGCGAAAGAAGTGTTTGCGGCAAGGATTAGGATCGCCGCCGTCGTAGCTTGAATTAGGTAATAAAACCAACCCATGCCATCAGTGAAGATAATGCGCGCGAATTGCGAAATCACCGTTTCATTGTCGTGAGGCTGAACGCCGTAGAGGTAAGCCATGATGCTCGTGCCAATGAACATCGTAGCCAGTAGCGCAGCCATCGCTGTTAACGTTGTTGCCGCATTTCGTGCTTCGGGTGGCTTGAAAGCCGGGATTCCGTTCGAGATTGCTTCCGTTCCCGTTAAGGCCACGCATCCGTTCGCAAACGCGCCGAGCAAGAGGAACCACGAAAGTTGCTGAACGTGATAACCCTCCGCCGTCTTCACGTGTTCGGGAGAGACTGGCACCGTCACCGGATGTACAAAATAATGAACGATCCCGTAAAGAATCATGAAAAGAAAACAGACTAGAAAGGCGTAGGTTGGTCCAGCGAAGATGGCGCCTGACTCGCGAACTCCGCGCAAGTTCGCAACGGCTATGAATGCGATAAGGAATAAACAAAGAAAGACTTTGTGGTCGTCCAGCCAGGCGAAACGAGTTCCTTGTGCGGCTGATGTTATTGCAGCAACGCCGGCCGATATCGACACAGAAACTGTCAAGATGTAGTCAACAAGTAATGCAGCGGCGGCGATCAACCCAGGCGTAACGCCGAGATTGTCCTTGGCGACGATGTACGCACCGCCTCCTGACGGGTACGCATGGATCGTTTGTCGGTAGCTTATCGCTACGATCGCGAGGACCAGTGCGATGACAATCGAGATCGGAACGACATAGTGATACGCCGCTGATTGACCAGCAGCCGCAGCAACTGCGAGCACCAGCAGGATTTCTTCCGTCGCGTATGCGGTCGACGACAGCGCGTCAGAAGCAAATACCGCCAGGCCGGTTTTCTTAGTCAGACGTTCATGTATTGCTTGTTCAGTTCGTTTTGCCCTACCGACGAGTAATCGTTTAATCGATGCTACCAACTTGCCCGCTCCTCCTGCAGTACGAGAAACCTACGGCTCAAAAACAAAAGCGCGAAGCACACGCTCCGCGCTGGTCAAATACAGTTTCTCGTGTCCTTCCCTGGCCTACGAGGTTAGCTGTCGGGCTCGGACATATGGAAGGTGTCCTACGTTAACAGTCACGATTCGCCCCGTGTCCCAAACTATGGGACGCTCGGTTCCCCCGTGCTACCGCTTTCGTCAAAAGACTCGCATGTCGGCAGCTTCGGCGTAATCAAATTATCAACCACCCGATATTACGTGAAAATCTATAAAGAAGTTATAAAGATCAGGAGTGGGCTTAGGGCTTTTTGTTCGTGTTATTTCGTGTAGTTTCCTGGATCGTTCTTCTTTGCCCCAAAACGAACAGCGGAGGCACGAAACCACCCAAAACAACAGGAACAAAATTGGTGCTCTCGCGCGTTGGCATCTTTAAGTTCCGTACTCGCTTCATTCGCGCCATCGCTCAGCGACTTGTAGTTTGTCACGACTAATCTGACTTAGTTTTAGTCTACACGTTGGCGGGACTTCACCATTATTCCAAAGATAATCGCCGACTAATCGTCGTGCCTGCTCGGTCCAAAACGAGCTTTCATACGACAATCGTCGACGTGTCATTCTTTCTACGTACTCAATCACATCTTCTTCGATTTGAACGAGGATGTCATGCCGTGCACCGCTGGGATTTACTACTGTGAATCGACGCTCGTCGGTTACCTTCCACGCGTTCGGCTCGGGATCCAAAATCGAAAAGCCGTTCATCGTTATTGTTTGAATAGGTAAGGTCGATACGCCCTGAGCAGCAGTCTGGCTGATCCCGAACCCCGCGGGTGTAGGTCTCGATTTCTTTAAAGCAGCTGCAACAGCGTTCCGCAGTAACTCGGGCGTCATTGGTTTGCGTACAAAGTCGCTTGCACCGAGTTTCATAGCATCGACGGCAAGCTCAATCGACGCATAAGCTGTCGCCATAATGACCCGCGCGCCAGGGTCCAGCTGCTTAATCTTGCTGAGTGTTTCCAGGCCATCCATTCCAGGCATTCGCTGGTCCAGCAAAACTAAGTCCCAGGCGGATCCGTCACCGTAAAGTTGTAAGCCCTCTTGCCCATCAGACGCCTCACCGACATCGTAGCCACTCGCCTCCAGCGTAAATCGAATCATACGTCGGATATGCTCTTCATCATCGACTATTAAAATGCGCTTGTTCATCTTTCAACCCTCATGCAACGTCCGACGAAGTTTAGTTTGTCGTGCGTTGTTGTTCATGCACCAATGTTCGCGACGCACGACAAACTAAAGTTCGTCGGACACAGCTCGTTAACCTCATCACTTGCGGATCACTGGCAACGTGAAAGTAAACGTCGATCCCTGACCTACTTCAGACTGCACACTAATTTGTCCGCCATGTGCTTCGACGATGAGCCGGGAAATGGCAAGTCCCAAGCCGGCGCCGCCAGTTGGAGTGCCAGGGACCTGAACAAATTTCTCGAAGATATGCGGTAAATACTCCTGAGGAATTCCCGTACCGGTGTCAGAAACTGAAATAGCGACGTAACCGCCACGCGGCTCCGCAGCGATTCGGATTTCTCCTTGTTTCGTGTACCGGATCGCATTCACCACGAGATTGGCCAGTACTCGTTCGATTTGTGAAGCGTCAATAAAGACATCGGGTAGGCCAACTGAAACCTGAACGTTGAATGCGAGTCCCTTCGACTCTACTCGTGGCCGCAAGTCTTCCGTCACACTAACTATGAACTCGCGTGTTTTGACTGTGTTAAGTTCGGGTTGACTCTCACCGGCTTCAATTCTCGAAAGATCCAGGAGGTCTCGCATTAACTTATCGAGTCGTTCGCAATCTTCTCTACAGGCACTAAGAACTTCGGTTTGTTTATCGTTCAGGTCTCCGGCCGCGCCCTCGAGTAGTAGATGGACTCCCATCTGCACGCTCGTTAGTGGGGTGCGCAATTCATGCGACGCATTTGCAATGAACTCTGACTTCAAGCGATCAATTTCACGAAGATGAGTGATGTCCTCGAGAAGCGTTACCGCGCCGAGCAGACGACTTCCGTTATCGCGCATAGGTGTGGTCCGCAAACGAAATGCTCTCTCGGAACCATCTACGGCCAAAGGTAGAACTGAAGACATGCCTTCACCTGCAACCGGTCGTTGCGATTCGATCGCTTCGGCAACAGCTCCGGCGATTCGCACGTCACGAGCAACGTCGCCGATGTGCTTGCCGGTATTTTCTCTCTCGGAACCAAAAATTTCTTCAGCGGCGGGATTGAGCTTTGTTACCAATCCTTCTCCGTCAGTGACGATGATGGGATCGTATAAAGAGTCAATTGCGGCTTCGGTTGTTTGTTGGGCCATCATCAGTCTCCCCATGTCTGACGTGCGCAACTGACGGATCCGCTCGGCCATGCGATTGTATTCAGCGGCGAGGATGCCAAGCTCGTCACGAGAACTGACATCGACTTTTGCATTAAGGTCTCCACCGGCCATTTTCGCCGTGGTTGCAGTCAGCTCTCGCAACGGTTCAACAATTCGGTTAGCCAGAAAGAAAGCGAGGTATATGCCGGCAGCGACTAACACACCTGCGATCAGGAGTGTGCGATAGAACCACAACTGCGCCACGCCTGCCGCAGCTTCTGACTTGGCAACCATGGCACGTTGATTAAGTTGCAGAAGATGTTCGCACTCCGCTCTTAATTTATTGAACTGAGGCTCGAGCAGATTGAAATACTCTGTCCGTTCGGATCTAACTTCAGGCCGCGTAACGCTATCCGCCGATTGATCGGTTGAATTCACTCTTTGCATAAACGCATCAAACATCTCGTAATACTTCCTTCGATCCACTCGAATGGCTTCAACAGCCGCTGACTCGCCGATCTCCGTGATGTTGTTCGCTGCCTTCTCAAAGTTTTGGTCAAACTTCGCGCGGTGTTCGCGGAGTTGTGCGGCGGCTTTGTCGCGTGCGCCCAACAATGCAAACACAGCTGCCGAGTCCTGGCGCTCGAGACTCTCTTTCATGTCCTGGGCAGCGACCACTGAGTCGTAGTTGTTTGACATGATGCGTCGAGAGACACTGCCCATTTCGCGTAGACGCCAGGCGCCCCAGGCGCCGAGTGCGACGAGTGCGACGATGAAAATGAGATACCCAAACAGAAGCTTTGTGCGAACACTCATGATCGTGCTCTTGGAGCTTTTGTCAGTAGTCAGTGATCAGTAGTCAGTGGCTAATAAGTCCAATAGGTCCAATCGGTCCTATACGACTGACTACTGACCACTAACGACTGACAACAAGGCTCAAAGTTCCTCCAACTCCTGCACTTCTCGATTGACTGGCACGACATGCACATTTGCGTCACGTACCTCCCGAAGAAAACGGTTGATGATCGAACCGTGGACCAGAATGTCCAGGCGAGAACGGGAAGTCTGACCGAAAACAACATGAGTAATCCCTTCGCGTCTCGCAAAATCGATCAAAGCGTCGGCAACGCGACGAGACTTCAACTTGACCACCTTTGCACCCAGGTTCTCAGCGAAGCCAAAGTTTTCCTGAAGTGCTGCGTAGTCTGCTGGTCTTATTCGCCCAAGCTGCTCCCCAGGTGTTTCCACGTAAACTGCGAACCAATCGCTGGCCAGGCGACCCGCTATACGCGACCCGACACGCAAGAGCTTTTTTGCACTGCCGCGCGATGCCATCGCCACCATCACCTTCTCTGGGATTACTGCCTGCTCGAGTCCCTCGCGCTCGCGATAGTCGTGCGCTTTCGTCGCTTGATCCGCGGCAACCTGTCTCAACGCAAGTTCACGAAGTGCTGAAAGATTTCCTTTGCGGAAGAAATTGTTGAGTGCTTGCTCAATCTTCACCACGTCATAGATTTTTCCCTGACGAAGACGACTCCGCAGTGTGTCGACAGAAACGTCCACATTCACAACTTCGTCAGCGCGACGTAAGAAATGGTCCGGGACAGTTTCACGTACTCGCACTCCGGTGGTGCGATTCACGACATCATTCAGTGATTCGAGATGCTGAATATTTACTGCCGTGATTACGGAAATGCCCGCGTTCAAGATCTCCAGAACATCCTGATAACGTTTTCGGTTTTTGGAACCGGGCACGTTTGTGTGGGCGAGTTCATCGACAATTGCGATTTTGGGATTGCGCGCAATAACAGCCTCGACGTCCATCTCTTCAAGTGTGACACCGCTATACTCAATTTTGCGCAAGGGTACTCGTTCCAGATCGCCGATAAGCACGCGCGTGTCTTCTCTTCCATGCGTCTCAACAATTGCAACGACAATATCGACGCCCTGGCTTTTGAGGAGGTGAGCGTCTTCAAGCATCTGAAATGTCTTCCCAACTCCTGGTGCGGCCCCGATGTAGACCCGTAGATTTGCTCGCTCGCCCACCTGAAGTTTTGCGAGCAAAGACTCTGCTGTTCGCCGGTTGCCGTTCGAGTTCATAAAAACTCTGTAAGTGTTCGACGAACTTTAGTTTGTCGATGTGTGTTAACTCTGACGATCGCCAGTCACTGCCACGACAAACTTAAAGTTCGTCCGACACCTATTTCCTCATCGGATACCTCTGGTCCAAATCAATGTTGAGCTCGAGCACATTCACCCGTGGTTCACCAAGAAAACCAAACTGACGAGATTCAGTATGTGCGGCGATCAACTGTCGCACCTGGTCTTCACTAATCCGTCTTTCTCGAGCGAGTCGGGGTATTTGAAACTCAGCCGCCGCCGGAGAAATATGTGGATCAAGACCCGAACCCGAGGTTGTCACCAGATCCACTGGAACCGGCCTACCAGCGTTTTCGGCTTGTATTCGCTCGATATCCGCTTTCACACGATCCCTGAGTCTTTGACTTGTGGGACCAAGATTCGATCCTGAAGATGTAGCCGCATCGTAACCGGCCGTTCCGGCGGCACTCGGCCGCGAGTGAAAATAACCAGGACCAACAAATGGCTGACCGATAAGTCTCGAACCGATCACTGTCCCATCGCCTCGCCTTATTAGTTGGCCATTGGCTTTATCGGGAAAGATCACCTGGGCCAGACCGGTGACCACCAGCGGATAAATCAATCCAAATAAAACTGTAGTCACGATGGTCATCAAAACTGCCGTAATAAGATTTTTCATCAAAGCCCTCTCGTCCTGGGACCGCAGGCGTCCTCGCCTGCCCGCGTCCAGAGGAACCAACTAAATTTCATCAACGGCCGAAATAAATACTGTTGGATAGGTTGGAGACGGGCAGACGAGGACGCCTGCGGTCCCAGGACCATGTAGCTCGTTCAAATAACAATGCTCAGTTCTATGCCAATCCAATCGCATGAATAATCATGTCAATAATTTTTATCCCGATGAACGGCGCGATGATTCCGCCGAGTCCATAAATCAGTAAGTTCCGTCGGAGCAATGAAGCCGCGCTCAACGGCCGATACTTCACGCCCCTCAGCGCCAGTGGAATGAGCGCAATGATGATCAGTGCATTGAAAATTACTGCCGACAAGATTGCTGATTGCGCCGTCTTCAACCCCATCACATTCAAAGCTGCAAGTGGGCCGTTCAAACTGCCCTGAGTGGCATAGAGTGTCGCAAACATTGCTGGAATGATGGCGAAGTACTTGGCTACGTCGTTTGCTATTGAAAACGTGGTTAGAGCCCCGCGAGTAATCAAAAGTTGTTTTCCGATCTCCACTACCTCAATCAACTTCGTTGGATTCGAGTCGAGATCAACCATGTTCCCTGCTTCTTTAGCTGCTTGCGTTCCAGTGTTCATAGCGACACCGACGTCAGCCTGGGCCAATGCTGGAGCGTCATTTGTACCGTCGCCAGTCATGGCAACAAGCTTGCCGCCTTCCTGTTCGCGTTTGATCAATGCCATCTTGTCTTCCGGGGTGGCCTGGGCGAGAAAATCATCAACACCGGCTTCACGTGCGATGGTTGCGGCAGTTAAGGGATTGTCGCCGGTGATCATTACCGTCCGAATTCCCATTTGCCGCATTTGATTGAACCGCTCAACCATTCCGCCCTTGATGATGTCCTTCAGCTCGATTACTCCCAAAGGCAATCGATCTTCTGCGACAACCAATGGCGTGCCCCCCTGTCGCGAGATTCGCTCGACTATGTCCTTGAGATCGTTCGCAAGGTGAGAGCCTTTACCGTCGAGATGTTTTTGAATCGCATCGGCGGCGCCTTTTCTTATTTCGCGCGAGTCAAAGTTGACGCCTGACATACGAGTCTGGGCGGTAAAGGGCACAAAGGTCGCTTCGTGCGGCGTTAGTTCGCGCCCTCGCAATCCGTATTTCTCTTTCGCCAGAACAACAATCGATCGCCCTTCAGGAGTTTCGTCAGCCAAAGAAGACAATTGCGCAGCTTCGGCTAGTTCGGTTTCATCCACGCCAGGCAACGGAATGAAAGCGGTTGCTTGCCGATTGCCCAATGTGATCGTGCCAGTCTTATCGAGAAGTAAAGTGTTTACATCGCCAGCAGCTTCAACCGCACGACCCGACATCGCAAGAACATTGTGTTGAATCAATCTATCCATGCCTGCAATGCCGATGGCGGACAGCAATCCTCCGATCGTAGTTGGAATCAAACAAACGAGCAGAGATACAAGAACGAAGATGGTCTGCGGTGCGCTTGAATAAATTGCAAATGGTTGCAGCGTCACGACGGCGAGCAGAAATATGATGGTCAGACCGGCGAGGAGAATATTGAGTGCAATTTCATTGGGCGTTTTCTGACGTTCCGCGCCTTCAACCAAAGCAATCATGCGATCGATAAAGGTCTCACCCGGATTGGACGTGATCTTCACTCGTATTTGATCTGACAGGACACGAGTTCCTCCCGTCACCGCCGAACGATCACCACCAGCTTCACGAATCACAGGTGCTGACTCGCCGGTGATTGCTGACTCGTCCACAGAAGCGACGCCTTGAATAATTTCTCCGTCTCCGGGGATGAACTCACCTGCTGAAACAATCACGACATCGTCTTTGCGCAGCTTAGGTGCCGGCACATCTTCTGTTATATCCCCTGAGACGATGCGGTGTGCGATCGTTTCTGTCTTTGACTTACGAAGGTTTTCAGCTTGTGCTTTACCGCGGCCTTCCGCCATTGCTTCCGCAAAGTTGGCAAACAGAACTGTGAACCACAACCAAAATGTGATCTGAAGTTCAAAGCCAGTGCTGCTCACTCCCGCAATGGGTCTGATGATCCCGCGAATCAACTGAAGTGTTGTCAGAACACTGCCAACCTCGACCACGAACATGACGGGGTTCTTCATCATCGTGCGGGGACTGAGTTTTACGAACGAATCAACGATCGCACGCCTGACAATCCGGGCATCCCAAATAGCTCGCTTTCGTGTCGTTGTAGCCATGCTGATTAGAAACTTGTGCCTCCGCGCATCAGGAAGTGTTCGACGATTGGACCCAAACTCAGTACCGGAAAGAACGTCAAAGCCCCAACAATGAGAATCACACTAATCAACAAGACGGTGAACAGAGGCGTTGTCACTGGAAACGTTCCAAGTGAAGGCGGAACTAATTTCTTGCGCGCTAAATTTCCTGCGACTGCAAGCATTGGCACGATCATCAGGAAGCGGCCAGTGAGCATGGCTACTCCAATGGTGGTGTTGTACCAGTACGTATCGGCGGAGATTCCGGCAAAGGCCGAACCGTTGTTACCCGTCGCAGAAGTGAAAGCGTAAAGAATTTCAGACAATCCATGTGGGCCGGCATTGTTCAGTTGTGACGTTCCAAATCCAGAAGACAAGACTGAAATCGCAGTTAGTACCAGAATGATTAATGGAAAGATCAGCACGTAAAGCATCGACATCTTCACGTCATACGATTCGATCTTCTTTCCGAGGTATTCAGGAGTGCGGCCAACCATTAGACCTGCGATGAAGACTGAGAGGATTACAAAGATCAGCATTCCATAAAGACCACTACCGACTCCGCCGAAGATGACCTCGCCCAGCATGATGTTTACGAGAGGAACCAGCCCACCGAGTGGTGTGAACGAATCGTGCATTGAATTGACGGCGCCGCAACTCGCGTCTGTTGTTACCGTGGCAAAGAGTGCGCTGTTGGCAATACCAAATCGCACTTCTTTGCCTTCCATGTTGCCGCCTGATTGCGCTGCACTAATCGATTGATTCGCACCCAATGTCGAGAGAATGGGATTGCCGCGCGACTCGGCCCAATACACGGTGATTACACCACCGAAGAACAGAACGATCATCGCTGCAAGCACAGCCCATCCGTGCTTCTGCGAGCCTGTCATCCTTCCAAGCGTGTAAGTTAATCCTGCACCTAACGAGAAGATCGCCAACATTTCAATAAAGTTTGTAAAAGGAGTAGGGTTCTCAAAAGGATGGGCGCTGTTTACGTTGAAGAAACCACCGCCATTGGTTCCAAGTTCTTTGATAAATTCCTGTGAAGCAACGGGACCCTGTGCGATTGTTTGATCGGAGACAGTCTGCGTCTCCTTTTGATTTGAACCATCCGGATTGGTAAGGATATTTCCGTTCGCGTCTTTTTTGTCGACTTCTGTAGTTTGCGGCTCAAGCAGTTTGGCTGTGTCGTATGCTCGAAGGTTTTGAACGACTCCCTGTGAAACAAGTAGGAGTGCTCCCAGCACACAAGCCGGCAACAACAGGTATAAGTTACAACGCACAAAATCGACCCAGAAGTTTCCGATAGTTTGTATCTCGCGTCGCGCAATGCCTCGGATAAAAGCGATTGCGAGAACGATTCCCACGGAGGCAGAAGCGAAGTTGTGATAGGCAAGGCCAGCCATTTGAGTGAAGTAACTCATCGTTACTTCAGGAATGTAGCTTTGCCAGTTCGTGTTACTTGTAAATGACGCGGCAGTATTGAACGAGGAAGCTGCAAATCCACCGGTCGTACTTGCTCCGGTGTCAACGCCTGGAAGACTTTGTGGATTGAAAGGCAAATGACCTTGCAGTCTCTGCATAGCGTAGAGCAAAAGCAGAGACACGAGACTGAAAAGCAGCATCGCTGCGGCATATTCAGTCCAATGCATCTCACGTTGTTCTTCGACGCCCGTCAGTCGATAAATTAGCCGCTCGACAGGCCGCAATACCGGGTGAAGGAACGTTCGTTCACCTTCGAACAGTTGCGTCATGAAGACACCGACAGGTTTAGTGATCGCAATTATGATTGCGATGAAGAGTAGAATTTGAAACCAACCATTAAACGTCATCTTGTTCTTAGGTCTCGTCGTCTGGGACTGCAGGCGTCCCCGCCTGCGCGTCGATCAGAACCACCTCAGTTACAGTCCGCATCCAATAAGCTGCACTAACCAGGCGGAGCAGTCGGGGACGCCTGCGCTCCCAGCACCAGCACTAAAACCTTTCCGGCTTGAGCAACGCGTAAGTCAAATAGACAAGCAGCAGCGCTGATGCACCCAAGCCCAAAATTGTTTCCAAACTCATCTGGCGCTCCTTACTGCAGCCTTTGACACCCTCGGACGTAAGTGAGCGCAACCAGAAAAAACGCGATGATCACGCCTACATAAATTAGGTCTTGCATCTAGACTTCCTTCCCGAACGCACGTCTTCTCGCTGCTAAAGTTCGCCACACGACATAGCGTGCGATACACAGACACAGAAACATATGGAGATCAGCGAGTACGATGCCTGCTGTTTGCTTCCAACTTCTACGCGGATCGAACATGCGCCTCCTCAATTGAAGTTGTACCCAAATTCAAAAAGCAGAAAGTGATTTCCACTTGTGGCGTTTGCGTTGCCAACGGAGTACGCGGCGTAACCCGTGATCTTCTTTGTGAATTTGTAATAGCCGCCTGAACTCCAATAACCATTCGAGTGTTTGCCGGTGTACCAATCGGATGCAATGGTCAACTTGCTTGTGAGTGGCTGTTCAAAAGTGAACTGACCCGCGCCGCGAATTGCATTCGGTGCCTCAACACTTCTCGTAAACACTCCGCCGCCAAAACCAATCCTGGTCTTCGTCGAGAATGTTTTCTGCATCATCAGATAATTGTGGTTGCCGACGTTGTAGCCCTTGTTATGCACGGGTATGAATAAGTGTTCTCCAACGACAAGGGACCAGCCGTTATCGCCGCCGTCATAAATCTTCCACTTGAACGTTGGAACCAGCGTTGTTGAATCGGGGCCGGGTTCAACATTGCCCGTGATGTTGAGTCCAACCTCGATATGATGACCGGCGCCTACGACGACTCGCGGCACGAATGAAGAAAACTTATGCAACGCATCCGAATCGTTTGGCTTTGCACTGACGTCGAATTCGAAATAGACCTTGCCCTTGTCGAGCACATCAGTTGTCGGAACATTGAAAACTGTCTGCTGTGCTGAGCTCTTAATTGCGAAGCCCAATGCGATTATCAAAGTCAGACTTCCGACAAGAGGTCTAGCAATGTTCGTCATCAATTCCTCTTTTCAATTCGTGCCCGTTGTGGTCAGCCAAATCCAGACAATGAGCGCCGAACAAGAGAAGAGGAATCGTTGAGAACAGCAAGACTGTGCCTATTCGCTGTATTGCAAATCCATGCCAGCTTGGACCGGATATCCAACCAACCGCCGTGAACACCGAACCAAAGATCGGAGCAACAATGCCGCCGATCAACCCGAACACAGCGCCACATGTACTGCGGTTCCAACCGCGAGTGCGAAGGCTCGTGAAAATAGAGTCGGTGTAATCCGGATCAGACATTTGTGTAGCCATAGATCTGCCTCTGAGCCTCAAAGAAAAAAGACGCGAAGCACACGCTTCGCGCCTTCAATCAGGCTTTTGTTATTCGTGTCCTTCCTGTTAGCCTGCGGAGTTAGCTGACGGGCTCGGACCAAGGAAGTGTCCTTCGTGATTGCGCACGATACGCCCCGCGTTCAGTTGTCTAACCGAACGATTGGTTCCCCCGCGCTGCTCGTCAATCAATTGCGAGCAGCTTCGGCAACTTGATTGTCAACAATGAAACATTACGACCTCCGCTATAAAAGTGGTGTAAAGAGTTCATAAAAAGTTTGTAAAGACAGATGGCCTTTGGGCTTTGACCTTTGGCCTTTGGTCTTCGAAGATCAAAGGCCAAAGACCCAAGGCCAAAAGCCAAAGGCCAATCTTAAATCTGAAATTTCTTAAAGCAGCGTCCCACGTAATACGATCACGGCAACACTGAAGTAGATCACCAACCCGGTTACATCCACCAGTGTCGCGACGAACGGAGCGGAAGAAGTTGCCGGATCGAATCCCAGCCTGCGTAACGCAAACGGCAACATCGAACCAGACAATGTTCCCCATAACACAATACCGATCAGTGCTACGCCAACTGTCAAAGCGACCAGCAGCCAGTGAGGACCATAGATGTTTGAAAACACCGACCAAATCGTAATGCGTAAGAAACCTATCGATCCCAAAATCAAACCCAGACCCAGACCAGAGAACACTTCACGTCGCATCACGTGCCACCAATCGCGCAATTTTACTTCGCTAAGAGCCAGCGCGCGGATTACCAGGGTCGAAGCCTGGGACCCCGAATTACCTCCGGACGAAATAATGAGCGGTACAAACAGAGCAAGCACGACGGCTTTCTCGATCTCCTTTTCGAAGAAACCCATCGCCGTTGCAGTCAACATTTCGCCGAGGAAAAGAATCACCAGCCAACCCGCGCGTTTCCTGATCATCATCGGCAGTGAGACTTGCATGTAAGGTTTGGCGAGTGCTCCTGGTTCGACAGCCGCCATGCGCAGAATGTCTTCCGTGCCTTCCTCGACCAGAACGTCAATCACGTCGTCAACAGTAACAAACCCAACGACACTGCCGTCGGTCTCCAAAACTGGAACTGCAAGCAGGTTGTATTTCGCGATTTTGTTAGCCACGACTTCCTGATCTTCAAGCGCGTTTACCGTGATTGGTTTTTTTCGCATGACACTCGTCAGTGGCGACCTAAGATCCTCCATCACGAGATCACGAAGAGACACAGCGCCGAGCAAATGTTTTGTTCCCGGCTCCATGACATAACATGCATAGATCGATTCCTTCTCCTTTGCGACGGCTCTGATGTGCTTGAGTGCTGCTCCGACACTCATCGTGGGATCGAGTTCGACAAATTCAGTTGTCATGATCCCGCCGGCGGTGTGCACCGGGTACTGCAACAAGCCCTCCAGCTCATGCCGCATTTCATCGCTGAGCTTTGGTACAACTTTGTGCCTTTCGTGCAGTCCCATCTTCTGCACGACATCCGTGCGTTCGTCTGCTGCAAGGCCACCCAGTATCTCCGCAACGCGAGCTGGTTCCAGCCGTTCAAGGATTGCGGCGCGCCTTCGCATCGTTGGTTGATTGCAGATTTCAATGGCCCGCGCTACCGGCAGCATGGAAATAACTGTTGCTGCTTCTGCCAGCGTCAACTGATTGATTACCTCCGCCAAATCCGCGGCATCTAAGTCGGACACAACGTGACCAATGCCGACGAAGCTTTCATCAAGACGCGTGTGAATTCGCTCCAATAGTTCCTTTAGATCTGTAGCAGGCATTTGATTTTCCTTTTTGGAGTGCGACGGCCCGCCGTTGCTTTGTTACAGCGGACGAGCAGATCCGAGTCTTTCTACTATACGCGGGCTTGGATGCAGTCAGTACCACCTCGCGGTAGCGGGTGGGTACGAAGTCAAAATCTCTCGGCTGAACAAGCTTCGCACCCACCCGCTACCGCGAGGTGGTACTGACCGTATCCAAGGCAGTGGATTAACAAAGCGGCGGCAGGCCGCCGCACTCCAAAATTATTCACTGGGATCGAAGCGGTAACCCACCCACGGTTCAGTAAGAATGTAGCGAGGTGCTGCTGGATTGGTCTCCAGTTTCTTGCGAAGATTTCCGACAAACACTCGCAGATACTGGTCCTGCTCAACGTAGTCACCACCCCACACCGCAGCCAATAGCGTTCGATGTGTTAGCACTTTTCCGGCGTGCTTAATGAAGTAGACCAGCAGGTCAAACTCTTTCGGAGTCAGATGAACTTCCTTGCCCGCGACCGTAACGCTTCGTGTTTCAAGATCAACATGGAAGTCTGCGGCATCCAAAACCGTTTCCGTCGTTTGAGTCGGCTGAAGCGCTGACCGTCGAAGCGCCGCGCGAAGTCGGGCGAGCAACTCGTCTATGCCGAATGGTTTGGTTACGAAATCGTCCGCGCCAACGTCCAGGGCCTCGACTTTGATCTTCTCTTCACCCTTGGCTGAAAGGATAATTATTGGTACTTGTGAAATAGCACGAAGGCGGCGACAGAGTTCGAGACCGTCCATATTCGGCATCGCGAGGTCGGTAATCACGAGGTTTGGATGCCAATCATTGAATAGTTCAAACCCGGTTATCCCGTCGGAAGCAACACGGACATCATATCCGCGCGACTTCAAACCCATTCGTAACACGCGCGTTAGTTGCGGCTCATCATCAACCACGAGGATTCGCGCGTTATCGGTCATTTCATCACCGTCGCTGACTGCCTTGGACTGCGCGTTGGTTCTGCGTCGTCATCGCCCACGGGTAAAGTGAATACGACGCGCGTTCCTCCATAATCAGAAACCGGTTCAATCCAAATATCTCCTCCATGGGCCTCGATGATTCCTTTGGCAATTGCTAAACCCATTCCAGTCCCGGCGGGTTCATTGGTGCCGACATCACCGTTCCGAATCGCGCGGAAAAACTTATCGAATACACGTTTGCGCAAGTGAACAGGAATTCCGGTGCCTTCATCTTCTACCGCCATACGGATAACGCCTTCCGCGGCACGCGCGGCAACGATGCGAATGGTGGTTCCTGATGGTGAATACTTCGCCGCATTTTCAATGAGTGTGTACATAACTTCACTGACAGCGCGCTCATCAACTCGCACTACTGGTAATTCCGGTTCGATCTCGAGCTCAATCTTGTAGCCCTTCGTAGTGATGTCCGCGCGTGCGAGTACAGTGGCGATGATGTCGTCAACAGCGCCCCAGTGTCTTCGCAATTGAAGTTCACCTGCTTCTATTCGAGCGAGTTCAATCAATCCGCCAATAAAGCGATTCAAGCGGTCGCTCTCTTGATCGATCACTTCCATCATTTCTATGCGCGATTCACGATCGAGTATGACGGGTTCGTCTCGGTCCACGCGCTGTTTTGCTTCGTCGAGGAGAGTTGTAATCGACGCCTTAATTGATGTGAGCGGTGTTCTGAGATCGTGGGTGACAGCATCCAGCAAGGCAGATTTGAGTTTCTCACTCTGTCGCAGGGCTTCGGTGTGACTGGCGCGCTCGAATGCGTCGCGCAATTCAGAGTACAAACGACTGATCTCCTGGCGACCACTTTCTGCTTCTTCGGCTCGCCTCTTAGCACGCGCTGACAACTGGCCGGCTGTAATTGCAGTAACAAGAAACGCCGTCAGAGCAATCCAATTGTCAGGGGCCGCAATCGTCAATGTCCCAAATGGTGGAAGAAAGAAGAAATTGAAGCAGAGCATCGCTACGACTGAGGCGCATAAAGCCGGGAGGCTTCCCCACCGCGTTGCAATGAAAAGGACATTCAAAAGAAGCGCAAGCGCGACCGTGGTCGAGTTAATGTGACTACCAAGGGGCTTGAGTACAGCGGTCGTAATCGAAACGCTGATCGCGGCAATAACATAGCCGAACCATTTTGGGTAGTGGTCCGATGGCATGTGGACATTCTATGACAGTCTGTGCTGTTACTGGAGCCTTCTCTGCGTCTCTGCGTTCTCTGCGGTTGGGAATTGCGCTGATGTTAACCGCTCAGACGCAGAGAACGCAGAGGCGCGAGAAGATCGATACTTTCAGTCGACCCAACCTCAAAAACTTACTAAACTCAATTCATGATTCAACCGTCCCGCCGGGTAGCAAATTACCATTACGCAATTCGAAACATTGTCGCAGCGGCTGAAGCGTTGGAACGTCGTGGTCGGCAGGTGACTTATTTGAACATTGGCGATCCGCAGGCATTTGGCTTTCGCCCGCCAATGCACGTTGTGGACTCTGTACAAAAAGCGTTGCGAGATAACTTCACGGGCTACGCACATTCTCGCGGCCTACTTGAGGCTCGGCAGTCGATTGCAAACTACGCTACTAACCTTCAAGCACCCACACAACCGCAAGACATAATCGTTACGAGCGGCGCATCCGAGGCCGCCGATCTCGTCTTAACCGCTCTCTTGAACGAGGGTGATGAGATTCTGCTGCCCGCACCTGGCTATCCGTTGTACGCTGCAATTCTCGGTAAGCTCGGAGCAATCGCTTCTTACTACACACTCGAAGAGAAGAATAACTGGCAACCGACAGTCGAGCATATAACGTCGCGCATCAACGAACGCACAAAAGCGATCGTGCTCATCAATCCAAACAACCCGACGGGCGCAGTGATCCCGGATGAGACCACTTTACAAATTCTGAAACTCGCGGGTGAACGGCAATTGTTGTTGATTGCCGATGAAGTCTATCGCGAGCTGTGTTTCATAGAGAGTCCGACCTCAGCGTCCGTGTTCGCCGAGAAGATGGGCCTGCCGTTGATAACACTTGAGAGTCTTTCAAAGACGCATCTGATTCCAGGTTGGCGAGTGGGTTGGATGCGGTTTACGCATGGCGAAAAAATGAGCGAGCTGATTCGAGCTATTAATCAATTAGCAAGTGGACGACTCTGCTCGCCCACTCCGACTCAGTATGCCATCAAACCAGCTCTCGAAGGAGATCGATCGTGCGTTGTAGATTTTCTGAGTCAGATACGGTCGAGACGTGACTGTGCTGTTAGTCAAATCAAGGAGATTGAAGGGCTGTCGTGCATGACACCGGAAGCGGCGTTCTATCTGATGGTGAAAGTTAAAGACCTTCAAGGTAGGACAGACGAACAGTTTGTTTTGGATATGCTGGAAACAACTGCGGTCCTGGTTGTACATGGTTCAGGTTTCGGCTGCCAGGCGAATGAGGGCTATTTCAGAATGGTCTATCTGGCTGACGAGGAAATGATTGAGAATGCAGGTCGAGAGATCAAACGATTCTTATCGACAAGGAATTCTGATTCAGAATTCAAAAGGGGTATTACATGAAATCAAAAAGTTGGTGGCTGCCGGTGCTGATTACTCTTGGCTTCGTAACGGTCCTAAGGATCACTTCGGCGTCTGGAAGTAATGCGATGTTGCCTCAGCAGGATGTTATCCGATTGGAGAATCGCCTCTCACAACTTGAACAGCGAATGTATTCGATTGAAACGAGTCTTCGAACTGTTGAGCAGCAGACACGACTTGCCGGAGTTTCGTCGCGAAACGTTAGCCCGGAAGAAATTGCGGTGATGCATTCTGAAATACAAACGCTTCAAAATCGAATGATCGAAGACGAATGCTCATTAGCGAAGCTGGACGAACGAACGTTGACTCCGGAAAGGCGACGAACAGCAGGAGCTACGACAGATCCCTGTCGCCTGAATTTTGAAGCGCCCATCAGGTTACCCGCTCATTAGCCCAGATGTCCGACGAACTTCAGTTTGTCGTTGTTGCCAATTCAAGACGGTTCGATTCTTTTAGCTCGTCTTATTCAACGCACGACAAACTAGAGTTCGCCGGACATTTTGGACTTACACTCTAACCAGTAACTAATCGTTGCAAACAAAACATAACTGGCAAGAGCCGTGATCGCAGCCGCCGCTGGAGAAGTAGGTGGGGAGCCGAAGAACACGAATAGTTGCACGCCGAGTAGTATGAATCCAAAGACTGGCGTGCTTATTCGCCAAACTCGTGGCCCGGTCCGATTTGTCCGCAAATAGAGAAGAATGCCGCCGAAGAGCAGACCGGCCTCCAGTATCAACGCGAGAACGGGATAGTTCCATAGTCCCAGACCAAATTTATGGGAATTGTCATACAACGGGAGGTCAGGTCGGTGAACGATGAGATCGAGGATCCAATGTGAAAAGATTGCCGCAGCCACAACCAATGCGGTAGAAGAGGGACTTCGTTGAATCAGTTTGTAAGCAATAAACCCGACACCTGCCCAACACAAAGAGCCGAGGAGGCTATGAGTGTAGGGCATGTAGTAAAGGTCCAAAGGGTTCGTGGCCGTAATCCCCGGAGTTATTGTCACTTTCTCAATGCCTGCGAGAACCAAAATCGCCCAGAGCACGTCAACGAATTGGACAGCAATAAAGAGCAGCCAGAGGGGAATGCTCTTTTCAATACTCTTCGCGGCAAAACTCACTCCGTAGTGACCAACAAACATTAGACACCTCGCAAACCGCCTCGGGATTGTATCAATGAGTTGGATGCAGTCAGTACCACCTCGCGGTAGCGGGTGGGTGCGGAGCCTCGTTTTCAAGACGCCAAAACCAGCTTCGCACCCACCCTCTACCGCGAGGTGGTACTGACTGTTCATCCTCGCTTGACGAATCCCTCTATATAAAGTATCTTGATATCAAGATATATATACGAAAGGGAAACTTAACGAATGCCGAGAGGCAAGAGCGATTCATTGAGCGGTGGTAGCGGCGTGCATGTCTGGCTAGTGCTTTGGAAGTCAGCCCAGGCCGTGGAGGCTTATGCCAAGAAAAGCATTGTCGATCTGGAAATGTGTGGAAGCGATTTTGCCGTGCTCGAGGCACTTCTGCATCGCGGAGCGCTGCCGGTGAATGAGATCGGTAAGAAAGTCTTACTCACGAGCGGCTCCATTACAGTCGCAATCGATCGGCTCGAAGAGAAGCGTCTGGTTCAACGGCGTGCGTCGTCTGACGATCGACGCGCAAAGATCGTTCATCTGACCAGCCAGGGGAAGAAGCTCATTACTAGAGCCTACAACGAACATGCCGCCGATATGGAAGAACTCGCGTCGGACCTCTCAGCAAGTGAACGGACAACTTTGATTCGTCTGCTGAAAAAGATCGGTTACAAGGCGGACGCAGAAGTAAAACAGAAGACAACAAATCGTGCAGCGTGAGTGTCAGTTTAGACGGGAGAAATCGAAATGGAAGTGACAAAGTTAGTGAAAACAGGGCGTACTGTTGCCGGTGTAGTGAACAGCATCGAAACTTTGGAAGGAGCGGGATTTCTCGTGCGCAGACCGTTTCCCAAGCAGCTTTTTCAGATTTCGATCCATTTCTGTTGTTGGATGAAATGGGACCGATGAAAGTCGCACCCGGTCAGGCAAAAGGTGCTCCGGATCATCCGCATCGTGGGTTTGAAACTGTGACGTACATTCTTTCCGGAGAAATGGAACACAAGGACTCGCAGGGCCATGCAGGGACCCTTAGCGCAGGAGATGTGCAATGGATGACCGCCGGCGCTGGCGTCGTCCACTCGGAAATGCCATCAGCGGCGTTTCAGAAAAGCGGAGGAACGCTGCACGGCTTTCAGTTGTGGGTGAACCTGCCGCGCAAAGACAAACTGATGCGACCAAGGTATCAGGAGATCCCTTCAGCAAAGATCCCGACAGCCACGTCGGAGGACGGACTCGTCACGGTGCGCGTCATCGCCGGTGAGGCGCTAGGCACACGCGCAGTGATTGAGACTGTCACACCGATCTTCTACGTGCATTACACACTGAAGCCCGGCGGACGGATCACTCAATCGGTGCCGGCCGAATACAACGCGTTTGCCTACATCATCAACGGCCACGGCTTATTCGGTCGCGAAGCTGAGAAGGCAATGGATGGGCAGATGGTAATGCTTGGCAGTGATGGCGACGAAGTGTTCATCGAAAACGATTCGGCCGAAGAGCTTGAACTGTTGTTAATTGGAGGAGTGCCCCTTAAGGAGCCAATTGCTCGCTACGGTCCATTCGTGATGAACACACAACACGAGATCTACGAAGCGATTGAAGACTATCAAGCTGGTCGCATGGGTGCGATCAGTTTCTGAGGGAGGAACGAATGGCATTAGAAGTTGATTTTTAGAGTAAGTGCAAATTTGAGGAGGAAACTGTGACTACGTTGTTTGACCCGCTGAAGATTGGAAACATCGAACTTACGAATCGAATGGTTATGGCGCCGATGACTCGCAGCCGAGCTGACGATGAAGGAGTCCAACCGCGGTATGTTGCCGACTACTATGCCCAGAGATCGTCGACTGGTCTCATTATCACCGAAGCAACCAACGTTTCGCTGATGGCAAAAGGTTATGTTCGTACGCCAGGAATCTTTACGGATGCGCAGATTGAGAGCTGGCAAGCTGTGACGAAAGCTGTGCACGACAAAGGCGGCAGGATTTTTATGCAGCTATTTCATACCGGAAGAATTGCTTTACCTGACTTCCTTCCTGGTAACGCTCAGCCAGTTGCTCCGAGTGCGGTCCCGGCAAAAGGACAGAACTATACAGACAAAGGAATGAAGCCGTTCGTAACGCCGCGCGAACTCACTCGTGAAGAGATACGTGCAATCGTTCGTGACTTCGCAACGGCGTCGAAGAATGCAATTTCGACGGGGTTCGATGGAGTGGAGTTACATGCGGCGAGTGGTTACCTGGTTCAGCAGTTCCTGACAACCAACGCAAACCTGCGTGCGGATGAATATGGTGGAACCATCGAGAACCGCACCAGGTTTCTGTTCGAAGTGTTGGACGCAATGATCGCGGCGGTTGGCAACGAACGTGTAGGCGTCAAGTTTTCGCCGCGCATAAAATTTAACGATGTAGAAGAGAACGACGCTGATGTGGTCTACCCCTACATTATGAGTCGCTTGAACGAACAATCGCTTGCCTACATTCACGTTATGGCCTTCACGAAAGAAGGGTGGCACGCGAAACTCAGGCCTTTATATAAAGGTGTCTTCTTTGCCGGAGGGGGTTTTACAAAAGAGACGGGTCAGGCACTCCTCGAAAGTGGCGGCGCGGATGCAATTGTGTACGGTACTCCACACGTCGCTAATCCTGATCTACTCGAGAGATTTAGACGAAATGCGCCTTTGAATATCCCGGATCAAACGACTTTTTATACACCTGGTGAACGTGGCTACACGGACTATCCCGTATTGGAAGAAGCCACGGAATTAAACGCTTAGCGTTGTTTCGTAAGAATTCGTGTTCGTGTTATTTCGTCTGAGGATCGGTTTTCTGCGGCGTAAGATACAATCCACGAAATCACACGAAATAACACGAACAAAACTCTTGAATACCCGATCGATGTGTGCCACCGCGAAGACGGGGATCCCGACTACTTCGAAATTTTCTTGTCGCTATGAGAAACGATCTACGGAAATCTCGACGATCTCACTCGTATCGCAATGCCACGAGGGGATCGACCTTCGTCGCTCGTCGGGCTGGAATATAACAAGCAAGAAAAGCAACCATGGTTAGTAATAGTGAGATCAAGATGAACACCAGCGGATCAGTTGTGCTCGTATTGAACAGCAGTCCACGCATTAAGCGAGTCAAGCCGTAAGCCCCACCCACACCCAGCAAAACTCCGATCACAGTTAATTTCATACCTCGGCCGACGATGAACTTGAACACGTCGCGCGCCGTTGCGCCTAGCGCCATCCGTACACCAATCTCATGTGTTCGGGTTACAACGAGGTATGCCATCACACCATAGATACCGATGACTGCCAGTATCAATGCTCCCGCAGCAAATACCGCAAACAGCGCCGCATACAAACGAGGCTGCCAAATTGATTCTGCGATGACTTTCTCCATTGGTGCTACTTCGTTAACCGGGATATCGGGATCCAGTCCAGACACTACCGAGCGTATTGCCGGCACCACGCTCCCAGCATCGGAAGTTGCGCGTACGACGAGCGCCATTCCGCTGGTTGGAATCTGAAGATGTGGCAAGTAAACACTCTCCGCCGTATCTTCTTGCATTCGCTGATGTCGCACTGCGCTGACGACGCCGATGACTGTGTGCCATGGTTCATTGTCCTCTGGCGGTCCAAACCGAACTCGCTTACCCAGAGGGATCTCGTTGGGCCAATATTTGCGCGCAAGCCGTTCATCAATAATGGTAACCAGCTGGGCACCTTTCGCATCCGCGTCAGTGAAGTCTCGACCGTACAGCAGAGGTATACCCATCGTTTGGAAATAACCCGGAGTTACCACGGTATGTTGGATCATCGGTGCCTGACCCACTGACAGAACAGGGAACCCTTCAACTGTCAGGCTTCTTCCCCAAAACATTCCACCTAACGGCAACGTTCCAGTAGCGCCAGCTCCTGCCACTCCGGGAATCGCTTTGACTCGTTCCACTAATTGTTTGAAGAAAGCAGCGCGCTGCGAACCTTCGGGGTATTTCGTCCTCGGAAGGATAATCATGGCGGTCATCACACCTCGCGGATTGACGCCGACATCGACACTTCGCAGGCGTAGAAAACTCCGGATCATCAATCCAGCACCAACCAGGAGAACAAGCGACAGAGCGATCTCTGTTACGACTAGCAAGCTTCGTGAACGACCACGAACCATATTTCCTGAACCTCGTCCACCTTCTTTCAGTGCGTCGTTGAGATCTACGCGCGAGCTCTGAAGTGCAGGTACAACGCCAAAAACCAGACCTGTCAACATGGTGACAGCAGCAGTGAAGCCGAGCACGCGAAAGTCCAGACCGAAGTTCATCCAGAAGGGAAGTTTGATCGGGATTGATTGCAGCAAAACACGAAGCGCCCAGACGGAAAGTACGAGACCCAGGATGCCGCCGCCCGCTGCCAGGATCAGACTCTCGATCAGCAGTTGTTGAATCACTCGCCATCGACTTGCGCCCAATGCGGATCTCAAAGCAACTTCTTTCTGTCTGGCTGAGGCGCGGGCAAGCATCAAGTTCGCAACATTGACACACGCGACAAGTAACACACAGCCTACAACTCCGAGCAGAATTAACAGGGCCTGGCGATAATCACCTGAAAGGTTTTGGTGCAGACTTTTTACGCTAACACCCAATCCTTCATTTGTTACAGGATTTTCCTGTTCGATCCGCAAGGCGATCACATTCATCTCCGCCTGCGCTTGTGCGACCGTCACGCCATCTCTTAATCGCGCGATGGAATTCAAACCGTGATCAGTTCGGGTGAAGGTTTTTGTAGTGAGCGCAAGTGGCGCCCATAGTTCTGAGACCTCAGGAAACTTAAATCCGGGCGGCATCACACCGACCACGGTCCGCGGGAAATTATTGAAAAGAATTTTTTGTCCAAGAATGTTTTGTTGACCTCCGAAACGGCGCTGCCACAGGTCGTACCCCAGAATCACCACACCGTCCTGGCCATCAATGTCTTCTGCTTCCGTAAACGTGCGGCCAAGGATGGGCGCCACTCGCAAGATTTCCAGAAGTCCGTGGGAAATATAAGAGCCGCGGAGTTCTTCTGGCTGGCCAGTGCCACTTAGCGCGAACCTGCTCGTGCCATAGTAAGCACCGATTCCCTCAAACACCGTGTTTTGTTGCTGCCAGTCGAGATAATTTGGATACGAGACGCTCATGGAATTGACGCCTCGTTTGAGCGCATTCTCATCGAGAACGACAAGACGATCAGACTGAGGATACGGTAGGGGTCGAAGTAGAATGCCGTTTGCGAAACTGAAGATTGCGGTGTTTGCGCCGATGCCCAACGCAAGTGTCAAGAGAACGACAAATGTGAAGGCTGGACTCTTAGTGAGCAAACGTAGACTATAGCGTGCGTCCTCGAGAACATTCTCGATCACCCTGACGCCTCGTGCGTCGCGTGCTTCTTCTTTTGATTGTTCGACACCGCCGAAAGCTTTTAGTGCCTCGTAGCGCGCGTCTTCAGCTGTCATGCCGCTGTTGATGTTTTCTGCGATGTCCTTGTCGAGGTGAAACTGCAACTCGTTATCCAGCTCTTGCTCAACTGCACGTTTGTGAATCAACGCGCGCCATCGCCGCTTAAGAGTACTGAAGTTCATAACGTCTCCTTAAGTCATCGCAGACCACATGGGACCGTAATGTCCGATATGCGTCTGTCTTGTCGTGACTCAACCAACTGAGCCCCCAAGATTCAGAGGCTCTTCGAAACTCAGGGCTCGGTTGGTTGAGTCACGGCAAGACAGACGCATATCGGATATTCCTTCTTCCACTCGACGTTCGATAGGAGCGTGAAGAATATAGAGGGCTCCTATCGAGTGTCAATAGGAGACTCAAAGATTAATTGGCACTCTTCAATTGGTCGTTGTTGTCGTGCAAAAAAGTGGAGAACACTTGGTGGCTTTTGAACTATCATGACTTACTGAGAAACCAGTCTGAGGCGAATCATTCATGCGTGTTTCGGAAATTGAAACCCCGGCAGTCATTGTTGACCTCGATGTAATCGATCGCAACTTATCGCGCATGGCTGAATATTGCCGCGGTAAGAATCTCAAACTTCGCCCACACACAAAGACTCACAAGATTCCCGAACTGGCGAAGCTACAGCTGGCGGGTGGCGCGTGCGGGATCACCGTCGCCAAAATTGGTGAAGCAGAAATAATGGTTGAGGCGGGAATCAACGACATTCTTATCGCGTATCCCTTGGTCGGTATCGGAAAACTCGAGCGGCTCGCAAAACTCGCAGCGAAGACGAAGATTTCTGTTGCCCTCGATTCTGAAGAAGTGGCCCGCGCGATCTCGCGTGAACTGAAACCCAGGGACGCGACCGTAGATGTGCTTATCGAGGTTGATGTTGGATTTCGCAGATGTGGTGTGGGAACTGCGGACGAAGTTTTGACTCTCGCACAAAAAGTTAGTGAACTACCCAACCTGGACTTCCGAGGGTTAATGTTTTTCCCCGGACACTTTCAAGTGCAGGCAGATGAACGCGCGGCCTTGTTGCCACCAGTTAACGATCTATTACGCGAGTCGTTGAGCAAACTGGAGCAAGCAGGAATATCAGTATCAACGGTCAGCGGTGGATCAACTCCTACGGCACGAGAAGGCCATCTGTTTCATGGGGTGAATGAAATAAGACCAGGGATGTACATCTTCAACGATCGCAACATGGTTGGTATCGGCATCGCGCAACTCGAGGATTGTGCACTTCATGTTCTGACGACTGTCGTCAGCACGAGCGTTGAAGGGAGGGCGGTTATTGACGGAGGATCGAAAACGTTTGCGAATGATCGCCATCAGGCGGGAAATGGAAAAGGTTTTGGAATTGTCAGAGAGGATCCGGATGGCGAACTCGAGGCTCTCTCTGAGGAGCATGGACATTTGAATACAATGAACTCAACTTACGATTATCGAGTTGGAGAACGTCTTACGATCATTCCGAATCATTGCTGTAGCACCGTCAACATGCACGATGAGATCTACGGTGTCAGAAATGGCGCCGTCGAAGTTATATGGAGCATTAAAGGACGCGGTAAAGTTCGTTAAGTACATGTCAATCACATCAACTCGATTCGTGGTTTGTAGCTGTCTCTTGTTAACGCTCCTCGCTCCGGCACCTTTCATCAGCGGTGCTGCAGAGACTTACGACATTGTGATCGTCAACGGACGTGTTATCGATCCTGAATCACACCTGGACGGCGTTCGAAACCTTGGCATTACGGGCGGAACAATCAAAGCGATTACTGAAACAAAACTGACTGGCCGCATGGTTATAGATGCGCGTGGTCTTACTGTCTCTCCCGGCTTTATTGATCTGCATCAGCACGGTCAGAACGATGAGAACTATCGTTTCAAGGCGATGGATGGGGTAACAACTGCGCTTGAATTGGAGGTTGGTACCGGAGATGTAGACCGCTGGTATGCGGAACGAAATGGGAAGGCTCTCATTAACTACGGAGTAAGTGCTGGGCACGTGGCAGCGAGGATGGCAGCAATGCATGACCCACCCGAATTCTTGCCAACCGGTGAGGCCGCGAAAAGAGCAGCTACTGATAGTGAAATAGCTGAGATGAAATCTTCTATCGAACGCGGTCTTCGTCGTGGAGCCGTGGGTGTGGGGTTTGGAATTCAATATGTCCCGCAGGCGTCTCACTGGGAAATCCTGGAGATGTTCAGGGTGGCAGCCCGTTTCAACGCGTCCTGTCACGTTCACCTTCGAAACGCTGGGATAAAGGAACCAGCCAGTAGCGTGCAGGCCCTGGAAGAAGTAATAGCCGCGGCAACTGTCACTGGCGCTCCACTTCATGTGGTCCACGTTCAAAGCACCGGCGGCAAAGCCACGCCGCAGCTCCTCGAGATGATTGCTGAAGCACGGGCCCGAGGATTGGACATCACGACGGAATGTTACCCGTACATTGCCGGCATGACTGACATAAAGTCAGCGATCTTCAATGAGGGTTGGCAGGACGTCTTTGGTATTAACTACTCTGACCTCCAATGGGCGGCAACTGGCGAACGACTAACGAAAGAAAGTTTTGAACGTTATCGTAAGGTTGGGGGAATGGTGGCAGTATTCTCCATGACTGAGGAAATTGTTGAAGCCGCTCTCAAGGATCCCTTAACCATGGTCGCGAGTGACGGCATCCTCGACCAGGGAAAGGGACACCCACGAACCGCCGGCACGTACGCCCGAGTCCTGGGGCGATACGTTCGTGAGCGTCAGATTCTGACGTTGACCGATGCATTACGCAAAATGACGTTGGCTCCAGCAATGCGACTGGAGCGCCGTGTTCCATCCATGAAAAACAAGGGCCGGATCAGGATCGGCGCTGACGCTGATCTTGTCGTGTTTGATCGCGCGAAGATAATCGATAGGTCTACATACGAGACGCCTGCTAAGTATTCAGAAGGTATGAAGTACGTGCTGGTAAACGGCGTAGTGATTGTGAAAGCAGGTGAGTTACAAGCAGGTGTAACTCCCGGGCAGCCGGTACGAGCACCTTTTTAAGAGAATCAAAGACGATCGTCCTGGAACCGCAGGCGTCCCCGCCTGCCCCCGTCAAGCGCATCCCTCATCGGTAACGTTTAGGTCGTTGATGCCACTGAATTGGTTAGTTTCTACGCGGTCCCAGCACGATCGTTACTCACTTCCACGATTCATCCCGAACACACGATCGAAGAAAGCGGCGACTGCTGAATCAACCTTCACAATATTAGCGTGTCGCATAAAGTGATGCGTGTCGTCTGGAATGATCAACTCTTCATACGTCACTCCCGCCTTCTCCAAACGTTGGACCAGGTCAGTCGTTTGACTAAACCGAACATTACGATCGTCATCGCCGTGGATCAAAAGCACCGGTGATTTCCATGTTGCGATCGATGCTACCGGCGACGCCTGCCACGCCACATCCAGTGCCCGTTGCGTGTCCGGCACTTTCTCGTAGCGATTTTCGAGCAACGGACCAGCGCGTTCAGCGGTCCAGTTGTGAACACCATGAATGTCAACTCCGGCGGCAAAGAGTTTCGAATCGCGCGCCAACGCAAGTGCCGTCAGATACCCCCCGTAGGAACCACCATAAATTCCAATGCGTTTCGAATCGACTTGCGACAGTTTCTACAAATACTCCGCTCCTGCCTTAACGTCCTGATGCTCTGACGCGCCTTGCACTCCGGCATTCGGTGGTCGATGAAAGTCATGGCCGTACCCAATACCCAAACGGTAATTCACTGACAGGACGATGTAACCTCGGCTCGTTAAGAACTGGTTCTCCGCGTATGCGTTTGTGTAGTAATCGGAATAATGCCAACCCAGCAACATTTGTTGAGGCGGTCCACCATGGACGTAAAGGATTGCAGGTTTCCTGGCCGGTCCGCCTGCTGGTTCGAACAATTGCCCATGGATCTCGAGTCCGTCTGCCGCTTTGTAAACTACTTTCTTTGGCGTAACGAGTTGGGTTGCTGGGAAGTCACCAGGAACGCGATCCTCAGCGAGCGTAGTCGTTTTTGTACCACTTGTTTCGATCACGGTTGGTAATGGTGAACGCTGAGATGTCGCGCTTATGTATGCGATGTACTTACCATCGCCTGTTACGAAAGGTGTCCATTCGAGCCCTTTACCTGGAGTCACGACCGTTGGCTCCGCCCGATCCACTGGAACTTTTACGATGTGACGCCGATCAATATCATCACCGTCGGTTCCCGCATTACCGGCAAACACCAGGTAACGTCGATCGTTGCTAATAGAGATGTACTCGGCCATGTAATTGCCTGGTGTGAGCAACAATGGCTCGCCACCAGTTTCAGAAATTGAGTAAAGATGTGGCCAGCCATCGAGGTAAGAGAGAAAGACGATTCGACCGCCCGCGGCCCAGTGAAGATTTGTTTCTCCCTCCGTGCTTGGTGGAGAGCCTTTAAGAGTAAAAGGACTCTTCCAGAGTTGTTTACCTTCGCCGGTTACTGCATCGGCAGTCCAGATCGACCAGGCTTGGGCTCGTTGTTCAAGAATTGGTTCCGGAGCGCCACCGCTTCCAGGCCGTCGAACAAATGCGATTCGCTTTCCATCGGGGCGACCACCGTGGGCTTGAATCGCGCGATGTAGACGGTTCCAGGTAAAGAATTGGTGTCGCATCGTTTGAATAAACTACGATGAACGAATGGTCGCCACGATTCGAGACGAAGGCCAGCCGTGTCCCATCAGGCGACCAGTGTGCATCGCCAGACTCACCACGTAAATAGAAGATTCGTTTTGCAGGAGACGAACCGTCGAGTGAACCGGACCAGATCGCTCGCTCTTTCACGAAGACGACTCTGTCACTCTTTGGTGAAATCACAGGTTCGTCGCCGTCGTCAATCAGTTTTGGTTCACCCCCGGCGTATGGAACACTCCAGACCTGGACCTTCGTTTGTATTGGGGTCAATGCTGGGTTAACGCCAACTGAAATATCGAAGTTGCCTCCATGGTCGCCGCCACGCACGTACACCACAAATTTGCCGTCCGCCGAAATTGAGAGACTTGTTAACTCCTGCCCATCATCCATCTCATAGTTCGTCAATCGTCGCGCTTTGAATTCGGGACCTTCAGCGACCCAAACGTTTCGTTTTCCTTGCTCATTAAATGCCCAGGCGATCTTCGAGCCGGTTGTCGACACGGTTAGCTCGTTGGGGAAGGGATAACTCTTGATCTGTTCGAGAGTGAATGCTCCCTGTGAACCGCGAATTGCGCGTTGCAATGTTGCGGCGCGTTGAGACGACGAAAGGTAATCGATCGCGATGATTGAACCGGTTGCGATTAGCAAGAAACCAATTAAGCGACGGATGTGATTATGGTTGAGCAACATTAGTGAGTGCCCTCCTGTTGAGTCGGCGACGTTGGAGCGATTGGTGTGCGCATCCAATCACAGGAGTATTTTTTCGGCAAGCGCAGAGCGTGGTATCACTTGAAATGAGTTTTAGGGTGCAGCGTTCCAGGGGTAGTGTCCTAATCTCAGTTTAGGACACTACCGTTCTAAGGTGTGGCTTGACACCCTCGCGAGGGACTACCTAATATCCTCGCACGCGTGTGGGGCAGTAGCTCAGTTTGGCAGAGCGCCGCGTTCGCAATGCGGAGGTCAGAGGTTCGATCCCCCTCTGATCCACCAATCACATTCCTCTCCAACAATTTATTGCGTCTGCTGGAAATCGGAATCACGCACTGGCGCGAAAAACGAGAAACGAAACTGACCCATCCTTAGCCCGTTTTAAACGGGCTTTTTAAGTCTTGAGTCTCGATTATGCTCATGAAGGCGCGCGGGAGCGCGTTAGATTCTGAAAATTCCGCTGGCCCCCAGCGGTACCGCGCTGATCTGCGAACCCGGTAAGCCGTCTGACTGAAGACGGCTGCATGACTACCCGTAAATGAAATAAAATCAGATAGGACGCGAAGGAACTTAATCCATGAGAAAAATTATTGTGCTTGAACACATTTCGCTTGATGGTGTCATTCAGGCCCCGGGCGGGCCGGAAGAAGATCCAAGCGACGGCTTCGCATATGGTGGATGGGCAGCGCCTTATCACGATCAAGACGAGGCGATTGAAACGGCCCTGAATAAGTTGTTGGGTACACCCATCGACCTCTTGCTGGGCCGCAAGACTTTCGATATTTGGGAATCCTTCTGGCCGCAACATGGTGATATATGGCCCGCCGTCAACACGGCGATTAAGTACGTTGCCTCGAACACCAGGACATCGAGCGAATGGCAGCCGTCCGTGTTTTTGAACGGGGACGTTGCAGAAAAAGTCGCCGAGCTCAAGAAACAGGAGGGACCGGACCTGCACGTATGGGGAAGTAGCAATCTGCTTCAGACACTGATGAAGCATGATCTGATCGATGTGTTCTGGCTGATGATATTTCCGATCACGTTGGGCAGTGGAAAGCGTCTGTTTGCAAAGGGCACGATCCCGGCGGCGTTCAAGGTGACAGAAAGCATCGTCGGCTCGAATGGCGTCATTCACGTGACTTATGAACGTACCGGCGAGATCAAAATGGGCACGATATAAACAACGTGAGAAATATAATCTTCGCAATCAACATTACTCTGGATGGCTGCATCGACCACACCAAGGGAGTTGCCGATGACGAGATACATGAATATTTTACGAACCTCCTGCGAGATGTTGACCTGCTGGTCTTGGGCCGTCTCACCTACCAATTGATGGTTCCTTTCTGGCCTGAAGTCGCAAAAAACCAGTCGATGGCAAAAGCATCAAATGAATTCGCCAAAGCATTTGTCTCCGTCAACAAAATTGTCTTCTCACGAACACTGGACAGCGTCGAAGACAAAAATACGAGAATTGTTCATGCGAACCTTCGCGACGAAATACTTAGACTGAAACAGGAAAACGGCAAAAATATTCTGGTCGGCGGAGTGAGTGTTCCTTCACAACTAGTAGAGCTTGGCCTGGTTGATGAATTTCGTTTTGTCGTTGGCCCAGTCGTTGCGGGGAAAGGCCGACGGCTATTCGACGGCGTTAGCATGGCGGACAAACTGCAACTAAAACTAGTTGAGTCAAAGATTTTTAAATCAGGATGTGTCGCGCTTCATTACCTGAAACAGTGACCGAAAATCTGCGACGGCTGTACTGCTGGCCCGTTGGGAGGATGATCAAATGCAGTACATCTGTTTGGGATACTTCAAACCACGCTATTGGATTTCTGGTGTCATTAATTTACCTAACCGTAAACCCACTCTCCAGTTGCTCGAGGTGATGCTTCGCTTTGATTACGACGACTTACCCGCTGCCGTCAATTCCGCGCGCCAGTTGCTTCGATTGTGAATCCCAACCGTCAGTTCCTGCCACAGAGAGTGTCCGTTGATCTTGGGTGAGCGAATTCTCGCTCGACAAAGTGAGGAGAGAGCAAGCTGCATTTCGTGCGCAACGACACTTGACGAAACTGATTGAATATGAGGATCTTTTACGGCTTCATCGAAACCTTCTGCCGACAATTGCGCTCGCTGAGCGAGATTCCAATGCGCGGTTCAAACATCAGTTCGCCCCTGGCGAAGCTCACTGTCATTCTAATCTGGCTGTTACTCTTTGTCTGGATACCCGTCTCTTCCCAGGCCCAACGACGCCGAGAGAAAAAAGAAAAGGAAGAACCAGCACAGCGAAGATTTGACGACCCCGCCGAAGCAGACGATCTAAATCGCGAGTTGTGGGAGTTCGCGCGACCAATGCCTTACCAGGAAATGCTGCGATACGTTGCGGCTGAGCAACGCAAGTCGAAGGCTGTTCAGAAATCGGAAATCGAATTGCCGAACGGCTGGCGCATCGCCCCAGCGGGCAGGCAGATCGAAGTCGGGCGGCTGCCTTACGAAGCCGTGCCTTACCAGGGGAAATTGGTGGTGCTCGATACCGGCTATTACTACAAGGAACCACAGGAAGTCTCGATCGTCGATACCGCGCGCGGTGAAGTGGTA
>DATDFV010000261.1:0-110939 GCA_036522415.1 Pyrinomonadaceae bacterium | reverse complement strand
TTTAACGATGTAGTCGTTAGCGCCAAGCTTTAAGTATGTTGAGCCATCCAGTTCTAAAGCCTTCGCGGTGATCACAATGATCGGAGTTAACGCGGTGGTCGTTTCCTGACGCAAGCGCCTGCAGAGTTCTGTCCCACTCATTCCTGGTAATAGCAAATCGAGGAGAATGATTGCCGGAGGGTTAGATCGATCGAGCGAAGCGGTGAGGCCTTCCTCCCCGGTTAACGCTATTCGCGTTACGAATTGTTCCTTCTCGAGACCGTACGCAAGTACCTCGGCGATGTCGGGATCGTCTTCGATAATAAGGATGGGTCCGTTCATCGCGAAGCCTGCAAATCAAACCTGCCGCACTGGTTGAGAAGCACTCGCGGATTGAAAGATAACTGCGAGACGTTAAAGTGGAGTAAAGAGGATATTGCCCGAGTGTTAATAATTGCCCGCTAGACTGCACCTCCGAAGAGAGGCACTGGAAAAGTGAGCCTCGTTTTGAAGGATAACAGAGACTTTCCAATCTACAGCTTTGTCACCAGACAATCGCCGTTAACGTAGTAGATTTGGTAAAAATGCTGCGCTGGAAAACTGAAATCAATCTGCCAGTCATACCAGGTGCCAGCATCGTCAAGGATTTTTGTCCAATAAGTAGGACCTCCGGAGCGTTCGGTCTCCGCTGGTAGCCGGAACAACAGCTTTCCCGTTCTATCTGAAAATTCAAAGCGCACAAGATACGTATGATCGTCGGCCGTAGCGCGCGCGCGTCCCTTGAACGTGCCGGTGCCGTTCGACCGAACACAAAACTCAGGCCCCTTCAGTCCACCAGGTAATTCGCGGCTTGCCAGTTCACAATCACCATGCCAGGGTGCCTTCCAGGGAAACCAACAGAATTCTGTTACTGAAGGGGCTGTTGTCGCACTGGTAGATGGATACTTCGGTATGCGAACACGGGCTCTTTTAAGTCTCGTTAACTTGGGACTTGGGGAAGGCGACGGACTGGCCTGAGTAACAACCATCGGAGAGATGGCATCAGGCGTCGATAGGGATCCGTATGTTGTGCAAATCGTGAAAGCCACTAAGGTCAAAATAATGAGTGAGAATATAACCTTCATCTTAATCCCTCATTGGTTGAAACGAAGTCTAGACTCGTGACTATTAGTTATCTGTTAAGAAGACAAAGTAGATAAGCAACCCTGCGAATAGCAGTAACAAGATCAAATAACCAAGTCCCGACTCTTGCGTTCTCATGCACTCCTCTTGCTCCTCAGGTTTAATATTTTTGAGAGGTTCAACGTCTGGGCGGGTGAACTTGAGAGGACATTCCCCACTTGTCTATGACTATTTCCATCGATCTATTTCAAACAGGAGAGCAAGGATCACTATTGCGCCTAAACACAGTCGACGGGCAAAGAGTTAGCCTCGTTTTAAGGACCTCGTAACAAACGCTTCCATTCAGTGCGGCACAGTTTTGCATAAGTTTCAAATTCTTATGCCTGTCAATCCCATTGGCGGATTGTTGGTCGAGGACTGTCTAAATTAAGGAGAAGAACAGATGGAAGGCAGACTGTTATCAGGTTTAGTTTTAGTACTTTTGCTCGCGAGCCTTGCATGGGCAATGAGCAGTTCAAACAAAATTGATTCCGATGTTCCATCGGCAAATCCGCGCGCCGGTCATCCAGCGAACATCATTGCTTCAGGATACGCGTTGCAGAAGATCGCTCAAGGCTCAGACCCACTCGAGAATCCCTCTGGCGTAATCACGAACTTTGGTTTTTTGAATGATTTTCCACCGCAGCTTATAGAACGAACACGAACCGAACCCGACGAGAACACATATCTGGTTTTTGATCACAATCCAGGTGGACCGACTGAAGGTTATGACTATGGCCGCCACTTTCTATATCAAGGACACGAGAATGCGGCGGACTTTGCCTACATCACACGCATCAATCTCGACGTGACTGATCCCGCGCATCGCATAACTCTGCTGACGCCAGTCGGAAACGACGGCAAGACCCATTTTGGATCAATTGATGGCTCCACGTGGGATCCTTTCACGCAAACGCTCTTGTTCACACAGGAGCGCGGCACTAGCGGAGGCGTAATACAACTCACAACCGGATTCCCAGCAGAGGTCAAGACATTGGACGGAATAGTTGGGAAAGGTGGCTACGAAGGCATTCATCCCGATAATATTGGAAACTTACTAATCATTGAGGATTCAGGTGGAACAAGTGTGGGAGTGGATCCTGCAAATCCATCAAGTCCGAAGAATGCTCGCAATCCTAACTCATTCGTCTATCGCTTCGTGCCTTATGATCCAACCAATCTTTTTGTTGGCGGTAGACTCGAAGCACTCCAGGTTTCTATAGATGACACTCCTTTGAAGTTTGTTGCAGTTGACGCTTCGCATCCAAATGGAGACGTGTTCTCCGATGCACAGTTGAAGCTTCATACTCTTGGTACTTCATGGCCAGTTCGATGGGTAACTGTCCACGACACTGGAGTTTTGGATCCGAGTGAGCCTCCACCGGCGGCATACGATGCAAACCTTGCTGCAAAAAATGCAGGCGCCACGCCGTTCAAGCGTCCAGAGAATGCGCAGTTCCTACCAGGCTCAGGTTTCAAAAGTTTTGTCTTCGACGCGACGGGGGATACCAGCGCGAACTCAGGTAATCAATTAGCACTGGCCGCACGAGGTGCGTGGGGTTCGATCTTTCGTGTGGACTTCAATTCAGACAATCAGGATGGGCAGCTCTCAATCATTGTGCTGGGCACTCCTGAGCAATCCAGCTTCGACAATCTGACCTTCATTGATTCAAAAACGATTTTGGTCGCCGAAGATCGTGGCGACACTTTGCACAGGCAATTGAATGCTCTCGATTCCATCTGGGCGTATGACGTGCGCGGTGACGTTCCGAACGCTCGCCGATTCCTGGCATTGGGACGTGATACTGATTCAGAATTCGATGCAGCTTTGCTCGATGCAAGTACTGCAGGTTTTCAAAACGAAGGTGATAACGAACCGACAGGCTTAATTGCCTCTGATGGCGGAAGTGGCATCGAGAATTTGCTGGGCAAGCCGCTGAATCCAGTTCAGGCACGTTGGTTCTTTACCCAGCAACACGGAAAGAATACGATCTACGAAATAGTGCCGGTAAAATAAATGTTTTGGTCAGAGACGAGGATGTGAAACCGATCCTCGTCTCTGTGAGCGGTGAGAATAATCAAGGACCATCGTCCTGGGACCGCAGGCGTCCTCGCCTGCCCGCGTGCAGAGGAACCAATTCCATGTTATTGGGGCTCGCGTAAATTGTTCTTGGTTAAGTTGCGCACGGGCAGGCGAGGACGCCTGCGATCCCAGCACGATGGTCTTTGATTAATTGCAGCTTGTCGAGCTGGCAGGAAGGTTGTTTAAATGAAATTAGCTTACGTACTTCTTCTTGTGTTCGTAAGCATTGCTTCGCTTCAATCGGACGACACGCGCTATTCGTACGATGTGTCGGGCACCGTCAGGGATTTCGATGGCAGTAAAATGGAAAATATCTATGTCTGCATCGTACCCAGTAAGCGACCCATCAATGGACGAATCCCTTGTGTGAAGACGTCCTCCAACGGCAGCTACGCAATAACAGTCAAAGATACACCGGACGAATACAAAGTGTGCGCTTCAACAAAGGAGTCGCCACTTATTCTGCTACCGAACAAAGATCCTTCTCATCGCGTTGTGTGCTCTGAAAACATCACCTTTCCGCCGCATGATGATCGTAAGCACGTCGATCTAAAGTTCCGTCGACAAAATCAATAATGTAATCAGTGAGGCTCGATTGGGACTATCCTCAGTTCAATTGAGGACTATAGGAAGGCTTGGAACACGGTAACCGATTGTAGTTCGAAGCCTCTGAAAAATGTGGTGAGAGTTAACTAAGAGACGCTTCAGTTCATGATCGAGAGTGGCCGCGAGCAAACCTTGCGGCCATTCTAGTCAGCGCCTCGCTTGTCCGCGCCAGATGCGAACAGATAGCAACGACAGTCACAGCTGCACATCGTCACATAAAAAACTTCGTAGACATATTGCATAATCCACCGCATTGCATTATTCACCCATGGGTCCATTTTGCGTGAAAGGAATCATGACTATGCGATCTGACATTGTTCCAGGAGCTGTTTTCCCAGATTACGAACTTCCCGATCACACTACGAAGCGTCGCAAGCTGTCGGACCTGCAAGGGCCCGATCCGATGATTGTAGTTCTCAGCCGCGGAGCGTTTTGTCCAAGAGATCGCAGGCAGCATGAAGGACTCCTTCAGCTTCATCGCGAAATGGAAATCGGTTTTTGTCGGCTCGTTACAATTAGCACTGACAACCTGACGGAAACTAATGAATATCGAAGCGGCGTCGGTGCGCACTGGCCGTTTCTGTCAGATGAGAGGCGAACCATTCAAAAGGATCTCGACATCGCCGAATACACGGATCCTCTCCACAATCCGATGATCCCTCACACGATTGTCCTTGAGCCCGGACGCGTTGTTTATAAGGTCTACATGGGTTACTGGTTTTTCGGCAGGCCGACCTTGGAAGAACTCCGCCAGGATCTGCGTGCTGTCCTTATTAAATGCCGGCGGGACTGGGACATCACGACACCAGAACTAAAAGCAGCATGGGCAGAAGGGCGCAAAGAACTCTTCTATCCGTATGGAAAAACGTTCGTTCAAACTCTGCGCGAACAAGAATGAACTGCAAGAACATGCTTTACCTGAGGGCAACGTTGTGTGTCGCTGTGTGACGCATTAGCCTCCATTTCTTCAATCGAACTGATAGCCGCCCACACCAAAAAAGATTTCAGCAACAAAGACCGCGCAAGGTTCGAGGCCGATCTCTGTTCATCGCATCAGATGTAAAAAACATGCGAGCAACGTTCCATTGCTGCGATCAGTTGTCCACTCTCAAATCCTTCAGAACCGAAAACTTACGCCGGTTTTGAAAACTCGAGCCGTTCGCTTAGGTGGACGGTCTTGCCACGTCCCAGCACGACCGTCCGGGTATGGTTCCTATATCGAATTCTGGTCTGTGTTCCCCAAACACTCTGGAGGCGAGCGTTGGTCAGCCGGCCGTTGCGCCAGTTCATATCCACTTCAAAACCTCCTCTGGCTCGCAACCCTTTCACGCTCCCATTGGGCCAGATTTTTGGCAACGCTGGTAAGAGGTGGATTTCTCCAGCGTGCGATTGCAAAAGCATTTCAGTGATCCCTGAGGTTGCGCCAAAGTTTCCATCGATTTGAAATGGTGGATGTGCGTCAAAAAGATTTGGATAAACACCACCACCTGGATTTCGCACACCGGGTTGATATACGGGCGTCAGGGCTCTCGTAAGTAATGAGTAAGCGTGATCGCTGTCTAGTAATCTGGCCCAGAAATTTATCTTCCAAGCCAGACTCCATCCGGTACCGACATCCCCTCGCAGCTCCAGAGTCTTTCGAGCAGCGGAGAATAATTCCGGTGTTTTGTCTGGAGTGATCTGGTTGCTGGGAAATAATCCATAGAGGTGTGACACGTGTCGATGTTGGCGCTCCGGTGCTTCGAGATCCCAATCCTCAAGCCACTCCTGAAGCTGTCCCGCTTTACCAATCTGCATCGGAGCTAACCGATCGCGTGTGAGTGCAAGCTTGTCTGCAAATGCGCGATCCATTCCGAGTATTTTCGACGCCTGGATGCACTGTGAAAAAAGATCGCGAAGGATCTGCATGTCCATTGTTGCGCCGGCGCAGACTGAGACATCGTTGTGATGTCGATTTTCGGGCGACAGCGTTGGACAGGTTACGAGCCACTTATGTGTGGGTTCTTCAACAAGCGTGTCCACAAAGAATTGGGCCGCACCTTTCATAACCGGATAAGCTCGTAGCAAGAACTGTTGGTCGCCGGTAAACTGGTAGTGATTCCAGAGATGAGTGCACAACCACGCGCCACCTGTAGGCCACATTCCCCAAAGTGGACCATCTATCGGAGCGGTTGCACGCCACAAATCTGTGTTGTGATGACAGACCCAGCCGCGAGCTCCGTAGTGAACCTGCGCAGTGCGCGTTCCGTTCTCAACCAGCTCACTGACCATCCGCAGTAATGGCTCGTGACACTCGGCGAGATTGGTCGTTTCCGCCGGCCAATAGTTCATCTCTGTGTTGATGTTGATTGTGTATTTAGATTCCCACGGCGGAGTCATCGACTCATTCCACAGACCTTGCAGATTTGCAGGCTGCGTACCAGGTCGCGATGACGAAAGCAGAAGGTACCTTCCGTATTGGAAATACAATTCTGCAAGTTGGGGATCATTTCCTTTTAGAAACTCTGCAGGTCTCAAGTTCGTGGGGAGCTGCAGGGCTTCTGTCGTTCCCAGATTAAGATCGACACGACGAAAGAGTCGCTGATGTTCTTCGATGTGCGTGGCACGTAGTTGTGCAAATGATTTTTGCCGCGCTTTCGCTACAGTCGCAGACGATAATTTCGTCGGATTACCACTCGTATCCTTGTAGGTTCGATAGCTCGTTGCCGCAGCTAACAAGAGCAGGACCCGATTAGCGTTGCGAACAGAGATGCTTTTGTTTTCAGTCGCGACGTTGCCGCCGTCTGCGATCACAGTTAAGCGCGCCTCGAATCTTAATGCACCTTGAACACCTTGCGCGTCGCCGTTTTGTCCTCGCAGGATTAGAGTGTTTCCTGATTCGGTTTCTACGACGGTGCGTTGCGGTGAGGAGAGACTGGCATTGAAACTAATTTGATCAGGTACGTCGGCGGTGAGGTGCACGACAATAACTTGGTCAACAGGGCTTGAAAAGATTTCTCGGGTAAATTTGATGCCGTCGGCGACGTAAGCGACAGTCGCAATTGCGGTGTCCAGATCCAGTTCACGTTTAAAGTTCGACGCGTTTTCGTGTCCAGCGAAAGCTAAAGTCAGATCGCCCAGGGGTTGATACGGCATCTGTTTCAAGGGCCGCGCCATCATCTTCGCGCCAATGAGATCGCTAGCTTGCTTGTATTGACCAGCGAAAATCAGGCGGCGGGCTTCAGGTAAGGTTGCCAACGCTTCTGGATTGCAGGGATCATATGGACCACCTGCAAAGATGGTGTCTTCGTTGATCTGAAGCCTTTCATTCGCTGTTCTGCCGAAGATCATTGCGCCAAGGCGTCCATTGCCAATGGGGAGTGCCTCGACCCACTCAGCTGCCGGTCGGTCATACCACAACACAAGTGGCCGACGGGTGGAATATTGTTGATGCGTCACCGAACCACGACCTTGCAACGCCTTGGGTAAAGCAGTGGCCATGGCGGTCTGTGCTAGAAATCTTCTTCGGCTAATCCTCATTTTGCGATTATGGCCCGCGAGAATCACTAAGGAACTTGAGGGACTAGTTTGGGGCCCACCCACTCCTCCTTGGCTAATTCTGAATTCTGGCCGCTGATCTCTATCGTTTCAACTGCCATGTTTGGGACATAAACTCGAGATCACGGAGCCACTGCAAAGGCGGCAGTATCACTGGGCGACGCTGCGAACTACTCTAGCCTCACGACGCTAAGGGCAATGCTATCCGCCGAATTGCCTACCACTACTTGCAGACTGAAAGTGCCTTCCTTCGTGATTCAGGGAAGGGAAGCGCATGGTCACACGCAATAATATCGGCCTCAAGAGAATCTTTTTTGATTTTAACAAACTAAAAGGGTAACACTGGGTCTGTTCGCTCCGTCTTATAAAACAGTATCCACGAAAAATCACGGGGGACAGCAACTTTATGGGAACCCTGATTCAAGATTTTCGCTACGGCGTGCGCATGTTGCTTAAGCGACCAGGTGTCACACTAGTCGCTGTACTTTCTTTAGCGCTTGGTATAGGGGCGAACACTGCGATCTTCAGTCTAATCGATACAACTATGCTGAAATCGCTTCCTGTTCGCGACCCTGAGCGGCTGGTGTTGTTCGGCAATGGTGAGAACGCTGGACTTACACACAGTTTTCCCAACGGGAAAACGGAT
Organism: Pyrinomonadaceae bacterium; assembly: GCA_036522415.1. GTDB lineage: Bacteria > Acidobacteriota > Blastocatellia > Pyrinomonadales > Pyrinomonadaceae > PSRF01. The sequence continues at coordinate 102,927 of DATDFV010000261.1, read as the reverse complement.
CTGTTTTCGTTTCCGTTCTACCGGCTCATGCGACAGCGCACACAAGAATTTGAAGGTGTGGCAGCGTTGCTGAGTATTCCATGGTCCATTCACGGAACGGTTGGTGTAAATGGTTCAACTAGTGACATCGAAAAGCTCGACGTTCAGCCAGTCTCCGGCACTTACTTTTCAGTGCTTGGTGTTAATGCACTTTTGGGTCGGACGCTAACTGAAGCCGACGATCAGATCGTTGGTGATCATCCCGTTGCCGTCGTTAGTCATGCCTGGTGGGAGAGCCGACTTGGCGCACGTTTAGATGCCATAGGACAGACCATCACGGTCGACGATGTCCATTACACAATCGTCGGTGTTGCACCCAAAGAATTTTTCGGCACCACAGTGGGCCAGGCGCCAGACGTCTGGGTACCTCTGGCGATGCAAAAGAAACTGCCGCCAGCGTATTGGGATGGTAGCGAAGACAACAGTTTTCAATCTCTCTACCTGATTGGTCGACTGAAGAGCGATGTTTCGCCTGAACAGGCGCAAGCCGCTGTGAATTTGTTGTTCAAGCAGTGGCTGTCGCAAACCGCCAGCGACCCGCCTGACAGCAAACAATTGGAAGGTATGAAGAACGCCAGCGTGGAGCTAACGAGTGTGCGAAGGGGGTTATCAGATCTTCGCACAAGATTCTCACTCTCCTTGGAAATCCTCATGGCTGTCGTTGCGCTGGTACTGCTGATCGCTTGTGCGAACGTTGCAAACATCTTGCTGACGAACGGAGCGGTGCGCCGGAAAGAGTTTGCAATCCGACTGGCGGTGGGTGCTAACCGAATGCGTCTCGTTAGACAGCTTCTGACCGAGAGCCTGCTGATCGCGACAGTCGGTGGTTTGGCAGGCGTGATTATTGCCTGGTGGGGTAGCCGGACACTCGTGCTGATGGCCTCAAATAGTCCGGAAGCACTTCCGATAGATGTGTCGCTAAACGGAAGGATCTTCGCATTCACAATAATTAGTTCGTTGCTATCTGCAATGGTGTTTGGAGTAGCGCCCGCCTTAAGCGCCGCACACGTTGAACCAAACAACTCCCTCAAGAGCGGCAGGTCAAGTAGTGCGAACCTGTTTCAAGGTCCTCTGGGAAAGTTATTGGTGATCGTGCAGGTTGCGCTGTCACTGCTGCTTCTTGTTGGTGCGGGACTGTTCGTTCGGACCTTAACGAATTTGCAGAATCTTCCTAGTGGGTACAACGCGGAGAACACTATCCGGTTTGATGTCGATCCAGCTGCGACTGGTTATAAGAAAGACGATCCTAGATTGCCGGCGATGCTTCACGATATTGAAGATAACGTGAGGCGAATACCAGGTGTGCAGGCGGCCGCATTTTCTTTTTTCCTGTTTCATCAAGGCCAGTCGAGCGGCCTGGCTAAGGTAGGTGAGGACTTGCCTGAGCAGCAGAGAACAATCCGAAAAAATGTCGTAGGTATCGATTACTTCCGAGCGGTGGGTATCCCTCTCGTTTCCGGCCGGGAGTTTTCTGCTGCCGATGGCGCGCAGAGCCCAAAGGTCGCCATCATCAGCGAGACAATGGCGCGGCGCGTTTTTCCTAACAAGTCTCCCTTAGGTCAGCGATTCAGCGTTGATGACAATAATGAGAAGATGGAAGTTGTTGGGGTTGTAGGAGACGCCAAGTATGGAACTCTAACGGAAGAGACACGTTCGATGGCGTACTACCCGTACGCTCAGAAACCTCAACCGTTGCGCAACTTGATTGTACGCATTAGTGGTCAACCGGAGCAGGTCATCGGAAGTGTTCGGCAAGCCATCAAGCAAGTGAATCGAAACCTGCCAATTGATGCGGTGGAGACGTTGTCAGATCACATTGGTCGTTCCCTGGTCCAACAAAAGTTAATTGCGCGACTCGCCTCATTCTTTGGGCTGCTTGCACTGCTGCTCGCGTGTATCGGCCTTTACGGATTAATGTCTTATGCAGTTGCGCGGCGAACAAAGGAGATCGGAATTCGCATCGCGTTGGGTGCGGGCAAGTCGAACGTGCTTTGGCTAATCCTGCGGGAAGTGTTGATACTCGTAGTCATCGGAATCGTTGTGGGCCTGGTAGCCGCATTATCAACAACGAGGGCGGCTACAGCGCTGCTATTTGGATTAAAGCCAAACGATCCGTTGACTATTGCGTTCGCCACGTTGTTGTTGCTGGTCGTGGCGATCGTCGCGGGGTACTTGCCGGCGAGACGCGCAGCGAGAGTGGATCCGATGGTTGCACTGCGAGATGAATAGATCCGTCCCCGATCAATCAAGGTGGAGGACGAGCGAGGTTAACCCGACTTGTTCAATTCGAATGTTCGTTTTTCTTTCTGAGTTCAGAGCTTCTAATGAGACGCACAGAACGCAGCGGAACGCATAGTTTCGATTCTCAATGACGTCTTCCCGGATTTCCAGAGACTCCTCCTCTGTGCCGACCGCCGCCATTTATTCCTGGCACGCCGAAGAAAGTGCGACGACCCGGAAACACCCCTTGATTGAATAACGAAAACGGATTACTTAATAAGCAAGATGCGCTAGGGTTAAAGCCGCACGGAGAACCCTGGTTTATGCGAAACGGAAAGCCCCCGTTGAAACGAAATCTGGAATCGAATCGTCCAAACCCACTCTCCACCGGCACAATACCGTTGGGCCAAAAATACTGTCCGCTCGGATTGTCGATCGTGTTCATTCGCATGGCCATTGCTGCGCGAAGCTCAGCGTCGCGTTCACGCCAGTAGTTCGCCTCCGCCTCGGCCCTTTTCTTTTGAATGAATTCATCGAGCGAAGCGTCCCGGCGTGCAGCTTCCTTTCGTGTCTCCTCAAGTGAAGGTCCGCCCAGTTCCTTTCTACGCTTTTCCCAGTCAGCCTCACTTTTCATGCGAGCGCGTTCATAAGACTCCAGATCTCGATTAGTTATGGTTCGGGTTGCTTTGCGGATAGTCGTGGTGGTTGGTGGCAGAGATCGCTGAAGCCCGATGCGATTCCGCAAGCTTCCGGAAGGCTCGTTATTTGCACGCTCGGTGGCGAGAACATCGATTGAGTTAAGACGAAAGGAAACGTTAACGCCCGGAGCAGTCTCGTAAATGACAGCGTCCGAAGTCACGATAAAATTGTCTGGAATTTGCACTCGCTTGCCACCAAGAAACACGATGGTATAGGCGCTGGCGACTGTCCAACTCACAAAGATGAACAGAGTCAGGCTAAGAACTCGGTTGATCGTTCCCTTGGAGATAAACCTTGATCGATACATACCCACCTCCTTGTGAGCTGAACCCAGGTACAACGTCGCTTAGCGTCGCATGGCCTTCTCAACGCCTCTGCGACCAGGTCTCATTTCGCGCTGTCTCAATTTTGCCAGTTGCTCGTGAAATTGAACAGGCGTTCGGGGCTTTTAGACCGAGCCAAGAAAGAAACCGAGTTGCTGCCAAATGACCGCGAGAAAACCTCGCGGCCATTCTGACGCTTAACTTTGGGTTCGCCTTCCAAATTGAACGGTCATATCGTCAAGTAAAGTGGCCCGCAAACAATTCTGACCGGAACCATTCGATCAGAGAAATGGGCGCAATTTCCTACGACGCCTTCATAAGTCAATCCATTGGAAATGTTGGCGGAGCACCAATCCTCAAGATATCATTAGCTTACTAATGCGAAGCTCTGATCGACCAACGGTTACTAGTATCGATGTTGATTTCACGCCATCCGTAGGAGAAGACTTTGCAAAGACACCTTCCCGCTTTAGCCAAAAGAAGCCCTCTGGAACTAACTGTTTGCGCCTTCATGCTTATTCTTGTCTCAGCTGCGCATTTGCGAGGCGCTCAGACCGCAGTCCCGCTATCTAAGTTTCGAACCCGTGTTAATTTCACGTCACTAAAAATTTCGAATCAGCAGCAAAGCCCAAAACCAGTGGGACGTCTGGTTGATTTGGGTGGTCACCGCTTACACGTCAATTGCATCGGCAAAGGTGCACCGGTCGTGGTTGTCGAGAATGGGCTTGGCGATTTTTCTTTTGATTGGTTTCTGGTTCAATCGAAGATATCTCATGTCACACGTATCTGTACGTACGACCGTGCCGGATATGCCTGGAGTGACCCTGGTCCAAAACCGCGTACCTTCGCACAACTCAATCTTGAGTTGCATGATGCGCTCAGTAAGTTGGGCGAGCAGGGACCGTTTTTACTGGTGGGTCATTCCTATGGAGGGCCGGTCGTAAGGAATTTCGCACTGACATACCCGCAGCTTGTGGCCGGCATTGTTTTCGTAGACGCGGCTTTCGAGGGCCAACGTGTTGGCGTGGGTGGCAGAACCATGATACGGCTCGGCGAAGGTGCAAAGCACTTGGAGATCCCGACGCCGCGAGAGGACATGAAGCCGTCTGACAAACCAACTTTCCCTCCGCAAGTGCCATCGTCCAACCAACTCTTGGACCGCATGTATTCCGTGCTTCCAGCAGTTCAGCAGCAATGGCAGATGTGGGCACAATCCCAGCCACAACTTGAAGACGCCGAGAATAGCCAGCGCGAGTGGTCAGACGAGTACTTTGCTAATTGGCTAGCGAAGTCACAAGACGGAGTACTGGGAACACCAGTGCTCGTCCTGACGCGCGCGAATGGTGGTTATCGAGATGGAGAATACGAGATTTCGGCGACGCAGTTGGAGTCCGAGCGGCGAGAGGGCCAATCGAAACTGGTTCGGCTGTCACGAAATTCACGGCAAATTATGATCTCGAGCGGACATAACATGGAGTTGGAAGCGCCCGATCAGGTTGTAGCCGCTATCCGCTTGGTTCTTACTGCCATTCGTGAAAAGAAAAGTCTCAGTAAAGTGGAATAAAAGAATTGAGGTGAGAATTCATTCCTCCATTTTGACTAGCGTAATCAAAGGAAGCGATGCATAACGTAAGCATCGACCAGTCCCAATTCTTTATGGCGAAATGCGCGTGGCAAAGTTCCAACGATTGAGAACCCCAGTTTTTTCCACAGAGCGACAGCCGATTCGTTCGTGCTTACGACCATATTGAATTGCATCGCAGTGAATCCCATTCTCCGTGCCTCTTGTAACGAATGTTCACACATGGCTCTTCCAATTCCTTTTCGTCGGCCTTCACCGCCTACCATATACCCAGCATTCGCCACGTGAGATCCGAGTCCCGGTTGATTGGGCTTGAGAATGTATGTCCCGAGAATCTGATTATCTATGCAGGCAACATATGTTGATTGTGAACCTGAGATCCAGATTGAATGAGCTTGATCTCTAGTCGTCTCTGGATCGTAGGTGTACGTATCACCTTGCCGCACGACCTGACTGAAGATGCGCCAGATGGCATCGAAGTCAGCATCTTCCGCTCGTCTGATCGTTATCATTTACTGGGGCTCCGCACTGAATGTCTTTGTGAGATAGTCGCGGTTCAGGAACTCTGCAGGCAAGGCTTAGGGAGATGCGTGGCGTCCCAAGCGCCCTTACGCAATCATTACCTGAGATTCCCGTTTAGCCGAGCTATATATAAAGGACAGGCGCTTGAGACGCTGGGGTTCAAATCGCTATACGTCTATCACTCGATAACTTACACAGATTATCGTCATTTCCGTAAACGCCACACACGTGGAAGAAATGTGATGCAGCACGCCAAGCTTCGCCGAGATCACAGTAATCATAGTTTTGAGAAGCACAGACGCTCCCGCCAAGCACCAGCTTCGCTACTTCGTCGAGTGCGTCTGTCTTAGCTTGTTCCAGCTTCAGAAGATCTTTTTGAATGTTCTGGTGAACCAGTTACCCGTCTTCTTCGCGCCTTTCGCGGTCTTGTCACCGACCGCTTTGGTCGTGTCCGCGGCGTCGCCACCTACAGCCTTCGTCTTTTCGGCGGCGGTTTTCGCTCCCGTCGCTGTCGTATCTTTAACGTCTTCAGCTGTAGATTTCGCCCTGCCTGCGACCTTCTTTGTGTCCTTCTTCGTTTGGTCGCCGACATCCTCTGCCTTGTCTGCCGCCTCGCTTCCAACCTTTTTAGTCTTATCGACCGTCTTTTCCGCAACGCTCTTATTCTTTTTATCGGATGTGCGGTTTTCCTGCGCTACAGCCTGTCCCGCCGTTGCGGCCAAAAGGACAAGCCCACAAAATGCTGCCAACAAATTCCTACGCATAGCCAAGCCTCCTCACGCAATGAAATGAAACAGTTATCCTTTCCTTTGATGCGTGGCAACCGTGATGCCACACGCACGTGTTTGATAGCCGCGACAGGCAAAATTAAAAAGTAGCCATCAAATTACAACTGGCTTTGCCCAAATATCCAATCCATCCTGCCGCCAAATCTGTGTCCCACAGATCATTTCCGCACGATCAATAGTTTGAAACGAATCGATTCAGGGTAACAAGTAATGATGCTGAGCGGAAAACACGGCACGATTAAATAAGACACATATCCCGAAATTATTCTGCATACGTCTCAACTTGCACCGGTCACTTAGCTAACCGAAAATACTCATTCCCGATAACAGATCACTTCTTGAACGAGAAAACGATGGGCTAATGGTGTGAACTTTTGAGGAATAAGTTATTGCTCTTAGCGCTGGTTGTGTGTCTCACATCTACGCAGGTCCAGCCGCACGATGCTTTGCAAGTTAAGCAGCGGACCAACCTATGCGCTTATGTGGTCACTAAAGCGCCTGACAAATTAAACCTGTACATCTCCGGCACCAGCAAAAAGCTGGACGCTCGCGCGGCCGAAGCGTTAGCAAAGATTGACGACGTGGGCCGTCGGCTTCTTGCCCTCAGAGGCTATCTGCGAAGTGAGCGTTCTCTGGCTGGGAAGTGGAGTTGGTCGGCGGATCAGATTGAACGATACAAAAAGTCGACGGAATATAGAGAAGCTATCGCAGAAGTTGAGAACGTGCGGAAGAAGTTTGAGGCATTGAACCCCGGTTATACCCTCCACGTGAACACCGAGGTGCGGAGTCTGGAAACGCAAATTAAGAGCTGGAATGAGACGAAGTCTGTCCAAGTCGCCGCTCAAGATCTTGTTACGGCTGCCCGCTTGGAGATTTCCAAACTGGTCTACAAGGATCTGCCGGACCAGCCAAGCTTAATGAGATTTGAGCGCTTTCTTAAAGATCACGTAGTTTCAACGCCCACTGTTGCCGTTCCCGGTCTTTCACCGCACGGCCAATTGCGAGCGTTCGATTTTCAGATCAAGCAGGGCGATAAAATCATCGCCGGAACCAACACAGCGATTATCGCAAACGTGTGGGACGCGCAGGGTTGGACCGAAAAACTACAGACAGCAGTCAAAGCAGCAAGCAGAAAATTCTTTGGTCCACTCACATCACCGCGCGAGCCATGGCACTATACGTTCACTCCTTAATTACAGCTACTACTAAACGAGCCGTTCGATACGATCTCGATTTAGGTCCATGAACTGCAGACTTAGAGCGTGAAGATTGATCATTTTCGATCTCTTGCACGGGCGTCGGGGATTTGATTCGAGTAAGGAGCGTTCACGGACGCAGAAAAGTGACGGATTCATTTCTCTATAACATCGCCACTCTTATTCAGCTTAAGTTACGATTATGATTTGATTTTCAAGGCCATCACTACCTGCCAGATTTCTTCGTCTGAAAGCATTCGCCCCCAGGCCGGCATTCCGGTGTTACGTATTCCATGTTTGATGATCCAGAAGGTCTCCGCATCTGTATATTGTGGCAACCCGTCTGAGAGCCGTGGGGCAGGAGGATAGAAAGCATGTCCATACTCACTCGGACCGCTGGCAGCCGTGCCATGACAAGTTGCACACATTGTTTTGTAAGCGCGTGTTCCTGCTTTGAGGTTGTCTTCGGTCGAAGCGATAGGATTCGACTGATATGAAGCCCGTCTTGCGACAGCAACGCGAAGTACTGCGGGCATAACTCTGGCTTCAAGTCGGGAATGATTTCCGTCTGCGCTTACCGGCAACAGACCAAGCCACATCACCACTGCTGCCGAGAAGACGATAAGCAGCAACATGAGTGCCGCACCAAGAAAAAGCTTTTTCACTTTTTGTCCTCACACGAGCGTTGAATCAACGAGTGCCAACCGACTGCCATTTGCCACGTAGCTAACATCCGTCAAACCAAGCACACTGCGAAGTTTGTCTGCCGGCACATCTTTGATTGGTCCGGGAGCAGGCGCAGTTCCAGGAGCAGGTTGTGGAAATGCTGTCGAGCGTGCCGTATGGAAAGTGACGTTTCCTTCAACCTTTTGCAGGATTTGATGGATGTGGCCATTCAGCACAGTAACTGATCCAAAGCGCTTCAGATAGGACAGTGCTTGCGCACTGTCGTCCGTGCCCCAGCCCCAGTCCGGATAGATCGTCCACAAAGGTATATGTGCAAAGACGACAATCGGAGTACTGCTCGAAAGACTCTTGACATCCTTCTCTAACCAGGCCAACTGGTCCTGGCCCAACTGTCCAAAGCCACTCCCGCCGAGACCTGTGCCCGAGTCCTGCTTCAGATTCAGCACATTGATCAGTCCGACGAAGTGTACGCCTTGGTAATCGAAGCTTTGCCAGCCGTTGCCTTGCGTTCCCTGGCCAAATCGCTCGAGGTAAATCTTTCCGTCATCCGTGAATACGTCGTGCTCGCCCGGGACGTAATAAACCTGGCTCGTCTTCGCGCCTTTGAGAATCTGCACAGCAGTGTCGAACTGTTCGGGTTTCGAAAGGTGAGTGATATCGCCAGTGTGAATCAGAAATGCTGGTGCATCCTCGAGCGCATTGATCTTATTTACTGCCTCCTGGAAAGTCTTAGTCACGTTCTGATTCGGCTCTTTGTTAAAACCGATGTGGCTATCGCTGATCTGAACGAAACTGAACCCGCCTTTGTGACTGTAGCCCGGCACGAGCTGACAGGACGTAAGCACACCGCCACTCATTACCCAAACGACGCCCGCACCTGCCCAAGCCATACATTTAAGAAAACTGCGACGCTCGATTTCGTTACCCTGTTCGTTCTTCTGTTTGTCTGACATCACCGGCTCCTTTTGAAACTACTTAACAATTATTTGACCCGTCATCTTCGGATGAAGCGCGCAGAAATAGCTGTACGTGCCCACCTCACTGAACGTGAAAGAAAACTGCTCGTCAGTATCGAGTGTCTTCGAGTTGAAACGCTTGTCAGTATCAGTTGCGGTGTGCGGTACGTCATCGCGATTGACCCAGGTCACTTTCGTCCCTGGTTTAATCGTCAACGTCGCCGGCACAAATGAAAAGTTTTCGATCACGACCTGGTTAGGCACTGAGTTCGTCGCCATGTCCTTTGTTCGAGACGAAGTTGGCTTTTCTGGCATCTTCATATTTGACATGTCCGAACCCGGACTCGCCGCAGGTTGAGCGATTGCCTGGCTTTCAGAATCGCCGCCAGTATCACCGTAGTCGGCCCCGTTGCTTTGGCTACACCCTGTAAGAGACAAACTGAGCAGACTTAGCATCACCAGCCGCGAGAGGTTTGTTTTTAATCCGTAAAGCATTTAGTAAATCCCCATTTCTTAAGAGCACTACTACAAACAACACGAAGTCTGATGACCTGGTCGAGACTCATTCGCCGTGTGTCCTCAGTTACCCATACCCATTAATCCCGTGAAATATTCCCGCAAGAGTTCTTTCTCACTCACAGGAATAAAAAGACGACGTTGGCGGTCTCTTCTGTATGGACCAGCTGTCGAGGTTTTGCACAAAAAGCGAAAATCCCCGAAACAGCAGTTTGGGGATCGTTCACGTTTGGGGGATTTTCGCTTTTTGTGCCAAGCCTACTGTCGAAGAGACCACTGGGATCCCGAAGCGCAGATGCTCAAGAAGAGGAATGCGGAATTACTGCGGCAGGTCTGGCATGGGTGAGATTCTCGAAGCGAGGTTCCTTTATAAAAGTACGGTGATCACGAATTCAGTTGGTCTAATCAGTGGACGTCTCATTACTTCTTGAGTTCTCTCGGGCTCTCGATCTGGCTCGCGCGTCAATACCGCTCGGAGCCGCTTTCGAGCGCGAGCCAGGCGTGACATAACCGTGCCAACTGGTATGTTGGCGATTTGAGCAATCTCCTGGTAGGACATACCTTCCAACTCACGTAAGATGACTACCTCTTTAAACTCAACGGGCAGTTCCTCCAGGGCCAGCTTGAGCAACTGAGTCTTCTCGCCTCGTATAAGGATTGTTTCTGGGTCAGCTTCATCATTGTTCGGAGTATGTATTTCTTCGTCGAAGGCAACTCCAAGCTCTGCGGATCGGTTGAGGCTGAGCCACGTGTAACAGGTATTTCGCACGATACTGAGCAGCCATTTGCGGCAGTCGCCGCCCTTAAAGCTGCCGTAATACTTGAAGGCCCGGAGGTAGGCCTCTTGCACCACATCTTCAGCATCGGTGTCGTTGCGCGTGAGCCAGCGGGCCAGGTTGTATGCCGCATCAAGATGCGATAAGAGCTCTTCCATGGTTTTACTTCCTAGCGCCACGCGACGGGTTCCCTCGCGTTCATCACTCAGCGTCCTCTTGAGCCGTTAAGGCGCTAATCCCCAGGCCACGAGTTTCAAGCAGGTAGCCGGGTAGCTCAATGGAAGGAGGGTGATATACGTGTGACATTCGGGTGAAATGTCGCTCGACTCGTCAACAATTGTGAAAATGCGGGAATGAAGTAGTCGGAGTGCTCATAATTGATGCGCGCCCGTTGGGGTGGTAGGATCTCGGCGCTCATAGAGCAATGGACCGGGGAGGGTACTCGCGATCTTTTTCCCCGCCTATCGACTACTTCCCTCGAGCGAAGAGCTTGGAGCATGAGCAAGCCAATACCGACCCTTTGTTCCGTACATTTCGAGAGTTTCGAATTCGATTTCCGGTCGGGTGAACTTCGTGAAGATGGCCGCAAAGTTAAGGTGCAGGGGCAACCGGTTCAGATTCTTGCCATGTTGCTCGAGCGACCCGGGGAATTGGTCACGCGAGATGAGCTCAGAAACAAGCTCTGGCTCGCCGATACGTTCGTAGACTTCGAGCACAGTCTGAACGCCGCCGTCAAAAGGCTGCGGCATGCTCTACATGATTCCGCCGAGAACCCGCAATATGTCGAGACGCTCGCGCGACGAGGTTACCGCTTCATCGCGGAAGTAACCGTTGTCGATCCAGCCGGTGCTGACATACGAGGGAACCACCCAGAGGAGACTGTTCTAACGGCAGGACATCAGGAACGGCTTGAGGTTGCCGAGAAAAGCGCAGTCGTCCTTCATCGACTGTGGCCACTTAGGTGGAAGACGATTAGTTTGGCCATAATTCTGTTGTCGACCGTTCTCGTGGTCTGGATACTACGCTCGAGGAGCGATCCGTCACCTACCATTCGATCCCTGGCCGTGCTTCCGTTGGAAAACCTCTCCGGTGATGCTTCACAGGAATACTTCGCTGATGGCATGACCGACGAATTGATCACTAATCTGGGACAGATCAGCGCATTGCGCGTGATCTCGCGCACGTCGGTCATGGCCTATAAAGGCACCCGCAAGTCTTTACCGCAAATCGCGCGAGAGCTGAATGTCGACGCCGTGGTGGAAGGCACCGTCCTCCGTTCCGGTGATCAAGTTCGCATCACCGCGCAGTTGATCGAGGCTTCCGCAGACAAGCACCTGTGGGCTCAGAGTTACGAAGGTGATTTGCGGGATACTCTGGCACTCCAGACCAAGGTGGCCCGTGCCATTGCCGAGCAAATCCGGATCAGCTTGACTCCAAAGGAAGTCGCCTCGTTGAGAACCTCAAAGGTCGTGAATCCAGAAGCCTACGAGGCTTATCTGAAGGGAAGATATTTTTGGAACAAGCGAACCGCGGAGGGTTTGAAAAAGGCCCTTGAGTATTTCAACCAGGCCATCGAGAAAGACTCTACCTACGCTCAGGCTAATAGTGGGTTGGCGGACTCCTATGCGCTGTTGGGAGATTGGGAGTATGGAGTCCTGGCGCCGAAGGATGCATTCCCCAGAGCCAAAGCGGCGGCGACCAAAGCTCTGGAACTGGACAACACGCTGGGCGAGGCCCACACCTCGTTGGCATTCTGCCTTGACGTCTTCGACTGGGACTGGGAGTCCGCGGACAGGGAATTCAGGCGAGCCATTGAGTTGAACCCTGGCTACGCAACCGCCCACCACTGGTACGCCTGGCACCTGATCGTGATGGGACGGAACGATGAAGGTATTGCGGAAATGAGAAAAGCGGAGAGTCTGGATCCCCTATCGCTCGTCATCAGCGCTGACATCGCAGACGCGCTTCTCATCGCACGGCACTATGACGAATCGATGCAGCAAAGCCAAAAGACTTTAGAGATGGACCCTAACTTTGCGCTAGCACATTATCAACTCGGGCAGGCTCTGGTGCAGAAGCGGATGTACAACGAAGCTATAGCGGAACTTCAAAGGGCGATCACGCTGAGTGGAGACAACTCGACGTTTGCGTCCAATCTCGCTTTCGCCTACGCCGTATCTGGAAAGAGAGACGAAGCGGTCAGAATCCTGAATGATCTCAAGAATCGTGACCATAACTTTTCAAATTTTCCTGAGATTGCTCTGATCTATGCCGGTCTGGACGAAAAGGATCAGGCAATGATCTGGCTGGAAAAAGCTTATCAGGAGCGATTCAACCCGTCGATTCTCAAGCGGCCGGCCTTCGACACTCTACGTTCCGACCCGGCCTTTCAAAACCTTGAGCGTCGCATGGGCCTTCGCGGGTGAGCCATAGTCGAGATCCTTCTCTAGAATGTCGGTCGCCCGAGGTGCCTACACAAACCCAATCAGGTCATCCAGATTTTTTCCGATCCCATCGGGGAAAACACCGAGCCTCTCGGTGGGAGAGTTCATCCGGTTCACCCAGTACGTCGGATAACCAAACGACTTTGCTCCGGCCGCATCCCAACCCGCAAACGCAACGAAGAGAATGTGTTCTTTGCGAAGTCCGAAGGCGTCGATCGCCAAATGATATGCACGAGGGTCCGGCTTGTAGGTCTTAATCTTGTCCGTACTAAGCACGTGCTCAAAGATATTCTCGAGCCCGGAGTTCTTGATTCCGGCGTCGAGTATGGTTGCCGTGGCATTTCACAAGAACGCCAGGCGCAAACCGGATCTCTTGAGTGATTTCAAAACCGACGGAACATCCGGCCAGGCTCTGAGTTCAAGATAAGCACTCATCAATTTCTTACGCTTATCGGTGGTCAAATCAAGTTTCAGCAAGTCGGCGGCAAACACTAAACTATCTTCAGTGGTGTGCCAGAAGTGCGCATATCTTCCGGACAAGGCACGCAGCCACTGATATTCGAATTGCCGTGTGTGCCAGGAATTGCTTAGCTCAAAACCTTTTCCGGGAAAGAGTTGTTCGGTAAGGGCAAACATCGGCCGTAGCTTAAAGATGGGAAAAGCATCGAACGCGATCGCTTTGACTTTCGATCTACCAGCAGAGCGCGTCGAGATTACCGAGGATATCCCGGTCGCTACGCCTGCGGCTGCGAAATTCAAAAACGCTCGACGGTCTGGTTTCATGAACATTTCTTCAAGTAGGCCTCAAAGGAATTCGCACGCATAGATAGTTGATGCTCGGGTCACCGAGAAATAGGATCACAGATCCAGCGTAACATCGCTGAGAGGCCGGCTAACGCAGGGCAGTATGAACCCCAGGGACCGCAGCTCGTCACTCAGTGCTTCTGCAGCTTGCATCTGTACATTGCCGCTGAGCAGCTTGGTTGCGCAGGTACCGCAACTCCCATGTCGACAGCCTGACGGTATCAACAGACCGTTCCTTTCCGAGCTCTCCAATAGAGTTTGGTCTGGCGACACGTTATAGGTTACACCGGAACGAGACAACGTGATCTTGAATAGACCGGCAGTTGCCGTGGGTTGTCTTTCTCCCGTTACAGCGGCCCCGAAACTCTCCTGGAGGATTCTAGAAGGCTCGACCCCCATTTCTTTCAGCAAGGCGCGGCTGAGATCCATGAGCCCCGGCGGGCCGCACAAGAAGAATGTAGATTCCAAATGTTGCTGGACTTCGCGCTCCAAAATCTCGTGCCGCAAGCGTCCCTGCCAGCCCTGCCATTCGGAACTCGGTTGAGACAAAATCAATATGTAGCGAAACTTGCTCATTCGACTCTGGAGCGCGGCAAAGTAGTCGTTGAAAAACACATCTTGTTGGGTTCGAACACAGTAGATAAGCGTAACGTTCACGGGGATACATAGATCATTGATATATTTCAGCATGGCCATCATCGGCGTCACACCGCTTCCACCAGCGATCAATACGATCCGCTCATGCTTATGCTCGTCAAAGTAAAATTTGCCGTATGGACCTCGAGCCGTGACTGTCAATCCCACTTTTGCACCGTCATTCAGAAACTGAGAAACACGACCGTTTTCGCACCGCTTGGGTGTGATCTCGATATAACGCGTCTGCAATGGAGAAGAACAGATCGAATATGAGCGTGTAACCGACCTGCCATCGATCACCCACTCAAACGTCAGGAATTGTCCCGGACGCGCCGCAAGGTATCGGCCTCGTGGTAAGAGGAAGCGCAAGGTCTTGGCGTCATGTGTTTGCGATTCGATTTTCGCCAGGGTTAGATTCAAGGGCTCGTCCTGGTTGCCTGGATCCAGGATCGAAGTCTTATTGAGAGCGAAAGCGCTAGCGTCGAATTTAGGCTTGGGTTGTTTACCCTTCGCGAAAAATGCAACCGCCGCCGAGACAAGCACCACAACGATAACTGACTCCGAAGTCCTAACAGGCACCTTAGCAGTCGATGCACTGCGAAGATAATGTATGGACAAATTCAGCATGACCAACGAGAAAGCGATTGTAAAAATCCCAATACCCAACGCTATGAGCAGACCACGCGATGCCTTCTGATACCGCGCAACGATCACTTTTATTAACAGCAAAGGTGCCAGCGAAAACGCGAGTGCGATATGCAAGATGAGCCGCGGTGAGAGTTCGTCTTGCCATCCTTTCACTCGCAAGAGCATGAAATAACAAAGGATGACGAATAATGCGATGAAGGCATACCCGGCAACGCGATGAATTTGTGTCCACAACCGATTCGTCCGCGCGGACATGCTGCGGTTAGTCAACATGTTCCACACATTGAAACCCGCCAGGAATACAAAGAGGCACGATAGAATGAGACTGACGGCTATGCGCACAAAATATCCCCTGAAGGCATTTCACTTGATACAGCTATCAGACTGCGACTTGACTCTTAACCAACACCGGAGTCCCTTCCAACTTATTCACGCAGTCCAGCTTAATCATGTGTGTCGATTTCCCTTTTTCGCTCGCTTACCCGAGCTCGTGAAAGCAGACTCGTATCTAACTACCGTAATCGCGGCTGGAATATTCCGAGCAGCCTTCTCTCTTGACCTGGAGGAATAAAAACACTACTCGCCTGGTAGTAAATTAATCTCTTTGTTTATTCTCTTGGTGGGTCGTGCCCTAATTTCGGTTTTCTCTGTGCAGTCTCTGCGTCCTTGTCTCTGTGGTTGTATTACCCATCAAGTCACCACAGAGACGCAGAGGACACAGAGATTGCACAGAGAAGAAAATTCAAATCAGATCACGATCCATTGGTGGAACCAATTGACTTCTTGCGCGTGAGTCTAGATAAATTGGTGCATCTCAAAACACTCGTTTGCTCATCGTCCCATGTCACGTGATCGCGCCATCATTGGTTTGACTACAAAACCTATCAAAGTAATACCCCGACTTGTGTTCGTGACCGTGCTCGTAGCGGTGTCTTCCGCACCTTTCAACTCGGAACTGTTCGGCCAGCCGACCAGGCACCTGTACAAAATAACCAACAGAGATAACAAGGTAGGTTTTATCGATAAGACTGGGAAGATCGTTATTGATTTCGACGATTTGCCTGCTGAGGCGTGGGTTGGAAATTTCTCAGAGGGACTTGCTCCAATTTGCTTTTCGGATAAGCAGCCGAGTCTCTATTCGAACCACTGCGGCTTTATTGATGAAACCGGTAAGATCGTTATTCCGCCGCGTTTCGTATTGAGTAGCCCATTCAGCGAAGGTCTGGCCTGGGTCAGAACTGAAGCATTCGTCGGTTTTATTAATCAGTCAGGAAGAGTAGTGATCGAATTACCAGAGTCATTCTCATTCGGTTTTCATGAGGGTTTGGCAGTAGTTAGAACGAAGACGGGATCGGGATTCATCGATAAGACCGGGAGGTTTTTCAGCACGCAACGTTACGAGCAAGTTGAAAGTTTCTCGGACGGTTTAGCAGCAGTGGCCGAAAAGCAAGGTCCTGGAGCGAAATATGGATTTATTAATAAGAGCGGAGAGCTCGCGATTCCTTTACGGTTTGACGCACGCCCAGGACCGTTTGAAGGGCCTATGTATCTTAGCCGGTTCACAGAGGGATTAGCTCCCGTAGTGATCAGCAATCTTTATGGTTACATCGACCAGAAAGGCAACGTTGTGATCCCGCCCAACTTTCGTGATGCTGGGCAGTTTGCGGAAGGTTTGGCGATCGTCACTAAGGAGGATGGTCAAAAAGGTTACATTGATAAGGCAGGCCTTTTCGTAATCAAATTGGCATCGGGCAGGGGAGGTCAGTTTAATGATGGCCTTGCAACCTTGGCTGTCGAAATTAACGGCCGAACCAAAATGGGTTACATAGATCGCACCGGAAAGACAGTCATCGAACCCAGGTTTGATGTGGCCTACGATTTCGTTGGTGGGATTGCCGAAGTTTATTTTAGTGAAAAGGGAGCAGGACCAGTCACACAGACGCGGCACGGTTATATCGACAAGGGGGGCCGATTTATTTGGCGCAGCGAATAGAGGCGAAGGCTTTGCCGCTAAAGTCACATCGGAGCCATTTTGGTTCGTGTTATTTCGTGTGACTTCGTGGATCGGGTTTATTTTTATGGACAAAAGAAACGATCCACGAAGTCACACGAAATAACACGAAACTTATTACTATTGAAATCGACTTTTGGAGCAAAGCTCAGCCGAAGCTGCCGTGTCGTTATTTCCAGGATGAATTGCCCGGCAGCGGCTCTCTCAGGTACCCGGACGCAAATGATCATTTCGCTGGTCATCAGGTCTTTGACGTTACATTGCTCCTATTCATATCGGAGCGCCACTATCGGGTCAACGCGGGCCGCACGGCGCGCCGGAAGAACACAAGCGGCGAGCGCCACGCCCGCTAGTATCATCGCCACGACAGTGAATGTCGTCGGATCGCGGATGGTGACGCCGAAGACGAGGCTCGACAGTGTTCGTCCGAGCGCGAGTGCTCCCAGAAGCCCGATTCCGATCCCGATCATCACAACCTTCATGCCTTCGGCGACGATAAGTCGCAAGACGGCAAAATGGGTCGCGCCCAGAGCCATGCGCAATCCAATTTCGCGAGTACGCTCGCTGACGGAATAAGCGAGCACGCCATAGATTCCTATTGCTGCGATGACGAGTGCGATAGTGGCAAAAACTCCGAGGAGCGTACTGTTGAGACGCGGTTGCACGGCACTGTTCGATAGCCACTGGTCCATAGTCCGTACGTTGGCCAGTGCCAGCTCACCATCGAGTTCGTGCACTCGCTGTCGAATTGTCGGCAACAAAGCCTCCGGTGATCCGCTGCTCCTGACCACAACATCCACCAGTGCCGAAACGCGGCTAGCCATCGGGTAATAGAGCGTTGGCGATTCCTGATTGAGTGCTGTGTTATGTACGTCACCCACGACCCCTACGATGGTAAATGGCGTCTTTAGATCAGCTGAGCGAGTTAATGTTCGCCCGAGCGGATTAGCCTCGCCCCAAAACTTTTTCGCTGTTGCCTGGCTGACAATCATGACGCGGGCTGCTTCGGGACCATCCTGATCTGTGAAAGTCCGACCGCTCAAAAGCGGAATTTTCATGGTCTTGAAATAACCTGGGCTCACGATACGCCAGTCAATGGGCACTGCGGTACCCGGTGCCAGTTCGGACTGGCCAGTGGTGATCATCGGATGAGTCGTAAAGTTCCCCGCGCCAAACGGAATGCCACTGGATACAGCGGCTCCGGTCACGCCGGGCACCGACTGCAAAGAATCGAGCAGAGCACGGTAGAGAAGTGGAGCTTTACTGGTGAGTGGATACTTGGTCGTAGGTGGAGCGAGCTGGAATGTGATTAGTCCCTGCGACTCGAACCCGAGTTGCACTCGTTGCAGTTTCGACAGAGTCTGAATTAGCAATGCGGCTCCAATCATTAGAATGGTTGCCAGCGCGAGTTCGCCAGCTGCCAGACTTTTGCGAAGGCGTACCGCCGCACCGCTCGATGAACTGCGGCCTGTCTGTTTCAGCACTTCATTGATATCCAGCTTGGAAGCCCGCCAGGCGGGGGCGATCCCAAAGAACAGGCCAGTGACGATCGTCAAGCCAATGGCGAACCAAAGGACGCTCGCATCGATCTGTACCGAAGGCACCGGCAGCAGAGTGGGTGGTAACGCCCGGTTAATCGCCTTGATGGCGAACACCGCACCGAAGAGACCGGTGGCGCCGCCCACACTCGAGAGGACGATGCTCTCCACCAGCAGTTGACGCAGCAGCCGCCTGCGGCTGGCGCCCATGGCTGTTCGCACTGCCATCTCCTTCTGGCGAGTGGCCGCTCGAGCCAGAAGCAGGTTTGCAATGTTTGCACAGGCGATCAGCAGCACACATGCAACCGCAAACAGCAGGACCAAGAGCCCGGTCTTAAGTTGCGGACTGACAAATGTGTCGAACAACGTAATTAAGTTTATCCCCCAATCGCGCACTTCCGGATATTGCTGACCCACTCGACCCGCGATGGCGTCCATCTCGGCCTGGGCTTGTTTTAGCGAGACACCGGGCCGTAGCCGGCCGACGACGAAGATCACATGATTGAGACGTATTTCCTTCGCTGGATCAATCGTTAGTGGCGTGTAAACATCGCCTCCCGAGATCAAGTTCAACGCGTCAGGAGCAATGCCGACGACTGTCGTTGGTTCACCATTCAATGAAATGGTGCGGCCGACGAGTGTGGCGTCGGCGCCGAAACGTCCTCTCCAGACCCGCTCGCCAACCATTGCCACGGGGGCGGCACCGGGCCTCTCCTCATCATTTGAGAACGAACGGCCAGCAATGGGAGCAAGCCCAAGCACATGCATCAGTGCGGGGCTGATGCGGTTACCTGAGAACTGCTCGGGTTCACCGGCTCCGCTCAGCGTGTAATTGCTAAAGCCTATTGCCGCCAGTTGCTCGAAGGTCTGTGTTTGTTCGCGCCAGGATAAGAAGTTCAACGCCGACGCGCCGAAATTTGGGAGATTAAGCTTGTCGTTCTTCTCAGCCACCTGCACCAGCCGGTTCGGTTCTTGAAACGGCAGCGGTTTCAGCATCACTGCATTCACGACGCTAAAGATGGCGGTATTCGCAGCAATCGCAAGCGCTACGGTAACGATAACAACCGAGGTGAACATTGGGGTGCGGCGCATCATCCGAACTGCATAGCGAACATCGGTTAACATAAAGCATTATTCCCTTCATTCTGAACTGCGATCGCAATGGGGTTATGTACAAGAGACGCATAGACCGTTACGCAGAAAAAAAGCAAGAGAAATGTTTCCAATGTTGTTCTAATTTTGCTTTCGCCAAAAAAGTACGACAGGCTGTTAGCCTGTCGAGGTTGGATTCGTGCACCTTGGAATAATTCATAACTCAAGACGCACCGACAGGCTAACAGCCTGTCGTACGTCAGCACCAGCCTGTTTAAAATCGCATCAACCTCTATCAGCGTTACCTATTCACGATTCGTTCATATCGAACCAAGCCTGCTACGATTTGGGCCGTTCGTCGGTTAAGAACGTTATGAGTTTCGTGTTGTTTCGTTTGACTTCGTGGATCGTTGGATCTCTGGTTTTTCTGAACTCGAGCTTCGCACCCACCCGCTACCGCGAGGTGGTACTGACTGCATCCAAGTTTGGCGCGGCCTAAGCCGCGCTATGTAATCTGCGGATAACGGTTCACTTCTTTCTAATCGTCAAACGCATTCCGTACTTACGACCCACACCATTGTAAAACTCGCCAAACGCATCGCTCGCCAGGTTATTCTGGAAATCTCGCGGATTGAAATGATTCAAGAGATTGAAAACCTTGACTCCCAGTTCCGCCCGATACTTGCTCCACCGACCAGGAAGGCTGATGGCTCGGGTCACTTGCATATCGAGCGAGGTGAATCTGGGATAGCGGCCCGCTAGATTACGTGGACCAACGAAGTTTCGATCGCCGTCAATAATCGAATACGGAAATCCAGTACGGATGTCGAGCACCGGCGCGACCGTCATACCGTACTTGAGGTTGAACGTACCCCAAAAGACAAACCGGTTCGGAGCGTCCCATGGTAAACGAGATCGTTCGTTTCCTTTGAGAATTGGATTTTCAAAGTTGCCGTAATACGAGTTGAAGTCGTTGAGATCCCCTTCCGACGAAGAGTGTACATACGAGGCTACGAATTCATCGTGCTCGCGGAAACGATAACGCGTCGTAACTTCCAGCTCTCGGTAACGCGAACGCCCGGAGTTATCCAAACCAAGAATTGTTTCTCCAGTTGTGGATGGCGTCGGATTCAATATGAATTCACGGGTTGCCTGACGCTGCTGATACCCAACGCGAACGAAAAGATTCTTTATCCACTCGCGATCCACCTCAATATTCCAGTTCACACTCCGCGGCGTTTGAAGCTGATCCTCCGTCAATGAAAATCGCTGACGTTCTGGAAGACCAACTACCGTCAGACCATCCAAACCGAAATGAGTAATAAGTCGGTCTTGCAATTGCGAGGCAGTCGCGACGTTAAGATTGATCTGGTCATAAAACAATCCGATACCGCCGCGAATCACTGTACGGCCATCAGTAACCGGTAGGAAAGCAAAACCAAGGCGAGGTGCAAAATCATTCTCACTAGCCACGTTGTCGCGATCGAGGCGAACACCATATTCGAGAGTAAGGCGACGATTGACTGACCACTTGTCCGCAAAATAAGTAAAGAACTCGTTTTTGTTCAGACTCAGTGCGCCGGCTCCGATGAAGTCCAGCCGCTCGCTTAGCGAGCCGTCCTCTCTCAGGATACGCACCGTATTACTTCTGTTGCTTCCGTCGAAAGTTATGTAACTGAAACCGCCACCGAGTTTCATGAAGTGCTCACCGGCGAAATTTGGCGGACTAAAGCTATAAATTTCCTGCGCCTGATAACGCTTGCTTCGCCGGTCTTGTTGATTGAAGAAATTTCCGGAGTTTACATCCGGCGCTAAGTTCATCGGTGACGTCCCAGAACTCGGAAACACATCAGCATCGAATTGCTTGATGCTGATCGTTGATTCAAGCATCGATTTGCTACTTATGATTCGACGCTCATTTACAGCCAGGAGGAACCCACGTTGTTTGAAGTCGGGCGTTACTTCCTGCGGATTGAATGTGTTTAGTCCGACAAAACTTAACTTCTGCGGAAAGAGAGACAACGTGGTAGTCAGGTGGTTTCGAGCATCGATATCCCAATCAACTTGAGTAAGTGAATCAAGACTTTCTAGACCAGTATCACGCTTGAGCGGTGGCAGGCTCTCGATCGGCGTACGGACAAAACGATACTCGAACGATTGGAAAAACTTCAGCTTGTCATTAAACAGCGGACCGCTGAAGGACAGCCGTGGAGTAAAGGCCTCTATGCCAACAAACGAACCACCACGACGACGAACGCGTGGTAAAAAACTATCAGCCTGCCAATTGAACTTCTCAGAACCGGAGCGTGTCTCAACCTTTGTGACTGCTCCAGTGAATTGACCGAATTCCGCGGAATAAGGATTGGTTAGTACTTCAACTGATTGAATCGCCTCAATTGGTAAATTGATTGCGAACTCTCCCGTAACGGGATCCGTAACATTTGTAGTATTAACCGTTAGACCGCTTTGGCTCGATCGAGCACCTTTGACGTTCAGCAAACCATCAGGCCCTCTCACAACGCTGGGCACCAGCGGCAGAGCATCCTGGAAACGCTCAGTCGCAAGCGGAAGGGTTTGAAAGTTATCTTGTTTGAAGGACGGGGCCGGCGCAGAGTCAGTTGAAATCGATCTGTCATCGCCAACCACCACGTTTACCGTGCTTGAAACGTCCAGGATTTCAAGCGTGATGTTGTCTACTGTAGCCGCACCGGATCCAATCGTCACATTTTCTGCATACGGCTTGAAACCGCTAAGACTAACTTCCAATTTGTATGTTCCAGCAGGAAGGTCCGTGAATTTGTATTCACCTTGATCGTTGGTGACCGTTGTGTGCGCTTTCAGGTTCGAACTCGTGGGGTACAAACTTAGAGTTGTACCGGGCAATACTTCTCTTGGAGCAGTACTTGAATTAACGCTTACTGTTCCTTGCAGCGAGTTGCTTTGTGCCTTCACTGATTGGACGGCCGTCCAAGTCATCGAGAGGGTTATTAGTAACAGCGCTCTTATCGTCCAACCCTTTGCGATGCCAGAACCGACCGCTGCGGTCAATTGATAGTTAGTTAGCATGTTTAATCTCTTCGGAAGCCTGGGCGCCCCTTGTAAGATCCTTTACCACTTTCAAGGCGCTTGACTGCCCCTCTAATCTACGGCGATCAACTTGTCGGTGGATTTCGGCAACGACTGTGCCAGGCTATTTGTCTGTGACCGTGGGCTTATTTACAGGGAAACGAGAGGATTGAGGTTGGTGTTTTGCCGAAATTGTCGGTCTTGATTAGTGAGGCTGGGTGTTGGCTCACTCCACGGGGGTGACCTCTTAGGGTCACGTGTTCTTATTTCGTCACACGAGCAGGACCTTTGTCAACAATTGTCTTCTGCCCAGGCGTTTCCTGGACCAATCTGTCCGAGAGAATTGTTGGGAATTGCCGGGCGAAGGCTGAGTTGCGATCGAGCCGATCGCACGTCATTCAGCGAGGAATTGCTGGGAAAATCGGGTCGTGGTCAACCTTCACTATGCGGAAATCCGTGAATCTGATAGGTCTTGGCAAACGTATTGCTTACCGGGTCGTGAGGAAAACGAATTGAACGAAACCAATTGAAAACCGACTAGAATGTTTCGTGGGAGCGCAGGCAGGCAGACTTGTCTAGTGCTCGAATAGGCGGGGTTCCGTGGCACAGGAGCCCACTTACTCAAAAGTCAGGGGCACTACGAGCCCTGAATTTTCTGTACGACCAAGTGATGGGGACCATGGATTTTGCAGTCGCTTAGGTTCATACATCGTTTAAGTCTTTTACTTATTGTCCTTGCCTATGGCAGTGCCGGGTCCGTCTGCTTAGTCGTAGGAAAGGATGCGCCTCATGAAAAGCGGACGATACAAGATGGCTTTATTAAAGTGGGCAAACTGCGCGTGCACTATTGGGAAGCGGGTAAAGGTCCAACCCTGGTGATGATTCACGGGAATGCCGGCAGCGTCGAAGATTTTGATTTTGGCGCGCTAGAGCTTTTGTCGTCGACTTATAGAGTAGTGGCTATCGACAGATCGGGTCATGGACGCAGCGATCGGGCATCAAAAAAAGCAACGGTCGAACTGCAGGCTGAATTGCTGTACGAGACTCTTCATCAGCTTCACATCACCCAGCCGATTCTAGTCGGTCATTCATGGGGCGCATCGCTGGCTTTAGGTTATGCATTAAAGTATCCGAATGAAGTTTCTGCCCTGGTGTTACTCGCACCCGCCGCTTTTCCCGACGAGGATGATGGCGGTCTGCTTGAGAGTATGGTGCGGACGCCTGTCATCGGTGATTTCATTTTTGGCGTGTGCAAACCACTGTTTGGTCATCGCATGTTGAGTCGAGAGCTTGCGAAGGCCTTCTATCCCGAGCGGGTGCCGGAACGGTATTTGAAGGTTGTCGATTCCAGCTGGCTTTCCCGACAGCACCTCAAAGCGTATCTCGAGGATGAGTCGAGTCTGAATGATAGTCTGAGGTCGATGAAGAACCGCTATGGTGAGATTGGTGTGCCCGTCGTCATAGTAACCGGTGACAAAGATCAGATCGTTTCACCAATTCAGAATGCTTACGCACTCCACGCCATGATTCCGCGGTCGCAGCTTATTGAAATTAAGAACGCCGGCCATGAAATCCCACTGACTCATCCGGAGAGTATAGCGACAGCGTTAGGTCTGATTTCTCCAACCGCCCAAACGGTCGCGCGCTGAAGCGGATTCAGATACGGGAGGGCAAAGGCGTGCCTCACAACAGCGGGGGTTAGCCGAGTCCCATGTACGTTTGGATTTTTGAGGCAAAGCATCTCTGGAACAAAGACAGATGAGCCAGGTATATGATGACCTTAAAAAGGTTTGAGTTTAGTCATGCCTCCAACGAACGTAGCAACAGAATCTTCTGGATCAGTTTTCGCGCCGCTTTCCGCGCATCAGACCAGCCTCGGCGCATTGAAAATTCTTCGAGCGCTTCCGACGCGCCAGAAGCGAATGGTGGGTGCATGGTGTTTCCTGGATCGCTTTGGCCCGCTTTCTTTCAGTGACGCTAAACCGATGGATATTGCGCCGCATCCACACATCGGTTTACAGACAGTGAGCTGGTTGTTGGAAGGAGACATCGTTCACAACGATAGTCTCGGTAATGAGGCCTCGCTCACGGCGGGTGGTGTTAACGTAATGACGTCAGGCGCCGGCATTGCCCATGCGGAAGAGACACCTCAGAACAACAGCGGTCACCTGAACGGAGTTCAGTTGTGGATTGCGCTTCCTGATGCGCGTCGAAACGTTGAGGCGTCATTTCAGTACATCGAAAAGGTTCCGATGATTGAGCAGTCCGGTGGCGTGGTCAGCGTCTTTGCGGGATCAATACTTGGTTGCTCATCTCCCGCAAAACATTTCTCAGCTGTGCTCGGAGTAGACATTGCAGTGCACTCACCAGGGAGAGTAGAGCTTCCGCTGGATCCTTCTTTCGAGCATGCAGTAATGCTATTAACAGGCGATGCAGAGATTGAAGGTCAATCAATTGACTCGGCGCATCTTTACTATCTCGGATCAAACCGTTCGCGTGGAGAGTTCAAGAGTAAAAATGGATGCCGCCTATTGCTGCTTGGCGGGCCTCCATTTCCGGAGAAGATCCTGATGTGGTGGAACTTTGTTGCGCGCACACCAGAAGAGATTGCGCAAGCACGATCGGATTGGCAGACTCATCAGAGATTTGGTGAGGTGCGGTATCGAGGCCCGCGGTTAGACGCACCTCCGCTCGGGTTGTTCGCTGCTCCCAATCCAGCAAGTTGATAAAAACCCAGTGACGACACCACACACAGACCTGACGATCGACGAATACCTCCGCGAACGGCTGATGCCCGTCGAGGGAGCTATTCCTAATATACCCGGCATTCAGATGTACGGGAGTTCCATTCCGGTCGGAACCGTCGGTGGAGATTTGTTTGAGTATATAAATTTCCAACAGCGTTACGACGTCGATGCAAGGATTCGGCGGGCACTACAGTTGTCGAAGGAGTTTGTTGATCCGCTGCCACCAGGTTCACCCGCTCGCAACTCGGTAGACGATCACATCGAGTGGTTGCGGTCAAAGCCTGACTACAAATCTGAAACGGAGACCGAATACAGAGCTGCGTTGAGCTCGCAACAGATTCGGATAGCCGAGGCTCTCAACGAACTCTACAATACGGCTGGAGTTCTACTGGTAGATGCACAGGGTCATGGACTAATCGCAGCGAAGATTGCCTCGACTGTACACGATACTTTTCATGCGTTAATGCTCTCTGAGCTTGATCAACATGGAACCACGACGCCGGAGCTGTTTGAAAATATCAACCTTCGTTTGGCGCAGTCGGTCACTGCGCGCAACGCACTAGGCATCGGTGAAAGGGAGAATGCCCGCGAGATTGCGACCATGCTTTATGGTGAGGTGCACCCATATGGCTATTTCCGCTTTGTGAATTTTGGACATCCCCCACCGCTCGTGTTCTCCGCGGAATATCGCAAATTTGTGAAGCTGGACAGGGATCGAATGGTGCAATTCCTACCATTAGGTCTTCAGATTTCCGCTGACCATCCGGATCGCAAGCGTTATTTCTCTATGAAATTCCGGCCGCGTCCGGCTAACTTTTCCGACGTTGCCGAAATCACATTGATGAGCCCAGGCGATATTCTTTTTCTTTATACGGATGGCGTTTATGACGGAGCGGATACAGAAGAACTTCAACGCCTCGAAGTTGTAATGCGCGAGCACTTCTCGAAATCGGCGAAAGACATCTGCGCTGCCGTGCTGCAACACGCCACGAAAGAGGACGACCATCTGCGTGAAATTGGTGAAGAGAACCGAGTTGACGACAAAACAGTCTTCATCATCAAGCGCGACTGAAGAGATCACAGTGCTCAAATAACTTCAGTGATCGTGCTCAGCCTTACTTTGTGAAACTGACTTCCTAAAGGCTTTGCCGCTACCGGCTCCAGCGATGCTGAGTCTCCGACTTATTTCGTGGTTTTCGCGCTTTAGCGATCCACCTGCGGTACATTCGCGGAACGCCCAGCGTTCCCTCTGTCACAGTCGACCGACTACCGTCATGACGTCATTACAAAATCACATCATTCATGTGGCTACGTAACACGTCGGAACGTCGGCTGGTGATCTCCGGCATATTGCTTTCACCTTCGCGCACCCTTTCAACTCCGTACACGAATTTCGGAAAGTTCAGCGGTTCCTGGATTGCCCAGATTGTCTCATGTTGATTGGGCGGTAGTATCTGAGCGGGATTGCCTACCGCGACCCATCCAATCGGCACTATGGCATGTGAGGGAAGTTCGGTGCGAAGGTGAACAACGCCGTGAATGCGAACTTCGGAGCCGTAGCCCAACTTCGCGCCGTGAAATACACAAGCACCCGTTGCGATAAAGACGCATTCTTCCAGAGTGCAGCCAACAATATGAGTATGCGGCCCGATGAGGCAATGCATACCAATCTTCGTCGGATGGTGATCTGTGCTGCGGATAACTGCATTCTCCATCACAATGCAATTCTCACCAAGTTCAATCGGTTGCCCTTCGGCAATCACACATGCGCCAAACAAAACGCGACACCCACGGCCTACGATTACGTCGCCACAGACCGTTGCATTAGGTGCGACGTACGCGGAAGCATCGATCATTGGTTCTTTGCCGAGATGCTTGAGAATCATTTCCTACTGCTCCTTGAGTCGCGAACTGCTGCCGCTTACTTCGACAAGAATACATGTGTGGCTCGCTCTCCCGCGATGTACTTCTCACAACGATAACCCAGCGCGCGAAGATCGATGTCCTTCAGGAGATGCTCTCCTGAGCCGAGCAACACCGGACGAATCGCAAGATGCATTTCATCAATCAGACCTCGGCTCAGAAACTGACGAATGATTGAAACGCCGCCGCCAATGCGAACATCTCTTCCGTTAGCTGCGGCCTTCGCTTGCTGCAAAGCTGCGTCAATGCCTTCAGTGACAAAGTGGAATTCAGTGCCTCCCTTCATCTTGATTGGTGCGCGTGCATGGTGAGTCAATACGAAGACGGGAACGTGGTATGGCGGCTCATCTCCCCACCATCCTCTCCAGCTATCGTCCGGCCATGGACCTCGAATTGGGCCAAACATGTTGCGGCCAAGAATCCATGCTCCGACTCCAACGAACGCCTGCTCAGCAACCTGATTATCGATGCCAGTTTCTCCGTTATCCGGATTGTCAGCAGCGACTGGGTCCTCGCCATGCATCCTTCGCCAAACACGAGTATGGAAAAACCATTCCATCAACTCAGGACCGTTAACTCCAAGTGGATTCTGCAAATCCTGGTTTGGCCCAGCGCCGTATCCATCAATCGAAAGTGCAAAACTTTGCACACGGACTTTTGACATCTATTCCTCACTTTCCGCTGCCGTATGGCCGAGTAATGATCTCCAGGTTGTGTCCGTCCGGGTCTTCAAAATAAAGGCCGCGTCCATCATCGTTCTTGTTGATTTGGTGTTCCTGCCGGTGATAAGGGTCAGCCCAGAAGGGAAGTTGACGTTCGCGTATGCGGCTGAAGATTTCGTCGAAAGCCACTTCGCTTACGAGAAAGGCGTAGTGCGTCCGCAAGAAATTGTCCTCGGTCTCAATGAAGTCGAGAGTAACTTCATTGTCGAGTTGTACAGTCAGGAAAAATCCAAACTTGGTCGGCTCCGGAAGTCCCAGGATGTCGGACAGAAAATCGGCGGAAACTTTCTTGTTTCGCGAGTGAACGATCAGATGGTTAAGTTTGACGCTCATAGGGTTTGGTCCAACTCTCTCTAGACGTCGCGCTCTACTCCGGTCCGACTGCCTCGTGATTACAACTAGACCGCGGCCACTCGTCACTTCGCAATGAAAGCGTACTGGTCGGGCGTCAGTGGAACCACCGAAAGGCGGCCTTGCCGCACCAGAGGCGAATCTTTGAAAAGGGCTTCGCTCTTCAGCTCAGCAAGAGTTATCGGCTTCCGTAAGGGCTGTACGGCTTTAATTGTCACTCGAGGATTTTTGGCGTCCGCTGCGTCGACAGTCACTGCGGTCGCAAGCCCAACCACTTGCTTCTCGCTGGCTGTGTGATAGATGGCGAGTTTAGAGCCTTCAGGCATCTCTCTCAGATTTCTGAGAGCGACGGGATTGCTGATGCCATCCCATACAGTCGTGTGATCCCGCTGCAAATCGGAAAACGAATATTCCGACGGTTCGGTTTTCAGCAGGTAATACTTCATCAGTGCACCTCAGCTGGCATTGGTTTTCGATCCTCATAACCGCCTTTCAGGAAGTTTGGGCGGCAGATTTGGTCTGTTGATAGCTCAACCCAGCTTTTGTCAGACCCAGCATTTCGTCGTATGAGCCGGGGACAGTCTGAAGACTGATGTTGAGACGATTCCAAAGATTGATCACGCCAACCGCAAAAGTTAATTCGGACACTTGTGCGTCGCTGAAGTGCGCTCGCAGACGATCGTATATTTCATCCGGAACGCCCTCGGGTGAGATTTTGGTGACGGCTTCCGTCCATTCAAGTACTGCTTTCTCCTTGTCTGAAAACAGAGTTGATTCCCGCCAAATCGGGATGTGATAGATGCGAAGCTCGTGCTCACCGTGGATCTTGGCTTCCTTGCAATGCATATCAAGGCAGAAACCGCAGCCATTGATCTGCGAGGCCCTGATATTTATGAGATCAAGCAGCGTGTCTCCGAGCGAACTCTTCTTTACCCCCTGACTCAGCTCATAAAGTTTTTGTGAGAGTTGTGGGGATTGCTCGTAGTAGTTCAACCGTTCACTCATGGTTCTCCTTCCTTTCTCTTCTTTTCTCATCATCTTGTCCCCTTTCTATTACATAGTCGAATGAGCTGACCTCGAAACGACGCGATTTTCCGAGAGAGGGAAGAAAGCTCGCGAATCAACATAAAATCGAAAGATATTCTTAATGCTCGGCGGCCCACGACTTTGCCATTTCTAACTTTCTGGTACGTCTGGTACTGAAAAGAGGGCGAATTAACAGGAGATTCATCTCGTTGTTTTCAGGTGAAGCTGAAATGATGAGGGAATTCGACACGGCCTGGATTGATGAGATTCGTGAAGATGCACTTATACCACTCGTTGGAGACAACCGAAGTTCGTTATGCACATGTACACAGAAGCAGAGAAAGGCGAGCAAAAATGCGCCAATAACTAGTCTTGGGTCAGTCACGCATGTAGTGACAGCTGTACCCTCCGGGATGCTTGCGCAGATAGTCCTGGTGATACTCTTCGGCGCTATACCAGGTGGAAGCGGGTTCAATGCTCGTCGTAATCGGGCGGTTCCATTTCCCTGACGCGTCTACCCGCGCCTTCACTCGCTCTGCAGTTATCTTCTGCTCGGGTGTCTGCGGAAAAATCGCGGAGCGATATTGTGTGCCGACGTCGTAGCCTTGGCGGTTGAGCGTGGTCGGGTCGTGCAGCTTGAAGAACCACTTCTCCAATAGGTCTTCATAACTCAGCACCGTTGGATCGAACGTTACTCGAATCGCTTCGGCGTGCCCGGACTTACTGTGATGTGTATTGGCATACGTCGGATTCTCGAGCCAGCCACCTGTATAGCCAACTTCCGTATCGATCACGCCGGGCACGTCGCGCAGGATTTCTTCGACACCCCAGAAGCAACCACCAGCGAGCACGGCAACCTCAATCCTCTTGTCAACCGTCATTATCAGAGCCTCCTCTAACTGCGGCAGTTCTATTCCATTCTGCTCCGCGACTCGTATTCAATTCCAAAGCGAAAAGCCACCTTCACCCGCGGCGTCGTCCTCACAGCGAATGGTTGCGGGCGGCAATATCGTTAACCGGTGTGAGTTGCCACCTCCGAGCGCGACATACTCAACCTGTAACGCTTCCTTGAGATGTTCAACTACATCGAAGACGTTCCTGGCCCACCTCTTTTCTCCGAGTCGGTTCAGAGCCGCTGCCCCAACTAATTCTTCAAAGCTTCGATCGTTCTTGTAGGGAAGGTGCGCGAGTTCCAGTGGTTCAAGTACGCCATCCACAATCAAAGCCGAGCCCAGTCCTGTACCTAAGCCGAGAAAGAGCATGCGGCCACCGCGGTAACTGCCGAGTGCCTGCATCGCTGCATCGTTGATAATCTTCACCGGAACGCCGAACGCTTTACTGAAATCGAATCTTACCCAGCCCTTGCCGAGGTTAGCTGGATCCTTCTGAGGCTTTCCTTGCAACACCGGTCCGGGATAACCGATCGAAATTGCGTCGTACTGCCAATCGGCAGTCGCATCTTTAACTGCCTTCACCAGTTGTCTCGGCGTCAGTGTTGGACCAGACTTAATCTCCAGTCGCTCGCGGCCCGGAGCGTAAATCTTTACGAAGGTGCCGCCGATGTCGAGAACGAGAATTTTTTTAGCAGCAGCACCGATGCTCTCTTTCGGAGTATCAAGTGTTATTTTGACATTGTAGTCCTTGCCTTCCCAGCGGTCTTCTTCGGGCCACAGAAATGTAAATCGAATTGAGCCATCCTGCCGAGGCGACTGAATGTCCGCGAAATGAATGCCAAGTGATGTAGCTGTTGATTGTGTGTCTGTCGAACTCGCCCATTCGTCAGCGGTCGAATGAAGCAGGAACGGTTTGTCCGCTTGAATGCGCAGAAGAGTACCAGCCGGCATGGTCGTTATCTGACGATTGAATTTCCACACCTCGATTGGCTTACGTTCAAAACTTCCCGCCACATATCGATCGTAGGCGGAATCAATTCGTTCAAAAACTTTCGCATCGGCAATCGATCGTTGAAGCTTGACGTATTCGGAGTGGGCCCATAACAGCGGCATTGCCGCGTTAGTTGGCCCACCGAACCAAAGGTGAGCCGAAGGTATGTCTGGTCCATCCCAGACCTGCTCCGGAATCAGGCCAACACCCTGAGCAAAATTCTCGAGTGTTCGTAGAAAGGGGGTGGCATCGCGTCCCGCGGCGACTTCATAATGACCGCGCTCGCCTGTCAGCAATGGCCAGGGGCGGCCCTTACCCCAACCGGTGTAGCCTCCGCCGTCGTCTCGTTGGCCAAAGCCGTCATGGTTATAACGACGCCAGCACGGTCCATTGGGTGTGTCTACTTTGATTACTGAATCTATTACGCGAATTGAATCCTGGATGATCGGATCGTGCGCGCTACGAATACCGTAACGGACCAGTTCGAGGAATCCGCCATCAACAATCTCTTTCGCGGGAAATTCGGCAGGTTGCCCAGGAGGTTGATTCGCGAGCAGCAGCGTCCCATGATTTGGGTTTTCGTCCGTGCAGTCGATCGCGCTGCAAGGATTCACACGAATATAGTGACGCGTTATGCCCGGTACTAGAGTTCCTTCCGTAGTAACTGTCCACTGCTCGATGTGTGATTCAAGGAAATCAGCATAGTCGAGAATGAATATGGCAGTGGCTTCATCGCCTCGATCAACGAAGAACTCTGCCGCGCCTACGAGCGCTGCGATATGAACTGCCAGTGTTGATGGCGAATAGCCTTTCGCTTCTTCCCAACGGTCTTGCGGAGTAATCGGGCCCTCGCGAATAAGGAAGCCACAGGCGAGACGAACCATGTTGAAAGGATCGAAGTTTCCTAACGCATCGTGTTTCCAAAGTCGCCTCGCAAGCAGAACCGGGAAGGCTACTTCATCCAGTTGAATGCCCGACCAGTACGGTCGCCCGTCGATCCAGAAATTTTGATGGAAGCCGCCGTCCTCTCGTTGCGACACCGCAAGATATATGAGTGCGCGCATCGGCGTGCTCAAATCACCAACGGCAAGCAAGGCGCTAACTGACTTCACCATGTCACGGGTCCACACCAGATGGTAACCGCCGGTTGCCTCGTCGCTTTGTTCATCACCCCAGGGAATACTGAGCGAAGCGATCATTGCTCCGGGATAAGTTTTGTCCTCATGTGCCAGAAGTAGATTGACGCTTCGATCAAACAACTCAGAATCGTTTGAGACAGACTCCAAAGCAAATCGTTTTGACGTACGCTCCCATTGGCGAATAAAGGACTTTCGCGTCTCTTCAAATGGGATACTCAAGGATTGTGCGAGCGTGCTTAGGGCGTCATGTTGAGAAGTGCCAAACGCCAACCCGATTGTGAACTCTGTACTTTTGGAAAGATCCAGACCACCAGTCAGAGCGATGTTGCCATTTGGCGCCGAGTCGTACTGCCAATCCAAACGATAGTTGTCATTTAGATCGGTCCAGCCATCATTCACGCCAACATAGCCGGCAGAACATTCTGTGAACGGGATGCTGGCGCCGATCACCACCCACGTATTGCCTTTGTGTGCTGCCAGAATCGTATGATCGCGTAATCGCAGCACCTCTCCATTGTTATGCCAGCCACCAATCTCCAAATGAGGAGCACAAAGCACGTACATGCGAAGCCTCCGCAATAACTCTTCAGGCGCCTCGAGACGAGTATGTATTAGAAGGCACGTTTGATGTGGATCGCCAAGGACAGTCTTGTGAATGCTGTAACGACCGTCCAGCTCTCGATTGATGACGTCGAATCCAAGCGCGGCTTTTGAAACACAGTCAATCTCGCTCACAAAGTTTCTGCGCTCGTCGTGAAAGAATGTCTCTCCGTCAGTGATCAGGAATTGGAGATCTCGAATTTGAGGGGAGTCGATTGTTGGATAGTAAACTTCGTTGATACACGCAGGATCGAGTGTGTACCAAAGACGACTGGAAGTTGAATATGCAGTGCCAACCGCGGCTTTAGCCCCGCGAGTCCACCGTGGCTCGATCCCCGGACCACCGGGTGCGATGGTTGAAGAAGTCGGATTAGACATACATGTATTTTGCCTTGTTAAGTTGAATCCGTCGAAACCCTACGAAGTCAGTGAGCACTTGTCCGTATCCGAAAGGTATCAAAGTCAGTGTGGTTCAATGAAACGACCCGGTGCGTATGCAAAGCAACTCCGCACCTTCGGATCCAGAACGCAACCGATCCTAAATGCGCTGCAGACTCATGTGGATTTCAAGCGCGATTCAGCAAGCTTTAAGCACCTATTCAATTTTATTTGAGAGTCTTTAAAAGACTCTCCAAGACCTCGTGATTATGCTCATCCGAAACGTTCTTCGGATTTCCATGGTGTTGGAGGGGTACGACAAGAAGTTGATTCGGCGGTCCTTGAAAGATTCTGCCGCAGCGGCGGAGCAGCTTATCGATAAGCGGCCCCAGTTGAAGTTATCAGATGAAATTCATCAATGGAGTAAAGTGAAACATTGCGGAATCAAGCGCGTAAACATCACTCCAAGCCAGGGCTGTTCGTCCACCGAAAAATGGTAGCGCTACTACTTTTTCGTTGTGGAAAGAACTGCCGTCGCCCGATTACCAAAATCAAGCTTAATTGAACGCAACTGGAGAGACTATGAAGATTACGATCGCGTTTCTTTTGCTCGCTTGCCTTTCAGTCACTTCGCTCGCAGAGGCGCCTCAATCGGAATTCCAACAATTCATCCGTGCCGAAGGGCCCGAGATAGCGCTCATGCATGTGCGAGTCATCGACGGAACTGGCGCGCCGCCTTTGGAAGACCAACTAATTCTGATTTCGGGAGGGCAGATAAAGAACGTCGGACCGACATCGACTATAAAGCTGTCCGAAGAAGCTAAGAGACTTGACCTCACTGGCTACACGGTCCTTCCCGGTTTGGTGGGAATGCACGATCACATGTTCTTTCCCATGGGTGGCAACCCGCAAATGTATTCGAACATGGGGACAAGTTTCCCGCGTTTGTACCTTGCGCTTGGAGTAACAACGATTCGCACGACCGGCAGCGTGCAAACTTATCTGGACCTCGAAATTAAAAAGCTGATCGATAGCGGCCGGATGCTTGGTCCTAAGATGCATATCACTTCGCCATACCTGGACGGTTCCGCAGCCTTCGTACCGGCGATGCACGCTCTGACTGGACCGGACGATGCACGCAAGCTGGTGAACTATTGGGCTGATGAGGGCGTGACTTCGTTCAAGACCTTCATGAACATTTCGCGCGACGAGTTGCGCGCAGTGGTGGAAGAAGCGCACAAACGCGGATTGAAAGTGACCGGCCACTTGTGTTCGATCGGATTCCGCGAAGCGGCCGAGATTGGCATAGACAATCTCGAGCACGGAATATTTCCCGACTCGGAGTTCGTTCCTAACAAGGAGCCCGACAAATGCCCTGCCGCGGCCGTGAATGAAACTCTGCGCAATCTTGATATCAATAGCGAACCGGTGAAAGAGACTATTCGAACTTTGGTGGCGAAGAAAGTCGCCGTCACTTCGACATTGCCGGTGTTTGAAGCCACTGCACCGCTTGCGTCCGAACAAGCAGGCCCAACAGCGATCGGCTCGGCGAGCGCGGTTCTGAACCCGCGCATGCTGAATGTCATGAACAACGAAGCTCGTATTCGTTATCTCGCCGCGCGTTCGGTTATCGTCGCCGATTCACCGATGCCTATTCTAATTCGGAAGTCGATGGACTTCGAACGTGCCTTCGTCGCCGCGGGCGGCCTGCTGCTCGCAGGGTGCGACCCGACCGGCAACGGCGGAGTCGTTGCCGGCTTCGGCGATTTGCGCGAAGTCGAACTGCTGGTCGAAGCGGGCTTCACGCCCATCGAAGCAATCAAAATCGCTTCATTCAACGGCGCAAAGTTTTTAGGGGAAGACTCACGCATCGGCTCGATCGCCGTGGGCAAACAAGCCGACCTGATGATCGTCAAAGGCAATCCTGCGACGAAGATTAGCGACATCAAAAACGTCGAGATCGTTTTCAAAGACGGCGTCGGTTACGACTCAAGTAAACTGATTCAGAGTGTGCAGGGTTTGGTGGGGATCAGGTGAGATTTAGAGTGGGTGGGTGAATCTTGTTTAGAGTAAACGAAATGACTTACTCGATTCTGGCTCTACTGATTCTGCTTGCAATGCAGAGACCTGAAGCGATTGCGCAGAGAGACGATCAATCCTCAACCCACCAATTTAAAGTCGGCATGATGACCCGCAGTTTTGAAGACGATAAAAGAAAGAATTGGCAAGGCACAGCAGCACGGCCATTAAGAACTGCAATTTGGTATCCGGCGGCGGCGACCGCCACAAAGGAAGAAACAATTTTCGGCGGCACGCCTGAAACTGAGGTTTTCACCCCCCTGACCGTTGCTCCGGCCGCAGACATCTCGACCGCAAGGCGTAAGTATCCGCTCATCCTACTGTCTCACGGAACGGGAGGCTCCGCGATACAAATTATGTGGCTCGGCTATTATCTTGCGGCGCGCGGCTACATCGTTGCCGCAGTTAATCATCATGGAAATACCGGCGCAGAACAGCAGCTCACGGCACAGGGCTTTCTGCTTTACTGGGAACGTGCCAAAGATCTAACGGCTGTGCTTGATAAATTGCTAGGCGATCCGGTTTTCGGATCTCGTATCGATCAAGAACGAATCGGCGCCGCAGGTTTTTCGTTGGGCGGCTACACCGTAATCTCGATTGCAGGTGGAGTATTCAGCCCGCAAACATTTGCCGGTTTCTGCAACTCGCCGCAGAGAGACTTTACCTGCGAGCCGCAACCAGAATTTCCCGACGCGCCCAGACTATTTGAGGAGCTTAAAAACAATGACCCTGTCGTCAAAGAGTCTCTACGTCACGCCAGCGACTCTTATAGAGATAAAAGGGTGAAACGAGTCTTCGCTATCGCTCCTGCTTTGGGTAGCGGGTTCACTGCTGCCGGACTGAGTCAAATAAAGATTCCCGTCGGCATTGTCATTGGCCAAGCGGATCTGGTAGCTCCGCTTGCAACAAATGCGCAAAGATATGCAGACCTTATTAATGGCGCGCGTCTGACGATACTTAACGGCGGCGTTGGTCATTACACTTTTCTTGCCGAATGTACGCGACGTGGCCAAAAAGTCGTCGATGTATGCCGCGATGCTGAAGGCGTTGACCGCAGGCAAGTGCACCAACGAGTAGCTCAACTAGCATTCGAGTTCTTTGAGCAGGGTTGGACGAAGAAGTAAGCCCCCGCTTTGCTATCTAAGGCTGCTCGCATCCTCGGTATCCCCTATCAGTCGCTTGCTTATATGCTGAATACTAGACATCAAGACTTGATCATGGATTGGACGCCAGTACGGCGGCATTCACGGAAACAATGAAGAGGGCCCGTCTGTGGTTTGAGCATCGCGTTAATTGGGAAAGTAATAAGGAATGATAAAACTCAATCGCAAGAGGCTTCTCATCGGTCTAATTGTGGCGTGTGGAATCGTCGCGTTAATATCCATTCTCGGAATCGGGTATCTCGTGTGGGATATACTTTCAATGTACTTCAGGATGAAGAGGGAAGCGGGCGGCTGAGAAGCTGTCAGTTAACCATATTATCCCCATTTAATTGGATGAATTGTTCAGCTCGTAACGTCTAAATTCTTTAGCGGAGAGAATGGATGAAGCTCAGACTACCTAACTACAGGCCACACGTGTTCATTACAGTTAGTCGGTTCATTCTACTTACGTTCCTGGGTCTTCTTTCAACATCGGCCGACGCACACCCTGGCGCCGGAATTGCGGTCGATCGCTCAGGCCAAATCTATTTTCTCGACACCGGCTCCGGGCTTTGGAAAATCGATACACGCGGAAAGTTGACCCATCTTTCCAAGACACTTTTTCACTGGCTGGCACTCGATGAAAATAACCTGTTTGCCAACACTCAGCTTCCAACAGGTGCCCTCGGAGAAATCGTACGAGTAGGGACCAATCCAACGCTACTTCTCTCCAGCGACTACCCGATCGCGATAGGCAGTGACGGAAACCTCTATTATCCGTCTGGTGCCGCAGGTCATTTGCAGATGATGAGGATGACTCCTTCCGGGGCGACGTCCGTGCTTGTCACACTGCCGCCAATGGTAAACGGAAAGCCCCTTCCGCATATCGGCGGCATAATTGCCGGTAACGGTGGTGTTTTGTATTACACCGAAGATACTGCCATCAGGAGGATTGATGAAAAAGGACAGGTCTCGACCGTTGTCGCCGTTCGTCCTCCATCGAAGGCACCATCGATTCCAGGGATGGACCACCGTCCAAATCTGCGTGAGCTAGTGGTGGACGAGCAGGGCATTATATACGTTGCCGACACAGGGGACGCTCGCCTTTTGAAAGTAACGCCCGACGGAAAGGTCAACACTTTGTTTGAGACGCAGAGTCCCTGGTCACCCACCGCAGTCGCTGTCTTTGGCGCAGACGTGTACGTTCTCGAGTACTTGCACACAGCTAGAGATGTACGGCGGGACTGGTTGCCTCGCATCAGGAAGATCGCATCGAAGGGCAGATCCAAATTGGTCGTAACCCTCGCTCAAATGCCGGGCGCCCGTTAAGCTCCTGAATGGCCGAAATGGCGTGGCGAACAAAACTCAAACGGTGCGCGATAGTCATTGTCGGAATCGCCGTCGCTCTGCAATTCTGGCGACCTTCTCTCACAAACCCACCCGTCAATGTCGGGCAAACGCTTGAAGAAGACGTTGCCGTGCCTCGCGAAGTCTCAGCTCTGTTTGCGCGATCCTGCAACGACTGTCATAGCAATACGACAAACTGGCTTTGGTACTCATATGTCTCGCCAGTTTCGTGGTTCACGGTCGACCACGTCAACAAAGGACGCAAGGAATTAAATATGTCAGAGTGGGGCCAGTACGGGGAGCGTGCAAAAGACACTCGACTCAAAGCCATCTGCGCTCAATGTCGAGCCGGAACCATGCCCCTTGCGTCATACGTATTCATGCATCGCGAAGCAAAGCTTTCAACTGACGAAGTGAAAATGATTTGCGATTGGACTGAAAACGCTCGGAAGCAACCGGAAAAGACACGACCGTGAACGGGGAAAAATCAGAAGAGCAAGATAAATAGGGTCATTCGTACCTAAGTGCCACCAACGGGTCTACCTTCGTAGCTCGGCGTGCGGGCAGCCAGCAGGCCACGAGCGCGACGCTGCTCAGCAATACTGCGACACCCGCAAATGTCAGAGGGTCCGTCGGCGCCACGCCATACAACAATCCTCGCAACAAGCGCGTGGCTGCGAAGGCCGCCGCAGAACCAAGACCGACTCCGAGCAGGGTTGGTTTCATGCCTTGCACCAGGATCAGCAGCAGTACATCGCGTAACGTGGCGCCGAGCGCCAGGCGGATTCCTACTTCCTGCCGACGTTCCGTAACGGCAAATGACATCACGCCGTAAATACCGATCCCGGCGAGTACCAGCGCCAGGACCGCCAGAGTCGCCAGCAGTGTCAGAGTTAGTCGTTGTCGCGCCATTGTATTCCCCAGTAATTCGTCCATCGAATGAGTCTCGAGCGTAAGGTCCTTATCTAATGAATGAATGGTTTGCTCAATGCTCTTGCTGAATGCCAATGGCTCGCCATCCGTACGCACTACGAGCTTAACGGTACCGCTATTGTGCACTGCAAGCGGCAGATAAGCCTGCAACGGCGCTTCCTGTTCCAGCCCGTTCAGCTTCACGTCACCGACTACGCCGATCACCTCGCGCCAGGCAGCGTGGCTGTCCGCTCCGCCCGTTCTCAGGTGCTTGCCAATCGCGTTCTCACCAGGCCACATGCGACGCGCCAACGATTCATTGATCACCGTAAAGGCGGGTGTATCGTTCATTTCGGTTTCGCTAAAAACCCGACCGGCACGCAGCGGAATGCCCATCGTCGCAAAAAAATTGGCGCTGATCGGAATAAAGGCCGCATGCGGGATTGCTTCCACTGGAGGCACAGGTTTGTCAGCGACTATAAACGGCAAGTTCCACGACGCTCCTTGCAACGGCAACGACATGACGAACGAGGCTGAGCGCACACCGGGTAGTGCTTCAAGGCGCATGCGACATTCACGGAAAAACGTCAGCCGTCGCTCATCGTTGTAAACGTCATTCGACAACTGAGAACGCAGCGTCAAGAGATTCGCAACATCGAAGCCAGGATCTACGCGTGTCAACTGCTGCAGCGTCCGCAACATGAGTCCGGCGCCCACCAACAACACCAATGCCAAACTGACCTCTGCTACCAACAAACTGTTGCATGCTCTCCCCCAAGAGCTACGCCCAATCGAACGGCCGGCTTTTTTCAGAGATGTATTTGGATTCGTGTCGGCTGTGCGCAGCGCGGGCAATAGCCCAAACAGCAAGCCGGTTATCGCTGAAATCCCTACCGTGAAAAGCAAGACAGGTGTGTTGAGTTTTATTTGATCGAGTTGCACGAGTGTTGGTGGAATTAAACTGCTCAGGGTTCTAATGCTCCAGGCGCCAAGCAATAAACCTGCGATTCCACCCAACGCTGCGATCAGCATGCTCTCGGTGAGCAACTGCTGAATGATGCGCCCCCGTCGAGCACCCAGCGCCAATCGCACACTCAGTTCCGTTTCGCGCCCCACGGCTCGCACGAGCATCAGATTCGTAACATTCACACAGGCAATCAGCAATACGCAGCCGACGGCACTCAGCAATACCAGCAACACGAGACGCACGTCTTTGACCAGCAAATCGGACAGCCTGTCGACGGCGCCGCCACGCCCGCGATTCGTTTGCGGGTATTCGCGCTCGAGCTGCGCAGCCACGGCTGAAAGATCTGCGCGGGCCTGTGGTAGCGTGACGCCCGCTTTCAGACGCGCCAGTACGTAAAGCTGAAACTGAACCTCTCGTTTGAGTAAGTTGTGTCCCGGTGTAAACCAGAGTCCGAGCGGCACGAAGACAGCGTGGTGGCCCAATAATTCAAAGCCGGGGGGCAATACACCGATCACGGTAAATACATCCCCGTCGAGCCTGATAGTCTTGCCAACGACCGCAGCGTCGCCGCCAAACTTCTCGTGCCAGAATGCATCGCTAATTGTCGCCGTTGGCAACGCTCCCGCCTGATCGTCTGACGGCGCAAAAAGCCGACCAACTTGCGGTTTGAGGCCGAGCATCTGAAAGAAATTCCAGTTCACGCGTCGTCCGTCCACAGCTACCGCAGGGTCGACTTCGGTGACATTGAAGACGTCGTCTACGAAGCAAGCTGTCTCCTCGAACGAACGTGTGCGATCGCGCCAGTCAAGATAATCGGGATACGACACGCCTTTAAAGGGATCTAACTGCGTTCCCTTCGTTGTCAGAACGACCAGTCGGTTCGCTGCGGGATATGGCAACGGTCGCAGTAAGACGGTATAGATCACACTGAAGATCGCCGTGTTTGCGCCAATACCTAACGCCAGCGTGATAACCGCGATCAAGGTAAAGCCAGGTTGCTTCATTAACATTCGACAACCGAAGCGTAGGTCTTGCCAAAGATTAGCGATCACGCTTCTCCTTCGAGTGCTGCCTTCCGAATGCTGTTGTGGTTCGGGCTGCCTCAATACATGCCCGAGCGGCCCGCTGCACTGTAGTTCAGCCAGTGTCCGTCGATATGCTTCTGCTTCAGTGTTCCCACCGGACAACACCTCCTCGTAGTAATCGGCGAGATGTTGTTCCATCTCCTCAACGATGACTTCTTCCCGTACCGGGTCCAGGTTTAGATTGGCAAGACGCCGTCGAATCTCTTGTTTCCATTCAGGCATAACTTAGGCCTGCTCAGGTTCGGTGATGCGATTAATGGCCGCCACGAATGACTCCCAGGCGCTGCGCTGCGAGGCCAGCGTCTTCTTTCCCTCGGAGGTCAATCGGTAATAACGTCGCCGGCGCTGACCGGCTTTCTCCACCCACCGGCCTTGAATCCAACCTCGCTGCTCCAGCCGGTAAAGAAGCGGGTAAAGCGAGGCGACGTTGAACTTCAAGGCACCTTTGGAACGAGTTTCGATAAGCTTGCTGATTTCATAGCCATGCCGGGGTCGAGCCTCGACCAGAGACAGGATTAACAACTCTGCGCTGCCCTTCTTTAGTTCGCGGTCAAACACGCGAGAGACGATATGTGTCATAGCCATATATTATTCAGAAATATAGTTTGGCTCAAGAGTTATTTTCGCCGGGTGAGAAGACTAGCCTCAAAAGCCGCCTGCTGCGATTAAATAGATTTTCTTTAGCCTGCGAAGCAGGCCACAGC
This sequence comes from Pyrinomonadaceae bacterium, assembly GCA_036522415.1. Taxonomy (GTDB): domain Bacteria; phylum Acidobacteriota; class Blastocatellia; order Pyrinomonadales; family Pyrinomonadaceae; genus PSRF01. The sequence goes on along the minus strand of DATDFV010000261.1, from coordinate 61,378 downwards.
CTAAAGCCTGGGGCGTCTGCCCCAGGCAAACTGTTGTTGAAGTACGAATCCCGCGAAGTGAGGCGAAAGCCGAACAAATAAAAACTGTCACCCGTTATCACGGGGCCAGATCCGGTGGATATGGTTCTGGGGCTCGCGCCCCCAGGCTTTATGCTGTCGCCTACTTCGCAGGCTAAACCAGGTCGCTCATCAAATTCTCGACTTTTGAGACGCCTGGATGAGGGAATCGATTCCGGTCAAAAAGTGAAGTCGCGCGTGAGCTTTACTTGAAAACTGTATGACGGGCGTTCGAGACCGGCACCCGTTGTCTGATTGTAGATTACAAACAAATCGCTGTTCGGTTTGTAGATGTAACGTAGACGAATGTTAATGGCAGAAAGCTGCGCGGCAGAATTTAACTGCATGAGAGCTGAGGTGAGCAACTTGCGCGAGAAGTTGTAATTCACTCTGCCGGCAATGAGGTTCGTGGTGAACTTGCCTTGTGGCAGTCGAACGCTGTTGAAACTGTCATTTAAATCAAACAAGAGATGCGCGTTGGGTCGCAAGGTCACGCCCGCTGTGATCTCATCCCTTTTACCACTGTAAAAATCACCCCACTTGTATCTTCCGCTTAAGACAAGTCGCTTGCTGCTATCGCTGGTAAACGAAACTCGTGGGCGATTGAAGGTATAGGTTCCCGGTGGAATTACAATTCCAGGTCTGATTTCGAATGGCTCAGTAAGGACATCGCGCACATATTCGATCGGGCGGAAAAAGAAATCCGACGAGTTTTTGAATATCGTTTCCCACGAAAGTTCCGTTTGCCTCGTAGCCAGATTGTTACTTCGATCCGTGTAGTATTCGATCTGTGTTTCGAACTCCATCTGTAAAACGTGGGGAATAAACCGCGGCCTTGGCTTATAAGCCAATTGCCCAAAGTATTGATGAATCGCTTTTCTCTCAATGAAGCCAACCTCGGGATTGAAGTTTGATCCTATGTCTTCATAAACAGTAATAAACCGCCAGAGATCGTTTTCATAGCGTGAGTCGATTCGGCCAGAAAGAAAACTGGAACGCACGCCAGGCGTTGCAGTGCCCATGAGAAACGCTTTGAGTTGATAGTGATCGGTTATGTTGAACTCCGCATCGATGCCGGCGCCCCGGTTATACCGAGTTCCGTTAACCGAACTTGCGCCTTCACGATTTACAAACATCGCTCCGATGTAGGAACGTTCGAATAGATCGCGCTTAACGCGCGCAATCGTGAACTGCTGGCGGGGCACTCCAAACCCCAAAGCGGGATTGCCTAACTTACGCGTCTGTACCTGAAGAAAGCCGACATTATACGAGCCGATCTTTCCCGTGATCTTGGCGCCGTAATCGATTGGCACCGGGGCGCCTTCGTCCGTTAGACCAATTCGACGTGTGAAGAAAAGTTGATTAGCTTCTGCCCGACCAAACAGAAAGACTCCGGCATTCTCCAAAAAGAAATCCCGTTTCTCAGGAAAGAAAACCGAGAACCGCGTGAGATTAACGACTTGAGTATCTACTTCTGCCTGGCCGAAGTCGGGATTTGCGGTGAACTCCGCGGTGACTGACGGTGTGATTCCGATCTTCGCGACTTCCAATCCCGCTTTCGCTTGCATTCCCGCATCGAAGCCGGGCTCACCAATCAAAGGAACACCTTCACGCCAGCCGCCAGAAGCGTAAGGCTTTACTTCCTTCAGTCTTCGTCGTCTTATTTCTTCGACTCCAGTGAGCTCGCCCGCTTGAGAAACTCGTTCCAAGCCGAATGAACGTTGCCAACTGCTCCAAAGAGTCTCTTCGTTTTTGCGGCGAATCATGCGCGCGAAATTCAAGCCCCATGTGTCGGCGCCTTCGGTGAACCGCAAGGTTGTGAGCGGTATTGCAATTTCGACTATCCAACCCGTCTCATCTGTTCGTCCTGCTGATGTCCATGGTGCGTCCCACGAAAGATTGATGTCTCGTCCCTCATCGGTAATCAACGCGTCCTGTTGAGTTCCAAGGGGATTCACGGCGAAGCGGTATGCGTTTCTGCGATCGTGATACGTATCGAGAAGGATTTCGACTTTGTCGTCATTGGAGAAAGTTGCATCTCTGACTAGCTCGCGAGAGTTAATGCGCGAAGGCTGTGAGTCAAACGCGTGAATACCGACGTACAGATTCTTCTCGTCAAAGAGAAGGCGTACGTCTGTCTTTTCGCTGGCCTGCTCACCTTCGTTCGGTTCTTGTTGACGGAAATCCGTCGCCGCTTCTGCGTGCGACCAGCCGGGTTCATCAAGGCGGCCGTCAATTTTGATTGGTTCGCTAATGTGCAGTACTCGAATTCGGTGAGTTGCATTTTCTTGCGCGAAGACTGGTGAGGTAAAGAGTAACAGGGCAACGCAGACGTATCCACACTTATGCAGAAACTGGCAGGGCAGATTCATTAGAGACTATTTATCAGAAGGGACAGCGATTCGCAGCACCGGTTTGCCACTGATGTTCTGTAGCGGAAAATAAACACGATGGGTGCTCGGATCAACCGCGACGCTATGAGCGTTAGGGGCAAAAAATCCTTCTCCGACCTTTTGTAAGCTACGATCGCGCTCGTCGAATATGGAGATAATGCCGCTTTCGGCTGACACATAAAGACGCTGAAGTCCTGCATCAAAAGCGAGAACGTCGGGATCCGCTCCAACGGAAAGACTCGCCGTTGCTTTCTTCGTTTGCAAGTCAAACACAACTAGTTTCGAATTGTCCTCGCAAGCGGCAAATGCAAGGCGATGTTCTGAGTCAATTAATAACCCGTGGCTGCCTTTGCAACCGGTGAGTGGATAACGTGCGACGACCTGATCTGTATTTGGATCAATCTCTGCCAGTTCTTCTTTTCCATCAACCGTGACATAGATGCGGTCGCCCGCTGAATCGTACTGGCTGTTTCCTGCCCCACCACCAAGGGCGATTGTAGTCACTCGCTGATTTGTTTTCGCATCGATCACGGTGTCGCTTTTGCCGTGAAGGTCGGAGACGTAAATCTTGTTTGCTTTGGTCGCATACGCAACGCCGTCGGGGTAATCACCCGCTGGTACGCGTGCGATAACGTTGAGATTTTGATCATCTATCACGGCTAATTCATTCGTACCTGTAGCCGAAGCATAAACGCGGCGCAACTCAGGCACGGCGAGCACTCCATGAACACGCTTCAAATCTTTTACGTCACCAACGAACGTTTGCTTATTAATGTCGAAAACAGTCATCAGATCAGAGCCGAGGTGCGCGATGTACAAGCGGCCGCTACTACTGTCGAGGCTTTGATAATCGAAACGAGTAGCGCCGCCGGTGAACGGAACATCAGCCACCACGCGTAATGGCAAATTGCCGGACGTCGATTTCATATCTGAATTTGCTGGTTGATTGGACAGCGTGTTCGCAGCAGGTTGCGTATGCGATGTGGTACAGGCAATCAAAAGCAGAGCGACGCTGAACATGATTAAGGCAAATAACGATGTCGCGTTTTCACATCTCATGACGAAGATCCTATCTTAAAAGGAGAAGATGTTGGAGTAGGGAAGAGAGCAAACCCGGCTTGATGCTCGCTGGTTCGAGACCGAGTCAGTCACCACCGTCTACGTCTTGTGAAAGACAATTGAGGGGAGTAAATTTCTCGCTGTCTATTCCCCGTCTTAATCGATTTGGATGAAAAGTGTGCCAATTTGATTTTTTAATCTTAGATAACAAGGCACCGGGAGGAAGATATACATGCGTACTGCTTTATTTTTCGCACTCATCCTCAATTTATTGTGTATCGGTTTAATCAGTGCCCAAACGAAACAAGTTGCGCCTGTGCCCGGAGATCCACTTGAGTTGGCAACGGGACCAGCATCGATTGCTGACACTCCCGAGAAACGGAGCGCGATTCTTAATCTGCTGGAGCGTGCTCGTCAAAACAACAATTTGCACGTAAGTGGAATGAACCCTTTCAATCTCAAGGCTTCATTCAACTCCAGCGCGTCCGGTGGAGACTCGGGCCCCGGCGTTTTAGAAGAAAGCTGGCAATCGGGGACGACATGGAGATGGAGTGAGCATCTCGGAAGTTATTCACAGCTTCGCATTTTCCATAAGGGTGTTGCCTATGATTCAAATCCCGGAAGTTATCAGCCACTTCGTTTGCATATGATCCGGCAAGCAGTCTTTTGGCCTGTGTCGGGAAATTTTGCGAACGCCGTCATCCGAGTAGCCGAAGCCAACTGGAACGGAAAACCTGTCACCTGCGCGCTCATTGCGGGACCGCGTGCAAATGCGAGTCAGGAAACGGGGCGACAGTGGATTGAAGAAGAGTTTTGTGTCGATCCGGCTACGGGTTTCCTTCAAACCTATTCGATCGCGCCAGGCATATACGATGTGTACGACTATTCGAATGCATTTGAATTTCACGGTCACTCTATTGCGCGCCGAATTACGATTGTCGAAAACTCAGTTCCCGTCGCCACAGTGGAGCTCAATGAGATCAAGGACCTGAATACCACGGATACGAGTCTGTTTACACCGAGCGCAGACATGAAAGGTCCGGGAATCATGATTGGACCACCTATGCGCTTTCCACAGGTCGTCAAAAACAATTTGCCATCAAACGTAACCGCTGTAGTGCAACCGATCATTATCCACGCAGCGTTGGACGTCGGCGGCCGAGTGCTGGAAGCCGAACCTTTACAAACAGCTGATACCGCTTTGAGTGATGCTGCTTTGAAGCTCGTCAAGAATACGAATTATGGTCCCATGCGGAACCGCGAGCTTGTTCAGCGAGATGTTTTCATAAACGTGCAGTTTGTGTCTGCACAGTGACGAGCCTTCGCGCATATCTGGAACAAAGAACAAGTAAGGAAGGGCGGTTTACCCCCACTGGTGGCCCAACTCAGATGGTTGTAGTAATTGTTGGCCGCCCGCGGGGATAAACCGCCCTTCTTACTTGTTCTATTCGTATCTGAGCGCCACGATCGGATCCACCTTAGTTGCTCGACGCGCTGGTACGTAGCAGGCGATTGCGGCCACTCCGACAACCAGCAGCGAAACGCCGGTGAACGTTGCCGGGTCGGTCGCACCCACGCCGAACAGAAGCGCCGCCATCACACGTGTCAACGCATACGCCCCGGCAAGTCCTAATACTACTCCTGCCAGCGTCAGGATCATTCCTTGTCCCATGACCAGGCGGACCACGTCCCATCCTTGCGCGCCAAGTGCGACGCGGATACCTATTTCTCGAGTGGACTGACTGACAGAGAAGGAGATAACTCCGTAGAGGCCGACCGCCGTCAACACGAGCGCGACTGCCGCGAATGAAGCGAGCAAGGTCATGTTGAAGCTGGTGGACTCGACTGAGCGGGACATGTTCTCTTCCGCAGTCGAGACGCCGAAAACGGGCGCATTCGCATCCATGGCTTGAACCTCTCTGCGGACTGACGGAACGAGCGCGTGCGGATCTCCGCTCGTACGGACGACCAGCTGCAAAGAGTTCACGGGCATCTGCGCCTGCGCGAAGTAGAACTCAGGCACCGCACCGCGCTTTAGCCCCTGATGCTTCACGTCCCCAACTACACCGACGATCTCGCGCATGGGGTATTTGCCGGCCGTCGAAAAGCCGGGCCTGATGTGTTTTCCGAGAGCCTCACCGTTGGGGAAGAACTTCTTCGCTAAAGTCTCATTGACGATGATCACCGGCGCGGACTTCATGTCGTCGTGATCCGTGAAGTCCCGACCCTTGAGAAGAGGAATCGCCATCGTGCTGAAGTATCCTGGTCCCGCGGAGTGTATGACGCCCATCGAAACGTTCCCTGGTTCCTCAGGTTGCCCTTCGACCTCCAGACTGGTTGTGGCGGACGCGCCGCTCAAGGGTAGCTGCCACGTTACGCTCGCGCTGGTGACACCAGGCAATGACTTGACGCGTTCTGTCAGCTGCCTGAAGAACTCGCCAGTCTCCTCGGGACCGCCAGGCGATTTGGCAACTGTCATCGTCAGTACGTTTCGCGGATCGAAACCAAGTCGGACGTTTCTGAGTGACACCAGTGTCCTTACGAGCAGCCCTGCGCCGACTAGAAGCACGAGCGCTAGTGCGACTTCGACGACGACCAGCAGGTTGCGGGCCCGCCCCGAACGCAAGCCACCCGAGCCGCTCCTTCCACCTTGTTTCAGCGATTCTGCAAGCCCCATGCGCGAAACTCCAAGAACAGGCGCAAGCCCGAACAGGACGCCCGTTAGCAACGTCACGCCGGCAGTAAAAGCGAGCACTCGAATGTCCAGTTGCGTTTCAGTAATTCGCGTGATGTCTTGCGGGCTTCGGGAAGTAATGAAAGAAGTACCCCACATCGCCAGCAAGCTGCCCAATGTACCGCCTACGAGCGCGAGCATAAGACTCTCTGTTACGAGCTGTCGCGCGATGCGCCAACGCGACGCGCCCAGAGCGAGGCGGACCGTCATCTCATGTTGACGACTAACAGCGCGCTCAAGCAGAAGGTTCGCCACATTCGAGCAAGCGATGAGAAGCACAACGCCTACAGTGCCGAAGAGAAGCAGCAACGTGAGGCGCAGATTCCCCACCAGCCATTCGAGCAGCGGCATGAGCTTGATGCCCATATCCTTGTTCGCTTCGTTGAACTGCGAGGCGAGATTGGACGCGACGACATCCGATTCGGCTTGCGCCTGTTCGATAGTCGCGCCGTCCCTCAGACGGCCGACAACTCTCCACCCATGGTAACCACGCGCCACCATGATCGCGCCCTCGCCTTTCCTCTCCGCATCACGCGCCGGTGATATCCAAACTTCCGTGGGCTGTGCCTGCACCGGGAAGGCGAACGTCGCAGGCATCACGCCAACTAATGTGTAACTGTTGCCGCTCAGGTTTATCGTCCGACCAATTGCCTGCGGGTCGCCGCCGAAGTGTTGACGCCAACAATCCCAACTGAGTATCGCAGGGTAACCTTGAGGACCTCCTCCGGCATTATCTTCCGCTGGGAGAAAAGTTCGTCCGATCGCGGCCGACGCACCTAGTAATGGGAAGAGGTCTGCCGTCGCGACGATGCCTCGCAGCCTCACGGCCTCGCCTTGTCCAGTTAATGTGACGCTGGTGTTGTAATAAGCCGCCAACCGTTCGAAAGCTTTTGTCCTCTCGCGCAGGTCCGCGAAATTCCGGAAGGAGAATTGTGAAAGGTTCTCGCGATCCGCCGGCTCTGTCTGTCCTAACGCAACAAGTCGCTCGGGCGAATAGAATGGCAGCGGTCTGAGCAATACAGCGTCGACGACACTAAATATTGCCGTGTTCGCGCCAATACCCAGAGCCAGAGTCAGTGCGGCCACCGTTGCGAAACCGCGGTTCTTCAGCAGCATTCGAACCCCGAAGCGCAAGTCCTGAATCAACGTGCCCATCGATTCACCTCCTTCAATCAACCGGTATGCTCATTGTAAAGATTTGTAGCTTGATAGTCCTGAGAAAAATCTCAAAATATTCTTAGAGTTCCTGAGGTCGGATTGCGTCCCTCATCAGCCGCCGTCGAACAGAAGCTGCATCCCTTAAAACACGAAAGCTCTTCAGTCGGAGCGCGGCCGTCCTCGGCCGCCCCCATCAAATGGCATCCCTCGTGATTCTAAACGGCTGCCTCAACTCAGAACACTTAGGGGTTCGCGATGACTTCTGATCGATGGGGGCGGCCGAGGACGTCCGCGCTCCGACAGAAGAGCGTTCGTGTGTTACGGGACGGTGGCTTCTGTTCGACCGGATCATTTTTAGAGATCCCGTTCAGTCTCGCGGACAATGAGTTCAATTATTTGCATCCGTTTTTTGTGAAAATGGGAATTGGTGATCCCACAACTGAGCTTTGAAACGACTTTGAATTGCACCCGGCATTCAAAAATCAGTACGGCAGATAACGCCTTCGTGCGCAATCCTTCGAATTTTCTACAGGACCAGAGCGCTCCTGATTATTGATCTGCGGTGGCACGCTCTTTGAAAACACAATGTCGTCGAACTATACCCACGAGGGAGACGATGCAACAGCTAATTCAGGACTTGCGCTATGCAATGCGCGGACTAATTAAGCGACCGGGCTTCACGTTTATTGCCGTGATGACCCTGGCGCTCGGTATCGGTGCCAACAGTGCGATCTTCAGCGTCGTCAATGGCGTCCTTCTGCGTTCGCTGCCATTGCCGGACTCGCAATCGCTTTACGCCATCCACAACGGCGCTGCCATTTTCAACCGCTTCGACGGTCCGCTCTCGTACCCAGAGTATCAGGACGTTGTCGCGCAAACGCGTAGCTTCGAAAGCATTGGTGCCTGGGTAGACAGCGATGCGAATTTGTCGGACGGTGCGAGACCTGAGCGCGTGATGACGCGGATCGTGCTCCCTTCACTTCTGCCGACGCTCCGTGTTGAGCCGGTGCGCGGGCGCAATTTTCTGGCCGAGGAAACGATCAAAGGTCGCGACCACGTGGCGATGATCACGTATGGTCTCTGGCAGCGACGCTTTGGTGGCAGTGACGATGTGATCGGCAAGTCGATCTACCTTGACAATGTTAATTATCAGATCGTCGGCATCCTGCCACGCGACTTCCGATTGGAGGCGCCCGTTGATCTCTGGGTGCCGCTGAGTACGACTGATCCGGATGTCAACGTTCGCAATGCGCATTTCCTCCGCGTGGTCGGACGCTTGCGCCCGGGCGTTACGGAGAAAAGCGTCGCAACCGATCTCAGCGCCGTCGCGAAGTACGAGAGCCAGAATTTTCCCGAGATGTTCCCACCCAGCGCCGGATTTGATTTTCGTGCGCGCCCTTATCTAGATGATCTCGTTGGAGACGTTCGACTGCCGCTCTACATTCTCCTGGGGGCGGTCGGTTTCGTGTTGCTTATCGCATGCACCAATGTCGCAAACCTGCTACTCGCCAAGGCGGCTCCACGTCAGCGTGAGATTGCGATACGCAGTGCGCTCGGCGCACGCAGTCGCCATCTCGTGCGCCAGCTCCTGACCGAAAGCATGTTGCTCGCAATTCTCGCCGGCGGTGTCGGCATACTGTTGGCTACCTGGGGCACCCGGGCGCTGGTCGCGCTCAGTCCGGATTCACTGCCGCGAGCTCACGAAATTGGTTTCGACTGGAGAGTGCTGACGTTCACCGGTGTAATCGCATTGGCGACCGGCATCGTCTTCGGCCTGGTACCGTCGATTTGGGGACCGCGAGTTGATCTCACCGATGCGCTCAAAGAGGGAAGTCGCGGCGCGACAGCCACCGGCGGACGCTTACGCAAGTCGCTTGTTGTGGCCGAGGTCGCACTGTCCGTGGTGCTGCTGGTTGGTGCGGGTCTCATGCTGCGCAGTTTTTCTAGTCTTCGTAATGTAAACCCCGGCTTTCGGACAGATCATGCTTTGACTTTGCGCGTCTCACTGCCCGTTCCCAACAGTCAAATCACCGCAGCCGATGAAGATCGGTTTGTGAACTTTTTCGATCGCGCGCTCATGCGGGTGAGCGAATTGCCCGGCGTCACTGTTGTTGGCGCGAGCAACATGATTCCGCTCGACGGGAACGGCACCGATCGGTTGCTCGAGATCGAAGGATATGTGCCGCGCGATCAGAGCGATATGCCAGATGCTCAGAATCGGCAAGTCACGCCAGGATGGTTCGACGCGATGGGCATTCCAACAGTACGCGGTCGGATCATCGAACGTTCTGATGACGAAAAAGCGCCGCGCGTTCTTGTTGTCAACCAGGCCTTCGCCAAACGATTCTTCCCGAATGCCGATCCGATCGGGAAACGCATACGTTTGGGCAAGCTCACGGCTGATTTTCCCTGGGCTACCATTGTAGGAATCGTCGGTGACGTGCGCGGCTTCGCGCTTGACGAGCCGCCCGAGCCGACCATGTACTGGCCAGTTGCACAGATTCGAGCGACGCCGTCACTAGCGATTGTCGTGCGAACGCAAGGTGATCCAGCCGCACTGGCAACCGCGGTGCGGGCTGCCATTGGCGAGATCGATCAAGCACAGCCCATCTACGACATGCAGCCACTCGATCAGCTCGTTGCGAAGTCGCTCGGTCAGCGTCGATTCACGCTCACGTTGATGTTGTTGTTCGGAGTGATCGCGCTCGTGCTTTCAGCTAGTGGTATTTACGGTGTGATGTCGTTCGCGGTTACACAACGCACACAGGAGATCGGCATTCGGATGGCACTGGGCGCGCGCGCGGTGGATGTGGTGAAGATGATAGTTAGAACCGGAATGTTCCTTGCTTCACTCGGCGTTGTCGCGGGATTGATCGGAGCATTCGCTGTGACCCGTTTGATCGCGAGTCTTTTATTCGGCGTGTCGCCTACAGACGTTATGACGTTTGGCCTGGTGACGGCGGGTCTGCTGATGGTGGCGCTGCTGGCTTGTTACATTCCGGCGCGTCGGGCGACTAAAGTCGATCCGTTAGTGGCGTTGAGACACGAGTAACGCTGCTCTTCTGTTCGTTTGGAGTTTGGACTCAACGCGACCGCCTCTAAAGAAATCGAACCTGAACGATCCGCAAACTGCCTAAGCTGTGAAAATGATCAGAGATCTCGGTGCTGGGACCGCAGGCGTCTCCGCCTGCCCGCGTCGAACATAACCAAGTGCGTTACCTTAATGACTTTACCTGGCGAGAATCTGCGCACCTGATCAGGGTTGCGCGCGACGCGGGCAGGCGGGGACGCCTGCGCTCCCAGCACCGAGATCTCTGATTATTTTTCACAGCTTCTGCCGTTGCAGGGATTTTCGCTTTTTTGTGCAAAGTCACTCCGCGCCTCACTAGCGCAAAAACCTTTAAAGCCAACGTTACAGTTTTTCTCACTCAATCCCGCCTTCATCTATAGAGGTCACAGCAGACGGAGGAAGAGATGCGAGTAAAAAAACTAAGTAACAGATTGGTATCACTAAGCCTTGCTGTCGTTGTCGTCGTAGCCGCGTGCCCATTCTTAAACGCTGCCTGCGCTTCAGCGCATAGCGCTCACCCAACGGTTAGCAAAACCGCCACGCCTCCAATGGCGGTTGCAAACGATGTCGTGACGGAGTGGAATCAAAAAGCAGTATCGATAGTGCTTGCAGCGGCGCCGCCACTAGCGCCAATCCAGCAAGCTCGCGTCATGGCTATCTTTCAGCTAGCTGTGCACGACGCCGTCAATGGGATCACTGGAGAATACGACACTTACTTATCGCCCCCGGCAGCGCCACAGAATGCGTCGCCAGAGGCAGCAGCGGTTGCCGCTGCGCACCATGCATTGAAAAACCTGTTTCCTTGCAGTATTGGGGAACTCGATTCTCAATTCGTGATTTCGCTCACGGTTCATGGTCTATCGCTTAGTGATCCCGGGATCGAGTTTGGCCGCTCCGCGGCAGCAGCAATCCTCGCCGCACGATCGAACGATCATTCCGGCGAAGCTCAATTTCCTTACGACGCCCCTGGCGCAGGAAATCCGGGAGTTTGGGTGCGACTTAATAACGCCCCTGCATTGCTGCCCGGCTGGGGAAACGTCACCCCATTTGTGATCCGAAGCGCTTCACAGTTCGACCCGGGTCCACCACCTGCTCTCGACAGCGATACCTATACAACCGACTACAACGAGATCAAACAAATCGGCGTTAAGGTCAACTCAACTCGCACAAGTGAACAGAGTGATATTGCACAGTTCTGGCGCGCCTCCCCGACAGCAATTTGGAACAACGTTCTGACTCAGGTTATGGAGACACGCAACTTTAATCTTTCGCAAAAGGCGCGGATATTTGCTCTGCTATATTTGGCGGCAGGTGACGCGAGTATCGCTTGCTGGGGAATGAAGTACGAATACAACTTTTGGCGGCCGGAGCCGGCTATTATTAGTGCCGGCCTGGATGGTAATAACTCGACCATTGCCGACGTCTCATGGCAACCGTTTATTCCTACGCCGCCATTTCCGGAGTATCCATCAGGACACACTACAAACAGCAGCGCGATGGCGAAGATTCTGATGTTGGAGTTTGGCGATAATCCAGGCGTACCAATTACAGTTACACTGTCAGGCATCACACGCCACTGGAATAGCTTTAGTGAAGGTGTTCAGGAAGTAATCGACGCTCGAGTTTTTTCCGGAATCCACTTCCGTAATTCAGATGAAACGGGCGCGCGGATGGGCCGCCAGATTGCCCAGTTCGTTTCTCATCACGCACTGCGTCGGAATGTGAAACCGTAATCCGACGCTGTGAAAACAAAGACCGCCGTCTTGGGACCGCAGGCGTCCCCGCCTGCCCACGTCCGGAAGAACCAACTCCCTTTCCTCCAGGGCTCACAGTGTTCTTGGTTCTTCTCAACGCGGGCAGGCGGGGACGCCTGCGGTCCCAGGACTATTACTCTGACAATAATGGCTTGATCTTTTCGTCAATTTCTTCCGGCAGAAGAATGCCCTCAATCACTTCTCGGACATTGCCCACGCGATCGATAACAACAGTGAGAGGTAGGACGTCACTCGAAGTAAAGCTCGACTTGGTTTTTTCGCTTCCCAAAACGAGTGGATAGTTTGTCTGTGATCTTTTTGCAAACGCACGAACTGATGAGAGCTTTTCTGGCGGATAGGTGATCCCGATTATTTGAAGGCCCGCTTTCCGATACTTGCGCTGAAGCTTGATCAGTTGAGGAATTTCTTTGCGACATGGTGGACACCAGGTGGCCCAGAAATTCACAAGCACTACCTTGCCTTTGAAGTCCGACAGTTTGAATGAGCGTCCGCGGATGTCTTTCAGTGCCAGGTCCGGTTGGCTCGATTGAGCGGACACTGAGATGGCAAACAACAATAGATACATGCTCGCGATCGTCTTTCTCATGAGGTTGCTCTCAAAAAAGAATCCTAACGCCTAACAACAGGTTTCGATTAGTTCGAAGCACTAAAGGACCTGTGTTCTGCACGACCGGAAATTGATAACTTCCTTCAACAACGAATCTCGGATGTGCAGCGTATTGGAGCCCCGGAGCCAGGTAGTATTCCGTTGATCGACTACCAGGCACCTCGAGGCTAGCCAAATGTCCTGTGCTTCTATTAACGAAGGTGGTTTCAAGTATTAGAAAAAGCTCTCCACCTGGCTTGTGTGGATCTCGCGGCAGTACATACTCCAGATCGGTGCTGACTCGCTGCTCGTGGCCCATTCGAAAACCATCGCGCTCGGTTCGGAAGATTGCTTCAGCGTTGCCGCCGAAAATGAAACGACCTCCGGCCTGGGAAAATGCAATATCGAAGTGTGGACTTAGTCCGCCATTAATTGGCGTAAGTTGCTGACTCACAAATGGAGCGAGATTGATTTGAGCCTGGCCAGGTGGGGATTTCTTGCCTGTAGGTAATTCAAGTCCGATTCGAAACGCTGCTTGCCTGTCCCCATAAGTTTTTACCTTGCGAAAGAAACGATACTTGGCCCACGCGGTGATGTTACCGAAGCCTGTATCTGAACCAGAGTTGATGTTGTCGTCGTATTCGGTTCGGCTGAGTGGCGCTTCGATCTCCAACTGGACACGCGGTGAAGGTGTGTAGGAGACGCTCAGGTCAACTAGCTGTCGATTAACCTCGAGTGAACCTAGGTGTTGTTTGATTAAATAAACTCGTGGTGTAACCGCCCCGCCCTTGTAAACGGTTAAGCCCGGCGATGTCACGCGAATTGGCGCTGCTCGTTTTGCAGCCATTGCCGGAATATAGATGGCCGGGCGAGTTGACGAAGGTAAAGGTTCAATAAAACTGGCCTTGGTGAAGAAGGCGCTTGAATCAAGGAGTGCTGCTTTCTTTACCGTGGCAGGCACAATCACTTCATGCGCTGTCGTTCCTGTTCCTGCAGTTAGCCACTCACCTTTTATTTCAATAACGTCCCCGACCTTCCGTTCGTCCAACGTTTGGTCCACGTTGGGCCCAGTTAGAGCGAAGCGTTGACCTGACTCCTCCACGGCAAGGAACCAACCATCGCCTTCTTTTGACAGCTTCCCTGAGACCGTGATCTCTGCTGCATCGAGCGTATAGCCGGCCTTTTTCAGTGTCGCTTTCAACGCCGCAAAAGATACGGGTTTGTTTGGCTGAGGCGTAAAGTTTCCAAGGCCTTTTTGAAAATCCGTAACTTGAATTTCGTTCAGTTTTGGTGCGTAGTCTAGACGGCTCACGGCCTTCTGAATGTTGTACACTCAATTGCCGCACAAATAACCAGCAATGTGCATTTGCACTTGCTTCACCTGGGCGTTCGAATTTCCGGCAGCTCCAAGCAGAAACATGAGTGCGAATAGCACAGATCGAAAATCACTTTTCATTCTTGTTCTCCTGATCTGACGTGGCCAATCCATGCGTGACAACCTCAACGGAGTCGCGCAAGAAGATCCAAATTCCGGCGAGCAGGCACACTACTCCCGGAGGCCGACTAGATCAGTAATGCGAGATGGCGAATGTACTTAGGATGGGAATCGAGAGATATATGAGGAGTGTGAAAGCATCGAGCAAAGTCATGCAGTTCGCTCGTAGTCAACGGCAAGGATGCAGAGTCGACTGTAGCCCCGGGTTGTGAGGAGAAGCCTGTAGAGCTGCTCGAACCTGTCGTACCAGATTCACCACAATTTAGCTTGCAGCAAAGTTTGGTGATTGACGCTGCGGGTGAATTCTCCCTTGACTGGGCCTTCTTACAACACGCTGGGAGATTCGGAATTGGGCAAGAGTTCTCAGCTTCATGTGCTACCGTGCCAATCGCGCTACTCAGCATTGCAAGCAAGAGAACAACAATTATTAAACCTCGCCTCATTTGAATCGAGAATATCGACCGTTGTCTTAAACTGTCAATGTACGACAGGCTGTCAGCCTGTCGACGGTTTCGAGCGTTTCTTACAAAATGAGTGCAGCCAACGGAAAACCCCGACAGGCTAACAGCCTGTCGTACAATCCTGGCTTTGCACAAAAAGCGAAATCCCTCAAACGGAAACCCCCAACGGAAAACCCCGACAGGCTAACAGCCTGTCGTACAACCTACTGCTAAACCTTACAGTTGATATTGCTCCCCAACTTTCGATGCATGACGTACTGCATCCTCCACAGATAAGATTCCCGCCCACTTATTAATCTTAGTTCGCTCATCAAGCTCTAAGGCAAATCGACAGTTCAGCAGTTGCAAGTCGCTTTAATCTCACGCGGATACGTCTACACGGAGGATAGAACAGTGCGCAAACTTATTCGTGTCGGTTTGTTCTTTTTCCTGGCAGCGTCAGCAACGACTTTCGCTCAGAGCAACTATGCGACTCTGAGTGGCGTAGTCTTCGATCCTCAGCACCAGCTGGTTGCAGGGGCGTCTGTGCAACTTACTTCAAACAGTACCAACGTCGCTCGCAATGCAGTAACTAATGAGGAGGGAAGTTTTCAAATTACGGGTCTACTGCCTGGAGACTACAAGTTGACAGTGCAAGCTTCAGGATTTGCAACAGTGAACGAGAATGTCACGCTCGAGGTTGCGCAACAAATGACGCTGGACCTCAACCTCAAATTACCGTCGGTCAGCTCTGTTGTGAATGTTAAGACTGACACGATTACGGTCTTGAAGACTACAGATGCGAGCGTCGGTGAAGTAGTTGAACCGACCGCGGTCCAAAACCTTCCACTCAACGGCCGCATGCTGATAGATCTCGTACTAACCGTGCCGGGCACACACGAATCGCACGGTGCCCAGACTGGTGACATGAGTGCACTCTACTGGCGACCCGGTCAGCGCTCCGCTGTAAGTATCGGAGGCAATCGACCTAATGCGAATTACTTCCTGCTCGATGGAGCCACCAATACAGATCCGACTTTCAATACGCTCAATTTCAGTCCTTCTCCTGACGCTGTCCAGGAATTCAAAGTACAGACAGGAAGTTATTCGGCTGAGATGGGAGGCGCGGGAGGCGGTCAAATCAACATTGTGACCCGCACGGGCAGCAATGAGTTTCATGGAACTGCGTATGAGTTTTTGAGAAACGACGCGCTGGACGCTCGAACGTTTAATGAAATGGATTCTGCGAATCATCTGGTTCGCAATAACTTCGGCGCCTCCTTTAGTGGACCAATCATCCATAACAAAACCTTTTTCTTTCTTAACTACGAAGGACTTAGACTGACACAATCTCAAACGATGCTCGCCACGGTGGCAACAGAAGATGAAATCAATGGCGACTTCAGCATGAGCGGTGCGACGATCTACAACCCATTCAGTTCTCATCCAAACCCGAATTTCGATTCAACCAAACCTGTAAGTCCAACGAACCCCCAGGTCATTCGCGATCAGTTTCCCGGAAATGTAATCCCACAAGGAAGGATCGATCCTAAAGTTCAGCTCTTCCTGCGAAAGTACATCCCGCGTCCAAACCTGGATATGGGAATGATGGGTTGCGGCATGACAATGATGGGAGCGCCGACCGTGGTGGGTGCAGGCCTGGACTGTAACAACTACCTGGATGTCAGAAATCTGCATCACCAAAACGATCAGGCTACGATTCGTATCGATCACCAAATGAATGACAGCAGTAGTTTGTTTGGACGTTACTCGTTCAGCGGCGAAAAAGGATTCATGCCGCAAAACCTGCCGGGCTTCGGTGCTCTTCATGACAACCTATCGCAACACGGAATTGTAGGTTGGACGAAAATCATCAGTCCTAACCTTGTTAACATCGCCACAGTTTCCTTTTCCCGCCTGGCAATGCATCGCACTTCAGAGAACAGTTTTAGCAACGACATTGTTAGCGAACTGGGAATCACCGGAGTTGGTTTTGGTGGTGAAGGCGCGTTTGGAGCACCGTGGTTCAACGTGCAAGGGTACTCCGGCATGGGCGACTCATTTCTCGCTACGCCGATGCATGCCTGGAACACAATTCTGGAAGGTCGCGATTCTTTGAACTGGCAGAAAGGTCGTCACAGTTTGAAGTTTGGAGCCAGCTATCGTTATTTCATCTGGCCCATGTGGGGGTTCTTTCAAAACCGGGGCTACTACCAGTTCACCAATGGCTTCACGACTCAGACGGCAACGAACGACGGCACGGGATCAGCCCTTGCAAGTTTTCTCCTGGGCCTGCCAGCGGTCAAACAACGTCAAGCGGGCATTCCGCAGATGCAACTGCGCCAATGGTACGCTGATGCGTTCATACAAGACACTTTTCAACTTGGTCGTAACACAACTATTCAGGCTGGTCTACGTTACGAATTCATGAGTCCGCTGGTTGATATTCGTTTTGCCAACACGAACCTGACGTTTCAAAATGGCGTACCGGCAGTTTTCATCGGCGGGCAACAGGGGTTTCCGGAAGGCCTTAATAACGCAAACAAGCTGAATTTTGCTCCTCGCGTTGGAATCTCTCACAACTTGCCTCAGCATGGAGTTGTGCTTCACGCCGCTTTCGGAATTTTCTTCACGCCGGTTGACATGAACACCTGGTGCAATCAGCGACACAATGTGCCATACGTTTTTCCTGAAACGCAGCAGAGCGACAACTTCACTCCTGCTGCGGGAATCGTCGCCAGCCATCTAAATTTTGGCCCTGCAGTTTTGGGAACGACCACCGTAAGCTTCGCCGCTTTCGAAATTAATGCGCCGCCGCAATACATCGAACAATGGAGTGGTTCCCTCGAGAAGAGTCTCGGCGCCGAAACGACCCTTGAATTCGGCTATCTTGGATCTCATGGACTGCACTTGCAGCGTTCGCATCTGATAAACAACGCGCCTCCCGGGCCCGGAGCCATTGGGCCACGTCGTCCCTTCAAAACGTTGAGTTTTCTTCCAGGCATGGAGCTGCCCACCAATATCACAATCGCGAACACGACGTTTCCAGTCAGTGGCATTAATCTTTTGGAGAATTCAGCGCAGAGTTGGTACGACGCTGGATATGTGAACCTTCGGAGGCGTTTTGCAGGTGGCTGGACTTTCCTGGCGAACTACACATTTGCAAAGGATCTCAGCGACGCTCCCGATTTTCGCTCGCCGATGTTCGAGTCCGCCGCACCACAAAACAATTCCAACTTAACTTTGGAGAAGGGGCCCGCTTGCGATATTCGTCACCGGTTCGCGCTGAGCGCAGTTTATAGTCTGCCGACTTGGAAACAGTCGGGCCTTGCTCGTGCGGTGACAAAAGACTGGCGGCTCTCCGCCATCTACCAGGCGCAGAGTGGATTTCCGTTTACTGTTTCAGTGTTTGGTGACACTGCCAATGCCGGTACATTGCTAGGTGAGAATCCGATCCGCGCAAACTACACGGGCCAACCAGTCTTTGGTGCAGGAACACACACGGCGGACCGGTGGTTTAATACTGCTGCGTTTTCCACACCCGCAGCGTTCACGTTCGGCAACGTAGGACGAAACACGGTGTATGGTCCAGGCCGGCAAACGCTCGACCTTGCGTTGCAACGCGAGTTTGCAGTGAACGAAACAATCAAATTGCAAATTCGTGCCGAAGCTTTCAATGCACTGAACCATACCAATCTCGGGACGCCAAACCGTTTCGTAAATACGCCGCAGTTCGGAACCATTACGGAAGCGGCAACGCCGGGTCGTGAGATTCAGTTTGGGTTGAGAGTGTCATTCTAAAGTTCTTGTTTGTTTGGAATTTTTCGCCAAGGTGTATTGCCGCATTGCGGCGACAGATGAAAAGGCACCCTACGCCGTTTGTGCCAACTCAGCAATCAACTTTTGGTAGTAACCTGGTTTGAAATTCTTCTCTGTTCTCTGATGTCATGAAAAAGGCACCTCCCGCCGCGAGTCTTGTAAACTCAGCCTTCTGCATTTTGTTAATCAAACGGTCTAACCACTGCTTCAATCCACTGCCACGCTTCACCCTTTCCTGGTGTAAGTCAGCGCCTAAATATCGATGCTCAGCAAGAAACGTTTTACTGACTTTCGACATTGAGTTTAGGAAGTACCAAGTGTTGGCATTAGTTTAAGAACGGTCAGTGTCACTTGACGTTCTAACTATCCGAGCGCAGACATCATGGAGTATGTCTCTGCCGTCGCTCCGTAGGTTCTCATGTCTGATGACGCGATTAGTATTCACATTTAAGGAGGCTGTGATATCTTCTGCAAGCCCTTAACACGAACAACCGAGGTTCCGCTAACGCACCAATTTACCTCGCATATACCGCATTAGGTGCTTTGGGGAATTCCTCGCCAAGTCCCGCTTTCATCTGGCGATTCACGCCAAGAAAGGAATTGAATCCATGCCCAAGCACGAAACCTATCTCGCGAAGGCCAGCAAGAAAGTTGCGGCCGCGCTCGCAAACACGACTTCACCGTTTACTATCGAAGTCCGATTTCTTGGTGGACTTACAAAAAAACAGAAAGACGCTTTCAAGGCTGCTGCCGACCGTTGGAGTAAGGTTATCGTTGGCGATTTACCAAGCGTTATGGTAGATGGCGAAGTGGTTGACGATCTCTTAATTTTGGCTCAGGGTCAGAATATTGATGGGCCGGGAACGATTCTCGGTCAGGCTGGTCCGACTCGCTTAAGGCCCGCTAGTGCGGGTGCCGCCGCCTTCATTCCAGCGAAAGGTAAGATGGCTTTTGACACTGCCGACCTCAAACAGATGGAGAAAGATGGAACCCTCGGAGACGTGATTACTCACGAGATGGGGCACGTCTTGGGTATTGGAACTATTTGGACCAATAAAGGGCTGCTGCACGGTGCCGGCACTTCAAACCCAACTTTCACTGGTGCTGCTGCAAAAGCGGAGTTCGGCAAGTTGAAAGGAACGGGACCGACCGCCGTTCCGGTTGAAAATACCGGCGGAGCCGGCACCCGTGACTCCCACTGGCGTGAAAGCGTATTTCGTAACGAACTAATGACGGGATTCGTGGGCTCGGCTAATAATCCACTTAGCCGGATGACCGTAGGCAGCTTGCAGGACCTTGGGTACGTCGTAGATTTTAAGGCAGCCGAACCATACTCCTTGCCAAACCTGATGGCGCTTGCGGAAGGTGGAGCACTGGCGGAACAACCCCAACCAAAGGGCGTCATACTGCCCAACATCCCGATCGTGTTACCGGATGATAGTCTGCAATAACAAGCGGGGCGCTCATCAATGAAAGGGTTTACACGGCCAAAGGCCGAAGTCTTGAGCGGTGACTCTATCGTGCCTGACGAAAATATTATTTCGCCTCCGCCAAACCAGTTTACCCATAAGCTGAAACGCGATGCGCCATACTACTTCGACGAACCGCAGCAAGGTAAATCAGCGAATGGAACGTTCGTCAAAGGAACTAGCGTGGTTCTTCTCAGGCACGATGGTGGTTCCTACTGTCGTGTTAGTGATGGTCGCGGATTGTACGTCGCCATCACCTACGACAGTCTCAAGGCTTTGTAGAGCGTTAGAAGGATCCCTTCGTTAACACGAACCTCGCGACGGGTAATTCTCCAACCGTGAACTTGTCTCAGGTTGCGAAAACTTTCCCCAGCGCAACCCTTTGAAGTCAGCCACACCAAACGCTTTGGGAGACCATGATGAAAGCTCAAGCTACTGCGAAGAAAATGGTTGGTACTAAAGCAGCGAAAGCCAAAAACAAACCTAAGACGAAAACCGCGGCTAAGCAGGAAGCGTCAAAAGCGGTTATCAAAAATTTGGGTGCGACTCAAACGCTCCCAGAGTTTTTAAAAACAGCAGGCACTCTTACGTTGTCTCAGCGTGAAAGAATTATTGACCAGGCCCTGGTTCTGCTCGATGAGTTCTACGTGCACCTGCCTCTCAAGAGAGCGATGCACGCGATTGAGCCATTGCAGCGTCTGAAACTTCTCAAGGCGCGACAGTCAAAACTCTCGGAGCGCGCGTTCCACGATGAGATGATCTCGACCTTCGTTCATCTGCGCGACCTCCACACGAACTACATCCTGCCGGAACCGTTTCGGTCCAGAACCGCCTTCGTTCCTTTCCGTCTTGAGGTTTACATCGAGAAGGGCCAACGCAACTACATCGTTACACAAGTTTCGCCAACGGTGAAAGATACCAAGTTCAAAGTCGGCGTGAGAGTTACTCACTGGAACAATATTCCGATCGATCGAGCCGTTGAGCTTAATGCCGAGCGTGAAGCAGGCAGTAACCTTGACGCGCGTCGCGCCCGCGGTCTGTCAGCAATGACGACACGTTGGATGGGAATGTCGCTGCCACCTGATGAGGAGAAGGTGACCATTCGTTACCTGGATGGAAATAAGTCCAGGGATATCGAATTCGATTGGATGGTGTTTCTGCCTGATACTCCTGCGAGTGGCATAGACTTGCTGTCAAACACTGGCAAAGTTGCGAGACTGCTAGGCGTTGATGCCAAAACTGAAGTCGAACGTCGTGTTATGAAACTGTTGTTTGCCCCGGAGGCGGTCAAATGCGAGCGTCGGATGGCGAAACTATCATCCGATCCAACGACTGCGACCACAATCAACGGCGACCTTGCAGAAACAAGTACGATGCCCGACGTTTTCTCCTCATTCAAAACAGTCAACACTTCTCACGGCAAATTTGGTTACATCCGCATCCGCACGTTTAACGTCAACGATGATCATGCCTTCGTCGATGAGTTTATTCGGATTGCGAAACTGGTTCCCCAGAACGGACTGATCCTGGATGTTCGGGGAAACGGTGGCGGGGTAATTCTTGCTGGCGAACGCCTTCTTCAACTGTTAACCCCGAAGCGCATCGATCCGGCGCGATTACATTTTATAAACACAACAGGTACCTTGCAGCTCTGCGAAGCCAACCCTGACTCTCTGGGTGAATGGATTTCATCGATTACTGAGTCCATCGAAACAGGATCGCAATTCTCGCAGGGGTTTCCGATCAACAGTGCGGATGACTACAACAGCATCGGCCAGAAATACCAGGGCCCGGTGGTTCTGATAACTGATGCTCTCTGTTACAGCACGACTGACATCTTTGC
Source organism: Pyrinomonadaceae bacterium (assembly GCA_036522415.1). Classification (GTDB taxonomy): domain Bacteria; phylum Acidobacteriota; class Blastocatellia; order Pyrinomonadales; family Pyrinomonadaceae; genus PSRF01. Next base: position 39,480 of record DATDFV010000261.1, on the reverse strand, counting down.
CGCGGGATTCCAGGACCACGAGATCGGAAAGATACTCGGAACTGACGGCAACACAGGCGCTGGTGGGGCCAATGTTATCGGCCACGATGTCTTACGAAATCTGCTGCCAGGCGACGATTCTCCAATTCAGGATCTGCCCAACGGAGTTTCGTTCCGAGTTGCGATTCGACGTACTACCAGGGTGGGCGCTCGAGCCACAGTTCCAGTGGAAGATCTCGGCATCAAGCCAGATGCGATCCATCCAATCACAATGAACGATCTAATCAATGGCAATGCTGATCTAATTGAGGAGGCGGCGTCAATTTTGGCGGACATGGGGCCGGCCTCAAGCTTGACGGCTGATGCGAGGTCTGCGGCTGACGGCAGCGTTCGAATTACAGCGAAGACTCAAAACGTAACTCGAATTGATCTCTTTCTAAATAATCGTCCCCACCAGTCGCTCGATGTTAACAGCGGAACGACCACGTTCAACTTACCGAAGCCGGCTGACGATGTGACTGAGTTCATCCTGCATGGATTCAGAGATGACCAGCTTGTCGTTGCACAGAGGCTGTCGGCAACTGACAAGTAATCCCACTCTTGCCGGAAATCATGAAGCAAGACACATCACCAGAGAGGACTCACACATGCCTTTACAAACGCGAATAAAACACGTCGTAGTTTTGATGCTTGAAAATCGTTCCTTCGATCACATCTTCGGTTTTGCTACCGCGCCCGCAGGTCAAACAATCGAAAATCTGGTTGGGAAGAACCTTTCAAATCTTTTGAATCCCGCGAAGCCGGAGTCTGCCGACAATCCGAAAATCGTGGCAAAGAAAACCGCTCCATTCGCCGTTCATGACAAGGAAGGTCCATCGCACTCATTCAACGGAACCAACGTGCAGTTGTGCAATGACCGTTCAGGACCTTCCGCGCAACATCCGATCAAGAACAATGGGTTCGTGCGTAACTATAAAGACCATCTGCTACAAAGCAGCCACACCGTCGATAAGAACAACCTCGCTGAAGTGATGAAGTCGTTTAGCCCCACGCAGCTCCCAGCTATCAATGCGCTGGCCCGCAACTTCTGTCTTTGCGACCACTGGTTCTGCGAAGTGCCTGGGCCAACCATGCCCAATCGCATGTACGTTCATGCCGCAACATCCGAGGGCTACGTTCACAACGCGTTCGATCGTGAGTTTAAGTCAAAAACGATTTACCAGTTGTTCGATGCCGCTGGCCACAGTTGGGCAACGTACTTCCACGACTTCAACGAAGTCCTTCAATTCAAGGCTTTAAAGAAGACACCTGATCACTTCCGACGATTCGACGAACGTTGGAAAACCGACGTGGCGAACGGGAACCTCGCGACGTTCAGTTTTATTCTCCCACGCTTCATGAATACAACGAATGCGCGGGCCAATTCCCAACACGCTCCGGAAGATGTGCGCTTTGGCGAACATTTGATTGCCGACGTCTACGATGAACTGGCAGCCAATAAGACTCTGTTCAATGAGACGGCGCTCATCGTCACATATGATGAGATAGGCGGTTTTTTTGAGCACATCGCACCCGGGAGCGCACCCAATCCTGACGGTCAAGACTCACCCAATCCTGATGACAAAGCTACATTCCAGGTCCCGAGCTTCAAATTCGATCGCCTGGGACTTCGCGTTCCCACGTTGATTGTGTCGCCATGGATTCAGAAAGGCATCGTGGAGAACAGAAAGCTTCAACATGCCTCTGTAATTAAGACGATGAGCGAGATGTTTGGACTTAGCGGTCCGTTGAATAAGAGAGACAAGAGTGCAACTTCATTCGCGGATCTCTTTAAGAAGTTGAGTGCCCCACGTGCGGCCACTGACATGCCAAAGAAACTGCCTCGACCATCACTTGTCGATGCTATCTCTTCGGCGGTGGCGGGAGTGCCAGTTGATCCTGCCGATGAGCCGCTTGATCCACTCGCCAAAGAATGGCTGGAGGGAACAATCAAGCTAACCGCGAAGAGCCCAGCCGTGATGGCGCTAGGTACAGCGGCGCTTACCGCACCACCTCCCAACACACAGGGTGCTGCCTCTGCTTTTGTCGAAGCGAGATTGAAGAAAGCCTTCAATATTTGATCGCCGACTTCACTTCACTGCACTTGCTAAAGTGGCTCTTGCCGCGTGGAGGTGGACGCTAAACACGTCAGCGTAGCCGTAGTTTCGGGCTGCGCTGACGTGTAGCAGTTTACTGAGTCAATGCGTTTAATGAAGTTTCGTTGCCGAGGTTTCTTGCAATTGAGCCAACAGCAGAGCGACGACATGGTAGTGTTCCGAAGATCGTTGCCTTCACTGTTTTCGATTCTGAGTGATGTAATCCTCGAGCGTTTTGCGGTCGGGATAATTTGGTCTCTTCTTTAAGAACTCCTCGTATTCTTCCGCTGCCTTACTTTTCATTCCGGCGGCGTTGTAAAGCTTAGCCAGTCGAAGATGCACTGGAGCCATTCCATCCGGATCGAGTCGGAGTGCTTCGTTTAAGTAGAGTACCGCTTTCGATCCTTTCTGCAGTTGCAGGTAGGCTTCTCCTAAAAGATTATTAGCCGGCGCAGAATTAGGTCGGAGCTTAATACTTTGTTCCAGCGGTCCGATCGCTGAGTCAAATCGCTTTTGCGACATTCTCAACTTCCCGAGATTGAGAAACGATTGGAAGAAAGAGGGATTGACTTCACAAGACCGTTCATAAGCGCTCTCAGCCTTTGTCAGGTCCCGCTGCATAAGGAAGACAGTGCCCAACTCGGTCCAAACTTCATAGTCGTTACCGTCATCATTCAACACTTGCATTAGCAAGTCGAGTGCTTCTGGATATTTCTTTTCATCTATCGCAGTCTCGGCCTTCACAAAACGCTTCTCGTTTGTTGAGGTGCGGTGATAAGCCTGCGCCGATGTTGTGCCAGCCTTTCTATTGTTCCCGATCGGATTCTCTCGCCATTCAAGCTCAATATCGCGCCGGATATCGGTCTTGAAACTTTCGTTCAGCATCAGATGGATTCGAGCGATCTCACTACTTTCCACTTCGACCACAAGTTCGTAGTCTCCGCTGGGTACGTCTGTGAAGCGATAGCGGGAATTATTTCCGACTGTCTGTCGCGCGACTAGATCACCACCAGTGGTGTAGAGAATGACGTCAAAGCTTAGTGGCTTCATACCATTGGCTTTGCTCTCGTCTACCTTGAAGTCACCAAAAAGAATGTGTCCACCGCCATTTTGCGCAAGACTTGAGGATGCAGAGAACAGTAGTGACAAAACTAACGTGATTATGATTTGAGTGGTTCTAATAGACATGCCACCGACAGTATTTCACGGTTTTCTCTGCGCCTCCTCTGCTTCTCTCCGGTCTCTGCGTCTCCTTCAATTAGACCACGCTAAGAACCGCTGAGACGCAGAGAACGCAGAGGAGGCGCAGAGTTCAAACTGGATGCCAACTAAAGAAGGGCCGAAGCATTTCTGCTTCGGCCCCAATTGGAGTTTAAGGTTAGAAGGAATAACGGAAGCCGACCTGCATTACCCTCGGCGATCCCTGAATGGCGGTGAAGTTTGACCAATTCACCGGTGGAGTGGCAGTGCTTGGGTCGAGAGTAACGCCAACCCCCGTACGAGTCACATCCATCTTTCCAAAGTGCTGGGTGTTGGTCACATTGAAAGCCTCCCAACGAATCTGGAGTTTGTGATTCTCACCCCAGGGAAGACCAAAGGACTTGCTTAGTCCCAGGTCAAGGCTGACATAACCCGGTAACCTGAAAGCGTTGCGATCTCCCGATTCGCCTGGAAATGGGTTTCGGAAGCTTTGGTAAGCCGCGGTTGGGTTGCAGCCGAATAGTTTCGGAGCGTCGACGCCACCCCGGTCAGGGCAGGACTGCAACGGGCCTGTTCGAACCACGAGGCTCTGTGCGTTCCAATTCGTGGCCCAGCGAGCATCGTCGATGAAATTCGCTGATGGCAAACCGGAATTCCAACGATAGATACCGGCAAGCTGCCAGCCGCCGATAACGCCATTTACAACTTTATTGGCGCCGCTGAAGAAAGTGCGACCACGACCAACAGGCACCTCCCAAATAGCGTTCACGTTTATCACGTGGCGCACGTCAAAGTCGGAACTAGCGTACCAATCCTTTTGCCGGATCGCATTCAAGATAAATCCGTTGCCGTAAGTCACAGCCGGAAGGCCACTGGTCTGCAAACCCGAGGCATCGTCGAATGAGTGAGACAACGTGTAGTTAAAATCCAGGGTCAACTTCTCGCCGAGTCGTTCTCGCAAGGAGATTGTGCCGGCGTTGTAAGCGGAGTTGCCAATGCTGCTAAACGCAGAGAGAGCGCCATACTGTGGATTGAAGAAAAGGTTGCCGCTGATTGCAGTGTCGATAACATCCTGGGTGTCGGTCCAGTCGTTACCATAAAACCCTTGTGCAACCGCGTACACTGCCTGCGTTTGATTTAGAGACTCGTCGATGCAGAACTCTTTCGGATCGACACAATGCGGGTTCCCAAAATAAAGGTCGTTAGCCAAAGCGGCGAATCCAGGCGGCAGGTAGTTGGCGAACCATGGTATTTGCGCGACTGACGAAATTGGAGCACCGTGAGCGCGCAGGTTTTCGAGCATTCCCGCCGCTGTGTACCAATCCATTCCTGACTGCGGATCTCTTAGGTTATTGAGCGCCATAATGTCGCGTTCCGCGAGCAGTTTGCGGCCCAATCTGCCAACGTACGATGCCTGTAATACAAGGCCGTGTGGCAGTTGGCGCTCGAAGGTCGCATTCCAACTGTAGTTGATTGGTGCGACCAGCGCTTCATCCAAAGCCGACTCGATGCGCCGAGAATCGTTTGCTGGTTTCTGTTGTGGGAAAGTCAGCGTGCCAGGAAGCGTAATTTGTGGCAGGGCACGAACATCCTGTCCGAAACCAAGGAATAGTGGTGCGGGACGAGAGGAAACGTTAAAGGTGTTGGCTGCAATCGTCGTCTGAGAACTAAATCCCAGCTGATTGTTTAGATCGAAGTTAACTGCTAACTGATTACCGTAGTAATCGTTCGTGATACCGAAGCCGCCTCGAAGAACAGATTCATGATTCGCGCCAAATATCCTGGACAGGAATCCGCTCTTAAATCCCGGAGACCATGCGAGGGCAACGCGAGGTTGGAAGTTGTTCTTGTCCCATCGATAAAGCGGTGAGCGATTGTTCGCCGGCCCTGAAAGATCAACCGTTATCGGATCGTTGAACGGAATGCCCTGGGCCGCACTTGCCACGCGCTGATTGAAATAATCGGTGAGCGGAATGTTTGGCTTGACTTCAAAACCCTTAGTTTCATACACGGGTCGACTGAGGCTATATCGCAGGCCATACGTCAACGTCAGATTTGGCGTCATCTTCCATGTGTCCTGCATGTAGCCGTCGTACTCTTGCGTTGCAAACGTACGGTTTGTCGCAGTTCCTAAGTCCTGTAGAGCTCCAGAGTGATCGAACGTGAACCGTGCTGTGTACTGTGAAAACCGGCCGATGAGTGCAGTCACAGCATTTTGTACGGTTGATTCGAACCCATCCTTGATGGGAGAGAAATCGTTCACCGTGTCTGACAGAATTGTTCCAGCACCACCAGCATAGAACGATGGATTGGTAACAGCGCTGTCATACGCATTAGCGAAGCTAACGCGGTTATTCTTGATCAACCGAACGTTCCCACCGAACTGAAAAGTGTGACTACCTCTCACCCATGACACGTCATCTGTGATGTTTTGCACGGGCGTCGTACGACTAAAGGTTCTCGCGAAAAGCAAAGGAGAGAACACAAAGCGGAACGTTATTGCGTTCGCCGCTGAATCACCGCCCTGGGTGAACGCTTCACGTGTCAGACCATAGTGTAGGTTATTTACCAGATTGGTATTTACAGTCCAGGTATGTCCCACTACGAAGCCTAACGGGTGCGACCAGATTTGAGGTGCCGGCGTATCAGGAAATTGCGGCGCCAATCCAATAAGGTCGTGAATAGCGTTGCCGCGCACAAAGAGCGTTTGGCGGTCCGTCAGGTTGAAATCAAAACGCACGCTATGCGAGTTCAATTTAACCGGTGTCGGAGCGTTGAATCGAAAACCGGCGGTGTTCAGGCGAGTATTTACAGTGCTATCACCCTGCGTAAAATCATTTGCAGGATACTTCGCAGCGGCCTGGGCCAACGCGGCAATGGCCAGGGGATTCATCTCAACATCCGGAAAGAGTGAGTTCAAGTCTGCGGTGGACAAAGTTGTAACGCTACCCGAAGGGTTAACGTAACGTAGCTGTCCTTTTCCCATACTCGCGAGTGGAACAATTCTGACTACGCTCGCCTCGGCCGCATCTCGACGACCTTCATAGCTATAGAAGAAGAAAGCGCGATCCTTAATAATTGGACCACCAAGAGCGCCACCAAATGTATTGCGTAGCAGTTTAGGTCTTGGGTTTTTTTCGTCCCCAATCTTCTTAAGACCCAGGATTACGTCCGCGTCATCAGCCGTAAACCTTCCGGTACGGTTATTAAAGAAGTCGTTCGCTGTAAAGATGGTATTGCGATGAGCTTCAAAGAGTGCACCGTGGAACTCGTTAGAGCCGGACTTGGTGACCAGGGATATTTGTGCACCAGACGATCTGCCCTGGCTGGCGTTGGCATTTGCAGTGGTGACTCGGAATTCTTCAATAGCTTCCGAGTTCAAGCGTAAAACTGTGGTGGCGTCTGGCGACATCGTAGTTCCGTTTACAAAGACAAGATCAGATTCGGTGGTGTCGCTGCTTGCTGTACCAGTGGCAGGACCGATCTGATTGGTCTGTGCATCGTTGATGTCAATTCCATCCAGCGTCACATTTGATTGGTCGCTTCGTGCACCAGAGACATAGCCCTCGCGGGTAACGCCAGGCTGCAATGTCAGAAGCGAAGTCACACTACGCGCCTCCAGAGGTAGTTGTGTGATCTGTTTATTGATGAAGTTATTACCGAGCGTGGCATCGTCACGATTGACCAGCACTTCACCAGTGCCGCTCGTGATCGTTATTGTTTCGGAAACGTTCCCGACTTCAAGCTGGACATCAATCGTTGCGGCCTTCGCAACCAGGGCATGAACATCATTTACGAATGCCTTTTTGAAACCTTTGGCTTCAACTTCAAGCCGATAGTCACCGACCTGAATAAAATCGAACGAGTATGTTCCCGTATCACTTGTGGTTGTACTGCGAGACAAGTTTGTACCCAAATTTGTCAGCTTCACAGACGCGCCCGCTACCACGTTACCCTGCGGGTCTTTAACGAGCCCACGGACTGTCGACGTGCCTTGTTGGCCGACGACAAAAGTCGAATAAACTGCCAGGAGCAAGAGAGCGCAAAAAATAGAGACGCCTCCCAGAAGATTCTTTCGTTTCATGGAATTCCTCCGCAGAAATGTGTTTCTGGTAGTTCGCCGAAATTGCTTCGGCTAGCTGCTGTTGTTGGTAATTGGGGAGACGTCGACTAAAAGCGACTGTGACCTGAGGCGAACAACTTGGGGGCAGGCTTTAGTTCGAGCGCGGTGGTTCGATCAGATCAAGTGTTTCAAATCTGATCGTTGCAGATATCGTTCCGCAAGCACCCAGATCGGGTTCTTAGTAAAAAACCTAGAGCTTTTACGAATTTCGATGTTTCCCGAGGAGGGGTTTGGAGGAGTAAATCCTAAATTCTAAAAATCGCCGGTTCAAAAACATCAATGCGGGGCAATATTCTGCACAAGTCTACTGAATTTCGGAGCGCCAAAAGGGCAGTGGGTGTTGGTAGTGAACGGCGCGTCTTTACGATTTCTCCCACCGCATAAACAGAAAGTATGGGATGCGCGTAAGCTTTCGGAAACGATAAGACTTCTTCAATTCATCCGCAGTGGGCTCAGCCTCACTGAAGTGTCGCAACAAGAAGCCTTCATGCAACAGCACCTGGACATAATCCTCCAAAGGTCGGTGCCGACGCAGCACTGGCGCGGAGAAGTCTTTGGTGATTTTGTCTTCCCATACTTCTCGCTCGAAATAGTTATCGACTTTGAAGAACAATAGATCGTGCTTGTTATCGGGAGGACGTTCCCATTGTGAGATACGCGCGGAAAAGCAAGGATGGGTAATGCTCATTAGTAGTGATCCGCCGTTGCAAAGAACTCGATGAACCTCACGAACCGCACCGGCATAATCTTCAATATCCATTAGACTCATGGCGGCGACGACGAAGTCAAAAGTATTTTCCGAGATACCATCGAGAGCATTTGCGTTGGCGCAGATGAACGAAATGTTCAGTTCCTCTGCGCCGGCGCGTTCGCGTGCAATTTGAACAAGGGTCTCGCTTCCATCTATACCAATGATGTTGGCGCCACGGCGCTTCAGTTCGCGGGCGTATCCTCCCTCGCCACAACCAAGATCGAGTATGCGTCGGCCGGAAACGTCGCCCAACATTTCCAGCATCCGTGGCATGAGGAAGAAGTTGCGATAGTCATTATTGTCAGCATGCGACGCCCAGCTTTTGGCGATAGCATTCCACGAGCGAGTAGAAGTGTCTTCATTGACCATTTAACTTAACTCCTCAGTGCGTTCTCTGCAGCCAGCTGCGCCCAGATCAGTGTGAAAATAATCAGATACCGTGGTCCCGGGACCGCAGGCGTCCTCGCCTGCCTGCGTCGCGCGTAACCAAGTGGGTTACATTAACCACCTTTTTTGAACACAGTTACCCCTGCCGTTCAGGGTAGAGCGCGACGCGGGCAGGCGGGGACACCTGCGTACTTCTCATCCCAGCCGGACAAATCGAGAATGTTTTTATTGCGCGCCGCTGATTGCAGGTGTAAAAGTATAGCCACTTCAATCACTCGCAGTCGCTTCTGAACGTATCGACCTTGAAATCAGAGACGTAAAAACGCTGCACAGAAGAAAGCGCGCGATCAAATACGCATGGCCCCCATCTCAAGAACACGCTACAGATATGACCGTTCTTATAAGATGTTGGTGCGCCATACCCGGTGGTTCTGGATCCTCATCTTTGTGCTCATAACCGTTACTGCCTTCACCGGGACGGGATTTATGAAAGCGCTAAGCGGAGGTTTCTTGAATGCAGATGGCCCTCACGGCAGAACGCAAAACCAGAAGACCGAAGCGGTTCTCCCTCCAGGCCTTAACGCCCAAACGAATTCACGCAATCGCAATCCCAGGGAACTACATCTTCAAAGAGCACGTCCGTTCGACGGCGATCTTAGGAAACTACCTTATCGGAAACCGGATCAGAAATGGCGCCCAGAACGCGAACCGCCTGATCACACGCCGCGTCTTCTTCCGGGAACGTCAACCGCTCCAACCGCGCCAACGCAGCCCGCTGTTTCTGCTCCCGCAGCTCCGGCGCCTACACCAAATATCAGTTTCGATGGTCTCGATTTCGCGAACTTTGGTGCCGGTCATCCTCCCGATGAAAATGGCGACGTCGGTCCCACCTATTACATTCAAGTAGTCAATACATCAATAGGCATTTTCAACAAGAGCACTGGCGTTCGAGTAGCAGCTTTCACATTCAATACGTTCATGAGCCAGGGGAATTTTGGAAATCTATGCGACACGAATAATTTTGGCGACCCGGTTGTGTTGTATGACAGCTTTGAAGATCGATGGTTCATTTCAGACTTTGCATTTCAACTTGATGGTTCGTTCAACGTCATTAATCCGCCGGGATCATTTCAGTGTATGGCAGTCTCGAAGACCGGGGATCCGGTGGCGGGTGGTTGGAATTTTTACTCTATCAATACGACTGGCGGGCTCGGCGACTATCCAAAGTTCGGCATATGGCCGGATGGCATTTATATGTCGGCGAACATGTTCGACTATGCAGCCAGCGGATCATTTCAAAACGTGCGTGTGTTTGCTTTCAACAAGGCCCAAATGTACAAGGGTTCACCGACGCCGCAGGTCGTGTCATTCGATGTCGCGGATGATGGCGAATTTACGCTGCTTCCAAGTAATGCTCGGCTTCAGGCGGGTACTCCTCCGTCAGGTAGTCCAAACTACTTCATCTCAACCTGGCAGTTTCTGAACGCCCAGTCTGTTTATCAGTTTCACGTAGATTGGAATCGACCCTCGCTGTCCACATTCACTGGAGCAACCAACGCTCTCGCAAGTAGCAGTTGGCCAAACGCGGCAGCGCCCAATGCGGCAACACCGGGTAATACCCTGGATGTTCTTGAAACGCGTGCGATGGTCCAAAACCAATACACTAATCTCGGTGGCGTGGAATCTCTCTGGGTGCCGCACACTGTCCGCAGACAAGATACTTCTGGTTTTGCGGCGCCTCGATGGTATCAAGTGCCCGTGACGGGAGGCAGCGTTGGTCCCAACGATATTCAGTCCGTTACCTGGGATCCTGACGGAGCGAATGTGACATATAGGTATGTGCCAAGTCTGGCTGTCGATCGCGCCGGGAACATGGCAATGGGGTATTCCACTTCAAACAGCACAACCAATCCAGGAATCAAGTACGCTGGCAGACTATCTACTGATCCAGTTAATACGTTTAGTCAGACCGAGCAGACTCTGATTCAGGGTACGGGAACGCAGACGGGTAGTTGCGGCGGTACGTGTATTCGGTGGGGAGACTACACGGCGATGACTCTCGATCCTGACGGTTGCACGTTCTGGTACACCAACGAGTACTACGCTGTTAATGGTCTTAACGATCTCACTCGTATCGGTTCCTTCAAATTTGCTGCGTGTACACCAGTTGGCCCTGGCGGTACGGTGTCAGGTACGGTGGTTAAAGCCAGCGACAACTCCCCGATTAGTGGGGCTACAGTTGCGCTCGGCGTTCGAACCACGACGACTAATGGCAGTGGTTCCTTTTCGTTCACCGGCATTCCGGCGGGCACTTACCCAGCCATCACAGCAAGTGCGACGGGATTCAATTCCAGCACTTTCGCCAGTATTGTTGTGAACGATAGCGCAACTACAACTCAGAATTTTTCGCTCACTACGTCGGCTCCCAGTGGCTGTTTTACGGATACCGCTCAAGCTGACTTTCAAACGGGAGTCGCGACTAACGTTGATCTGAATACCAGCCCGGGCAATGTCATCCTTACCTCAGCGAACAATATCGAGCAGCAGAACACAACCGTTTCCAATAGTGGTTTTGGTTTTACATCCACGAGTTGGGCAGGCCAGACTTTCACGCCCTCGGTTAGTGGTCAATTAACAAGAGTGGATCTCGATCTTTTCTGTAGCGGTTGCATTGGCGCAAATCAAGACATAACAGTCTCTATCAGAGCTACAACGGGCTCGCCAGCCGTTCCGACCGGTCCGGACTTAACAACGGGAACGATTAACGGTTTTTCCAGCCCTTCGGGCGTCTATTACTCCGCGATTTTCAGTCCCCAACCAACGCTGACCGCTGGAACAACCTACGCAGTGATATTTCGTCTGGTCTCAAATCGTACGACTGGGACGCAGGCGTACGTCATTAGTTCGTCCAATGCATACGCGAACGGCCAGCGCGTTACTTCAGGTGATAGTGGAGCGACCTGGGCCGCCGATATGAATTCTGGTGGAAGGGATCTTGGGTTCATCACTTATCTAAAGGGCTCCTTTAGTTCGAGTGGTGATTTCGTTTCATCGTCCAAGGATGCGAACCCGGCCACAGGTGCTTCACCTTCCTGGACGACGCTCTCGTGGACGGCAAACACGCCCCCAAATACGACGCTGAAGTTCCAGGTGGCAGCAAGTAACAACGTGGATGGGCCATTCTCTTTTGTTGGACCAGATGGCACTGGCGCGACCTTCTTTACTCTGAGTGGTGCTTCGCTGAGCCAGTTCAACGGATTTCGATATCTGAAATACAAGTCATATCTGAACACGACCGATACCAGTGTGACGCCCACTCTGAACGACGTGACGATCTGTTTCACCACCAGCTCCCTGAGAATTGACAGCATCAGTCCTCGAGTAGGACGCACCTCCGGTGGACAACAGATCGTTTTGACTGGTGCCTTTGCCGGCTTATCTACAGTGACGGTGGGAGGTTCGGCGACGACGTGGTTTTACACAAATGGTGGCGGCGATACATCTTCCATTACCGTTACAACACCAGCTCATTCAGTCGGCGCGGTTCAGATTGATCTTGCGCCGACTTCGGGGAGTCCATTTTCGCAAGCAAATGCGTTCGCATATTTGCCGACCGTCTTCACAGACGACACGATCCTGATTGGTCAGACTACTCCCAAAGCGCAACATGTCATTGAACTGCGACAGGCTGTTGATGCAATGCGAGCTGTTGCCGGTCTAGGACCAGCCACGTGGACTGATGCGACGCTGCTGCCAAATAACGATGTCATAAAAGCAATTCACATATTGGAACTGCGAACATATTTTGACGATGCGGCAACACACCTGGGCTTTTCGACGTCACCCTATACCGATCCCGGACTCAGTTCAGGATTTGTGATCAAGCGGATTCACATTGAAGAATTGCGTCAACGGATTAGAACCATCGCTGGTTGAGACAAAGGCCTCGCATTTCGAAACAAAGTCCAGGTTAGGACGCATGTTCATAGACCCGAATCACTATTCCCGTGCCGGCATACTGTCTGTTGCCGCGACCTATGAACAGCAGCGCACTCTAACAATCGATACTATAAGTCCTCCAGCGGGACGTACGTCAGGTGGACAACAGATCGTATTAACCGGCACTTTCGCAGGTTTATCTACGCCACAGCCAAGTTTCAACATATTATCGAACTGCGGAACGCAATCGATGCGTTGCGCGCTGTTGCCGGTCTTGAGCCAGCAACGTGGGCCGATGCCACATTGCTGCCTGGCAATAATGTCATAAAAGCTATTCATATTCAGGAGCTACGAATATGTCTTGATGACGTTGCGACTCGATTGGGGTATGCGACGTCGCCCGATACAGAGCCCGCCCTCGGTTCGGAATTCGTGATCAAGCGGATACATATTGAAGAGTTGCGTCAGCGTATCCGCACTATCGCAGGATAACAGGAGACTCGATGGAAGACCGTTTCTCTTCGCGCAACGCACATCAACACGCTGAAGGAGTTATTTTTATGCGCACTCTACAACAGATCACGTTGTTGTTTGGTCTCAGCATCGCACTGTTCGCGACCACAGCAGCGCAACAGCCCAATGTCGTTTCACAAGAATCACCTCCCACTATCACAGCGGGTGTGTCCCAGGAGCGAGTGCGTTTCACAGCGCCCTCATCGATTGTGCAGATTCATCTTCAGGTCTATGACAACTCAGGCCAGATGATCTCTGATATTACTGCAGAAGGTAATGTGCTTGATTGGGTTCCCCAACCAGCCTCAGGTGCGCGTCTCTCTACGGGCTCGTACCTGGCAGTGGTGACCGTTAAAAGCGTGTCGGGAAAACAGAGTCGGCGAATCGGTTCTGTGTCAGTCGCCGAGACTCAACTTGAGTTGCAACCAGCGGTTGCGTCTCAACTATCTTTTGCGCAGCAACAGTTAGTTGGGCCAATTGAAGAGAATGGTGCGTTGGCCATTCGAAAAGCAGGGAACTCAGAAGCTATCACTGTGGTCGCACACAATGGTAGCGAGGGACAAACGATCAGGAGTCGCGGCGCATTCTCATTTCGTCTGGGAGACTTCTTCTCGGGTACAGACACGGAGCAAATGCGTCTTACTGAGGATGGCAAGCTGGGCATTGGCACAAGCACTCCACGCGCAACACTGGACGTCGCCGGGACCATTCGCGCCGAGCAAATCCTGGTCGCCAGGTCGAAAAAAAATAGCGGCGATACGACCTCAAACAGTGTGTCGGACTCGCCGCAGCCATTGGCAGCTGGCACCGGTACTCAAAACCGTATCGCTAAGTGGACAGACAACGCTGGTACGCTGGGCGACTCCACGATTACCGAAACCAACGGCGGATTCATCGGGATCGGTACTGCTACGCCGGACAGCGTGCTCAACGTTCAAGGCTCAATCCCTGTGCTGCTTGGTCATCTTGGTGTGATTCGTACCACGGGATCGAACAACGGTTTCGGATTGTTGATGGATTCCGCGGGCTCGGGCAATAACAATGTTGGCCTGGCAGTGAATGGCGTTCCGAAAGGTAGTTTCGCTTTTGATGTTGGCCGCCAGTTTATGGGCTTTGTCAACCTTGGCTATTCTCCGAATGATTTTTCACTGCGTCTCAATTCAAATGGCAGTCTCACCTATCATGATTCGGTTAACTCCGCCGAGCGTTTCAGAATAACCAATACTGGCAAGGTCGGCATCGGGACCAATAATCCGAACTCACTGCTTGATGTCGCCGGCGACATCAACGTCTCCGGAAGTGTCGTCGTAGCCGGAAATATAGCCGCCAAGTATCAGGACGTCGCCGAATGGGTGCCCGCGCGCAAACCGATGGCGGCAGGTACCCTCGTTAGCGTTGATCCAACACTTCCGAATACGGTTGTGGCCTCGAGCCATGCATATGACACGCGAGTTGCTGGTGTCATCTCAGCAAAGCCTGGAGTAGTGCTCGGAGAAGCCGGTGCGAATAAAGTACTCGTCGCCACCACTGGACGGGTTAAGGTCAAGGTTGATGCAACTCGAAATCCTATCAAGATCGGCGACCTGCTCGTTGCCAGCGAAAAACCCGGCATCGCTATGAAGTCGCTGCCGATAAAAGTTAGAGGCCTGCGAATTCACCGGCCGGGAACGATCATCGGCAAAGCGTTAGAGCCTTTGCCGGCGGGAGTGGGCGAAATTACTGTTCTGTTAACTTTGCAATAAACGAGGCGATCATACTCGCGGCAGAGCCGTGAAAATAATCAAAGACGATTGTCCTGGGACCGCAGGCGTCCCCGCCTGCCGCGGTCAACCTATCCAACAAAATTTCCCGAGCTAATTTAAAAGAGATTTTTGGTCCTACTCGACACGGGCAGGCGGGGATGCCTGCGGTCCCAGGACGATCATTTATAAGAAGCTACGGCTTCTGATAATTCGGGTATGGTGGATGATCGGGGATCACTACTGGATTCTTTCTTAACGCCTCCAATGTGATCTGAACCGCCCTCTCCAGTTGCGGATCCCTGCCAGCAGCGACTGAAGCCGGATCGTTTTCAACCTCAATGTCGGGTGCGATACCACGGTTCTCAACTTCCCAGTCGCCTTTCAATCCATAAATTGCTCCACGCGGTGCCGTGACGAACCCACCATCCATCAACGGTGGATAATTCCAAATTCCAACCAACCCGCCCCACGTGCGCATTCCTACTAATGGCCCAAGCTTGTCTTGCCTGAACATCCACGGTAGCGCGTCGCCACCTGATCCTGACATCTCATTAATGATCATTGTCTTTGGACCGTAGATTTGCGCTAACGGAGAACAAAACTTTTCGCCGTCGCGTGTGATAGCGCAATTCCGCAGCGGCCTGCCCAATTCGTCGATGATGTAATCGGCGACCTGACCGCCGTGGTTATATCGTTCGTCAATAATCGCGCCCTGTTTACCCACTTGACCGAAATAAAAACGATTGAAATTCAAGTAACCATTTATGTTCGTGTCGGGCACATGCACGTAAGCGAGCTTACCACCACTTAACTCATCGACTTTGCGACGGCTGTCTTCTTCCCAGGCGCGATTTCGCAAACTGAATTCGCTGGCCACTGGTACAACCGTAACTTCGCGAGCGTTCGCGCCATCGGGAGACGGCCCGACCTTGATGCGTATTTGTTGATCGGCTGTGTTCTCCAGGAACTTGTGAATCTCTGTTGGTGGTCTAACGTCGACGCCGTTTACCTCGAGCAGATAATCTCCGGTCTTCACATTGACTCCAGGCTGTGTCAACGGTGCGCGCAAATCCGGATTCCAGTTTTCACCGTTAAAGATCCTGGCAAATCGATAGCGGCCGTTTTCGATTCGATAATCTGCGCCCAAAAGACCACCTTTGACTTTTGGCGCGTCTGGAATGTCGCCGCCACCAATGAACATATGTCCAATCGTGATTTCGCTTAGCATCTCGTCGAACAGGTAATTAAGATCATCTCGTCCGCCAGCGCCCTTGAGATATGGAGAATACTTTTTCTCAGCCGCGATCAAATCCAGGCCATGATGATTCGGGTCGTACAAGAAGTCGCGTTCGATTCTCCAGACCTCGTGGTACATCTGAGCCCACTCGCCCCGTGGATCAACGTAAACTTCAAGACCGCCCAACTTGAGAGCGCCGTCACCCGGCTTTGGCGCTGCCGTTGTGGCCGCAATAAACCAGCCCGGTCCTTTTCGATAAAGAACCTTTTCTCCGTTTGCTGAAACCGTTAATGCGATGATGTCGGCAAGGAACGGTTCTGTCTTCCGCGTGCTCAAATCAAATTTGGAAACTGTTACGGGAGTGATCGGTTCAAATCGAGGCACATCGGGAACCTCACTAAGAAATAAGACGCCCGCTTTGCCCGAATCGACCGCGACGTAATTCGCGGGCTTGATCGGCAGAGCTACGATCCGCTGTCCGATCCCCTCCAGATCAATAGTGACTTTGGCAGGTTCTTCTTTCTTCTCATCCGACTTCTTCGCTGCGTCCTGGCCCTTAGCATCGTCGGCCTTTTTCGGTTCCGGCTTCTGCTCGTCAGCCTTCTTTTCGTCCGCAGTCTTTTCTTCGTCGCTTTCTGGTTCTACCGGTGATTTGTCGTCTTTCTTCAAGACGGCAGCGTAGACACTGCGCAAAACCGGATGCTGGTAACTCGATAGATCCAACCAACCCGAAGAAAGCCCGACATCCGTGCTGGCAGTGAAGAACAACAACTTGCCCTTTGTATCAAAGGCCGGATACCGAGCATCGCCCAATCCTTCTGTGATTTGCGAAATCTTTTTGGTATCCAGCGAATAGACAAAAATCGCGCGCAGGTGGCTGTCGAGAAACTTCGAATACGTAAGCCAGTTGCTGTCCGGTGACCACGAAGCAGTCAAGACAACACTAGGATCGTCAAAGCGATCAGTATCCACTTTTACGACTGAGCCCTTTTCTACATCTGCGTACCAAATGTTAAGTCGCTTATCAGTGAAAACAATCTTCTTGCTATCGGGTGACCATTTTGGTCCATAGAAAAACGAAGGAGGGTTTCCCAGATTGATTTTCTTAACGGACCCAAGTCCGGATTGATCGACGATATGCAACGCGTATTCGCCAGACTCGTCTGAAAAGAAGGCAATAGACTTTCCGTCGCTGGACCAGGCCGCGTCTCGTTCCATGACGGTTGTGGTGCGCGTGAGGTTACGAGCATCGCCTTTCTCAGCCGGCACCGTCAGGATTTCGCCGCGCGCCTCGAACACAGCGCGAGCGCCGGTGGGTGAGATTGAAGCTGCCTGGATCTTCTCGCCCACTTTCTCGTAATGCGGGCGAATCGCGGGGAGGTCACCCGAGAGTTGAATGTTTACCCTGGATGATTTTGTGGTCTTTGGATCCCATAAATAAATTCCACCGAACTGTTCGTAGACTAAAGTGTCCGGTCCAGCGGAAACTGATTTCAGATCCAATCCATTATTTTCGAGGACTTGTGTGACGGTCTTTGTTTTGGTGTCGTAGGAGAATAACGTTACTGGTCCCTTTCTATCGGATAAAAAGTAAACATTGTCGCCAAACCAAACCGGGTGTGAATCGTTTGAGTTCTCGCGCGGGAGTTTTTCGAGTTTCAAATCATTTAACTGAAGAATATAGACGGGCGTCGTTTGTCCTCCCCTGTATCGCTTCCAGGATGTTTGCCATTTAAGGTTCGGCACATAAGCAATACGAGAAGCGTCGGGCGAAAACGTTCCGTCTTCTCCGCGCCACATTGGTAAAACTTCTGGCCAGCCGCCCTCGAGACCGACCGTATAAAGGCGCGCGAAATCTGCATAGGCCTCACGCGAGGATCTGAAGAGAACCCTGCTGCTGTTTGGCAGCCAACCGACGGCAACATCCGCGCCTGGATGAAACGTCAACCGGCGCGGTTCTCCACCTTCTGCTGGCATTATGAAAACATCGATGTTTCCGTCGTACTGACCAGTGAAGGCGATCCATTTTCCATCAGGAGAGAAAATGGGAAGTGCCTCATGGCCGCCGGTCGTTAGTTGTCTCGCATCCCCACCTTCGCGCGGCACGCTCCATAAGTAACCGCCGTAAACAAAGACGACATGCGTGCGGTTAACCGTGGGTGAATGGACTAGTAGTACAGCATCATCTGCCGCAAAGACGGTCGAGGAAACAGTAATAAGAATGGCAGCCAGGACAAGGGTTCGTAAGCGCATGTGGCCTCCAAATTGTAATTATTATCGAGCTTTGTCCGATATGCTTTAGCTTGTCGTGACGAAACCAATCAAGCCCGATCGATTGAAGGGCCTGCTATGTCACCTCACGACAAGCTAAAGCATATCGGACATCAATTGAGGTTCGGATTCCGGCTCACTGTTTACGTAAAGGGTAGTGTTGACGGTTTCATTTTTCGAGTTCGAATGGCAAAGCTTGTGAAAATGATCAGGCCTCGGTCCTGGGACCGCACGCGGTTCTCGACACCACCAGGCTTTAGCCGGTGGTACTTCAATTTCTTAGCTACCGAGCGAAAGTCATACCTAATTCGGGTCCGCTGAAAAGTTGAACCTCCAGCGGCTAAAGCCTGGTGGTGTCCCGAACTCTGTTTGCGTTCCATTGTAGCGAGAAATTGAAGTACCACCGGCTAAAGCCTGGTAGTGTCCAGAACCGCCCTCGCTCCCAGCACCGAGGTGCAAGTCCCTCGAACATAGTCGTTCCTTACTGTAGGCACTGATTTTGCTATGCACATTGACGAGCAGTAGGTTGTAACACTCTTTTTACTGCCCTTGTTGACAAATATCCAGTGGCTGCAGGCGACTACTGTGGCAATTACGGTTGTTGCTGTTTCACTAAGGAATTAAAGTCGTTTTTGATAATTGTCGGGACATCGGTTCCGGCAAAACCACGAGCAGATAGCCAGTCGTATCGGTTTTCACTATACTGCTCCATCAGTTGCCGGCAGCATCGCACCTAACCGTCCGGCATATACCCATTGCCGTTAGGATTCCTTAAGAAATGAACCTAAAACCCGACTCTTCACTCCCGCGTGCGTCGCAGTATCGCTGGGTATTTCTTGTGACGATGCTCCTCTTTGTGATCGCAGTTCTTCCGATTGCGCAAAGAGCTGAGCGCCGGTCTCAGGGCTTGCAGCGTCAACCCCCCGAAACGTCAACTCAACGAACCAAGACGCGGTATCTCAACTCAGTACCCGGCGAGATTCTGGTGCGTTTTCGTCCTGAGTCGAAGGCCAAACGCGTAGGTAGTCAGGTATTGATCGAGAAAGTCGGTCGGCAAATCCCATTGTCGATCAAAGCCGTCAATCCCGCTTTCGAGATTGTGGAAGGGCTCCGCGTCGCAAAAGTTAATCCCTCTGATACGAGCAATGCCCTCGAAGCACTTCGTGCCCGAGCTGATGTCATCTATGCAGAGCCCAATTTTGTCCGAAGGGCCATGGTAGCTCCAAACGATTCGAAGTACTCGCAAATGTGGGGACTGAACAATACAACATACCCCGGCAATGACATTCGGGCAGAGCAGGCCTGGAACATCACGACAGGTAGTCGAAACGTTGTAGTCGGAGTTGTTGATTCCGGCATCGACATTAACCACGAAGATCTGCACGACAATATCTGGACCAATCCGGCGGAAATCCCCGCTAATGGCGTTGATGACGACGGCAATGGCCTGGTTGACGACATCCACGGATGGGACTTCGCGCATAACGACGCAACCGTCTTTGATTACACTGAACCTACTTATCCACCGTCTCAAAACTACGCCGGAGACTTTGAAGATCATGGTACCCATGTAGCCGGCACGATCGGCGCGACAGGTAACAACTCAATTGGTGTTGTGGGAGTCAACTGGCAGGTAAGTTTGCTTCCTCTGAAATTCCTCACTGAGGACGGATTTGGATCGACTTCGGATTTGCTGAGTGCGTTGACCTATGCCAAAGCAATGCGACAGTTGTGGGAGTCTTCCGGCGGTACGAAGGGCGCTAACATTCGTGTCCTTAATAATAGCTATGGCGGCTTCGGGTTTTCCCAGGCCGAGCTGGATGCAATCCGTTCATTGAACGACGCCGGAATCCTGTTCGTTGTCGCAGCCGGCAATGAGGGTCTTTCGAATGACTCTTTTCCGGTGTATCCGGCAAACTACATTTCTCCAAACCTGATCTCGGTTGCAGCTTCGCAAAGTGTAGGCATTAAATCGTTCTTCTCGAACTATGGTGCGGCCACAGTAAATGTTACGGCGCCCGGCGAATCCATCTTGAGCACCACGCCGAAGAATACCTACACCCTCTTCGATGGGACCTCGATGTCAGCACCGCACGTTTCCGGTAGCGCTGCACTGCTGTGTGCGTTATCGCCGGGCATCACGGTACAGAAGCTTCGATCCTTGATCATGTACACCGGATATCCTGCACCATGGATTTCTGGTTCGCTTTCCACCAAACGTGCTATCGACGCAGCCAAGGCATTGCAAGGTGTGAGTAGCCCCGACGTCACCGCCCCCGGTCCAATCAACAATCTAGCTGCGCAGATCGTTGGGGCGTTTCCAGATTGTAACGTCACTTTCACAGCGCCTGGAGATGACGGAAATGTCGGGAAAGTGACTGCCTACGAACTTCGTTTCTCTGACACAGCTATTAACGAAGCCAACTTCGATCTCGCGCGACCCTTGTTTGCTCCAGACCCCGTCGATCCAGGTTTCAATCAAAGTCTTGGCGTGAAGATTCCGTGGCGACATCCTTCAGGGTTCATTGCTGTCCGAGCGGTGGACGAGGTCGGAAACAAAGGTCCGATTTCATCGGTGCCAATCTCAGTCAATATCGATCAGGGTGATCCTTACACGATTGCTGAATCAGCAACCGCCCCGGTTTCGACTGGAGGAACACCATTGAACCTTATCGGCGATGACGTGTTTAAGACGATTAGTTTGCCGTTTTCTTTTAGATTTTATAACACCGACTACACGCAGGTTACTGTTTCGAGCAATGGCACGTTGTATTTCAACTTTCCTTCGGCCGAAACCTCAAATTCCGAACGATGGCTGAACGGTCAACAAATAATTGCCGGGCTATTTGATGATCTCCGAACCGATCGGCGTGCCGGGGATGATGTCTACACGGTCCAGGACGGCGATCGAATAATCTTTAGATGGCAAGCTGTGACATTCGACTTTCCTATCGCACCCGGAGTAATGCGCGGCGAGAATCCTGTAAGTTTCGAAATCGAACTTCGATATGACGGAACGATTACCGTGCGATATGGCGACGGCAATGTAAAAACGATTCCCGTTGTCGGTATTGGTGGTGGTTGGCCGGAACCGTATGTCTCCACCTCACATACTTCCGAATTCGCTTTGAAAGATCTCACCAACGCGCCAACCCTGGTTTTCGCGCGGCGGAGTCCGGTTCCGCGTGGTGTGCTGACAGTGTCCTCAGTAAACCCTGCGAGTGGAGTCAACATTACTGTGAGTCCGAATGATGGCTCGGGTTTGGGAAACGGCACGACTCAGTTCACTCGTAATTACAATCCAGGCACCACCGTGACACTTACCGCGCCGGCTACAGTCAACGGTAACAAGTTCCAAAATTGGAACCGAGACGGACAGAGCTGGAGTGGAATGCTGACGACGAGCGTCGGAATGCACCCCGCTCTCAATGTCTCGATGACGGCTGTTTACTATACGCCGCCGGTCCTGACCGTTAACTCTACCAATCCAAGCAGCGGCGTAAACATAAGCGTCAATCCAAATGACAATAATGGGTTGGGAAACGGGACCACACCCTTCACGCGTACGTACGATCTGAATGTGCAGGCGAATGTGGTTGCACCAGCTAGTGTAGGCACAAGCACTTTTTGGAAATGGCAACTCAATGGCGTCGATTTTACGCCTGGTCGAGATGTGGGCCTTGCGATGTCGACAAATTATACGTTGACCGCGATGTACATTACCGCGACGCCCACGCCAACACCCACGCCGGTACCCGGAGCCGGCGCGCAACCAATTGCGTTTGTCAAACCAGGCAGCGCGGCTGATGTCTTCCTAACAAACATAGATGGTACAGGCGTAGTGAACCTTACAGACGCAGCGGGTGATGACACGCGACCCGCGTGGTCACCGGACGGCTCACGTCTAGCATACACATGCCTCCGCCAACCGGACGGCAGCATCGCCCCGCCGCAGCGTATCTGTGTCCGGAATGCCGACGGCACCGGATTCACCGTGCTGTCTAAATCGCTTCAGGACGAATCTGGTCCAGCCTGGTCCCGCGATGGAAGCCAAATTGCCATTACCGTCGGTTCCGGCATGTTCAGCGGGCTTGCTGTCTTCAACGCAGACGGAACCGGTCCATTTCCTACCGGTCCTTTCCCGGGATCTGCAAATCCCGACTTTGGTCTGGACAACTGGACACTCGTCTTTGAAGCCGCCAACTCCATTTGGACTTACAACAGGCTTTCGGGAAGCGGCCTTCGTCTAACGAATTTGACGGGCGATTCAAGAGCGCGCTTCTCACCAAACGGCTCTAAGATTGTTTTCCAGAGCGTCCGCGATGGACAATCCGAGATCTATGTCATGAACTCCGATGGCACTAATCAGACGCGGCTTACAAATAATCCCGCTTGGGATAGTGCGCCGGCCTGGTCACCGGATGGCACAAAGATTCTGTTCACCTCATTGCGTGATGATGGCATAACGCCGGCGCTCTATGTAATGAATGCTGACGGTAGTAATCAGACTCGCGTGACAACCGGCAGCGATGGCGTGTGGCGGACAATTCCACCGCCCCCGGGTGTAATAACCGAGGAAGGTACAAACAACGCCATTGCGGTTAATTCAGTGACATTCGTACGTGGACCTTTCAGGATCCTTGATCCACACAACTTCAGTCTTGACGGTCACACGCGCATAACTCTGTTTACTACTAGTCTGGGACTTACGTCGCCACCGATTCCTCAAGCGTCGACATTATCTGTAAAAGCGAATGGCGTTGATTTGCCTGTTGAATTCATTGGACAAACTACAGGAGTACCGGGTTTGAGCGGGTCTTACATCATCGTCAGACTTCCCGACGGACTACCAACGGGGAACTTGTCATTGACGGTGACTGTGCGAGGTGTGACGAGTGCGGTAACGGTCTTGCCGATAGTGCCTTAGGGTAAAGTCGAAAGTCCAAAGTCGAAAGTCCAAAGTCCAAAGTCGAAAGTCCAAAGTCGAAAGTCTAACGTTGTCGGACATTGGACATTCGACTTTCGACTTTGGACTAAATTCAGTGATGTGTACTCAACGCCGACTCATCCTGGCCCACTGATTCGGACGCAAAAAATATCCGAGTAATATCTGGATGCGCCTTCTTTACCTCTTTTCGCAATCGATTAACCGCCGCCCTCACTCCAACCGCAGAAAGTTCATCGCGAAAACGAAGGTCGAGAGTTAACAACACTTCGTGAGGTCCAAAATGCAGGGTGAGAAGACGACTGACATGCGCAACGTCTCCATCCGCTTCAATCAGTGCGCGCAGTTTATTTAGCGTTTCGGCATCGACGCCTTCCCCGATGAGAAGTCCTTTGCTTTCGTACGCCAATATGAATGAGATTACGCCCAGGATCAGACCGATGATTATTGATGCGATGGCGTCGGCATTCGGGTTGTCAAAGATGCGTCCGAGGAGAATGCCAATGAAAGCCACGACGAGTCCGAGCAACGCTGCCGAGTCTTCAAAGAAGACCATGAAGCTTGATGGGTCCTTGGTTTTGTGAATGGCTTCCAACACTCCTCGCCGACCCTTTGCCATCTTGAATACTCTCCATCCGAATATCCATGACGTGCCTTCAAACAAAAACGCTGAGCCCAACACCACGTAATTCCAGAAGGGATTGCCGATCGGATGTGGAGAAATCAAGTGCGTGACTCCCTCGTAAATCGATGTCGCGCACCCGACCGCAAAGATCGCGACCGCGACGATCAAGGTCCAGAAGTAGAGTTCTCTGCCATGACCGAAGGGATGTTCAAAGTCGGGCGGTCTTCGACTGGCCCGAATACCAAGCAGCAGCAACCCGCCGTTTCCTGTATCCACGATGGAATGGATTGCTTCTGACAGCATCGCAGAGCTTCCGGTCGCTGTCGCCGCGATAAGCTTCGTCAGGGCAATTGCGATGTTGGCCACGATCGCGGCAGTGATCGCAACTTTGGATTCTGACGCGTCGTCACGTGGCATAGGGAGGAGGCACTCTAGTTCTTACAGCTTTGCACAAAAGTGAAATCCCCAATGGCAGAGTCTGTGTGAAAACTCGAATTACCGGCCAGTTTTATTCGTGTCAGTTCGTGTGATTTCGTTGATCGTCTGTTTTTCCCCATTGAAATACGATCCACGAAATCACACGAACTGACACGAACGAAGAAACAGGGCAATTTGGAGTTTGACACAGTCTCTGCCGTTTTAGGGATTTTCGCTTTTTGGGCAACGCCAGTTGTTACGAACCATACAGCACGAGATGAACAAACTTAACCACTCAGTCACTTTCGCCGTGCTGTTCCTTCAACATACTTTTTAAAGTCGTTTGGCTGATCAGGAGGCGCAATTTCAAATTTGATTTTGAGTTCGGCTTCACTAGCTTTGGAATATGTCAGCCGAAATCGGGGGCGCGACGCCAATGTATCACTGATAAATGTCCATGTGTTTCCGTCCGCAGAGGATTCGATCGTGTAACGGATTACATGGCCTTCGTTATCATAATAATCGGCGTGAAAGAGTTGTTGCTCATCCGCATAAATGATCATCAAATCATCGTGCGCAAATGCCGGACGGTTGGAAGCTGCCGGGTAATCTGTGTGACTGTGCCGCACCAGTACTCGGTTTTGCAGGTCGAATGAAAACGAGAACGCGCCGGCGCCTTCGCCCGGACTGCCGGAGCCGGCGGCGTTAAATGTGCCTACCAGGAACTGTAGTTTAGTCCAGTTGGCCGGTGAACTCTGTTGTGCCGAGCAGAGTCCGCACACCGACATTATTAAAAGAAGAACAAATAAAGATTTTCGCATGGCTGTAGATGCTATATGCCAACTTCGTTATTGTCACTGGTTCGCAAAGCACTGCGCCGGACATGTGAGAACACTCTGTTGGATAGCGTCCGTTCGCGGTGCCGCCGTGCAACAGAAGTCAGCAGGCCAGATACACAAACGCTCTTCTGTCGGAGCGCGCGTCCGTCCTCGGCCGCCCCGTCGAACAGAACCCACCCACTTCTTCCCGAGCGGAAACGATGCAGCGCTCGGAACCCACTCAAAACTCTTCAATAGCAAAGGACCAACTAATTGGTTCTGTTGGACGGGGGCGGCCGAGGACGGACGCGCTCCGACAGAAGAGCGTTCGTATATCTGGCCAGGTTACTTCTGTTCGACGCGTGCGCCCGAGGACACCGCTATTGCCTCACATAAAAAATTGCTCGAAATGAGAAACCTTGACGGTCGTTTTCCAGGAAGATAAAGTCATCTTCATAGTCCCAGATGGCGACGGTCTTCTTCACGAGACTGTTGCTCAATCAATCAAACAACCCGACTCGGCGTTCTGTTGACCACTTGTTTCGTCGAGGTCGCAGCAACACTGCAGACTGTAGGAGCTGGAACATGCAAATCCGATTACTGGGCAATATTCTGGTCCTGTCTCTAACACTCGTTTCTGTTCTAGTTGTCGTGAAAACATTTCCAGCTACCTCAGAGAGCGTTGTACGACAGGCTGTTAGCCTGTCGCGGATTGATATGCGGCAACGACAGGCTGACCGCCTGTCGTACGTTACAGATGCTCGCGAGGCAACGTTGGCTCAAGCGTCACCTTGCGCGAATGGGCGCGAAAGTGGCCTGCCGTTGCCTAGTGGTTTTGCCCCGGCGAATCTTTCTGTGTTCCAAGCACAACTCAAATCATTTCTAACGAGTCGGAAGTATCGAACTCTCAATTGGTGCGAGGATAAAAAACTCAGGGACACTGGTCCGTTCGTTAGCGGCGTCAGCTACGGCGTTCATCCAACTGTAAAAATCTATTACTCACCATCAGTCATAACCTGGTTAATGCGAAGAGACTCAGGTCAATTAATTCCTGATGGAGCGATGATCATAAAGGAACAGTATTCGCCGCCGGCAGCTCGCTATCAACTCCAGCCGCCGAAAGGCATCAACGGCTGGACGATTATGATTAAAGACAGTAAAGGATCGCAGGATGGCTGGTATTGGGCCGAGATGTGGGATGCTCAATGTGTTGACAATAACAATCCACCATTTGCTGTGCCGTATGCAGGATTCGGACTCTACTGCGTGAGATGTCATTCGTCCGCCGAGAAAGAACACACGTTTACATATTCAAAGAACATCAAAGGTTTTCCAGGCGATCCCGATTCTTACTTTGTAGATCTCTCCTGGACCTCACTTCCCCTGAGTCCGCATGCATCAGGCCCGGCACAACCTTGTAATGAAGCAGCGGATAGTGACCGAGATGTTCCAACTGCTGGTCATAATGTTGGTGCGAGTAAGCTGCCGGAAGAGGAGATCCTCCGGGAGATTGCCAGCGCCAGAACTCCAACTGTCGACTCAAAGTTTGCGGCCTTTTATAACTCGATAGCTCCGCTGCCCCTGGAAAAGGTGCAGAAGTTTCCGGGTGAGACTTACGATCACATTTACCCGGAAAATATCGGAACGGCCGGATCTAAGCCTGCTCCATCTCCAAATCCAAACCAGTTCCTAACTTCGGATCAGTGCATGGGCTGTCACAGCGCGGGCACCTACGGAAATGTCATGATTTATTCCGGCGCGGAGCAAATTGCCGGTGTAACTCCGGTGATGAATGTTTCACCATTTGGCGAGTGGCGTTGGTCACCGATGGGACTGGCAGGTCGCGATCCGATTTTCTATGCGCAACTAGATAGCGAGATTGCTTTCGTCAGGAACTTTTACAAATCGGACCCAGTGAAGGTCTCGCAACAAGTCAGACTCATCAACAACACGTGCTTCAAATGTCATGGCGTCATGGGCAAGCGTCGTCTGGATGACGATCAGGGTGGACCTGATAAAGGTAATTTCGAACGAGAGCTGGTCTACGCAACTTACGATACGAACCCGCCAGCCAGCGACAAGAGTGCGTACATCTATGGCGCTTTGGCACGTGATGGCGTTAGCTGCATGGCGTGTCACCGAATCGTGGAAGATAAAATTCCATTCATCGATTTTCTGAAGAACAAGATCACGGGCAATTTTACGACGGGTAATCCTGCGGAACTCTTTGGACCATTCGAAGATAAAGAGATTGTGACTGACCCAATGAACAATTCTCTCGGTATCAAACCGAAGCACGATGCGTATATCAAGAGCAGTCGCGTGTGCGGCAATTGTCACACGATTAACCTGCCTTTGATGGACGATCCTGGCGCTGATGTGAACAAGCCACATCTCGAGCAGTTAACTTATCTCGAGTGGCTAAACAGTGGTTACCAGAATGAGGTCGGCACAAGTTCAAGGGCGCAAACATGCCAGGATTGTCATATGCCCACTAAGTACAATAATGCCCAGGGCACGCTTAACATTCCTTTGATTCAGCAACCCATGGCATTTATCGAAGACGATCAATACCCACAAACCGGCAATCGGTTACCAGATGAAAAGATTCACGTTCGCTTCCGTGATCAGGGTTTTGTTCGTCATCAACTGCAAGGGCTGAATGTCACGTTGTTGGAAATGTTTCGCCAGTACATGTCACCTTACAAATCCAACGGAACAAATATTCTGGCTAACGTGATCCTTGGTGTCAGGCAAAATGATTACATGTCTGGCCTCGATGATCTCTCGACAGCGATTGACGCGTTTACTCAACAGGCACAGAGTTCCACCGCTGACGTCGCACTTTCGCCAGTTGCTGTCCGCGATCAAAAGCTTATTGCAGAAGTGAAGGTGACGAACAGAACCGGCCACCGTTTGCCGAGCGGCGTTGGGTTTCGCCGTGCCTTCCTCGAGTTTCGTGTGACTGATAACGATACTGGCAAGACCGTTTGGTGTTCCGGTTGTACAAATGAACTCGGTGTAATAACGAATGGCGCAGCTGGCAATCAAAGATTGGCGTCAGAGCTATTCGATGTCTACAAAGATGGCAGCAAGCCGGCAAATCATGACTACCCGCCAGGATGCAACAACAAATATATTCCGGGTGTGAATCCGCAGTATTACCAACCTCACTTTTTTTGGGATACTGAAAAGAACACAGGATCAGCGATAACCCGACAGGACCAAGTCCAGATCTACGAGGAGCTGAACCTGAACATTCAGTGCGCGATGACCACCAGTTTTCTCAGGCGCGATTTTCAGTTGAAAGATAACCGCCTGTTGCCATTTGGTTGGACTAAAACCGGCCCACTGAACGCCGACCAGACGCCTTACATTCCCGCAGATTACCTTCATGAAACCTATCCAATCAGTGTTGGCGGCGATCCGGCGTACGCCGATGGGACTGGAACGAATGTCGTGAGGTATGAGATCCCATTAAGTGCAGTCCCTGTCAGAAATCTAACGGTCACCGCAACGCTCTATTACCAGTCCATACCGCCTTACTTCCTGCACGATCGTTTTTCACAGGCGCCCGACGCACCGGCTACGCAAAGACTCTATTACTTGACGTCGAATCTACAGACTAGAGGAACCTCGATCGAAGATTGGAAACTGCGAATCGCCACGGCGAGTCAGGTGGCTGCAGCTCGTTAACAAATGTCTCAAAATTGTGGCGACTCATAAAGAGTGGACCAAATCCTGAATGTTTCGCTTTCAGGTGATTCGCCTCGTCGAGTCAGGACCGAAACGCGGTAGCGTTGGGTTTCCGTCAATTGAGAAGCGTATTGGGTGAGAACCCGACGCTACCGCGTTTCGGTTCTGACTCGATGACATGAAAAAGTTGTTGCGGATTAATTCCTCAACTCGTATCTTTGAGATCTGAGCCAGGCCTGGACCCGGCACCTGATTCTAGTTCCCCCCCCGACAACTCACCTGCATAGGCAATTTTTGACATATGAATATATTTAAATCCGTGCGGTACACGCATGTCTTTCTGTGCGTTGTATGGATCCTTCTCAACGCTTCCTCAAGCAGCTCTCCAGCGAACGCGCAGACGAAAAAGAAAGTCGCTGCAGCAGGTAATGAGCTGGTCCTAAGTGTGGCTGACTTTGGGGCAAACGGCGATGGCGTCACTGACGACGGGCCGGCCTTTCAAAGCGCGCTCGACGCGTTAGCAGAAGCCGGTGGCGGAACATTGTTTGTTCCGGGAGGTCGTTATTTCATTGCCTCTCCCATCATTAAAGACTTTTCGGGCAGTAACGCGAGCATAACGATACAAGGTGTTCCTTCGGACACCATGCCTGCACCGCCGACGGCTACAGGCGATCAACTCTCTCTCACTCTGGATCTGGTATCGGAAATAATTCCCGCGACGGGCTCAGTTGATAGTGCGTTTAGCCTGAGCAACCTTCATGATTTGACTGTCGAACATCTGGCATTCACGGGTAGAGAATCAGAGATTACCGATGCCTACGTTACGCTGAACTTTAGTGACATTACTGCGGCAACGATATATCACTGTGAGTTCTATGGCATCAGTACTTTTGGATTAGTGGCAGGTGAGGGTGGTGGGAATGTTATCAGAGCCGTGCGTAGCGATTTGACGATCCAGCAAAGTTCGGTTCTGGGATCGACCGCGAACAGCGGCGCCTACGCTGGTGTTGTTGAAAACGTCGATTGGAAGGGATTCACCATCTCCAATTCAATCTTCCTTGACTACGGTCAAGGAGCTTTCTACGGCAAGATGGGACTTGGCGCACCACTTTCCTGGATCAATTTTGGTAATCAAGCAGACAAGACTCCCGAATCACCGCGACGCGAGATCGTCGTTAAGGATACTTTTCTGGACGAAGGCGGTTGGATTGGAATCACCGCTTACCCACAGCGGTGGGATCCGCCTTTTGAAATAGACTTGCTCTACATCTCTGGTCTGAAGATGAACGTTTCAAATTTCGGCACGGCAGGGAACCAGTTATACGACGTCAAGAATGTATTAATTGAGAATTCACATTACGGTTGGAGCCATAATACCGGTGCGGCCGTAGATATCTATAGATCGGGACACGCGATCCTGGATCAGTTGACTTGCATCGCATCAGCCGATCGAATACGTGCAGACGCGCGCACGGATCGGCTGACGGTGATTAATTCAGAGTTCGAGGGCCTTGATTCGTTGGCCCAAAAAACAACCACGCTCGAGACACCACCCGAAGAAGATCCAGTGCAATACGTGCGGCAGCAGTTTCTTTCACTCCTGGGAAGGCAGCCGGATCCCGCAGCGCATTTCTATTGGTCGGATCTACTTTTGCAATGTGGAAGTAATGAAAGTTGTCGCGAGACGACGCGCTCGGATCTCAGCACGTTTCTCAAGGAGCTGCCGGAATCTCGTTTCTCGCTGAAAGGCACTGTTACTGATGAACAAGGCAAGCCGATTAGTGGGGCTATGTTGAATTTGACCGGATCACAATTGGTAACCACGGTGACGGACGCAGCAGGCAATTTTCAGTTTTCGGATTTGGCGACGAGTGGCTTCTACACGGTTACAGCGAGCTCGTTGCATTACGGCTTCATAATCAACAGTCAGACTTTTGTTAATCCTACCCACGATGTCAGCGTGTCCTTTCATGGACACTTGAACCATTACTCAGTCAGGGGCCGGATCATGAAAGCAGATGGAACAGGCGCTAGTGGCGTGAAAGTGCAGCTGTCTCCATCGTCCTCATTTGCGATCACAGACGAGAATGGTGCCTACGCCTTTGTCGACCTTTTAGGCGGTGAAACCTATACCATTCTTCCAACGTCCTTAGGTGCTGGGTTTTCACCTGCGAACACTACGATCGTGAACTTAGGTGCTGACTCAAACGCCAACTTTGTGATGAAACCATTCAGATTATTGAGGATTGAAGACTCTAAGAACGCTCTCGTTCTTGACTCAGTAAATTTTGTGACTGAGCCCTTGTCGGCTTTTGATCCGTTGAGCTTCAGCAGTGATGGAATTAGACGAATAATATTATTTGCCATTAACCTCGAAGGCGTTAACGATCTCTCGAAGTTCTCCATCTCTGCACAGGATTCTGACGGTCATATTTATCCGCTCCAAATTGAATTCGTAAGCGACGTTCCGCAACAGAACTGGCTGAAGCAGCTAAACGTGAAACTCTCGCCGGAGTTAAGTGGGAAATGCGTTGACCTTAAACTCTCTGTCGGCGCATTTAGTGACGCCACAGGACTCTGCCTGGCTAAAGATTAATCGTCGAATGGGTCAAGCATAAAAGTGCTTGACCTTCGATAAACGCAAACATCGTAGGCCGGCTCTTTGAAGTCAATCACTCACTTTTGCTGGCCGGCACGTTTTGCGCGGCGCGCATCAGCTGATCGATCTGTACGTCACGTTCACGTTGTTTGCGCACGAGTTCTTCAAGCATTAGCTCGCTCTTCAGATTCACTTTGAAGTCCTGTTCTGCAGCGAGTCTGTCTTTTTCTGCAGCACGATTCTGCGACATCATGATTACCGGCGCTTGAAGTGCAGCTAAAGAAGAAAGCATGAGATTTAAAAGGATGTAGGGATATGGGTCCCATTGAGCGCCGTTCTCTCCGCGCCCGAGATGGGCCAGGACTATTGTATTAGCCGCCATCCACACGATAAGAATCCCTCCGAAAAGAAAAATAAATGTCCACGATCCCCCAAACGCGGCAACTCGATCGGCGACTCTTTGCCCAAGCGTAGATCGTTGTTCCATCACCTCGTTCACATTGCGCGATGCACGTTGGGTGACCAGCAGATTGGTCTGACGAAGTCGTGCAGCAATCTCGCAAATGACGTCGATCGCACAATCAGGGTGCGCAATTAAGAACTTTTCAAAGTCATCGCTGGTTAACCGGTGCAGATGTGTATCAACCATCGCGGTCGCACTACTTGAACGTTGGCCTCTATCCAGTACGGCCATCTCGCCAAAAAGTTGACCCGGGTGAAGCTCTGCTAAGGTGACCTCTCGCACATCTTCGTCAGTCACCCAAATGCGCACGGCTCCCTCTTCGACCACGTATAAAGCATCACCGGTGTCGTACTCGTGAAAAATTATCTCTCCGGCTTTGTAATTGACCTGCTCAACTTCTTCGGCCAGGTGTTCCAACTCATGAGGTTCAAGGCGCCGAAACAACGGAACTCGCGCCAAACTCTGTGCTTCGTCGCTCAGGTTTGAAATGGCAGACATTGCCTGATCCTTTCTGTTCCGCAGTCTAAAGCTTCAAGCGGTTTAAGAAATCATAGTTAATTGCGAATGGGTCGGTTGCGGGCTCATTTCCCACGTTGGCCTCGACTTCCTTGACCAGCTTCAACACGTCCGCACCCAGGTCGTCGTCATTTGAATTAATCTCGATGCAGTCGGGCGAGTCAAATGGCGTTATAAACAAATAACGAGGTCCATCACTTTCAGAGATTGGGGTTGCCGGTCCAAGAATTAGCAGATTGTTGTCCAAACGCGCATATCGATGAGCGGATCCGATCTGTCTTTCCCATCGTAATTCGTGCGTCTCTGTCAACGCGGTTATGTGCTCGATAAGTCTCCGCAAACGATCAGTTGTCCCCGAATCTCTTGTCATTACCTTCTCCTTCGGTAATTGCAGCGGGCAGTATCATGATGGCGAGTTCGTTATGTGCTTACTAAGCTCGGCCTATGAAATCGCAATATCGCGGTAGAATGCAATAAAAAACATGACAGACCAACTCGATATCACCGTGCGGCTTGCCAGCGCGGACGACGCTAACCTGCTTACTGAACTAGGAGCGCGCACCTTTGAAGAAACTTTTGCGGCTGACAACACACCAGAAGATATGGCGGCATATCTTGGCGCGTCATTTAATGTGGCGCAGCAGACTGCTGAGTTGGCTGATCCTGACTCGACGTTCTTGATTGCGGAAGTCGGCGGTGTTGGAGCCGGTTATGCCAAGCTTAAGAAAGGCCAGCCGGCGGAGGGAATTGAGGGAACGAAGCCGATCGAGTTGGTGCGGTTATATGTCGACCGAAAATGGTTCGGGCGCGGCGTTGGTGAGGCATTGATGCGCAGCTGCCTGGAGGAGGCGGGTCGCGCAGGGTTCAAAACGCTTTGGCTCGGCGTGTGGGAGCGGAATTTGCGGGCACAGGCTTTCTATCGTAAGTGGGAATTTCGTGCGGTCGGTAAACATGTGTTTCAACTTGGTGAGGATGCGCAGACCGATATTTTGATGGAGCGCGAGATCTAGCAGTTCATTAGATGCGGTGTAGCACTCAAAGTGAAATCCCCGCACGGCAGTGCGAGGATCGTTCAAGTCCTTTCTAAAACACATCGTCTTTCGAGCGTTCGAATCGCCCAAACGGCAGTTCAAGTTGAATCTATTTATTTGTTGCTGGACTTTCTAAATTGTCGTCTCCCATAAATAGAGTGGACTTGAAGGATCCCTACATTGCCGTGTAGGGGATTCATTCTTGAAGCGCGCCTCACGTGGAGTATAAAGGACTTGAACGATCCCCAAACTACCCATTTGGGGGATTGGTCACATCACGATTCCGAATTCCTTGAGAAGTATTTCCTCGTATTCCTTCGTGCTGATCAAGGTTTGTTCATCGCGCGCTCCGTTACGCGTCACAATAAAACGCATGTCGCTAACCGTGATCCGTCCATCGCTGGTGGCGAGTGAGCAAATGCGTTTTTGAGTGAAATGCGATTCCGGCGAAGTTTGGTGATATTGGCACATTTCTTCGAAGTCGGAGCAGTTGTAAGGCTGAAGAGTGAAACGGTACTCCGATTTCCACTCACCCTCGTACTGACGTTGAACGACGAGATACAGGTCTTGGGCGGTGATTCGGAATGATTGCGGTCCCTGGATCTGTTCGGTTGATGTGTCAACCTTCAATGGTTCGAGAAACGAATCTCCAAAGCCGACATCCACGAGCCAGTTCTCTTCCAACTTCACTAGCAACGTCATGTGATCGAACGGCTGACTAAATCCGCCTCCGGCTTTCGCTACTTCGGCGGACAACATACTCACGTCAAAACCCAATGAGCGCAGCAGCGCAGCAAACAGACCGTTGCATTCATAGCAGAACCCACCGCGGCGGCGTTCGACGATCTTATTGAACAGAGCCTCGTCGTTCAGAACGATTGGTTCATGCGAGTGAATGCTCAAGTTTTCGAATGGCACACTCAGGAGATGGGCGACTTGAAGTTCACGAAGAGTGTCAGCTGAGGGAGAGAGTGATCCCCGGTAGTTAATTCGTTCGAGGTATGTGGTGACGTCCACTTCAGAAGTTATCTCTGCTAGCTAGTCTTCTGAAAAGTGTTCCTTTGGCAAACCTACCCGCTCATCGCCTCATGGTCTTGACGGAAGCGGGGTGTTCAAGATGTTTGCATGAACTCAGACGCTCCGACATCCGATCCGTTATGCCGGAACTTATAGTAAACCATCATCGCCTGGAACCAATCTTCGCGCCTTGATTTGGTCTGGATATTTGTCCCGTTTCGCGGTTAAGCAGTTGAATCTCCACGAGAAGGATATATCACCAATGAGCACAGGAACGAAAGCCGACGGTAATCTGATTGTTGAACAAATTCGAATGCCTCTCACTAAGAAACAAGCTTCAAGTGAAGAATTTGGGACAGATGGAAGCGAGTATCGAATTCACAAGCGGCCCTCTTGGATTATTGCGAATTGCCGAACAGCACGGAAGGAGTAATTATGCCGGAGAAGGAAACACTTGAACGAGCGGCTGAAGACAAGGCGGAAGGTAAAGCGCCAAGCACACAAGCAGGTGAGTTTGTACGCGAAGAAATTGAGCACGTTCGCGAGGGTAAGCACGGTGCTCGCTCAACCAAACAGGCCATTGCGATTGGACTCTCGAAGGCCCGACGCGCTGGTGTCGAGTTGGCGCCGCCTGAGAAAGGCTCGAAAAAGATTCGCGACCAGGCGAAGCGTGACCTGCGAAAAGGTAAAAAGGCTGGCAAGGCAAAGAAATCGACCAAAAGATCTCGAGCGGTCTCGCAAGCGTTGAAGAAGGAAGGCCATAGTGCTGCTTCAAAACGAGCCCTGTCGCGTCAAGCGCGTGCCGCGGCTGCGAAGCGCTCTGCCGCTTCACGTTCACGCTCGGCAAAAAAAGCTGCGGCAACGCGCAAGAAGTAGAATTGATCAAGGAGGAACTTATGGAATCGAAGCAGGCATTTGACCCGTTCCAGAACGATGAACAAGCGATTCGCCAATTAGTTGATAGCTGGCTTAAGGCGAGTGAAAGCGGAGATCTGAATACAATGCTCAGTCTTGTGGCTGACGATGTGATCTTCATGGTTCCCGGCAAAGAACCGTTTGGCAAACAGGAATTTGCTGAGAACTACAAACAGATGAAAGGTGTAAAACTTACGACCAGGAGCGATATTCAGGAGATCAAGGTTTTGGGTGAATGGGCGTGGATGCGAAATTTTCTGAGAGTCTCGTTCACACCATCTGAAGGAACTCCGACAAGACATTCAGGATATGTGCTTACGATCCTGAGTAAAACTTCAGCCGGTAAATGGGTCATCAAACGCGATGCGAATTTACTAACACGCCGGTAGTGAAAGATCTCTTGAAATGAACAAGTCGGGAAGGGTGGCTTGCCCCCGCTGGCCTTTTCCAATTCAACGTCCGATCAAAAGGGGAAGCCAGCGGGGGCAAGCCACCCTTCCCGACTTGTTCAAATCGATGTTGCGTTTGATCTTAGACACTAACTATCGCGGCAGTTTCTACGGAGGAATAGAGACACCGAGGAGGACCGAGAGAGAGGCGAGGTGGTATTGACTACATATCAATGATCCTTCCGATTGTTCAAACTGGAAATCCTGTTCTACGGCATGTCGGTCGCGAACTGACGGCAGAAGAAATCAAGAGTCCCGCGATTCAAAAGCTGATCGAATCCATGAGAGACACGATGCGCGCGGCGCCTGGCGTCGGCTTGGCTGCGCCTCAGATAGGCGAGTCTATCCAGCTTGCAGTGATCGAGGATCGAGCAGAGTACATCCAGGATGCTTCGCCAGAACAACTCGAAGAGCGTAACCGGTCGGTAATTGAATTTCACGTAATAGTTAATCCGAAGATTACGTTGCTGGACGATGGATCAGCGGCCTTCTTTGAAGGATGTCTTAGCGTCGAAGGGTTTCTGGCAGTTGTTCGACGCGCCTACAGAGTGCGTGTTGAGTGTTTGAACGAAAGAGCCGAGCCGATAAAGATCGAGGCGGAAGGATGGTACGCACGGATACTTCAGCACGAGATCGATCACTTGAATGGCAAGTTATACATCGATCGAATGGAGTCAAGAACGTTTACGACGACCGACAATCTGGAGAGATATGTGAGGGACGATCGAGTGTGAGATTCGGTAGGTACTGGGAAAGCGACGCTGGAAGAAGAGCTCTAATGGGATTGACATTATTAATGGGGTCAGAAACTCATCCAGAATCTAACAAGTAAGGAAGGCCGGTTTACCCCCGCTTTCATCCCAACTAAGTTGTTGGAGTCACAGCGGGGGTAAACCGCCCTTCCTTACTTGTTAGATTCTGGAAGGCCTTTGAATCTGGTTGTCAACGTTTGATTCATAACATCACCATCCGCTCCTAGCGAGGCCCGCTTCCCGGGTTACTGAATTACTGACGCTCGTTAATTGAACACAATATGAGAATGTGAGTGTCCAGTTGGAACAAACGTTGGCGTGACTCCAAAGACCTGTTCGATCCGTTCCTTGGTCAAAACATCCGCTGCCGTTCCGTTCGCGACAACCTTGCCCTCATTTAACAACACAATATGATCCGCGAACTGAGCAGCGAGATTCAGATCGTGCACCACCCCGACAGTGACAATATCGGGAGCGTCAGCAAAAGTCCTGATCTTCTTCATGAAATCGATCTGGTGTCGAATATCCAAAAATGTTAATGGCTCATCAAGGAATAGGTAACGGCATGGTTTACTATCGTTTGATTGTCCGTCGTTCCACAACTGCGCCAAAACGCGAGCGAAGTTAACCCGCTGTCGCTCACCACCGCTTAGCGTCTGATAGTCGCGCTGACTGAATTCCGTTACGTCCATGTGGTCCATGACCTCATCGACAATGCTTTGATCAACCGCACTTGGCCGACCTGCAAAATGAGGGTAGCGCCCCATCATCACCACTTCGCGTACGGTTAATGGGAAGGCTACATCGATTGCCTGGGAAAGTACGGCCCGGCGTTTTGCCAGGTCCGCTTCACCGGCTTGATGAACATCGGCGCCCTGATATTCGACTTTGCCCGTTTGCGGGCGCAAAAACCTCGCCAGTACTTTCACCAGAGTTGATTTGCCAGCTCCGTTTGGCCCGATTATCAAGTGAAGTTTGGCCGCAGCAAATGAGATAGAGGTATCCGAAATGAGCGGTTTGGCGCCGACGCGAAAACTGATGTTGGTTGCCGTCAGCATATTTGAAATCAGAAAACGTATTGTCGTCTGCGTAAAAGAAGGATGAAGACGGGCACGCCCACCGCTGAGGTCAAAATGCCAATTGGCAATTCAGCCGGTCTTATCACCAGGCGGGCCATCAGGTCGGCAAGTGTCAAAAGCGTCGCACCGGTCAAGGCACTCCCCACAATCAAAAATCGATTATCTGCGCCGCCGAGGATGCGCAGAATGTGCGGAACGATGAGGCCAACGAAACTAATGACGCCGGTAAACGCGGTGGCGATAGCGACGATGACAACATTCACTGAAAGAATGATCCACTTCAGGCGATTAACATTTACGCCGAGATAAGTAGCTTCTTCTTCACCAATCATCAGTGCGTTTAGCTGCTTCGCATAATGAAGTGCGAGCAGTATTCCGGCAGCGGTTGAGACGGTTACGATCTCAACTGCTCTCCAGCTTGCTCCAGACAGCGTTCCCAGAGTCCAAAAAGTTATCGAACGCGCCTGCGGGTCTCGAGCTATATAAGAGAGAAACCCGATTCCACTCGTGAAGAGAGCATTGACTGCTAACCCGGTTAGCAACAGCATTACAATCGAGGCTCGAGCATTTTCTCTCGACCGGGCAAGCATGAATACAAGGTAAGTGGAAATGATGCCACCTGCACAAGCGGCGACAGGCAAACTCCACAGACTCACGCCGATGTGAAACACCCCGCCAAGAACGAAGAAGACCGCAGAACCAAACGCCGCGCCGGTGGAAGTGCCAACCAGACCGGGCTCGACGATCGGGTTGCGAAAGAGCGCTTGCATTAACGTACCGCCAACTCCAAGACTGGCTCCTACTAACAGGCAGAGAACTGCGCGCGGCAAGCGCAATTCAAGAAAGATTCGCTGATCAAGAGTTGCTTCAGGGTGACCTGGAAGAAGGGAACCAAGTGCACTGGTGATTTGAGTGATCGAAAAATCAATCGCACCGAAGCGAATCGATGCCGCCAGCACGATTAATGTGACAACTGCTAAAACTAACAAGAGTGCTTGTCGACTGCTGGATCGCTTCGTCACTTTTGATGGATGACTGCGGCTACTTTCTGAATGTTTTCTCCCGACCGTGGACCAAAGTAATTTAGCACGTTCTCTTCAATGCGGAAGATATGGTTGTTCCTGGCTGCATTTGAAGTGGCGACTCCTGGCAGTGCTTTAATCTGATCGAGTGAACCATTGAGGCGATCGTAACCATAGTCGGTGAGCAAAATGACGTCAGGATTTGCCTGCGCAATTATTTCTGGCGACTCAAGTCGCTGCATGCCACCGCCTCCCCGGTTCTCCACTGCCATCTCGCCGCCGGCAAGTTCTATCATCTGGCTAACGCCGCCGCCGTCGCCGCCGCTACCTTTGCTCACTACCATATAAACGTTCGAGGCCCGCCCAAAGTGGATGACGGCAACCTTCGGGTGATCTTTGTACTCCTTCACCTTTTCCAGGGAAGCAGCGCGTTGGGTATCCATTGTGTTGCAAAGCTCTTCAGCCCTGGCTTCTTTGTGAAAATAGGCGCCCATCTCCCGAATCAAAGCTTTCGTGTCGTCGAATGAATCATTCTTCGCAGTGAAGGTCTTCATTGGAATATTCAACTGCTGCAGCTGTTGCACGACCTGAGGTGGACCAATGTTGTTGTCGTGGATTATCGTCGTCGGATGAAGTGAAAGAATGCCTTCGGCACTCAATGCGCGATGATAGCCAACAGTCTGAACTTTCTTCACGTCCGGTGGATACGTGGTCGAGAGATCCACACCGACAACTTTGTCTTGTGCGCCCAACGCCCAAATGATCTCGTTGTAGATGGGCGATATCACCACGTAGCGTGCTTCGGTGGAATTGTTTGGCGCATTGCCGAAACGTGAGCAACCAAAACAAAAAAGTGCGA
>DATDFV010000260.1:0-29844 GCA_036522415.1 Pyrinomonadaceae bacterium | reverse complement strand
AAAACCCTTTGTTCGATTGTCTTGCTCACTAAAGAAGCAAGGAATAACCACAAACGATCGTTTAGACGATTGGTCAAATGCACGTTTGTGTAAGGTGGCGTACGGCAAGAAATGGGCCAGAGGCGCCAAACCGCCACAGTTGAGAGTTGGATGTTTGTTGAATTCGTTGTGTGAGTGTGAGTTATGTGGACGACGCCGCAAGGATATTGAAGGTACGCGCCGAAGACGTTGGCAGAGATCCAGTGCTCGCTGGCGAGCACTTGTGGCAGCAACCTCTGGGTACCCTATGGCAGGATTCTGTGGCTTCGGGGGCTAAAAAATCTTCTACACCACCAGGCTTTAGCCGGTGGTGATTCAATTTTCGAGCTACCGAGAGAGACTGTTTATCGACAAGGACACCACCAGGCTTTAGCCGGTGGTAAGTCAACTTCTGAGCTACCGAGAGACTGGCCATCGACAAAGGACACCACCAGGCTTTAGCCGATGGTAAGTCAACTTCTGATCTACCGAGAGACTGGCCATCGACAAAGGACACCACCAGGCTTTAGCCGATGGTAATTCAACTTCTGAGCTAAGAAGAAGATTTTCCTATTTGCGCTCCGCTTAGCTGTGAAGTTGAGTTACCACCGGCCAAAGCCTGGTGGTTTCTTAGAGCTTAGTGCTTTCGTGTAGCATTAAAATCGAAAGAGCCTAAAGCCGGTGGTGTCTTAGTGCTTTTGTGGAGCTTTGAAGTTGAAGGACCACCGGCTAAAGCTGGTGGGTCTATTTAACCCAGCTCAATCGGCTGTGCAGCGATTACCTGCTCGAGTGAACGAAGCGCCTGCAAAGTATCGCGCCCTAAAGGTGCATCGACTTCAATGACTGCTATCGCTTCACCACCGCGCTCACGTCTAC
Organism: Pyrinomonadaceae bacterium; assembly: GCA_036522415.1. Taxonomy (GTDB): domain Bacteria; phylum Acidobacteriota; class Blastocatellia; order Pyrinomonadales; family Pyrinomonadaceae; genus PSRF01. The sequence continues at coordinate 28,950 of DATDFV010000260.1, read as the reverse complement.
CTAAATGAAAGCGGCTAATGTTCACTCCACCATTGCCAAGAATGGTTCCCACACTTCCAATCACGCCCGGCACATCGCGATTTCGCATCACCAACATGTGCCCGTGTGGTATAGCCTCGAGATGAAAACCATCTATTTCCGTGATTCGCCCTTCTCTTGTCTGACTGCCATAACCGAACAATGTCCCAGCCAGACTCTGTGTCGCACCGCCGGCATGTATCTCTGTCCTAATCGCTGCGGCTGAGCCATCACTCCTTCGCACGTAAGTGGTTGTGACTTTAATGCCGCGCTCTTCTGCGATTAGAAACGCATTGACTACGTTGACACGCGCACTAACATCCCGTAGCAATCCACTTAGAAAAGCCCTGGTCACTGGTGCTGCGTCTACGTCAACTATCTCGCCTGCGAACTCGATCCGGACTTCACTTACGGGCTTGTCAACTAGCTGCGCCTGGAATCGTCCTAACTTCTCGGCGAGTTGAACGTAAGGTTGCATCAGGTTCAGTTCTTTCAAATCCACAACCGGTACATTGACTGCACCTCGAAGTGCTCCGGTCAACAGGTAATCTCGCATTTGCTCAGCAACTGTAAAGGCGACGCCTTCCTGCGCTTCGGTGGTTGAAGCACCGAGATGAGGGGTCGTAATTACCTGATCCAGTGCGAGCAACGGATGATCTGCTGAAGGCGGTTCCTGACTAAATACATCGAGCGCGGCACCGGCGATCGTTCCGTTCTTGATCGCCTCGTAAAGCGCGTCTTCATCAACCAAACCACCGCGCGCGCAGTTGATGATTCGTGCTCCAGGTTTCATTTTTGAAAGGACTTCTCGTCCGATGATCCCGCGAGTCTCTGCTGTCAATGGAGTATGAACGGTTAGGAAATCAGCTCTCGCGTAAACCTGATCGAGTGGCGCCAGCTCGATCTCGAGATCCCGAGCCTGGTCCTGAGCGATGAACGGATCGTAAGCAATAATGGTCATTCCCATTGCGCGAGCACGCGAAGCAACAACTCGTCCAATACGACCGAGACCAACTATTCCGAGCGTCTTTCCCTGGAGCTCAACACCTATGAACCGTTTCCTCTCCCAACGTCCCGACTTGAGGCTGGCGTTTGCCTGAGGAATTGAGCGGGCAAGTGAAATCAATAGTGCGATCGTATGTTCAGCGGTAGTGATGGTATTGCCGTCAGGGGCATTCATTACGACGACGCCATTCACTGTGGCTGCGGGAACGTCGATGTTGTCCACTCCAACACCCGCGCGACCGATAACTTTGAGATTCGGAGTCGCCTCAAGGATATCGGCGGTTACTTTAGTTTCGCTGCGAACGATCAGACCTTCACAGTCCTGAAGTGCCGCGACGAGTTCATTCTTCGATAGCCCCGTCCGTTTTTCGACAACCAGCCCAGCATCACGCAAGGGTTGAAGGCCATTGTCGCTTACGTCATCTGCTACGAGTATTTTCATTCGTTTTGGAGTGCGGCGGCCTGCCGTCGCTTTGTTACAAGTTACCTCTCGTGACGATCCTGCAATTTACAAGGAAGTGATGGAGGGCTCAATCGTAGAGAACGATTACCAAAGCGACGGCAGGCCGTCGCACTCCAAAGGAGTCCTTGCCACTAAAAGTTCCGTATGGTAACAGTCAGCCCACAGTTGGTCGAGCGCAATTGCCTTTGACGAGGAGCAATCATGGACATCTTCATCTACCGAAACGGCGCTGATAAGGTCGAGGAATCCCACGAAGTTGCACTCATTCCTGATCTGATCAAGGATGAAAATGTCGTCTTCTGGGTAGACTTTGAAGCACCTACTCAGGCTGACGACCAGGTCCTTCTGGACGTCTTCAAGTTTCATCCACTGACTGTAGAAGATTGTCGCGCTACTCGTCACCATCCCAAAGTCGAAGAGTTCCCTGACTACTTGTATTTCATCGTTCATGCCATTCGAACTGATGCGAGTCCGGACCGTTTCAACACAGTCGAGTTGGATGGATATCTCGGATCCAATTACGTGGTGACCTACCATCACGAGACGTTCACGAGCGTCGACAAAGTCAAACAGACGGTAAGAGTGAGCCCGGTCACGTGCCAACGCGGCGCCGCTTTTATTCTTCATCACGTGATTGACAGCATCGTGGATGAGTACCTGCCGGTGATGGACGACTTTGACGAACGCATAAATGGTCTTGAAGACAATATCTTTTCACTTCGTCGACCAAATAACGAGATTCTTGAAGAGATTCTCGGCCTGAAGCGTAGCCTGTTACGTGTGAAACGAATCTCCTCGAAGCAGCTGGAGGTTTTGTATCGCATGAGTCACGGTCAATTTCGTCTCATAAGTGGCCCAGTGCTGCCTTTCTTCAGAGACATCTTTGATCATCTGGTGAGGGTTACAGATCTCGCCGAGAGTTATCGCGATTTAATCAGCGGCTCCCTCGAGGCTTATCTCTCCGTGGTTTCAAATCGACTGAACGAGATCATGAAGGTGCTGACCATCTTCTCAGCGATTATGCTGCCTCTGACATTTATTGCCGGGGTTTACGGTATGAACTTTGACAACATGCCAGAGATCCATTCGCGTTACGGCTATTACGCGACCTGGGTAATCATGATCGTAATCGCCGTGGGTATGCTGTATTGGTTCTGGCGAAGAGGTTGGATTGGGCGCAGAGATTTGAGCGAGGAATGAGCCACAGATGAAACATGGATTTGACAGTTGTGAATGGACAACAACTCCAATCCTCAAATCTTTGGCCAGCCAGCTTAACAACAAAGCCGCTCTAATCAATCTTCTCTGCGCTTCCTTTGCGTTCTCTGCGTCTCTGCGGTGTTCTTGGTGTGACTGGTCTTGAGTCGTGGATAATGCGCGTCTAAACCTGCACAAAGACTCTCGACGACTTGATACGAGTCACACCAAGAGCACCGCAGAGACGCAAAGAACGCAAAGGAAGCGCAGAGAGTTTCTAGTGAGGCACCAGGTCACAAAACGGATGTGTTAGTTTGGTCTAACTCGTCGTCCTCGTCAAACGAACCATCGGGGCTTGGAACCTTCTGGTCATCGACCTCTTCCGAATCGGAACCTCCAAAAGATTCTTCCAAATCGTTCAGTGTTTCCTTTTCCGTGGCCTCTTCTTCTCTTTCACGAAGTGGATCAGTTCTCTTTGCCACTCGGTCCATTGTTCACCCCCTTAGAAAAGTCGCATCATCTCTGCCGCGAAGGTCAGCACGGTCGCGGCGTAAATCCCAGCAACCCAATCATCACACATAATGCCTAGTCCGCCATGCAACCGCTCCATATCGCGTGCAGGATAGGGCTTAACAATGTCGAAAAAGCGAAAAAGAATAAACGAAACCATGATCCAGATTGGTGTTGATAAGATCGGCATCAAGGTTGGTATTAACGAAACGAGTTGGCCCGCAACTTCATCAACAACCACCTTGCCTGGATCTTTACGGCCTGTGATTCGTTCAGTTCGCGAAGCGGCCCAAATGCCTGAGAGAGTGATGAGCTGGATCGTAAGTACTAAAGTGAACTCGAATCCCAGGAACTCACCAAAGGCTTTTGTTCTTAGTAATAGATAAATACCAACTCCCACCAACGAGCCCCAAGTTCCGGGGGCAAGTGGTATGAATCCAACACCGAAGGTAGCAATGGCTAAGGCGAGTAAATCAAGCGGACCACGCGCAGAGGTTGGGATGACAACGTCGCGAGTCACGACGGTGGGATTGAGTTCGTCACTTGATTCTTTTAAGGACACGGCTTTGTTTGCTTGTCTCTGCGCTTTCTCTGCGTCCTCTGCGTCTCTGCGGTGTCTGTTTGTGAGACCCGGAAAAACCGCAGAGACGCAGAGGACGCAGAGAAAGCGCAGAGAGAGGCTATAAAATCCTTCCAATCAAATCGTACTCGTGCGCCGCAGTAATCCGGACGTTAACAAATTCACCTTCAGCCGGAATCACTCCATCAGGCACGTCATTAATCAGTACACAACCATCGATGTCCGGCGCTTGAGTTTCCATTCTGCCCTGCCAGAGCAGTTCACTCTCTTTTGATTCGCCTTCAAATAAAACGCGTACAACTTCTCCGATGCGTCTCTTGTTGTTCCTTTTGGAAATGCGACTCTGCTCCTTCATCAAACTAGTCCGACGTCTCGCAGCAACTCGATGAGCAACTTTGCCGGGAAGATCAAACGCCGGAGTTCCTTCCTCGTCTGAATAAGTGAACACACCAACACGATCAAACTCGACGTTCTTAATAAAGCCCATCAGTTCGTCAAAATCACCTTCAGTCTCGCCCGGAAAACCCGTAATGAAAGTTGTACGCACCGCGATGTCCGGCACGCGCTTTCGCACTCGCTCAATCAACCGCTCAAGACTCTTACGATTGCCGCCGCGCTTCATTAACTTCAAAACATTCTGTGAAGCATGCTGCAGCGGCATGTCGAGGTACTTCACAGCTTTCGACTCTTCAGCAATAGCATCCAAGAATGAGTCACTAATATGGGTCGGATAGGTGTACATCACACGGACCCATTCTATGCCATCCGTTTTTCCCAACTCGCGAATCAGCCGTGCCAGAGCGTCTTGTTTACCGAGGTCCTCGCCGTAACGAGACGAATCCTGTGCGACCAGAATCAACTCCTTGACACCTTCTTCGGCCAACTGATGAGCCTCGGCGACGATGGAACCAAATCGACGACTGCGGAAGTGTCCACGCATTTGTGGGATGAAACAGAACGCGCACGGTCGATCGCAACCTTCAGCGATCTTTATGAACGCATAGTGCGACGGTGTAGCAAGGATGCGCGGAGTTGATTCATCGTAGAGGTAAGTTGCTGTCTGGTTGCCGAGCGGGACGACAGGCAGCGAACGCATATTCGCTTTTGGATCGCAAACCGCGAGAATGTCGTTGAGTTGAGAGGTACCAATGAAAGCATCCACCTCTGGCATTTCTGCTTTTAGTTCGTCGCGATATCTCTCGACGAGACAACCGGCTACAACCAGTCGCTTCGCCTTCCCGGAGGCTTTTAGTTGAGCTGCTTCGAGAATCGTGTCGATCGATTCCTGTTTCGCTGAATCAATAAATCCGCACGTATTAACCACAATGGTGTCGGCCTCTTCAGCATTTGGTGTTATTTGATAACCGTGGTGTTGGAGTTGACCCATCATTACCTCGCTATCAACGAGGTTCTTGGGACAACCCAGACTGATAAAACCAACCTTGTTCATGATTCACGTGTCGACTTGGATGAGGTCCAAGTGCAGTCTAATACTTTTATCCTTTCAAGCCACTACCCACTCTCTTCAACCGGTAGTTCACAAAACTCAATTCAACCTTAAACGGAGTCTGCCCCGATGCGCCTTCAAGCAGAACTGTTTTGGGCAATGTCAGACCACTAACGTCCTGAGAAACAATGCGTGCTTTCAACTCCGTATGGCCAACAACTGGATCTGTGTTGTTCGCCTCGTATCCGGTCAACACATAGCCATTGCTCGTTCGCAACAATGTCGGCTTAACCGTTCCCTGCGCAGTTCGCAGCTCAGTCATCAGCAGGTCCTTGTTCATGACAACGTTGACTTCAACTCCGCTTTCCGTAAATGAAAGCACATAACCGGATGCCTGCTCCTGCATCACAAAGTGATCGAGCTTCTCAGGTATCAACCAGGTCAGCATAAAGGGAGCCCAGCTCATCAAGAAACCGGTGGCCGAGAGTTCGACTCCTTTTGCAAGATTATCCAAAGTCTCTGCGGTCGCTTTCGGTGGCTTCGGACCTACGACTTGATGTGTGACCTGAATATGTCCATCGCGATCTGCAACGATGGAAAACCTTAGTCGACTTGCGAGGCGCATTGCTGCTGGCCTTTGAGCAGCTGGGAGACCTTTAAAGATCAGCGGCCAGTTGGGCAACATCGATGCTCGCACTTCAGTCAATCCCTGTCTTCGCAACGTCGAATACGCGCTTCGAGTGTCATCCAACAGCTTTTTGTCGTCGCGCGTGGATTGTGCGAATGTTTTAGGTTGGGCTAGCACTAAAATCCAGAGACAGAGCAGTACCTTTGGAGTGCGACGGCCTGCCGTCGCTTTGTCAAAGTAACTCTTAAGAGATGGATCGCTGTTCGTCATCGTTTGCCGTTGCCTGTTGTGGATGTTAGCGCTGTAACAAAGCGACGGCAGGCCGTCGCACTCCAAAAATCATTCTGCGTTTTCCAACGATGCGAGTATGCGCTGAACTTCTCGCAATTCAATATTTGACAGTTGCTGCTTGCCAAATCTGACTCGGTTGTAAGCTCTCGTTATAAGAGCTGCGTCGCGAGTGCCGATCCGATCCGCGAACTCCAGCGGCGTTAAGTGTTTCTCTCGCTGAAAGCCACGTTTCGCCATCAACCCTAACAGTTGTTCATAGAATGCGATTACCGAATGTGAATCTTCTTCGCGAATAGTTATTCGGAATGCTCGCTTCCAACCAAAACGCTTTACTCGGGTAACGAGAAAAATGGTTGTTACGACTAATATCAATGCCAGGGCAACGAGCACGAGCGAAAGGATATCGGACGGCAGCTTCTGACGAACGATCCATAAAATGTTCGACGCCATACTGGCGTAGTCAAAGACCCGATTGTGAATCGACGTTGCCAGTGATCTTTGTTCCTGCTTGTCGTACCCAACCACATATTGAAACCAAACAAGCTCCAGTGCCTCGGCGTATTTCTTAAATTGAGCACTGAGTCCGGTGTGACTCGGTTCGGTGCGGCCGGCTGGAGGTGTCGGATCAAAAGTCACCCACGAACGACTTTCAGGAAAATAGACTTCGACCCAGGAGTGCGCATCGCTTTGTCGTACAGTAAAGGCGCCGGCGGCTGCGTTGTACTCACCTGGTAAGAAACCGTTCACAACGCGAGCGGCGATCCCATGCGTTCGCAACAACACCGCCATCGAGGTTGCAAAGTATTCACAATGACCAGCTCTGACGTTGAATAAAAAGTCTGCAAGAGGATCCGGACCGCCAGCCTTCATCTGCAGGGAATAACCATACGAGTTCTGTAATTCGGATTCGATGGCTTTAGCTACGTCGTAACGATTCCATGCTTGCGATTTCAGAATGATCGACGTTGCGAGTTTTGGAATTCGCGGATCTAACCTGTCGGGTAGTTGCAAGTATCGATAAAAAGAAGGCGAGTAGGGCCGCAAATCATCACGCAAAACCTGGATGGGAGGGTCAGTCGTGTCGGAGACCGCTTTGTAAATGAGTCTATCGAATTCATGACGACGCGATTGAACTGAGCCTTCAGCATCTACCTGGATGTAAGGGAAATCCCCTTGGAGTCCAACCAGGCGAGGCGCTGCGAAAAGAACTGGCGACTCGAGGGGCTCGAGAAAAATGGTTTGGGTGGTCAGCCGGTGTACGGCTTCAGCCGTCCCCAGTTGAAAAAAACCACGATCACTTGTTCGCTGTCCGCCTGATCGCGCTTCTTGCGATTTCTTCCAACCGCGGCCTGTGAATTCGTCGAGTGCAACGCCTCGCCATCTCAACATACTCGGTGGCGTGGAGTCTTCAATTCGGACGCGCATCACTATGTCGTCGTCCTGTTTGAGGCTTCCGATTTCACCCAGAGTGACGTTTTCCGAAAACCCGATGAAGTGCGAGAGACCGCCGCTGGTTCTGGTGAGGGCAGCCGCACCAGAGCGTGGTGCGATTAGAAAGAGTGGCAACGCCAGGACAAAGATCAGAAGCAGGAGTGCAAGAGCCACGAATGGGAGTCGCGCGGACTCTGCGTGTCCTCGCCGGCGCTTTTCAGACCTGCGAAACACGCGAGAATCCGGGGGAACGAGCAAGCGAGTTTCGTTATGAGAAACCGCACGGCGCGCCTTCTGGATTTCGAAAGCTGTAACCGCAGCGATTCCCGTCAGTAAATAAAGACTTAGCGTGCCCAGAAATATCGGACTAAAACTCAGGCCTGCTGCGAGCAGAACTTCAAAGAACGAGATGAGATAAAGAAAGACCCAATCACGATCCTTTTTGACCTGCAGCAGCTTTACAGCGGAAAGAAAAACAATTAAGTGCGCGAGAGCATTCACGCCCAGCCGTTCAACGGGTTCGCCGGTATTCTTTTGATATTGCCAGTCAACATAAAAGAGCGGGATAGAAAGTAAGACGATCCCCAGGCCAATACGTTCTGGAAGTTGCCACTTTGTATCTTCGAGATTCCAACAAACGATCATCAAGATGAGAAAAAGCAGCGCCAGGCCATAGCTCAGCCCTCCCGCCAGCATTAGCGCCAGCATGGCGACGCCGATCATTGCGTAGGAAATTGCTCGGAAATACTTGATGAACTTCATTAGAACCGTTTTTCGGCGTTGTTGAGGAGCCGGCGATGCGATGACTCCAATCAAGCGAACGCTGCCTAAGTCAACCGCCATTTTGCGCGAGCAGGTGGGAAAAACAAAGCGGGTAGCAGCCTCATCAGAATCTAACAAGCCAGAATCTAACAAGTCAGGAAGGGCGGTTTACCCCCGCTGCTGCCCATCTAATCTGTTTGGGACCAGCGGGGGCCTTCCTTACTTGTTAGATTCTGGCTTGTTAGATTCTGGTCAATTCTTTTTCGCCCAGCTTGCTGCCTTCTGTACTTCGGCATTCTTAGCTTGGGTCGCTGTCGCTGGGAGAGTAGAATTCCTGCAGCTCGCGGTCTGCTAACGCCCAGCCAGATAACGGCGCTCTTACCTTGGCTGCAACATTGTAGAAGCTTTCAACGCAACTAACCGATTCTCTTTGTAAGATCGTTAACGCTCTCAGTCGCTCGCTTCTTTTTTCAACCACTCGGATTACAGATGCCCCGGCAACATCTGGAAACTCTCCTTAGCGATCTGTATTCGCCCAACCAGCAAGACGCCTGGGACGAGTTCCTTTCCGAATACTCAATTCCGATCTATCAAGTCGTTCGACATTTTGAGCCTGATCCCGACAAAGCCGCAGACTGCTTTCAATTCGTCTGCGAACAACTTATCGATCGGCGCGCCTCGCGTCTTACAAAATTTAGAGGTGAGGGTTCGGCTACATTCACGACCTGGCTGAGAGCAATCGTGCGCAATTTATGCATCGATTGGCACAGAAAGCAATTCGGACGCCAGCGACTCTTTAGCTCGGTAACTCAACTTCCGGTATTCGATCAGCAAGTATTCCGAATGGTCTACGAACAAGCAGTCCCTCCGGAAGACTGCGTCGCAATACTCGCCGCCGAGTTTCCTAACACTACAATCCATCAAATCACTGAAAGTAGAAACCGAATAGAAGACGCCCTTACTCCAAGACAAAGATGGCTACTCGCTCAGCGCGTTGGTAACCAAAATGGCTTACGGCGAACCTTCGAGGCATCGATCTCCAGGTGACCCCGTGACAAAGCGACGGCAGGCCGTCGCACTCCAAAAGTTCAGATTCTTCGAATTCCATTATCCTTGTCCCGCCAAACAACTTACTTCTTCACCCTGATCTCAAACAACTTCGGCCACAGCTTGCCCGTCACAAACAATCGCCCACTCGCCTCGTCGTAAGCGATGCCATTCAGCACCGCTTCTTCATCATGCGCGCCACTTTGCGAAACCAAGTCAGCGCAATCCATCGATGCGGTTACTTCGCCCGTTTGAGGATTGATTGTTACGATTCGTGTGCTGTGCCAGATGTTTGAATAGATTTCACCCTTTATGTACTCCAGCTCGTTGAGTTCGCGGACCGGTTGGCCCTTTTCAGTTACAGCAATCGTACGGATTACTCTGAAACTGTTCGGGTCGAGAAACCTGAGACGATTCGATCCATCGCTCAGAATTAACGACTGGCCATCCGTAGTAAGTCCCCAACCTTCGCCTTCATAATGGAATTCACCCAGTCGTTCGAAAGTCTGATAGTCGTAAATGAAGCCGATCTGATGTTGCCAGGTTACCTGATAGATCTTGTTGTTTAAGACCGTCATTCCTTCGCCAAAATACTGCGGCGCGAGATCGACTTTCTTCAACGTCTGCCCGGAATCCAAATCAACTCTACGCAAGGTTGATCTGCCTTCCTCGCCCGTACTCTCCAAAAGTTTGCCGTCACGGAAAACAAGGCCCTGTGTGAAAGCATCAGGGTCGTGAGGATAGACCTTAACGATCTCGTAAGTGTAGTTTGGTATTGTTCCGTTTGATTCAACTCGAGTGGCTTTGCCGGGCTGACAGGAAGATAGCGCGATCGCGATTAGAAGTGCAGTTGAAAAATTAATGATTGAGTTCATGGGTTTGGATTGAGCCACAGATCGCACATGGAAGCAGTCAGTCTCTGCGTCTCAGCGGCCTCTGCGTCTCTGCGTTTAAATCGATGGGTAACCCAGTTGAAACGCCGAGGCGCAGAGGCCGCTGAGACGCAGAGACTGACTGCTTCCAGGGCCTAATCATTAGTCCGAAACAACCAACGGCTGCGCTCGCGCACGTTCTTCCAGATACGCCGTCAGATTTGCTTTGTTGGCCTCCGAGATCCGATGAATCTTGACGCCAAGGAACCACTTCCGCTTCTGGTCTTCTCCGATTCTTCGAGCGTTAACGATCGATACGACCGCTTCTAACGTTGACCCTGTGAGTTTGACTCGAACCAAAAGCAATCCGCCAACTCGCGTTAATTCTTCTTCCGAAAATCTCGACCCGACCAATGAAAGGCCCATCCCGAATCTATTGATCGATTCGCAGTGACCTCTGGATGGTGCTGAAGAAGTAGCCTTGCCCGGGTTCGAAGTTGTATCGATCAAAGAAATTTCCGTTGGCAGGTGTACTGGATATCTCGGACTCAGACGCCGGTGAGCAAATGTTTTTGCCGTTTTTGTCTGTCCGAGTTTGCCGAGTGGATCAAAACCGCGGAAGGTATGCCCACAACTCTTGCAACGCAACTTACGAACTCCTGCCAGCCTCGTCAGAGCAAACGCACCATCGCCTTCGATCTTTTGGCTTTGACATTTGGGACAATTCATCTCGTCCGGTTAAGTATTCGCTGAGATGGAAAGACCGTAGAGTTTACTATCTAACTAAGGTTGGCGCATTAAGCGGAAAAGAAATGTGAGAAAAGCAGGCGAAGCCATGTAGTGGGAGCGCAGGGATACTCTATCCGCAGATTACACAGATTATCTTTATGAGAATGGCAGGGGAATTCTCGATATCTAAATCCAAATCTGCAAAATCTCTGTAATCTGTGGATCTTTGTTCCCCTGCGCTCCCAGGACGAATGGGGTCACTCATAACGGAGGGCAATCATTGGATCAACTTTTGTTGCCCGTCGTGCTGGAACCCAACAGGCCAGCAAAGCGACCAGCAAGAGCAGAAGAGCAATTGAAATAAAGGTTACGGGATCAGTCGCACTCACGCCGAAGAGTAGACTCTTGATCGTCCGGGTCAATGCGAGTGCTGCCACAACTCCCAGTAAAACTCCGGCTAATGTCAGTTTCATTCCGTCACCAATCACCAGTCTCAGAACATTCCAACGCTGCGCGCCCAACGTCATTCGCAATCCAATCTCGCGTGTACGTTGTGCGACAGCGTACGACATAACGCCATAGATTCCGATACTGGCCAACGCTAGTGCGAAGAGCGCAAATACACTCAACAGCATCATGGAAAATCGTCTTGGCGCAACCGATTGGCCAACGATCTCCTCCATCGTACGCACGTTGAATACAGCTTGATCTTTATTCAAGGCTGCTATCTGATCTCGAACGGCTGAAGTAAGACTCGACGGATCTGCATTTGTCCGAGTGAGCAGGTTTATCCGGCGTACGTAGCCGGGCAAACGATCGGGCGGAATCTGATTAAAGGCCAGGTAAAATTGAGGCGTACGCACTCCCTGACTTTCAAGATTATTCTGTTCGACGTGGCCCACGACTCCAACGATTTCATATTTCGGCGACCCATCGCGCGACTGACTTATTTGCTTACCAATTGGATCTTCGTTCTGAAAGAATTGGGCAAGCGCTTCATCAATAACCATCACGAGCGGAGTGTCTGGTGTGTCCTGGGACGTAAACACTCGTCCCCTTTTTAATTGAATGCCCATCGCGTCAAAATATCCGGGACTCACGGTGTAGCGAACGGCGCCTGTTTCCTGACCAGGCTCCGGCAATGGACGACCCTGAATAAAAAACGTTGGGTGATTTGCGACTCCGAGTGGCAGTCCATTCGATATTCCGAATGCAGTTACACCCGGAATACGGGTAACGTTCTCCTGCAATTGCCTGAAGAATGACGCTACCTGGTTACCGTCTGGGTTATTAACAGACACTTGCATCGTCAGGAGTTTCCGCGCGTTAAATCCAGGATCGACTTCTAAGACTTTGCGAAAGCTTTGAACGAGCAGACCAGCACCAACCAGGAGTGTCAGCGTCAATGCGACTTCACAAACAACCAGAGCGCTCCTCAAATACTGCCGACCGCCTGAGGCACCTCGATCACCTTCCTTCAAACAGTCCGTCAGATTTAAACGTGAAGACTGAATTGCTGGAGCCAGTCCAAATAGGAGACCCGTCACGAGCGACACACCGATGGTGAAAGTCAACACACGTGAGTCTATGTTTGCTTGAGACAACCGAGGTATTTCTGCAGGCAATTGATTCGCTACGAGACTCGTGCCCCAATATGCGACCAGCATGCCCAGTACAGCTCCGATCAGAGACAACATGACGCTCTCAGTGAGTAATTGTCGAATGATTCGCCAGCGACTCGCTCCAAGTGCAACACGCACCGATATCTCTCTTCGGCGCGTAGATGCGCGCACGAGCAGTAAGTTAGCGACGTTCGCGCAGGCGATTAGCAGAACAAGCCCAACAGAACCAAGAAGAATCAACAGCGGCTGACGCACGTCGCCAACAAAACTCTCTTGTAATGATGTCAGGTATGCACGACGACCGGTATTGGACTCGGGATACTCTTGTTCTAACCGCTGATAGATTACGTTGAGTTGGGTTTGGGCCTGCTGAAGTCCAACATCTGACCTCATGCGAGCAACGACTCTGATTCCTGGATCCGATCCTCGTGCTTTGAAGCGATCGGCGGAAAGACCGATAGGGATCGAAACATCAGCTGGTTGCTCAAATTCGAAATCCCGCGCAGCAACACCAATCACAGTGAAGCTCTGATTATTGAGTGTTATCTGTTTGCCGATGATTCCTTGATCGGAGGCGAATCTGCGACTCCACAATCCGTAACTGATGATGGTCGTCGGAGTAACGCCAGGCCGATCGTCTTCGACGACAAAGTCTCGTCCCAGCACGGGTGAAACTCCGAGTGTTGAAAGAAAACCGGCGGAGACGAGTCGGCCTTGCAAACGTTCAGGTTCACCAGCACCAGTTAAATTAAAATTCTCGTTGCCTCGTACGGCAGAGGTTGAACTGAAAATGTTGCGATCATCTTTCCAGTCGACAAAATTCGGATAGGATACGGCTGCTCCAGCCGCGCCTTCGCCGATCATCACGAGTTGCTCCGGCGATTGATAGGGAAATGGTCTTAGTAGAACCGCGTTTACTATGCTGAAGGTGGCCGTGTTCGCTCCGATGCCAAGTGCGAGAGTGAGCACAATAATGAGTGTGAAGCTCGGATGCTTCAGAAGCGTTCGACCACAATAACGAATATCCTGCCAAAGTGTTTCCAGGAATCCACCACCTTTAACGTCGTAAGCAAGGTCGCGGATGCTTCCGACGTTGCCAAAACTTTCCATTGCCGACCGCCTTGCTTCCTCGGGCGTCATACCGCGTTCACGATTTGCGTCGGCCTCCAATTCAATGTGGGCCTTCATTTCTTCGTCGATTTCGTCTAGTACTTTGTCGCGCCCTAAGAGTGCTCGTAAACGCGCGATGAGAATGTTTAAGAACTTCATAACGTTTGAACTTTGTCATTCGTATAAGACCTGTTGGACCTATACGACCTATCAGGCTTAAGTAGCCTCGCGCATTTTCGCTACTACCAGCGCCAATCGATCCCAACTCTCTTCCTCGACCTTCAATTGTCTTTGTCCAGCCTTAGTCAGTTTGTAAAACTTCGCTCGGCGACCCGTCTCGTTTTGCCCCCACTTGCCGCTAACCCAACCTTTAAGCTCAATGCGATAGAGAGCCGGATAAAGCGCCCCTTGCTCGACGTGGAGCATGTTGTCTGACAGCGTCCGTAGTCGCTGGATGATTCCGTAACCATGCAAGGGTCCGAGGGAAAGGGCTTTGAGGATCAGCATGTCGAGAGTGCCCTGAAGCAGATCAGCTTTTGGATTAGTCATCTATTGCGTCCACACCTAAACGTTTTAGGTATAGTATCACAGCGGATGCCTGAAATGGCAAGGCGTGAAGGATTTTAGATTTCAGACCTCAGATCTCAGATGTAAACTTGTTCGTGAGATCGTGATCTGGAATCTGAGATCTGGGATCTGGGATCTGAGATCTGCTCTATTCAGAGCTTCGCACACCAACTTCATCGAGGTGACGAAGTAGATCAGCAGGATCGTTATAGACTCGGTAAGCCCCGGCGCGTTCAAGTTCTTCGCGACCGTACCCACCAGACAACAGTCCTACACCGAGCGCTCTCGCACGGCGTGCAGCTAATAAGTCCCAAATGCTGTCGCCAACAACGACACAATCTTTGATAGGTGTGCCAAGTTTTTCCGCTGCGGCAAGAAATAGATCAGGGTCAGGTTTGGCGTAACGAACTACATCACGCGTGATGATGGGCACGTCTTGAGAAATACCAAGTAACCGAAGCGATTTATTCGCACTTTCGATGCGCCCACTCGTTGCAATGGCCCAGGGAACTCCGGACGAAGTCAGGTACGCCAACAAGTCTGTCGCGCCCGGCAGTGGTCGAACCTGAGAGGCATAGCGAGCGAACGCTTCTGCGTGAAACTGTTGTAATCGCTCCGCCTCTTCGCTGGATACAGTGTGTCCAGTTTCCCGCAAGAGAGCATTTACAAAGAGGCCGCCGCTCATTCCAATCTGACGATGAATACGCCAAACAGCCAGATGAATTCCCCCAGCCTCAAGCGCCTCACGCCAGGCAAGAACGTGCTGGTAAACACTGTCTACAAGTGTGCCGTCCAGATCGAAAAGAAAGGCTGGTAAGGTTCGAGAAGTTTGATAACCCTGGGTTTCGTTGTGTGTCATTGGAACATCTTACGTCAGAGCGAATGCACATCAGCAAGCGCCCAAACGCTGACCTTCATATAAGAGCACCTTCATGCGATCCAAAATTAAACCAATCCACCGTTTTCCCCGTTGAACAGACGCATCTCAGCCGCACACCCGAAAGCTCTTCTGTCGGAGCGCGTCCGTCCTCGGCCGCCCCCGTCCAGCAGGACCCATTCATTTTTATCGAGCTGGAAACTGCAAACTAACATTTAATAGCAAGCGAGCAAGTGGAACCTGTTAACTGGTTCAGTCCGACGGGGGCGGCCGAGGACGGACGCGCTCCGACAGAAGAGCTTTCGTGTGTGCAATTCAGGTGGTTCTGTTCGACGGGGACGGCCGAGGACGGACGCGCTCCGACAGAAGAGCTTCGGTGTGTGCAATTCAGGTGGTTCTGTTGGACGGGGGCGGCCGAGGACGGACGCGCTCCGACAGAAGAGCTTTCGTGTGTGGTTGAGGTGGTTCTGTTGGACGGGGGCGGCCGAGGACGCGTTCCGACAGAAGAGCTTTCGTGTGTGCGGCTCACGTACTTCTGTTCAACGGAGGTGAATTACGACAAAAGATAATTGCCGATTTCCGATTGCCAACTTGTTGCGGGACTCCACTCGCACAAGCCGGCAACCCCCGACGAGTCAGGGCTTGGAAATCGGCAATCCTTAGTCATAGCGCAACGCAATCAGGGGATCCACCTGTGTTGCCCTGCGCGCAGGGATGTAACATGCGATGAGTGCAACCGCGATTAGCGTCAGAGATACAACAACAAATGTTGTAACGTCCGTTGGCTTCACGCCAAACAAGAGTTTCGCTACTAGTCGCGTCAAGGCAAGTGACCCAGCAACACCAATAATCAACCCGATCACTGTTAACGTCATTCCACTTCGTAGCACGGTTTTCAACACGTCACCCGTGCTGGCACCCAGAGCCATCCGAATGCCAATCTCATTCCGGCGGCGCGCGACTGAGTACGACAAGACACCATACAGTCCAATCGAAGCAAGCAGCAGTGCCAACAATCCGAAGAACGATGCCAATCGCGCTATCAAGTTCTGTTGAGTCAACGCCCGCGCTATGTGTTCTTCCATGCTCACCACGTCATCAACCGGCAAGTTTGTGTTGACTTCCCGCAAAGTTCGACGCACGGCAGGTATTACAGTTTGAGGATCACTCGAGACGCGCAAAATGAAATTGCTGAGCGGCTCAGGCATTTGTTTCATCGAGTAGTAGACCATGGATCGCGGTCGCTCCCTCAGACCTTGATACTTAACATCTTTAACCACCCCGATGATTTCAAATTCGCCACGCTTGTCGCCCGATTTTCCAAAATGTTTTCCGAGCGGCGATGTATTCGGATAAAAGCGTTGTGCCAATGTCTCGCTGACTACGGCCACCTTTTGCGGCTGGTCCGTATCGAGCCGGGTAAATGTGCGCCCGCTTACCAACGGTATGCCCATCGCCTTAAAGTAGTCATCGCCTACTGTATTCTGTCGAACGACGATCGCATCGCCCTCCGGTGGAGTTTGGTCCGCCGTAAAAATCGGACTGTGCCAGCCACCTTGATTGAAAGTAACAAATGAAAACGCAGCTGCCTCTACTCCCGGAATACGGCGGACACGATCTTCGACTTCGACGAGTAGATTTGACAGTTGCGCTCCTTTATAACCGCTGGTGGCGCTGTCGATTTGAAAGAGAATTGCATTCTTCACGTTGAAGCCGGTGGGAATGTCTTGCAGGTTGATCAGAGTCCGCACAAAGAGGCCCGCACCCACCATCAACATAAGTGACAGTGCGACTTGAGCTACGACGAGTGCTTTACCGATGCTACTCTGCGAAGTCCCTTGCAAACGTCCTTTGCCATCTTTCAGTGTTGCATTGAGATCAAGTCGTGTCGCACTCAGGGCGGGTGTGGCTCCAAACACAAGAGCCGACACAACCGAGGCAATTACGCTGAATGTTAGAATTCGAGCGTTTGGCGTGACGTCGAGCGGCAGCGGACGTGGGCCATCAGAAGCCATGGCAACTAATACCTGGCTTCCCCACCAGGCAAGTGCAATTCCAGCCGTACCGGCTACGGCGGCCAAAATCATACTCTCAGTTAACAATTGGCGAATGAGACTCCACCGCCTCGCACCCAGCGCAAGCCGAAGTGCTATCTCCTTTTTCCGGACAGCTGCGCGGGCCAGAAGCAGATTGGCAATGTTCGCGCAAGAGATGAGCAAGACAATTCCGACGACAACCATCAGAATCTTCAACGGCAGCGCAAAGTCTGCACGAATTCCATTGATGCCTTTGCCTGCTGGCGTTAACTCGACAAAGGCATGTTGCATGTTCTGCACATTCTCTGCGGAAGGTTGAGGACCTGCCCAATCCTGAAGATAACGACTGAAGGCAACACTAACCGCAGCGTTGGCCTGCGTGATGCTTACACCATCCTTCAGTCGTCCTATTAAATACAGCGACTGTGCGTCCTTCCTATTCCTGCCGTCCCAATGCATTGGTGGCAACTGCGGTTCCATTGCAAGTGGAATCCAGAGATCCGGAGCGTTGCCCACCGTAGTTCCTGTAAAACTCTTCGGTACAACTCCAATGATTGTGTATTCAGTTTTGTCGATGATGATCTTATTGCCAACGGGATTCGTCTCTCCACTAAGACGCTGTCGCCACAAACCATCGCTGATGACGGCGACCGGGTGCATTCCGCTAAC
The DNA here is from genome assembly GCA_036522415.1 of Pyrinomonadaceae bacterium. Lineage (GTDB taxonomy): Bacteria > Acidobacteriota > Blastocatellia > Pyrinomonadales > Pyrinomonadaceae > PSRF01. The sequence goes on along the minus strand of DATDFV010000260.1, from coordinate 11,089 downwards.
CTTGTCGTCTTCATAGGAAATCAATCGTCCCACTCTGGCATTGATTCCGAGCGTCGGAAAATATGCACCTGAGACCAATTGGACTTCCAATCCCTTTGGCTCAGGATCCTGCGAGCCAATGATCCCGTGCACCTTCCACGTAATACTCAAAAGCGCGCCAAGATCTTTGAAGACATCGTTGTGCTGTCTTAGGTCCTCATAAAAAGGATAAGAGAATAAATCGGTGCCCTCGTTTGGAAACCCGTCTGTCATTCCGCCGCTCTCGCCATTACCAAACAACACGAGTCTGTCAGGTTCGGGTGCCGGCAGCGATTTCAACAAGACTGCATCAAGCAAACTGAAGATGGCAGTGTTAGCGCCAATTCCCAGTGTGAGCGTGAGAACGGCCACCAGCGAAAAGGCGGGGTTCTTGATTAGAAGGCGAATGCTATAGCGAATATCGCGAATCAGGTCTTCCATAAACTTCACGCTCCGAGCATCCCGACACTCTTCTTTTGAGAGGTCGACATTTCCAAAAGCCTTTAACGCCGAGTAATACGCCTCATCCGGTGTCATGCCGGATTTCAGGTTTTGCTCTGTGTCGCGTTCGAGGTGATAACGCAACTCGTCGGCAAGTTCCTGTTCCAGTTTGTCTCGTTTGAGGAGAGCTCTCAGCCGGCGTTTAACTCTCGCCAAAAACATCTGCTTCACCTTACGCGTCGCGGAGTACAGTTGCGACCGCGCCTGAAAAGAGTTCCCACTGCTTACGCTGGGCATCAAGTTGCTTGCGGCCAGCGGCGGTTAACTCGTAGAACTTTGCTTTGCGGTTATTATCGGACGGGCCCCACGTCGCCACGATTAACTCTCGTTCTTCGAGCCGATGGAGAGCAGGATATAGCGCGCCTGGGGTTACGCTCAGGATTTCACCGGAGATCAGCTGTAAACGTTGCATTACGTCCCAACCGTGAAGTGGTCCCGAGCGCAGGATACGAAGCAGCAAGAGTTCCAGCGTACCCTGCAAAAGATCCGCTTTGGGTTTTTTCATTCGCGTCTCCTATTGACGTTCGATAGGAGCCGCAGTTTAGTGAGTTTCCTGTCGAGTGTCAACAGGAAGAGCAGGAGCAGGTAAGGTTGTAATAGGACTTATGGGTCGGATAGGTCCTATTGTTTATCTCTTCGACAGACTAACCTTCTTAACGCGCCACGCAATAGACAAAATGAACATTATTATTAGAGCCGAGATGAGGCGACCTGCAATTCCCTCCACCACTAAGGTCCCGCCTCTGCCGAAAAGATAAAGATGGCCGGTGATGAGCCCGATGGTGGCTTCGGAGAAGGTGACAAGAACGTAGAGCGCGACCATCGCAACAATGAAACCAATGCAACCATTGAAAAGACAAGCAGCACCTTTATTGGTTGAAGGAGGTGGAGGTGGTACGGGATTTGGAGAGCTGATGCTTTGAGGTGTCAGAACTGTATGGAGGTTGGCCTGAGTGCCATCCAGCCAGTGTCGCATTTGGATGTTGTAATAACCGCCAACATCAAAGAGCATGAATCCGCGTCCACCCGCGCGGTTCACCGCCAGGTCAATAACAACTTTGGTTGCATTTGCGTCGGATGGAAATTGAAGTCTGGCGATGCACTTGTGAGAAAAGCCGTAGCCCTCAGCATTGAAGCCTTCCGCCGCTTGAGTAATTTGCCAACCAAGCGACTCCACGAAGTACTTACGGGCAGCCTCAGCCACGAGATCTTGAGGCGCTTCGAAGGTTCTTTCCTGGTGAAAGTGTTTGTACTTCCAGTCCATTTTCAGTTCTCGCAAATCATCAAAACAGCCAAAGCTCTGAAGATAACATGAGCATCATCGTCCTGGGACCGCAGGCGTCCTCGCCTGCCCGCGTCGAGCGCAACCAATTGACAGGTTTGAACATCAATGCAACTCAATTGGCTGCGCTCGACGAGGGCAGGCGAGGACGCCTGCGGTCCCAGGACGAACAACTCAAGAAATCGATGACTAACTCTAACTGATGTATTATGGCACCCTCGTGAAACTGACGTCGATCATATTACTGTTTGCTGTTTCGGCATCGCTGCTTTTCGCGACAGGAGTAACCCGCACTACAAACGAGGCGTTCGCAAGTAAGCTGCTCTTCGATGACTTCAGTTACTCCAATACGACCCAACTCAAGAAACACGGCTGGATCATTCGCACTGCAGCCGGTTGGCCCGGAGTCCCGGGCGCGACGTGGTCAGAAGGGGGCGTGTCATTACAAGCAGACTCCGATCGCAAGGGAAATCGATTTGTTCGAATGACATCTTCCACGGACGGCACACCGGCCAATACGAAGCAGACTCAGATCTGTCATCAACGCAAATATTTTGAAGGCACTTATGCAGCTCGCGTTCGTTTCACCGACGTTACTCTGTCTGGTCCTTCAGGCGATCAGATTGTTCAGAGCTTTTACACGATCGCTCCGCTCAAAGCTCCCATGGATCCCGACTACAGCGAATTGGATTTCGAGTATTTGCCGAATGGCGGCTGGGGCATTGCCGGCCCAACTCTGTACGCAACAACATGGGAGACTTTTAGTCCCGAGCCAAATTGGAAAAAGGACAATGTCTTTCAAACAAGCAACGGATCTCAGGCTGGTTGGCACACGCTCGTTACGCAGGTTGCAGATCAGAAGGTTCGCTATTTTGTCGATGGCAAACTCTTCGCAGAGCACGGCGGAAACTATTATCCGGAAGACACGATGTCAATCAACTTCAATCTCTGGTTTATCCGCGACGGGATGATAAAGACGAACGAAGTGCGCCAATATTATGAGGACATTGACTGGGTTTTCTTTCAGGCAAACCTTGGCTTGCAGCCTGACGAAGTAGAGAAAGCAGTCGCGAACCTACAAAAGAACCGGATCAAATTCCGCGACACTGTTCCCGCCAAGTCACCCCCGCTCGTGTCACCGTGCAATTTCTGAAATGTATCCGCAGATTACACAGATTTTTTAAAAGATAAAAGAGGTACATTCCAGTCATTAAGAAATTCTGTGTACTCTGTGTAATCTGCGGATTGAATCGATCACCAACTCCAGTTACCATATTTCCGCGCAACAGGTCGCACCCCGTCCGCGGAAAGGGCTGAGCCCACCTGAACTGTATTTCCAAAATCTTGATCTTCTTTTGGCCCGCCTTGCGGACACGGGCAGAAACGAAAGGAGATCATCATGTCTAAGCTTCCAGTACGCCCATCGCTCGAACAACTCCGTAAACAAGCCAAAGAATTACTACAACAACTTCGCAGTGGTTTGACTTCTGCACTTGATCGTCTGCAGAAATATAAACCAGGCTCCTCGAAGCCTATTCTGGCCGATTGTCAATACGTTATCGCTCGCGAATATGGTTTTGAAAGTTGGCCGAAACTGGTCCAACACATTCAGAGTTCACAAATACCCGCCCTGCAACAGCACCTGCGCATCGCTGAAAACCTCGTCGCCGCCTACAACTCAGCTAACCCGCAAGCTGTCGATTATCTAAATGATCTCTTCCATAGTTCGCTAAACGTCGAACAGATTCGCGACTTCATCCGTGGCAGGCTGTTCAACGTTGCCAACAATCAGCCGCTAATAACTAACTTCAACCTGGCGGACGCTCAACTCCTTATCGCGCAACTCTACGGTTTCAAGGACTGGGACGAGTTGGCGACATCGAGTAACAAACCATCGGGCGATCTTCGCACAGCTCCGTTTGTTTTTAGTTCGAAGCCTCCGTTCTATCGCATCGACTGGACGAAAAACAGCATCGAACCGCGACAACCAATGTCGTCTAAAGATTGGGAGAACGTCTGTGCAGTAATCAAAGATTTAGGACTTACATCCATCAACTCAGCAAACCTGATCGGCAATGAAGACTTACGGATCATTTCGCAACTCGATCAAATAACCTCGCTTAATCTCAACGGTTCGAATCGTCTCACAGACGAAGGCTTGCAATATCTCGCCCGCATGCCACAACTGCGCGAACTCACTCTGGGAGGTCATGTCACCGATCGCGGGCTCGACGTGTTAAAGCATTTGCCCGACCTCCGTATGTTTGCGATGTTTTGGCAGAACCAAGTCTCAGATACGGGGATTTCTAATCTCAGCTTCTGTGACGGGCTCGAAGAAGTTGATTTGCTTGGATGCAACGTTGGCGACGGCGCTATTGCAGCGCTGACTGGCAAGACAAAACTGCGTCGGTTCAAAACCGGACGGAATGTCACCGATGAAGGTTTGAGGCTGCTGAATGACTTTCCAAATTTCAAGTCGTGGCAAGGTGGGGAACCTGAGTACGGTCTGATGTCCTTCAGTGCTGAGCCGACGAACCTCTTGATCGATGGTCCGTTTACCCGACAAGGACTCGCGAGTCTTCGCGGACTCGACGGCATTTTTGGCCTGAGTTTCTTCTGGCACACAACGGGTTTGCGGGGACGCGATCTCCAGGCATTGAATGGCTTGACGAATCTTGGTTATCTCGGATGTCAGGGAGAACTCTGCGACGATGATGCGATGCAACACATTGGAGCGTTGCCTAAACTGCGGATGCTGATGGGACAAGGCACAGTCGCGACTGAAGAAGGCTTCAGACGTTTCGGTCAATCACGAACGATTGAATATCTGTGGGGACGTGAATGTCCGAACCTCAACGGGCCAGGATTTATTGCATTGGCTGCAATGCCGTCATTGAAAGGACTGGCGGTGAGTTGCAAGTTCGTAGACGACGCTGCCCTTGCGCGATTGCCGGAGTTCCCCGCCCTGAAAGAGTTCTTGCCAATGGACGTTGATGATGCTGGTTTCCGGCACATCGGTCGATCCCAACAAATTGAGTCACTGATTCTGATGTATTGCCGTGACACTACGGACGTTGCGACGAGTCACATCGTCGGGATGTCAAAGCTGAAGAAGTATCACGCTGGTTACACTCTTATTACCAACCGAAGTTTGGAGATGCTGAGTGGAATGGAATCGCTCGAGGAACTTTCGTTCGAAGGATGCAAGTTCATTACTGATGAAGGCATTACTTTTCTGACTGCCCTGCCCCGCCTTCGGGAAGTTTCAATCGGTGGTTGTCCGAAGGTGACGCGAGCTGTACTGTCAGCTTTCCCAGGCAACGTGAGGGTGAACTACGACATGCGGTGAACATCTAAGGAACTGACGTCCTATCCTGTCCAAGCATTCTGCCCCGCCGAACAGAGGCTCCCGAACTGGATACACGTAAGGTCTTCTGTCGGAGCGCGGCCGTCCTCGGCCGCCCCCATCGAGCAGAACCACCTGGACCGGGAATCCCATAGGTATCAATCTGACGCTGCAGCAAGTTTTACACTGGTGTGAGGACTTCAGCTTTTACAGTGTATTGGTTCTGTTCGACGGGGACGGCCGAGGACGGCCGCGCTCCGACAGAAGAGCTTGCGTGTATTCGGTAAAAGGGCCTCTGTTCGATGGGGCGTGGGAGTAACATGTCAGATCGAATCGGAAATCTGTGACGGTCGTCTTCAAACTCTTCAGCCAGTTTACGCGTCCAAACGTTGGTGGCTGTAAGTTAGCGAGAAGCCTAAGGAGCCGTTTATGCAGTTTCGAATAGTTCGTTTCATTCTGGTTTTCCTGCTCAGTCTGGCACCGCAAACTCCGACACAGCGTCCATTTCCACCGCCGCAGCCTGAAACCGGACCTGGAGGTAAACAAGGACCTCATTCGTCCGTAATCAAGAATCGGTACGGAAAAGGCGGGACGGAGTATTGGATTTACGAGCCTGATAAACCAAAACCCACGCAGGCGCCGGTAGTGATCTTCCTGCACGGTTGGGGTGGTACGAATCCTCTGTATTACGGCGCATGGATCGATCACATTGTGAAGCGCGGCAACATCGTTGTGTTTCCACGTTATCAATCAAGCATCCTCACGCGGCGAGAAGACTTCATTCCAAACACTCTTGAGGCAATCAAAGCTGCACTCAAACAATTGCAGACTGAACCTGGACATGTTCGTCCTGACCTAACCCGAGTCGCGACGGTAGGGCATTCACTTGGTGGCGTCCTGTCAGCAAGCGTTGCTGCACTGGCACACGAATCAGGCATTCCTCACGTAAGAGCAGTTATGTCAGTCGAGCCAGGTTTGACTCGTCAGCCGGCGATGGTTCCTATGGCGGACTTAAAGAAGATCGAGAGTGATACGTTGTTGCTTTCGATCGCGGGTGACCGCGACACGCTTGTCGAGGATTACGATGCGAAGAGGATCTACTACGAATCCACTCGCGTCAGTCCGGCTAACAAAGACTTCGTTAGATTGGTAACCGACGACCGCGGATTTCCGTCGTTGATTGCAAACCATCGTGCGCCAACTGCACCTGACAAGGAATACGATAATGGCGAAGGCGATCTAACCAATCCACGATCAGATCGCAGTTCAGGCGGAGCGGATAGCGAAGCTGATTCGCCGCGGAATCCTGCAGTCAACGCGTTGGATTATTACGGCACCTGGAAACTCTTTGACGCATTGTGTGACGCGGCGTTCTATGGAAAGAACCGCGAGTACGCCCTCGGCAACACACCTCAACAGCGCTTCATGGGTAAGTGGAGTGACGGCGTTGCGGTCAAAGAATTGGTTGTGACTGATAAACCGTAGAAGATCTGGCCAGTCCTATCTATAAACATCCCACTCCTCACGGAGTCCGATCCGTGTCATCCGTGTAAATCTGTGGCTCCAAATCTTCTTCTTGACGTTTAGACGAAGTCGGGATAAAAGCCGTCTCCAGAAGCTCAATCAAATCTCCCAAAGGAGTCTTCCACAATGTTAAGACAACTATTCTTAGGTTTGTTTCTTTTAGGAATTTGTAGTGCAGCACACGCCCAGGATCCGGTCAAAGTCGATTCCAAACATTACAAGGTGGAGTTTGAGAATTCTCAGGTTCGCGTACTGCGCATCACGTATGGTCCACATGAAAAGTCTGTGATGCACAAACATCCGAATTCTGTCGCAATTTTCATGACTGACTCAAATGGCACTTTCCACTTTCCTAAAAAACCGGACCAATCGTTTACTTCCAAAGCTGGTACGACGATGTGGAACGCGGCCACGACTCATCTGCCAGAGAATACCGGCGATCAACCATTTGAAGTCATTCTCGTGGAGTTAAAGAGTAAGCCAGTCAAGAAAGCAACAGCCAAACCTGCGGAAACTAAACCAGCAACCAAACCGTGAACTCGGCAGTTTTTGACGTTCTCTTACTTCGTGTTACTTCGTGTGATTTCGTGGATCGTTTTCCTGGGTGCAGCACAAACGATCCACGAACGCGCGATCACACACGAGACTCTCACAACACATATCGCTTCCCAACCGCCAACGGAACCAACTCATCACCGAACGTCACCGACATCACACTCAACGCTCGCCAACCCGTACAGTGACCTGAGGCGATAAGCTGTAAATCAAACTGCCGCAAATCACCGACGGTCTGAGGAATGATCTTCTCCGTTACACCGGAGAGATGCAGACCTCCGAAGACCCCATACAGCTCGACCTCAGGAAACACAGACTGTGCCTGAGTCAGCACGTTAACCAAACCTGCATGCGAACAAGCAGAAAAAACCACCTGCCCTTTGTCCTTAACGTGAACCGAGATAAATCTCTCGTCCAGAATCAAAGGGTCTGGCTCCCAACCTTGCCCGTCACTCGCACGCCGAACGTGTCCCGGCAATCCGGTTTCGTACGCAGTGTGACGTGGAATTTCACCGCTGAGATAAAACGCGCCGTTTCCAATAAACTGCGGCTCATCAGTGTTGACGATCTTCGCACCCGCCTGAGTGAGTTCACCAACGGTCGGCACCAGCTCGAATCTGATTACTTCTCCATCTGGTTTTTGTAAGGCGCGCTCCGCAAACATTCCCGGATGCACATAACACTCGACTGCTTTTCGTCCCGTCGCCCCCTCGCCCCGTCCTCTCGAGATCTGCTCAATCGCAGCCACAAGACCACCAGCATGATCCCAATGTCCGTGCGATAGTACGACCGCCTCGACTTCAGACAAATCCACTCCAAGGATCTTCGCATTACGCAAAAACGTTTCCCCGTGAGGTCCAGCATCAAACAGCAACGTACGCTTCTCACTCCCAACGAACGCGGTGATGAGCAGCGACAGACCATGGTGCGCACAGCAAGTCGCCTTCCCCGAAAGCACCTGCATCCGTCCACTCTTTAAAAGCTCCGCCCACTCTGTTTGTACGTTATTCGGATTGCTCGACAAGCTGTCTGTGACATTGTCGACTACGACGAGGACTTCAAGGCAATCAATGGGCTGAATATTAGTCATGGCTCATTTGTAGTTGGTTGCCGCAGCATTTTACTTCAAGAATTCAGACGCCTTCAAAACCTTCTCGTTGCAAAATCGTTTGATCTCATGAAAGTCTTTCCAATTCTCGTCCAGCGTTGAGCGCTTGTGGCCATGAGAGCAGCGAGCGCCTAAAGGTCTGCGACTTATTCACGCGTAAAATTCGAGTCAAAGACTAGGGCACGTTCAACTTCACAATCATGGCCGGTTTGATTTGATCAACGGCCTCTTGGATCGCTTGGGCAGCGGCTTGGATGCGTCGCAGATCATTTGTAGAGAGTTCGAGAATCGCGATTGTGCTTGATGAGAGGTTTTGCTGATAATGAATACTCTGATCGGCAGTGATAAGAAGATCAAAATTGTCCTGAGCTCTCTTCAAAAGCACACTGTTTCGAATACCACTCCAGCCTTCTGATTGCACACTTGTACACGAATGCTTGGCCAATATTTTGCGCATTGGCCACGGAACACACTCATCTAACAAGATCTTCATGCTGGTGAGAGTAAGGCTTGCTCGGAGCGCTCCAGTACTTTTCTTACCAATTCACGGTTCAGTGAGGGAAAGCACTCAAGAAATTCTTCCAACGAATAATTATTCTCCAGATACTCAAAAAGAGTTCTCACCGGCACTCTTGTACCTTTGAACACCGGGGTACCTCCAAGAATGTCGGGATCAATCGTGATGAGATCATCAACAACCATCGGTGACAGTTTAGTACACCAAGAAGTTCAACGTCACTGTTTCAGACCGAAATCGCGTCATCCGCGTAAATCTGGGGCAAAGAACCGCTGCATGGCACAAATCATGTCGGTGGTCTAGCGATTGCTCACCCAGTTGTAAATGCAGCTCAGCCCACCAACGCGAACGCAGTTCTTCCTTCTTTTCCTCGCATCAACGATTCCGCGAATAATCGGAGCCATCTGGCTCCCCAATGCCTTTGGCGATGCCTACGCTTACACCGAACAGACTTATTACCTGAGACGCGCGCTCCTTGACGGTTCGTTCTCAATCTCCAGTTTATTTGGCTTCTGGCTGCCTCTTTATCAGTTTATTTGCGCGACCATCAGTGCTGTCGTTGGCAACACTTTCTACGTGCCCAAAATCGTTTCGGCGATTTGTGGAGGCGGCATCTGCCTACTGGTGTGTGCTGTCACCTGGGAACTGACGAGGAGCAAGTGTTTGACGTGGGTGACAACAATCGCCATAGCAGTGAATCCGTATCATATCTTCTATTCGTCGTCAGCAATGACCGATGTGCCGCATGCGTTCTTCATCCTTCTGTGCGCATTTTGCTGCATCAAGCGCCGATGGTGGCTCGCATCCATCTTTGCGCTGAGCGCAGGACTGATGCGCATTGAGAGTTGGGTGCTGATTGCGATCATACCTGCCGCTCACTTTGCGACCACAAACAGAAAGTCTTCTAAGCAACTCTTAAAATCGATAGCTCTCTTCTTATTCCTAACTGTCGGACCACTCTTTTGGCTATTCGTCTCCTGGAAGGCGACAGGAAGTTTTGGCAAGTATTTCGAAATTAGAAACCAATACATCGTCGAGACTCTTGCTGGAAATCCCTGGCTTGCAAGCTTTTCAACGTCACGCGTGGCCGCGGATCTCTTAAGACTGATCTACATCGTAAATCCACTTGTGATTGGCGCTGCTGTCATGCTTCTGCTTAGCCTCAACCGCACTGCTTCGGTTCCAACGCCGTCGGTGTTCACGAAGAGTCTATCGTGGATGCGCAATCTTCTGGGTATGGCGCAAGGTTTAGTGCTGACTTTCTTTTGCTCGCATTTAGCGTTTCTTCTAATCGCTTATGCGACGAACAATCAACCAGAGATATGGCCTCGATATGGACTGATCTTTTTCACTCTTGGCCTACCGCTCCTGGCTTCGCACTACTCACAAACTTCCAAGGCTGGAGGCTTTGACCGGCGCGGGGCCTTGAGAATTTACGCGACCGCTTTGTTGTTTGCCATTCAGTTCTGTGTCCAATTGGTCGACGTCACGCGCATGACTGTAAAGAGCGATCCGAATGTTCTTGCTGCAGAGTTTCTGGAAGACCAGCACAAATCAGATAAGACGGTGAAGATCTATTGCGACGACGGTGCGATCCGAGTGTTGTCAGGAATTCCATTGGAGGAGTTCAGAAACCAATACAACTCACCGGCTGATGAAAAGGCTTTCATCCAGTCGTTGAGAGACAATCAAGTACGGTTTCTTGTCTACAAAGATCTGCCGGGTTCACCTTTAAGAAGAATCATTCGCGAGTTGCGCTCGGGTGGTGTACGCACTGGGCTAACGATTGAGGAGGTAGTGCCCACACCACGAAAGCAGACGAAAGACAACGTAGTAGTCTATCGAGTTCATGAAAGCGAAATGGCAAACGCGCAGGGCAGACCGTCAATCGCTGCTCGGTCTGCTAATCGTCGTCCTCGTCGAACAGAAGCCCCCTGACCAGATGTACAAAAGCTCTTGTGTCGGAGCGCGGCCGTCCCCGGCCGCCCCCCATCAAAGAGAACCCTCTGGACTAGAAATACAGAAGCCTCCTGCCGTTTCAACTCGACTGTTTTGAAACTCGAGGGGGCGGCCGAAGACGGCCGCGCTCCGACAGAAGAGCTCCCGTATGCGCCCTCAAGGAACTTCTGATCGAAGATATCGAGGCAACGCAAATGAAGACAATCGTTACTTTCTTTTTGATCATCAATTCACTGAACGCACAGTCGTTTAGTTTGCGACAAACTCCCGATGACCCGC
>DATDFV010000259.1:0-31325 GCA_036522415.1 Pyrinomonadaceae bacterium | reverse complement strand
GAGCAAAGCAGGAGTTACTTCAGTGGCGGCGTAGTTGGCGGAGGCTTGCGATGGTGCGTTGCTTGTTCGTACGCATAAGCGAATGCAAACAAGTGGCCTTCGTCCCAGGGGCGGCCAAAGATCGTCAGGCCTGCAGGTAGCGTGCCGCCGCGTGTGAATCCCATCGGCACGGTGATCGCCGGAAAACCCGTCGTCGGTGAATAGACCTGACTGTTATCACCGGCCAGGTTCTGGCGCACATCACCAATGATCGCCGGTGGATTGCTCCAGGTGGGATACACAAACGCATCGAGCTTAAGCGTCGTCATCGTTGTCAGCACCGCCTCACCAAACTTCTTGCGATATTCGCGGTTGGCCTGACAACCCGGGCTGTCGTCGCCAGCGGAGTCATTCGTTTGCGCGCGCTCGAGTCGCTGACGAATCGTCGGATGAAACATCCCGCCTTTGATGATCTCGTCGAGGGTTTTGACCGGTGCACCGGCCTCCGTGAGGTAATGCTCCAGATCATATTTAAAACCGCGACACGGCAACGGGTTCTGTGGACGCTCCGGCAATCCGGCAACGTCCGCCGGGTCCACGATCTCTGCGCCCCCGGCTTTCAATTCTCTCAGCGCATTCTTGAAGACTGCCATCACTTCAGAGTCCGCGGTGGGCCGATCGTAGGCAGCATGCAACACACCAAGGCGCACGCCCTTCAGCGCATCCTTTTTCAGAAACGGAAGGTAGCTGGGAGGAATGTGTCCTTCGCTCGTGAGCGTGATCGGATCGGCGGTGTCGGGGCCGGCAATCACCTGTAGCACGACCGCGGCATCTTCAACTGTGCGCGTCATCGGCCCGGCGATGTCTGCCAGAAAATTGAGCGGTGCCACGCCTGTGCGACTGACTAATCCCATCGTGGAGCGAATGCCGACGAGGCTCTGGTGCGACGATGGACCACGGATCGAGTTTCCGGTGTCGGTTCCCAACCCGACGGAACCAAAGTTCGCCGCGATGGCCGCTGCTGTGCCTCCGCTCGAGCCTGCCGTTGTGTGATTGAGCGCATACGGATTGAAGGTGTATCCAGGCAGAATCGAACTCACGGTTTCAAGTGGTGTGAACGCGAACTCTGCCATGTTCGATTTGAACAGAACGATCGCGCCGGCCTCCCTGATCTTCTGCACTACGAAAGCGTCGCGTGTGGGAATAAACTTGGCAAGCGACTGAGAACCGGCCGTCGTTCGCAAACCTCGTGTTTCGTAGTTGTCCTTGACGACGACGGGGATGCACTCCAGAGGGCGCATGGCCGTACCAGACCTCATACGTGCATCGAGTTCATCCGCGGTCTGGAGGGCTTCTGGATTCAGCAGCACCATCGCATTGAGCGACGGGCCTTTCTGATCGTACGCGTTAATGCGCGCCAAATACGCTTCCACCAGTCCCCGGCACGTCAACTGTCGAGAACGCAGCGCGGCATGAATTTGCGCAATGGTTTTTTCTTCAACGTGAAACGGAGTCGGCCTTATTGGCCGCCGCGTGCGCTCCTGAGCCATGAGTGTCAGTGAGCACGAAAGGAGCAGAGTGAGCGAAAGTAGTGTCTTCATACCGATTTTGAATTAGGTGTTACGAATCTTCTACTTCTAAGGCACTACGTTCACGGTTCCGAATTGACGAAAGTGCTGGTCGAAAGCGAAAGCCTGCGCAATCTTCATTTGATCCATGACAACTTTGCTGGAACGGTCTGTAAAGCTCCAACTCTTGTCTTCGTACTGAGCAAACGTGGTCCATGCCTCCCTGACATCTTCTTCGGTCAGGAAGTAGATCTCGGCGATAGAGCCTTCAAAGAACTTCTTACCGAGCAGCCTTGTTCGCTGGCGTTCGCCACGTGCGCGCAACAATGTGAGTGTTTCGTCAACTATGTAATCGGTTGTTATTAGAACTTCGGCGGTTGCGGCGAGCCAGTGCGCTGCGGAGGCATGATTTGGATCGCTGGGAACAATCGCTGCGAACCATGCGCTCGTATCAACAAAAACCATTAGGACTGGGGATATAGGACACTATCGTGTTCAGCGCCTGAGAAAGTGCCGGTGTCGTCTTCGAGCGGGAGCGCAGCAATTTCCGCGAGGGCGTCTGCCACGTTGCCATTTGGCGTGGCAGATTTGCGCGCAACCACAATCAAATGCAGTTGTTCACCTTCCGGGAGATCAATAGGATGCTCCGGTCGAAGGACACCTTTTTCGTATACAGCAGTGAAGTGCTTAGCCATGTTCTCCAGAATAATACCATTCTTTTAGATGCTGCGCGTCACGCTGCTATCCAGAGGTGAGTCTTTTTATCTTCGACTCGCGACTCCTATCCTTCAATGTTGTGGAGCGCTGCGCGCTCGGAGTTATCGCGCGCGATGAAGATGACAATGTCATGAAGGTCGTCGCGAGCAGCGGGACCAAATCAACTTGTAAGCCATGAGGCCAACTGTTTTTTGACTTCGTCGTGAGGAATGCCTTCGCCATTATCGAGTTGATTGAGACCTTTCTGCACCGCAGCCATAAACTCGATTCGTTCGGCAATTTCGTCTAACGAGCAGTTGTCCGGCAGCGCGCGAATAGTCTCAAGCACGATCTCTTTCTCAGTCATGTCGCAATTATGAAATTCAGGCGAGGTTTCCGCAAGCCGCACGCGCCGGTCGAAGCAATCCTCCATAGCGATCACCCAATTCCGATCGATTTTGGCGAAGCCGTGCTGATGTCCGATATGCTTTAGCTTGTAGTGATGTAACCAACCGAACCCGAGTTTAAAAAGAAGCGCCGATCAATTTGGGGCTGGTTGGGTTCGTCACGACAAGCTAAAGAGCCTCTTGCAAAAGTCCTCACTCCGGAGGAGTGCGACGTTTATAGTATTGCGCGCCAGCACGGATCGCACTCTGTAGGAGTGCCATGTTGTCCATGATTAATCTTAATCCTCATGCGACACTGGTAAAGCCAAGGAGTAATTCTTTTCTTGCACCACATAGCACTCCTAAAGGAGTGCAACTATTAACTACTCCTGGTTCTATAAACATCGCACTCCTACGGAGTGAAGACTTTTGCAAGAGCCTCTAAAGCATATCGAACATCATTTGGTGATCGAACGCAGTGCATTTACGAGCTTGATGACGTCATCCGCGGAGGTATAAACAGACGGGGTCACGCGAATGCAATCGCCGGCAGCTGGACCCGTTCGCCTGACCGTAAGCACGCCATATCTTTCTGCCAGATAATCTACTACAAACTCACGTTGATACGTCTTAGCAGATCAACAAACCTCTTATCGCCGCGCAGGCGATCAAGTTTAGGATCAACCTTAGACCACGCCAGGCGATACGAATGTTCTTCATACGCCTGTTCCAACCACTTGAACGCAACGTCGATATCTCCCATCGCGATAAAAATCGTGGCAATATCGTGCGCCGAAACATATTCACGCTTCGACAGCGCGATCAGATTATTAAGAATCTGCTTAGCTTCCTCGGTCTTTCCCGCTAACGCATAAGTGTGAGCCAGATGTGCCGCATTTTCGGTTCTGTCGCCGGCAGAAATCTGAGCCTGCTGCATTTCGGCGATTGCTTCGACAAACATCTCTTGTTGTTCCAAAGCTTCAGCCATGCCGCGATGAGCTTCGGAGAAATTTGCGTCCATGTCCAAAGCTTTTTTGAATTGTTCGATGGCCCTCGCGTAATCGCGCGCGAAGTAGTAAGCAAATCCCAAATTGGTTTTGATTGGCAGTGACAATGAGTCGAGCTTCTGCGCTCGCTTCATCTCCTGCTCGGCTTCATCCAATCGTGCAGTGGCAATCAGGTACCAACCATACCAGTGATGCGCCGTCGCGTAACCAGGATTAAGTTCCAGCGAGCGCTGAAACTCTGCATTCGCGGCGGGCCAATTCCATTCGAACATGTAGAGTAAAAAAGCCCGCGAATTGTGCGCTTCCGCCAAACTGTCATCCAACTTCAGGGCTCTGTCGGCCGCCGTTTTCGCCAGCGGGAATGCTTCTTTCGGGCGCACTATGCTGTAGCTTCCCCGAGTGTTGTGAGTATCGGCCAATCCAGCGTAAGCGAGTGCATAGTTCGAGTCTTGGGCAATGGCTTGCTCGAAACATTCAAGCGCCTTTTCAAACCCTTCCGCGGTTCTCTTGTTCCAATAGTAGCGGCCCTTTAGATAGAGCTGGTATGCGTCAGTGTCGTCAGTGTGCCGCTTGAACACTGCTTGCTTCTCATCACCCAGGAGCTTCACTTTCAGCGCGTCGACAATTGCCAAAGTGATCTCATCCTGCACATCGAAGATATCTTTCATCTCGCGATCGTAGCGTTCCGACCAAAGATGATACCCGTCGGCGGCATTGATGAGTTGTGCTGTGATTCGCAGGCGATTCGCCGATTTTCTGACACTGCCTTCCAGCACTGTCTTCACTTTAAGAGCGGCTCCGACTTCGCTGACATTTGTATTGCTGCCTTTGAACGAAAAGGCCGATGTGCGGGCTGCCACTTTCAAGTCATTGATTTTGGTCAGCGCGTTCAGTAGCTCTTCCGCCAAACCATCACAGAAATACTCGTTCTCGGGATCGGAGCTCATGTTGACGAAAGGAAGCACAGCAATGGAAGGAAGATTTTGCAGGTGTCCAGTTGTCAGTTCCGCGCTTCGCGAGGCAGCGGTAAGAATCGCCGTCGGCGGCTCGAAGCCTTGGCTATCCGCGATCAGGCGGGTCCCGTCCGCGCGACAGAAGGCGAGTGCGTCGTCAGTCTCAATGCGGTGACATTGGGGACAGCGTTTCATCTCACGGCTGTTCTCTCTTCCGGATAGTCTGCCATGTCGGAGTTAAACACGTTGTTGTCTGCGTCATGCTGAATCATCCACGATTGTAACTCACGAGAAGCGAACATGCCGCGCAGCATAGACCTGCCGTCGGTTGAGAGCTTAACGGCAGGAATGTCGCTCAGAACATTGACGACTATGCCGCTTGCTTCGAATTGTGCATTTAGATTGTCGGATAAAGCCACTCAACCCAACCTCTAGTTACTGCTCAACCGGAGGCCACGTTCGCCGATTCTTAATCACAGTCAAACCCAAATGTGGTCGATGCTCATTTCGCCGGCCTCAACACGATTCACTATTTGCTCAAGGTGTTGGTCTTTGATCTGCAATCCATAACGAATCAATGAGCGTGTTCTGGGATCGACTCGTCTGTCGGCTGCGAGTTTTCGTGCGCGGCGTTTTAGATTGGCATCGAGGGTGCGAGATTTTTGTTTGCGCAGGAGTGCGCTACCATGATTTGCCATGGTCCTTATCCTTTCTAGCGAAGGTTGAGGATCTAGGGTCGGCTTTGTGGCTTCAACACAAGTCGGCCCGCTTCTTTTTTGATTATCAGAAAACGTAGCGAAAAAGTTTTCGTTTGTCACCAATCGATTTGACTCACACGAGCGTCTTCTTTGCGATCACTGGATTGTGGATCGTTGGTAGTTCGGAGAGTGCTGTCGGAATTCACGTTCGATCAGAAGAGAGATCGATTCATACACGGCAGCTCTTCTGTCGGAGCGCGGCGGTCTATACATCCGCCCTCGGCCGCCCCCGTCGAATAGACCCGCGGTGAACGGAGTCCCGATGTTTGTTCTACATCGGAGGCGCTCCGACAGAACAGCGTTCGTGTGTTAAGGGAGGTTGGTTCTGTTCGACCGGGGCGGCCGAGGACGGACGCGCGCCGACAGAAGAGCTGCCGTGTATTAAATCAACGGGCTTCTGTTCGACGGACTGGTCGAGGACGGACGCGCGTGCACCCATGGAGGTCAACGCGGAATGATCGGCAGACGCACGAATGATGGATGGGCTCGGTCATGGAGAATCCGCTGATGGACCACGACGTAGCGTGTATCTCGTTCGTTATCGTTGAGATTGCTTGTATTTCGGGAATGCGGCGGAGGCGACGGTGACGAATAAGGTAAGCCTTACGCAACCTTCAGACGGGGGAGTTTTCTTTGTTGCCTGCGACAGATCGTATTGGGCCTGCATTCCAGCCCATAGTTCCGCACTTGTACCGAGAGCGTCGGCAAGACGCAACGCCATGTCAGCTGAGATTCCGGCGCTGGCGTTCAGTATGCGCGAAAGCGCTGCCCGCGTAATACCGAGATGACTTGCCGCAATCGTTACCGAAATGTCGCCAAGATATTCAACACGACTCCGGGGTGTGGTGGATTGAACATCGTCATTACTATTTCCTCAATGATAATCCTGATAATCAACCAGGATCGCGTCCTGGCCCTGAAAGGTGAACGTTACCCGCCAATTGCCACTCACGTCTATTGACCAATGATTAGCCAGGTCACCGGATAAACGATGCAAGCGCCACGCAGGCGCATTCATATCGTAACCCGTGAATAAGAAAGAAGCTTTCAACGAGGAATAATCGGAAGCCGCACGAATGATGGATGTGCTTTGTCATGCAGAATCCGCTGACGGACCACGACGTAGCGGGTGTCGCGTTCGTTATCGCCGCCGGTGTTGAGATTGCGATCGTATTTTGGAAACGCGGCGGAGGCGACGGTGACGCGTAGACGATCTCCCGTGGGGATCACGCGCGAGGTGAACCACAGATCGATGTCGTACTTGTAAGCCTTGCCTGGCTTGAGGAGCGACGGACGATCGAAGCCGTCGCGGAAGCGCGCTCTCATCACACCATCCTGAATGCGCTCAGCCCGCCCATCCGGGTAGACGTGCTGTAGCATGACATTCCAGTCCGTGTCCTTTCCCTCAGTTACCGCCCAGAGTGTCGCAGTCATTGGACCAGTGATCTCAATGTCCTTCTCGAGCGGCGCCGTCGTGTAGGTCACGAGATCCTTCCGCTCGCTGTCCACTGTTCGATAGTCTTCGTTAAGACTTAACTCGAGTTCGCGCGCGTCCACAAGGAACGGAGTGGGATTGCCGGGATCGTAACGGTACTCATCCGGCGGTTCGTTACCCGGTGCCGTCGTCTCAAGTTTGCCATTCTGGCGCAAGTACAGGCGCGTCCATACGGTCCGGGCCAGCGGCCACTCACGTTCTTTCCGCCACGTGTTGTCGCCGATGACGAAGATGTCGAAAGGCGCCTGCACATCCACGCCGTTGTCGATGCCCTTCAAGTAGTGGTCCATCCAACGGAGCTGTAGTTCGCGGCGATCGATTCGAGCCTGCGGCCCGAAGTAGCCGTTCACATAATCGATTCCCTTGTGCGCGCCCGCATCCATCACCACGTGGTAAGGCGGTGCGCCGGGCAAGCGGCTCATCACCTCATAGTTCCGGATTGTTCCTCTCGCATCGTCGTGCCACCCTGAGATGCCGAGCACCGGCACTTTCACGCGGTCGAGCCGCCGTTCGATGCTGCGCGCGCGCCAGTATGCATCGTCCTTCTGATGATCGAACCAATCGTTCCAGTACTGTGGCCGCGGACATCCGGCCAATTCTGCTGCATCTATCACGGGCAGGTGTGCAAACGCCTCTACCTCGTTCACATTGCTCATCTCCGAATTCTTATCCTTCAACGCCGTGAGGCAGAGCCACGGCACAACTGTCGGAGAGAAAACCATGTCGATATAAGGCACGATGCGCAGTGGATCAGCAGTCGCGACAGTCGGCGCGATCGTAACAAGATGAGGCGGCGCCGCGATCGCTGCGTACCACGCTAAGAGTCCGGGATCCGAGCCGCCAATCATCCCGACCTTTGCGTTGCTGCCCGGCAGCTTCGCGGCCCATTCGACGGCGTCGTATCCGTCCTGGTCCTGCATCGAGTTCATATCGAGAACGCCGCCGGAACCTCCGCGGCCACGCGCGTCCTGCTTCACGTAGATGAAACCGCGTGAAGCCCAGAACTCGCCGTTCGCCTTGTCGAAGCGCAGGTAGGGC
The DNA here is from genome assembly GCA_036522415.1 of Pyrinomonadaceae bacterium. Classification (GTDB taxonomy): domain Bacteria; phylum Acidobacteriota; class Blastocatellia; order Pyrinomonadales; family Pyrinomonadaceae; genus PSRF01. The sequence goes on along the minus strand of DATDFV010000259.1, from coordinate 23,445 downwards.
GTGCGTTCGAGCACGACGCCGAACGGCCCGGCGCCCCCGGGGTCTATCGGTCGTGCCACATAGTTCATCAGCGTGGTACCATCGCGCGCCTTCATCGGTACGGACGTGTCGACAGTAACTTGAAACGTAGGACGCGAGGAGTCACCCGGCCAGAGCGCGTAGTTCGCCTCCCAGGTGATTGGGTCCGTTCTTTTCACGAGCCAGATACGATCTATCGGCTTGCCCTCGCGATAGATGCGACCTTCAATGTCATCGCCTTTGAACGCGGCCACTATCTCGCTGCCATTCTCGAGTGATATGGTGATTTGCGCGCCCGCGACAGATACTTTTGTGATCGCATAAAGAGGAGCGCCGCTGCGACGCTTGAACCACGCACCATTTGCAGATGGACCGTCAAAGTGAGCAAAGCCCATCCGGCGGCGCGCTTCAAAGCCTCCGTTCGGCGCTGCACCGAGCATGACGTAATAGTCGTAATCACCGCTCAGGCGCGTATCAGCCTGAGCGCTTGCGGAGCGATCGGCGATAGCGAGTGTAGGAAGAACGCGCTGTGTAAATGCCGGTGTGACGATGGCGGCAAATACGAATGCTAAACACGCTAAAGTTTTCGCGGGTATTTTCGCGGGGCAAGAAAGTGACATCATCGGCTGGTTAGAGTAAATCGTAGAAAGTAACTCGTAAATAGGCGAAGTCGTTGTGGGAGTACGCGAATTAAACTGTGGGGGCGCCTAATTCAATTCAACATCTTACGAAGGGTGCCGAATCTCGGACTCGGCACCCCGCTGAACAACAAACAAATCGTCCGTGAACCGAAAAGAGCAGAACATTATTACGATGGTATCGGTTTCGTTCTATTATTGAAGAGGACCAGTGAGCCTAGAGAGATGTTGTCTTTGTGTCTTTGCTGGACCACTCACCTGGTGCGCTCGGCCTCAAACGAAAGTTAAGGTGAATCATTCGTTACCTAAAATTTCCTTGACACTTTCCTCGGCTTAATCGTAAGGTCGCGTCGCCTTTATCCCCGTTATCACTAATCCTCCCGATCTCAGAGCGTAACTCTCGGTTATTGCAAATGGATAAACTTCCCTCGTCTGAATCTCAAACTAAAGGATCGTTGTAAAGCCAGCCTGTCACTCCCCTGAACTGTGACCACCATCCCAGATGAGCATGCTCGAAATCATTGGATTGCAGGGTGCGATCGCGGACGGTAGTGAAGAAACGTTCGACGGTCAACCTATGCAGCGTGGAACTCATTTGCGCTGGGGGTTTGCACCTGAGCTGGGTTTTCCAGCAGGAGGTTTTTGGCTTTGTCGCCGCAAAAGTGAAGGGCAGCGCAACCCTTATTTCGCGCGCGAGGGACATCTGCGTCCGCCAGAAGAATGGCAGCTCTTATGCCGCCGTAGTCTCGATTCTCAACATGGTGGGGACAACCGCGATCATTTCGAGGAAAAAGAACCTCACCCTCCGCGGTGGGAAGATCTTGAATCGGATGGTTGGGAATATTTATCCGCGCCTTTCGTTCTGCCCATCACGGTAAAGCAATGGCCTGCGCGTTATCCTGGGGCTCCCAATCCCGCAGTCACTCCCCCCAATGTCGTTGTCGAGCGCGACATCAAAGAATGCCGCCGGCGCTTAAATGGATTGTTGCTTGATCCTGAATCGACGGCGGCAGAAATGGACCAACATCTTCACGAGCTGCGCGACACCTTATATTACCTGGTTCGCGATTATCCCGGACCTCCGTCACAGTACGACCATCCCTTACCGAAATCTGACGACGGGAAAAATGCTCCGCAGCTTGGCATGAACATCATGCAGCAATTGTTGCTGCTCGCACTCAATCCTCACCTCGCTCGCATACTGGGTCTCTACTATGTCGATGAGGAAGCGACAGGTGAGGTTCCGTTTGATTATTTCGTGCTTGGGTGCTGGGGAACTTTGCCGTGTGCGACGCGCGTGGTCGCTCCCGGTCTTGCGTCCGGTTCCGCGCTTGCGAAGGGTGAGGCGCAATATGGCGGGTTGAAGATTGAGGTTCCGAACTTACCGACACCGCATGCACGTTTGTGGCGGAGATTGCGCGATGACGGAATGGGAAACTACGCACCGCAAGTTGATCCGACGGCGCCGAGTGATGTGAAAAATGCGCTTGAGCAATCTGTCGCCGGAGTGGCGGCGAAAGATCAACCGCCAGCCTTGCTCGCGATCGATCCGCAAGACGCTTACAAGTTAACGTTTGCCGATGTTTGCCGGTTCACGCTCTCACGAGTCGTGAGTTCGGTTGGCGTACAGGTCGCTGGTAAAGGCGTGGTGGATGTTTTCAGCAACGGAACGGTGCTCGGCTCGAAGAGCTTCTCCTCATCTGCGCTCGTCACATTGTATTTTGAGTCGCCGTCACCGGAGGATTCGCCGATCGATGAGATCCTCATTCGGAGCGAACCGCAAATTGGTCCTTCGTTCCCGCCAAAATTCACGAAGTCCATCGTTCGTCTCGGACAAATCGCGCTCTATTTGTTAGGTTTCAATTACATCGGATCGCGGTGGGCATTTCTGCGGGCGCCAGGTCCCATGAAACGCCTACAAGCGCCGGACCAGCCTTTGCCGCGTTTCCGTCAACGTGAAGCGGCGGTCATTAGCGACGGACCACGACTAGTGCCGCGTTCATTTTTCGAAATACGTTGGGCGGCGCACAATCGCACGATCTTACCCGGACATGGCGCGCGTGATGGGATCGTGCCGCCACCGACTCAGCCAATCGGTTTTCGCGCGGCGCGAAAGGATACTGGCGGCAACCAAGTTCCTCATCTTCTGCGCGGGATAATTGCAGTGGTAAGTCAGAACACGCCACCCAACGAACCGCGCGTTCCAAAATCATCGCGCATGCATCTTGTCACTGATGCTGATGTTCCGGATCCGATTGGAGACTACGTTTATCGTGTTGCGGCCTTCGATGCCTTTGGTGCGCTTGGTTATTGGAGCGATGATTCCGATCCGATCAACGTCGAACGTATCGCGGCGGCTCCGACCTTATTGCGCATAGTTAATTTCGATAACACCGCCGCTGCAGGTGGTGCAGCGACGGCGACCGGTGATGCGTGGGAAGGCGGCAAGCTCACGCTCGATCTCGGCTGGTCCGCCTCGGCCGCAATCAGTTTTCCAGATGCAGTCACGACCCGGCTTTATGTTCGTGGAGCGGATGAACCGTGGCAGGCGTTCACAGCATTGGCGACACATGATGTGCTGGCACCAAAATTCGTGCCCCAAAAAATCAAGGTCACCATCGGGCCGAAAATAGCCTCGCCGAGCGGCGCCGCACACGTTTTCATTCACACACAACCGTCACTTGCAGAACTAACAGAAGACCAACCGGCAGGTGTGCTTGTACTGGTTGGTGTTCTTGCGGGTGGTGAACGCGTGGTTGAACGATATATCGCGCGTCCAATGCGAGAAGCCAGCGAGGGCAATGCGGTCGTGATCAAAGTTTCTGTGAGCGATGTGTCGCGCATCGTGGCGAATCCGTCGCTCAAAATTGAAGCGGCGTATTTCATTCCCGGCGCGATGCAGCGCATCGATTTGGCGGTACCGCTCTCAGTGCACATCGATCGAACTCTTGCTCGCGGAGAAGTGCAGGCGCGATCGTCACGCAACGATCCCTTCGATCAAAACGAAACGGTTATCAATCCCAATACCGGCGCTCAACGACCAGAGCCAGACTCGGTAAAAGGAACATTCATCGGCCCTCAGCGGCTGGTTCCGGCAGCGCCGCCCACGCCAGTTCCTTCCACTAAGCATGAGTATTACGATCCGGCAGATTTTTATGGTCGTGCCACGCGGGTTTTGCCTTTCAATACGACGCTCACTCCCGGAGTGAGCGGGTTCGCGTTATTCCGTGCACCTTCCCAGGCTCTTTTCGTTAGTGACATGCAACGACGTAAATCGAACGCTGCGGACAACGCCAACTTGTTGTCCCTTGTCCCCGGCGAGACGTTCGATTTGGGAAGCTGGCTTGGGACAATCGGGGAGTGGCTCTCGGCATTCAACCAACGCAACGCCTCAAACCTTTCGAACGCAAACGCGCTCGCGAATGAGAACGCGCGACGCAGTTTCGCGGAACATTTCTACGGCGGATTGATGGATTCGGAATTGCGCGCTCTTGCCGACATCAATGCAAACCGCTCCGGATTCGCACGCGTTGAGGCGCCTTCAATTCCTGTAACGGACACAATCGATGGAAAAGGGTTCGAGCGAGTGCTCTATAAACTTGGCGCGCTCAATGCCGCCGGCTCAAGCAGTCAGCTTACCGGCGCGGCGGGACCGTATTACACGCGCATCGTCACGCCGCCGCGTCCCCCAACCTTGGCTAAAATTGCAGTGACGAATACTTCAATCACGATCGAATGGACGATCAATCAGAGTCCCGACATTGCAGCCTATCTTGTTTATCGCGCGGAAAAACGTGAGGACCTCGCAGATCTTCGCTACTTAGGACCAGATCCCGAGCGTCCCTTAGTACCATCGGCTTTGGCCCAATTGGTCTACTCTCACACGCAGCTCCCGGCGATGACGTTTTCGGGCGCGCCCATCGATCCACGCATCCGTGCACTTGTCGCCGATCCTCGAAAATTCGCGCGCGATTTTGATGGCAGCGATCGCGCGGAAATTCCGTTGGCGGACGAAACGCAACAAGTCGTTGGTGTTTATCGTCTGAATGAATTCGACGCCGCGGTTAGTCCCCTCAATCAACCTGGTGCCTTCAATTACTGGCGACCCGTTGCGAAAGGTTCCACCCTTGCCGCGGCGCCCCGCCGCGTCAAAGGATTGCGCGTTGGACTTGGACGCGGAGTTCCGGTGGTGGTCGTCGCACAAATCGCCGGAGCTACGCAGTCGTTAGGCGTACTTCAATCGCGAAGGATTTCTTTTGTCGATAAAGCGGGAAACGCTGAGGTTATTCCTGGGACGACGCCTCCGCAGGCAGCAAAGACCTACTATTACACCGTCGTTGCGGTGGACATTTTTGGAAATCGTTCCGCGCCTTCGATAATTTTTTCCGGTCAACTGACCTGAGCTTTACCATGGCAAATACTCTTCCGGTCAGCGACAAAGCACTCCTGATAGCGCTGCAAAACGCGCTCAATCGCCAGCTCGGCGCGGACATCTTCTCCGTCACTGATGATGGCACACACATCAGCTTAGTTGTTTCGTTGCCGGGGAAACCTCCCGTGAAGATGAGCGGTTTGGGTACGGATGCCGAAGGTATCGCGGGAACACTTTCGCTGGAGGGCGTGAGCGACGCGCAGCCACTCAACATCGCCGCATTTGGTGGCTTCGATCTGGCGTTGACTGGATTCGAACTGACCGTTGCGCATGGCCGATTCACCGACGCGAACATTCGCGGTCGCATAAGTCTGCCGTTCTTTACGAACAAGGACGGTTCGCGCCTGGCGCTTAACATTGAGTTGTCGCCGAATTCGACAGGTCCGTTCTCCGATCCGGCTGCGACGCTTGTGCCGGTGCTCTCCGACATCCAGGAAAAGCTGACGAATGAAGGGCTGGCATTGCTGCAATATGTGCTACCGGCAAGCGGGCTCGATTTGCAGATTGCTTCGATGCAAATAAGCAAAGACGCAGAGGGTAATTACGCAATCGAAATTGATGCCAACTTGCTGTTGAGCATCGCCGGTTTGAATTGGCCCTCGATCGAATTCCACGGATTGCGCATCGACAGCCACGGAAATGTCGCGCTCGAAGACGGCTGGATCAATCTGCCGAGTCAGATGGCGATCGATTACTTCGGTTTCAAACTCACGCTACAAAAACTTGGCTTTGGTTCGGACAGTGGCGTGCGTTGGATTGGTTTTAACGGGGAGCTGCAACTTGTTGAAGGCATTCCACTCGGTGGTTCCGTGCGCGGATTGCGACTCAATCTTAACGACGGCACGCTTTCATTTACGGGCGTGTCTGTGAATTTTGAAATCCCACAGGTGTTGGAATTCTTCGGCGACATCGAGCATGTTCACGCAAAGACGCTTGCCGATATTAAGAATGCGGGCTTGCCTGATTCTTTCGTGCTCCCCGCGGAGTTGCTTCCACTCAATGTCTTTCTCGGAGGTGTGCATCTCAACATCACTGCACTGCCAAAGCCCCTTGAAATCGATGCGAAGCTGATCGTCGGCAACATTCAGGGCAATTCCGTTTTCTTTCTGGCGCTGGGTGCGGATTTGCCAGTTGGCATTCCCATTTTTCTTGACGTCTCGCTTTATGGCTTGAACGGTTTGTTCGCTTCGAATCTCCAACCCGATCCCGTCGGTCACGCCCATACTTGGTGGGATTGGTTCAAGAGCCCAAATACCGGCGGCATTGCCTTTCCCGGCGGCGTTGATGATTATTCCGCAACCGATGTTCACAAATGGCTCAGTCCTCACGCGGGCGCGTTTGCTCTTGGTGCAGGCGCAGTAATTGGAACAAGTCACGACGATGGCTTCACAGTTTCGGCTGGCATCACACTCGTTCTGATGTTGCCGGGACCAATCGTCACACTAATTGGCCGCGCCAACATCTTGAGCAAGCGTGTTAGCGCCGCTAGCGATAGGCGCACAAACTTTGAAGCTCTCGCAACTTTCGACGGGAATGCGAAGACGTTCGATCTCGCGGTCAGCGCGCATTACGAAATCCCGATCGTCCTGGAGATTGAGGGCACGGCCGCGCTTCATGCTGGTCCCGATGGTTGGTATTTCGCGCTGGGCAAGCCTCCGCACGATCAACGAGTGCGTGCGCGTATTTTCGATTTGTTTGAAACGAACGCGTACTTCGTTGTCAGTAACGACGGACTGCTGGCTGGCACCTGGATCGGCTATCAGAACTCGTGGCGGTTCGGCCCGTTGAGCGTAAGCGTCAATGCTTTTATCGCCACGATACAGGCTATGCAATGGTCGCCGCAGCAGATCGGCGGTGGCATGGAATTCCATGGCGAAGCGCACCTGCGGGCATTTGGCATCGGTATTGGAATCTCAGTTGATGCGCTGCTCGAAGGTTGCGCGCCAAATCCATACTGGATCCACGGCGAATTTCATGTCGAGTTAGAAACGCCATGGCCCTTGCCCGATGTTGGCGCCACTATAAGTCTGACGTGGGGCGGGGATGACGGTTCAGTTCCACCCGCGCCACTCGCGCTCAATCATGTCGACGCAACGCTCATCGATCACGTGCGCACTAGTGATCATTACACATTGTTGGAGCATCGAGCCGGCGGTGTTTCCTCGTACGACAAAAATTTAAGCTACGATGATTCGACCAACGCTCCCGGCATCTTGCATGTGAGCAACGAGAGCGCCTGGAAATCACTCACCGGCGGAAGCGACGGGCTCGCCACATTCCCAAACATTACTGACCCAACCCAGATACCCTTCGCCGCAGTGATTCCGCAGGATGGACATTTCACGCTTACCTTTGCACATCCGGTCACAGATAGTGCGGGGTTTAACGGACAACAGAACTATCTCGTGCAGCCGGAAGTAGCACAGGTCAAGACGCCGGCCGTGCTCGGCGCAGACGACATGTCTAACCTCACGCTCGACCCGCCTGCTCCACAATGGGCATTCAAGCATTCACTCACACAGGTGGCGCTCTATAAGCTGTCGGGCAGCAGTTGGGAACCTGTGGCCGCAACACCGCAGAAGTCCTTCCCACTTGATCTGCGCGGCGGTTGGTTGCCGTCGACCGATACGAGCGGCGGTCAGCATCCAAACACACTGCTCAAGGTCGTGCCATATCAAAAGCTACCTGGCGCGGAATACACTGCAGTCTGGGATCATGGGACAACAGTTTTTTCGGGCGCCGATTTTATCGATCAGGAGTTGCAGTTTCACTTTGATGAGTCGCTCACTCCTGCCCGCCTCGATTCAAAGCCTGAGGGTCGAATCGGATTAAAATTTTCCGGCAGCGGCAAGCTCACGATCACGTTTGAAACGGCAGTGCAGATTGTAAGCATTGATAGCGTTCGCATCGGAAAGCCCGATGGTGAGTTTCTTGGGACTGAGGACCCAATGGTGTGGCGTGGGGATGGAAAACTCCTGTCGGTCGCCAAAACAACCGGCTCGCCGGATTTCACGAGTGTGTTCAAGGGAGATGCACCGCCAATTACCGAACTTTCATCAACCCTCAAAGAAATGACGGGCGCGCTTTACAAGATTGTTTACAAGCTGCCGGACATTCCCATGGCAATACTTCCCGATGCCCCCGCGATCTATGCATTAAAAACTGTCACTCAAATCGAACGCGCACGCGTGAGCGGAAAGTTGGTTTTCGCGAACGAAGGCGATCCCATCATTGAATTCGCATATTTTAGAACTGCCTCCGGACCCGGTATTGGAGTCATGAAAACATCCAATCCGCCGTTTCCAGCAGTTGCTCCACCCGAGATTTCTTCTCCTCCTGATGCTGCGAAGACTGCCGCCTTGAATTCCGATTCGGTGTTCCCGCGCGGCGGCAAATTGCGGGATTTGAATTCGTATACGCAATGGTCGTGGCCGGAAGACGGAAACGTGGCGGCCTACTTCGGCTATGACGTCAACGTAGAGTTCAACGAAAGCTACATCAACGCGCTTTACGTTGGTGTGCCGGGAGCGACGTCACCTAACAACTCGTTGCACTTTCGTTGTCGAGATCGCAATGGTGCGCACCTGGCTTTTGTCACCAATGCCATTCACGTCCCGTCCATTCGTCCGCAGAGCGCGCTCGTCGCGATGCATGGCGTCCCGCAATTGCCTGCGACGCTTCGTCCCAAATATCAGTTCCCATTCGCCCCTTACAAATTCGTGAACACCTCCGCGCTCGTAGCAATCAAAACCGTTCTTGCGCCTCAAGCAGTCAAAGCTCGTGACAGTCAGCCAAAGAACGTTATCCGAACACTGCTCGATATTTTCGCCGAGGAAGCCGATTTGCTTTTCAAACAACAGGAGCAAATCGCTAACGAGGCATTTATCGAAACGGCTTCCACGCTCGCAGAAGTTGGCAAGGTAAAAGTAACTCGTGATGAACTTCGCCAGGTGAACAAACTTGATCCGATCAAGGCCGGCCTTCTGCTCGAGCTGGCAGAAGAAGCTGCAGCAGCGGAAGCGCTCTCGCTTTGGTTTCAACCATTGCGCCCACGCACCCGATACACGCTTGATGTCGTTGCTGGACCGTTCGTTACATTCGAGCGCATGTCAGCAGCAATCGGAACCTTCGCCGCCATCTATTCCGCCACCGATGCGATCAGCGCGCTCAAAGCGTTAAAAGCTTTTTACAAGCATGAAGATGAGCTTACGACACTGGAGCGCGTGCAATTTACCACTTCACGTTATCGCACTTTCACTGAGCAAGTCTCGAACGCCGTGGCGCAAACAAAAGCCGGCAGCGGTACGACACCTGTCCGGCGCCTGCGCGGCAAAGTTGAGCCCGTTTCCTGGTATGGCGTGAACGGAATCACGCATCGCACTCTGGGCAAAAACTATCTTGACCATGCCAAAGGACTCGGTAGTTTTGTCACGACCTTTGATCCGATGGGCGACAACGTACCTCCGATCAAGACAACTATCGGCCAGCAAGGTTTGATTGCATGGCGAGCCGCGACGGAGGACAAGTGGCAGGCATTTACGGCGGAGACGATCTCGCTCTTTGATAAACTCATTTCCGCGTTGGGCCATGAATATCTCGCCAGCAATCGACTTGTGCCGCTGCCGCCCGAGACCGAACTAAGCGCGCTGACTGATGATCAGGATCACATTACGGCGCTTTTGATTGAAAGCCCTGAGCCGCTGCCATGGCGGCGCATTTGGCGATGGATCAACCTAAGGATCGTCGAGGCAGAAACCACACCATCGAAATTGCCGTTCCTTACAACGCCTCAAGCATTTAAATTTGCGTCAGCAGAAAACGAGTCGCGACTGGAGTCACGAGTTTCTGATGCGGCGCTCATTGCCGGTATAGACGCGTTGGTTCCAAAGACATCACAAGTATCGGCACTTCGAAATCGTGACGGCACGCGCGGCCTGCTCATTCCTGACGCTGTTCTCAGCGGTACATGGACCTTGAGCATCGAATTTCACGGCAATATCGGAGCCGAAATGCCATGTATCACATCGGCTGGTAAGTCGGTGCGCGAAACCGTCGCGTTTGGTCCTTTGGTTTTTCGGCCGCAGGGAAGACGATTTTCCCACGCTTACACTTTCTTGAAGTCCCGTCATCAACTCTTCCGGATTATTACGGGCCACGGCGGCGAGATCTAACAGGTGCGCTGATACTTGTCGCCAACTGCTGCGGCGCGCTCGACAACACCTTACCGATGCGCGCAGCCGCTTCGAAGTTTCCCCTAAACAACTCCAGAAACTCGCAAGTCAGTTCGCTGTCACCTGTGCCAGCGGCGATCTCAAGGGACTGGTCACAGTGTTAGCGCAGTCGTGACTTCATTCACTGCGCAAAGCTGAGAGCGGATCAACCTTCGTCGCTCGTCGTGCTGGAATCCAGCAAGCCAACAAAGCGACCGCGATCATCAGGAATGCAATCACGAAAAATGTCGTTGGATCGGTTGGGCTGACGCCAAATAACAATTTTCCGATCACCCGCTTTAAAGCCAACGCGCTCACCAGCCCGATAACCAGTCCGCTCAAAACCAGTTTCAGCCCTTGACCAACAATCAGCCGGCGCACGTTGCTCTTGGTTGCGCCCAAGGCGATACGAACGCCTAATTCTCGAGTGCGTTGAGAAACAGAAGCGCTTAGCACTCCGTAGATTCCAATCGTCGCCACCAACAGCGCAAGGCCGGCAAAAAGGCCGAACAGCAACAACACGAACCGGCGTGTGGCCAGTGACTGCGCGATGACTTCTTCCATCATCCTGACATTGGAGATTGGCAGATTTGGATCCAGTGCTGCAACGTCGCGTCGCACCGCGGCGAGCAGCGTACCCTTTTCGAGTGGAGAGCGAATGGTGACCACTAGAAATGACCAGGCGTTTTGTTGATATGGCTCGAACAGGTGCGGTGTCGACTCAAGGTGCAGTCCATCAAATTTGACATCTTCGACAACGCCGACGATTTCGCCCCAAGGATCATTGCTGTTATATCGAATACGTTTTCCGAGCGGGTCTTCGTTCGGCCAGCAGCGACGTGCGAGTGTTTCGTTGATGATGAAGACCGACGGCGCATCGGCTGCGTCATGCTCAGTGAAGACGCGTCCTTTCAGTAGCCGCGTACCTAGCGCGTCGAAATAATGCGGACTGATCACGTGCAGTCCAACCGAGACTAAGTCGTTTGGCGATGTCAGTGGCCGATCCTGAATTTTGAGATTGGTGGAAGAATCGGTACCTGCGATAGGTAGATCGTCGCCGATGCCAACACTCTCGACGCCTGGCACAGCCTCCAGGCGCGCATTGAGTTCACTAACAAAACGCTTCCTTTCCACGCTCTTGAGGTATCGCTGATTCGCCAGGCTGATGCGCATCGTTAACAAGTGCTCCTGATTGAAGCCTGGTTTTACTGCCAGTAGTCGTGCAAAGCTACTCACGAGCAATCCCGCGCCAATCAATACAACTGATGCCAATGCGACTTCGGCGACAACCAGGGTTTGCCGCAACCGATTCCGAGCTGAGGTGGTGTTGGCTGATCCTTCTTTAAGTGCCGAATTGAGATCAGGCTTTGCGGCGGCTAGCGCGGGAGCTAATCCGAAAACCAATCCAGTTAGAACGGATATAACGAGCGTAAAGATAAAGACGCGATAGTCCAATCCCATTTCGCTCAAGCGTGGGATCTCATTTCGCCCCGAGGCAAGGATCAGTCGCATACTCCAGAACGCAAATAAAAAACCACCGACGCATCCCAAACCCGACAGCAAGAGGCTTTCTACCAACAGCTGCCGCACGATCCGCCATCTGCTTGCACCCAGCGCCGTGCGGATAGCCATTTCTCTATAACGCTCTGTCGCTCGCGTCAGCATCAGACTCGTAACGTTCGCGCAGGCAATTAGCAATACCAAACTTACCGCGCCGAGCAGAATGAGCAGAGTTGGACGAACACTGCCAACCGTCTGCTCGTGTAACGAGACTACTCGCGCGCCGTGCCCACTCGGACGTGGATACTGTTGCTGCAACCGAGCGGCGATGGCATCCAAATCCGTTTGCGCTTGCGCCACGTTAACGTTTGGTTTCAGTCGCGCGATTACACGAAGGAAGGCGGTGTCACGAATCGAACGCACATCAACTATTAGATTCGGCGACCAATCCGGCACAACGTTACGCGGGTTGATCCAGATTTGACGTTCGTTACTCAGGCTCGGATCCTGGAACCCCGGCGGCATTACCCCGATGATCATGACTGGCTCATCGCTCAACGTCAGCGTTTTGCCGATCGCATTGGGATCACCGCCGAATCGTTCTTGCCAGAAATTGTGACTGATGATCGCTACGCGAGAGGCGCCTGCGCGCCCATCTTCCGGTTCAAAGATGCGCCCTCGTTCGGCTGAAACGCCGAGCAGTGAAAACAGATTGGCCGAGACAATCATGCCATCGAGTTGTTCGGGTTCTCCCTGTCCCGTCAGGGTTAGGTACATCGACCGATACGCCGCCATGTCAGTGAAGGAATGATTTTGTGACTGGTGATCAAGAAATTCCGCGGGCGCAAACATTGATTGTGCTACCTTGTTCTGCACTTCCCAGACAGACACTAGTTGACCCGCATCTTTGTACGGCAACGGCCGCAATAACACTGTATTGACGACACTAAAGATCGCAGTGTTCGCGCCAATGCCCAACGCAAGGGTTAGCACTGCAATCAAAGTGAAACCAGGATGCTTCAGCAGTACTCGCGCACCGAAACGAACATCTTGAATCAGCAATTCCATCTGCACCCCTCCTTTGCGTTCGCTCAACGGGTGCAAAGCGCGCATTGACGGCGACTGTTCCGCCCGGCTTAGTTCGCACTCGAGCAAGCGCCAGTCATAACTCTGCACCGTATGTGTTCTGGCCTCAGATTCCGACCACCCGTCAGCAAGGGCATCTTCGTAGGCTGCCTCTAAATGCAGCGCCAATTCCTCGACAATCTCAATCTCGCGTTTGGCAGGCAAGCGCAACACAGCGAGATGTTCACGCGCGATCTGTTTCCAATCCGGATTCATTGTGTCACTTAAGCCGGCTTGATTTTGGCCACGCGATCCAAAGCAGCGAAAAAGTCGGACCACGTTTGGCGGTGTTCATTCAACGCTCGTTTGCCTTCGGGCATGAGTTTGTAAAACCGACGTCGCCGCTGCCCGGGTTTCTCAATCCACATGCCTTTGATCAGGCCTCGTTTTTCCATCCGGTAGAGCAGGGGATAGAGCGACGCGACGTGGAATTGCAAGACGCCATCCGAACGCTGTTCGATCAGCTTGGCGATTTCATAGCCGTGACGCTGACGGTCCTCGACCAGCGCCAGGATTAGCATTTCAGTGCTCCCGCGCTTCACCTCTTTGTTCAGCATAAGGCATCTCCATATATGGCGTTGCCATATATAGTCGCGCACCCGCTGAAATGTCAATGCTGTTGGTGGGATTACGTGAACGGAGTCAATTCCTTCCTGGGAAGGAGTAGAGGCAAACTGCGAAGCCTTGCATCATTCAAGGGCGATTGGTTTGGCAAAGAGGCGGGAGCGATTGGTCCCAACCTTTCGGGAGACTGAATGGTTTGCCACTGCTGAGCCCGCCATTGGCGATCCAGGTGCGTACTGCCTCGAGAAACAACCAACGCTCGAACGCGAGACAGTATTTCCAGTCATCGGTTGTTGAAATTCCACTCGTGCAACCCGGCGCATTTTGACAGCCGACTGGATTCAGACAATAGTGAAAGATCTGACACTGTCGTTGGGCGAAGTCTTCGAGAGTTGGAAAGTTTGACGTCCCTTTGGCTTTTGCCCAATGCACCATGTCAAAGAGTGCGAGGAACGTAGTAGTACGACCGTCACCACCGTGACAGTGACAATGCACCCAATCGCCGGTGTTGAGACTTTTGCACAAATCTACAAACCGATTAAGCGCTTCCTCGCTCGGTCTGCAATGATCTGTCACCGGAATGCGAATGTACCTGGGTCGAAAGGGAAGCGTCGAGGCGATACCTTGCTCTGTCAAAGCCAACTTCACAGCCACCTCGCTGTATCCGGTCGGTGTCACATTTCCCGATTTCTTATCCTCAGGAGTGATGCAAAACATCTTCGTGTGAGGCACCGCGGTGATCACAGCAACTCGAGCTTTTTCCTCTGCCTCGATCCACTCCAGCGACTGCCCGACGTTGGCAAAGTCCTTATCGGCATACCACGACACAGCGCAACCGTCGAAATACAGGTGCGTCTCCTCACGAAGATCGACGAGATATAGTTGACCGCCTGATGGAGCGACTTGTTTCAGGACGGTCGCAAGTCGCCCCACGTTGAGTTGATGGCTGCCCGAAGCTCGAAAAGGCGTGTCTGAGAGTGATGTTCCTAAGCGAAGATTCGTGTTGCCGCACTGGTTGTTGGGCAGCTTAGGGTCGACAGGGTCGTCATAGATCAAATAGCTACCTGTGCGAAATTTGCGTTTGACGGGCGGTCCGACATTGATTGAAGTCGAGCATTCATTCTTCGGGCAATCGTTCTTCGCGCAATCATTCTTCGAGCTCATAATCAGACCTCTCTTAGATGAAGTGTTACTGCTGGAATTCAGGAACAAGACAGCGAGGTGGCGTTCTTCATCGTGACGCTGGTGAGAGAACGTTGCGGGCCTTATATCACTGATCGAGCTACTCCCCTACGAATTAATCAAGAGGTTGTTGGTGTTGGTTTGTGCGTTTTGCCGATTGCGCGTTACCCACAGGAACGAAGTTAAGGCTTGAACGGCTCCATGACGTAGATCTTCTGCCGTGCCGGCTTGTCACCTTTCGCGGGCCAGTCGAGAACGGCGCGCCACGTGTTGTTGGGTTGTCGCTCGAACCGAAAATTGTTGCCTTTACCGGGAACTGCCGGAACAAACTGAATATAATCGTCCGTAATTTCGCTCGCGATCGAACGTTGATCGCCCTCGTCTTTGCCGAATTCACCGTTCTTAAGCTCAAATCGTTCCGGGTCGCCTTTAGCTGAACCATCCGCATTTAGCGTTTCGACCACCATCGCCGTTGCCTCGATCTTGTAACGCTCATAGAAAGGCTTGTCGCCATCCATGCCGCGCCAGCTGCCTTCGATCCATTTGAGCTTCGCGACATCAGCAGCTGTGAATTTTTTCGACGGCGTCGACTGGGTGTCGGGTTTCACAACTTGTGCATTCGAACAGCCTGCAACGATAAATGAAACACCGATAACCGCAAGAACGAAGATGTAGTTTCGCATGGTAGCCAATAAGTATCTTCGTCGGACCTGGTAACGTCAAACTCTCTCATTCTCCTCAAGATTCAGATTGGGTGTGGTGGTTTTGATGTTCTGGTTCGTGTTGTTTCGTGTGACTTCGTGGATCGTTGCGTTTGTTCAGGGAAACCAGATGATTCACGAAGTCACATCGTGTTTACGATCGTGGATGCGAATCATCATAGCGAAGAGTAGACTTGGATGCCGCCCGGGAACAAGTCGTTTCGCGTGACGGGCAACCTTGAACGGACAAAGTGAGGGAAGGATTTCTCTTCTGTCGGAGCGCATCCGTCCTTGGGCGCCCCATCGAGTGGAAGTCCGGTGAAGTGAATAGTTGTATCTGTTCCCCAACGGACGTGCTTCGATTTAAGAACTTGCGTGTCAACGGACTCTGATCGGTGGCCGAGGCGGACGCCGCGCTCCGACAGAAGAGGTTCGTGTGTTAAGGGATGTTTGTTCTGATCGACGTGGGCGGCCGGGGACGGCCGCGCTCCGACTGAAGAGCGTTCGTGCGTTAAGGGATGTTGGTTCTGATCGACGGGGGCGGCCGAGGACGGCCGCGCTCCGACAGAAGAGCGTTCGTGTGTTAAAGGACGGGGCTTCTGATCGACGGGGCGGGGCAGTGGCCTAAGCCTTAATCCTGATCGTTCCAACATTGCTGACTTTGTTATGTCCCTTGATCTTTACCACACAAGCTCCGACAGCAATATTGTCGGGCAAACGGAAGGTAACCTGGACAAAGTTAGGCGCGAATCTTACATCCTGGGCGGGTATGTCGAAGCTTTGATTGTTGCTATCCACTAAATGGATTTCTTTTTGCACGGTGAAATCGCGTGCAGCCAGACTGCTGAGCGTTCCAACAGACACCATCATCATCAACGTAACGCGGAATAGCGTATTTCTCACGTCGTTCACCTCTCTGATCCTTTCGAGCCAGCCGATTCAATGTCAAGCGGAGCACAGCTCTTTTCGCCTGACGGAAAATATAAACTAGATCCAAGTCCGGAAACGATCTGCCCACGTGGATATCGAACAGAAACAGTCGGTCCCTCAAGGCCAACCAAATCTCTCAATTGGTGTCTATGTAACCGAGAAGACATTAGAATACGCCCGCCGTTGCTGAAGCGTGTTCTTCAAACTCAATCACCGAAATAACCTTCGAGGTAAGACCGGGTGCCCGACAACGAAAACGCAAACAGCGAAGCTGATTTGATCAAGCGCGCTCAAGCGCAAGACACCGACGCATTTTGTCTGCTTGCCCAGCGATACGGGCGGCGCATCTATCGACTCGCGTTTCATTATTGTCAAAGCGCTCACGACGCGGAAGATCTTTCGCAAGAGGTTTGGCTCAAGGCTTATCAGGCACTCGCCACTTTTCGATCTGACTCTTCTTTCTACACGTGGCTCCGGCGGATCACTATCAACTCCTTTCTAAATCATCAACGAACTAATTCAATTCGAATCGCTGAACCCGAGAATTTTGATGTTGGCTGTGACGAAACTGTCTATAGCAATGCGCTGTTTAGAGACGTGATGGAGGCCTTAGCGGATCTCACGCCTTCACAACGATTGATGTTTTTACTGCGTCACTACGAAGGAATGTCTTACGAAGAAATCGGCAACGCTATGGGTTGTTCGCCAGGTACTGCGAAAAAATCCGTCTGGCGCGCTCTTGGCAAACTGCGCGCGAAATTTGAAGTAGGCGACGACGCTGCTAAAGAGAGAATGTCGCGTCTTGCGGCCGAATATTGATTGGAGCTTTAAATGCATAACTGCAAAGCAACAACGGATCGAATCACCGAACTTCTTTTGAACAGGCCCAACGCTCGTCCGGACGACTTGTTGTCAAAAGAGTTACTTCGCTGCGCGGAATGTCGTAACGAATTCGATGCATTGAAGGAGACGCTTCGAATTACGACTCGGGTAATCGAAAAGTCTGAACCTTTGAAGTCCTATTGGAACGGTTACCACGCGAGACTCAAGCAGCAACTGGATAACGCGACCATTCGTCATTTTGAGCGTGGCGAAACGACATGGATTCTTCGTCTCTTTAAGTCGTCGATTCGATTGCCTGTCCCTGTCGGTCTTGCGTTGCTCGTTTTGTTTGCTGTTGGGATTCGTTGGGCGACTCGAGGGTCGCAAAAGCAGGTTGTAATAACTCAGACGATTTCTGTGCCTGTGCCTTTTGAGGTTCCCGTTGTCCAGGAAAAGATTGTTACTCGGGTGTTGTATCGGGATCGAGTGAGGCAACGAAATGAAAGCTCAACATCCAATTCGGTAGTAGCGAAAACCCAAAATGAGGCGAGACCGCCCGCTTTAATCGGATTCAAGCCCTTGGATAACGTGAAACTTACTGTAATCAAAGGAGGCTCTCCTGATGAGAAATAGAATCTGGGCGCTTCTTATTTCACTCCAGCTTCTTAGCTTGGCTGCTGTTGCCCAAAGTCCAGCCCGGCGACAGTTAGTACTTCAGGTATCTAACGGCGGGTTTGTCTCGTTTAAGAGTGAAACGTCAGCTGCGGACAATCGAGAGACCATTGACAGCAAATCGCTCGCGTCATTGATCTATTCGCAGGCAGTCAGCACTGATCATCACATAATCCATCGAGTGCTAACAGATGCCGATCGGCGAGTGATTTTTGGATATGATTTGATGGTCAACGCAGACCCATTCACCAGGAAATTTAGTCTCGGCGTATTGCCAGCCGATGAGGCCTTCCGTCGCACTTTTCTCAAAGACTCGACGCAACCACCGAACGAGGCTTTCGCTACCTTTCCGCGTTCGGCAACCCAGCAAATACTTGACGACGGTGATGCCGTCTCTCTCGAATTGCTGGTCAATAAGGAGTCGGGCGTCAAGATCGTTGATGTCGTTCGCGTAACGTTTGATCGGTCCCTCCTGCATGACGGATTAACACCGAAAGATTTCACGCTCGACGCAGTTTCGTTATCCATGAGGGGCTATCGACTTCTAGTCGATGGAAAACTGGTGGGCCGCAGTAAACCCACGGTTGGTTGTACGGGTGCTCTGCTCTGGCTGTACATTCCGCAACGTGGTCGATTTATCTTTTCGCTGGTTCCTCGTGAAGGCTATTCGTTTGAAAAAGTCGCAATGCTTGACGACAACAGAATTGAATTCGTTGTTGATGGGCAACATTACGAGTGGCTCTCGGAGGTTCCTATATTGCCCAATGGAGGGACCTGGAATCTTTGGGTCTTGCGCGACGCGCAATACACACCGCTTTTCAGTTCAGACAAACCGCTGCCAACAACTCCCGGCGTGCTCGAAAAGATTGGGCGAGTTGTGGGTGCAGGAACCGCGGACAAATCATTCAAACCCATACCCGGAATAGTTAAACCTCCTCAGCCCCAGACAGAAAAGGGCAATTCCGCTGTGCCGCCTCGCGTAATGATTGGAGGAGCTGATTCAATGCCAAACCTCTTACCCAAGAATCCCTAGATCAAACTCCCCAATTAATTAAAGAAACAGGCAGACAAGTCTCAGGAACTGAGATCAAGCCAGACGTGTGCCTGCGAACTTGAAGGAGGATACGAATGACCAAAACATCAGTGATTACAGCGGTACTATTCATCTTGATCGTCCAGGCAGACCTGTTAGCGCAGACGGACGAGCCAGCACGATATGAAGTTGCTGCTGAGTTCACCACGCTCAATCGTCAGGAGTTTGGAGGCACGAGGGCTGAAGCCGGAATTGGAGCCAGGTTTACTTTCAATTTCAACAAGACTTTTGCAATCGAAGGAGCTGCTCATGGTTCGTTCAGTGATTGTGACAATTGCTACCCGGCTGGCCGCATGTTCGATATGTTTGCTGGCGTAAAGGTGGGGAAGAGATATAAGTCGTGGGGAATATTTGCGAAGGCTCGTCCAGGCGACGTGAATTTCACTTATGGGAGATTCACCGTAATTCAGACGGGGACGACTGGATCGTTTCCGTTTGAATTTCAACCCAAGGGTCTCGACAGCTTCGCGACCGACCTGGGAGGTGTGGTGGAGTTTTACCCTTCTCGACGCATCGTTACTCGCTTTGACGCTGGTGACACCATAATCCACTTCTCACGACGAACCGACAACGGCTTGAGCTTCGATCCAACGACGGGTCTTTACACAATCGTTCCGTTTACAACCCCTGCAAGGACTACACATAACTTCCAGTTTGTCGCGAGCGTGGGGTTTAGGTTTTGAGACAGGCTTTGCTGGATTTTTTTGTTCGTGTTAATTCGTGTGATGTGGTGTTCACCTCACGCGATTCACGAATCGCACGAATTAACGCGAATAGGAAATTAAGGGCTTCACGCAAAATTCTCCACTCCGGAGGAGTGAAATGTTTCTAGCGAGGAAGCCCGGAAAGTTGCACTCCGTAGGAGTGCTATGTAAGTTCTGCGTAGGATCTCTCGGGTGGTTTACGCCCGCTGTTCCCCGATCAATATCTTGGAGACGAGCCGGGGTAAACCACACTTCCCGACTTGTTCTATGTTGAGTCTCATCTTTCTTATCTGCTTGCATTTTGAACAGGCAGAGGCGCTCCGGAGTGAAGAATCTTGCCAGTGGCTGTGTCGTAAGACCAGACCTATCTTTTCGACTGAGCCACCTACCTTGGAGCCTTCGTTCGTATGAATTCGTGTGGTTTCGCGGATCGCTCTTCTCGGTGCCAACATACGATCCACGAAAATCGCACTCGAAAGCCACGGCTGAAGAGGATGCTACCTAACTATGCAAGTACCGAGTGCGCAGTACTTCCATGTGATGCAGTTCGTGTCCGGCGATGATATAAGCCAACGCACGGACGCTGATATCATTCTCATTTGCCTTTCCGCGTCGCAGCCACTCCGTTTCGTTTAGGGGTCGAAAGAGTTGAATCGTTGCTCGACGAACAGTAGCGAACTCCTCCGCCATGTCGGCGAGACTGCGACCATCAAAGTCTGCATTGCGCACGTAATCGTTTTGTTCATACCCTGGTAGCGGAGTTTGGTCGTTTCGTGCAAAACGTAATGCACGATAACTGAAGATTCTCTCCGAGTCGATAAGATGACCCAACAGCTCCTTCACACTCCACTTTTCCGGGGCGTAGCGGAAGTTGGCCTTGTCTTGGGGAATGGTTCGCAACAACGACAAGCTGTTTTCGATCTGTTGTTCCAGGGTTTCGATTATGTCGCCTTCGGCCACAAGCGCGACGTAATTTGAAAACTCTGGCGCGTGTTCGGTTGGGGCTGGTTTAGTCGCTGCCTGACTCACGTTAAGACTCCTTTGAAATTTGATTTGCGGAATTGAGAACCCGTCTCATTAAGTTCGTTGGCGTTGCAACCCTCGGCTCGTTTAGCACGTCTGATATTTCGTGGACATTCTCTGGCCACGTTAATCTGCAAAGGACAATTCAAGAAGGGGACTTAATGAATTTTAGATTTCAGAACCGAAACAAGCTGTTGGTTATTGGTTCATGGTTATTAGCACTCGGTAATATTTGGCACTGGTTTGGCAGTCGCATGCATTTTTCCGACGGAGTTGTAGATGGCGCTTTCGGAATGCTGATGGGCATGGGTATAGCCACTCTCCTTTTGAGTATCCGATGGAATCTCAGCAAGTGTGATAGTCGAAAAACGACATCTTAATTCCGCCCACCGCGTTTCTTTGCAATCGATCGTCTTTTAGACTTACTGCTGCTCCGCATACGTGTGCGAAATCGACGAACCTTCGCCAGGTTTCCGCAGTCCTCCATAGTGCACCATTGCCGGCTCCTGTTCCGACTTGTGTCTTCAAACAGCCAACCGCACGCTTCACCGCCACACTCTCGCAGACGCGACAAGTCTCCTGTCATAAGGAACTCAGCGGCTGATTGCGCTATCGACCAGAGCATTCGATCGAGCGCGGTTTCGCTGTCTGTCCACCCCCACTGAAACCCGTTGTCCGTACTAATCAGTCTTTCATTTTTTCGGGCTTTCACTAATTCATCATTCACAGTCTCGAGGTCGATACTTTGCGGCGCGCTTTTCATTACCGTTGCCTTGAAGATGTGCTGGAGTGCTTCGCGCAGAGCAACAGCACGGCGCAACACTGTATTTGCAGCAGTCGGTTTTTGCTTGCTTTCTCTAATCAAGCGTGCAGATTCTGCCGCCGTGACGATGCCTGAGTGCTGGCTCCACGCCACGAGATCTGAATAGTCTTTGAGCTTGTCACCTAACAACGACGAATCGTGCCTGCGCCCGTCAACGGTATTGACAAAGTCCAGGCACAAGCGGCCCCCGACCAGCTTCATCTCAGCTGCGGATGACATCAGTCCGTTCATAATCTCACCGGTTGACAAGGTCCGATATCTTTACTTACGATGTAACTCCCGTTCAGCATAATAGGCGGTTACGACACGCGATGCAAGCAGTCAATACCGCTCTTTGGAGTGCGACGGCTTGTCGTCGCTTTGTTCGAGAGTTAGTTACCCGAGACAGCAGCGGTGACTAAGCGACGGCAGGCCGTCGCACTCCAAAGTCTTGAGGCGCAAATGTTTTCGAATCGACAGACAAATCCACGACAGGGCACGCGCGACAAGAGGTTTCTAATCATTGTTGCCTTCGCATGCATTTACCTCATTTGGGGATCAACTTATTTGGCGATCCGCTACGCCGTCGAAACTATTCCGCCGCTTTTTGTTGCCAGCTTTCGTCATCTGATTGCCGGCGCATTGCTGTTTGGATGGTGCTGGCATCGAGGACTTCGTCCGCTCAGACAGCAATGGTTGGCGAGCCTTGTGCTCGGGGTTTTATTTTTCCTGATTGGTCACGGCACGTTACATTGGGCGCAACAAACCCTTCCGTCAGGCATGGCTGCACTTTTAGTAGCAACCGAGCCAATCTTTGTAGCAATCATTCTAATGATCACTGGACGCGCCCGGATCACGCTATCGGTTGCATTCGGTGTATTGCTCGGATTGGCCGGCGTGGCTCTGATCTTCGGCACCGATGTCCGCACCGGCCGCGCCGAGATGCTGAATTCACTTGTAGTTCTGATCGGCACAGTGTCCTGGTCGATCGGTATGGTTTATTCCCGTAGCGCTCGGCTGCATCCCGACTCCCACATGGCGGCCGGAATGTCGTTGCTTGCGGGCGCCGTGCTGCTATTTCTTGGCGGGACAATCACGGGAGAGATGGCGAGCTTTCATTTGACTGCTGTGTCGATGAAATCCCTCCTGGCTCTTGCATACCTGGCAATAGCAGGGTCGCTGGTTGCTTACTCAGCATATTTCTGGTTGTTGAACCGATTTCCACCGACACTTGTTTCAACTCATACGTACGTAAATCCGCTGGTCGCGTTGGCTCTTGGTTGGGCCATCGGCGGAGAAGTCCTGGCACCGCGAGTTGTATCTGGAGGGCTAATCGTGCTTGCGGCGATCGCATGGATGAGCCGAGTAACATCACGAGAGTCCCAAGGTGCCGAAATCCGCGAGCACGGCGGAAAAAAGAGCGGATTGAAACAAGCGTCAACTTAATACCGGGCAAGAGGGCGACACGTCGTTGTCGTTGAGACTTTAATTAGTTAGGAGACAGTTATGATTGCAAGAACATGGCATGGCGTTACGCCAAGTTCAAAAGCCGACCAATACCTCGACTATCTGAACGAGACCGGCGTTGTCGATTATCAATCCTCGGAAGGTAATCAAGGCGTATACGTTTTGCGGAGAATTGAAGAGGATCGCGCCCACTTTCTTTTCATCTCCCTGTGGGAATCGATCGATGCGATTAAGAAGATCGTGGGTCCGGACTTGGAGAAGGCCAGGTACTATGCTGAAGATAAAGATTTCCTGCTCGAGCTTGAGCCGAATGTTGACCACTATGACGTCATGGTCAAACCATAGCAGAGAGTTCAGCTGAGCGTTTTTCACCCCTCGGTCTCGCTCGCCCAATCTCACCACAAGTTAATCAAAGTTTGAGTTCGGCCAAATTGCGAGCGACCAGGTTTTGGTTGTGGAATTTAGAAAACCTGCTTAGCTTTGAAGAATCCTCCGGACGACCTCAATCCGATATCGATTTGGTCAAAGGAATGATCGACGAAGTACAACGTGCGCTTGATGA
>DATDFV010000258.1:0-11115 GCA_036522415.1 Pyrinomonadaceae bacterium | reverse complement strand
CACTACTTTGGCAACCGGAGCCAGACAATTCGTCGTACACGACGCGTTCGAAATGATGTTATGTTCTGCCGGATTGTACCGTTCTTCATTAACGCCCAGCACAATCGTGATGTCTTCGTTCTTGGCAGGGGCCGAGATAATGACCTTCTTCACAGTGCCACGAAGATGCTTCCTGGCATCCTCCGCTTTGGTGAAAAGTCCGGTCGATTCGATGACGATCTCTGCACCAACTGATTCCCAGTCAATCGCGGCCGGATCTCTTTCCGAGAAAACTCTGAACTCGTCGTTCTCAACCTTGATGCCTGTTTCCGTTGATGTGATCTCGTGATGGAGATTTCCGAGTACTGAGTCATACTTTAACAGGTGAGCCAGAGTTTTAGTGCTCGTCAGATCGTTTACAGCTACAAAATCGATGTCCGGATCACCAAGGGCCGTACGAAAAATATTTCTCCCGATGCGGCCAAAACCGTTGATACCAACCTTAACTGCCATTGTTCAAGCTCCTCCTGAAATGAGTGAAATGTCGCGATTGTGGGACGCGGAATGTCGCGGTTGTGGGACAAGCTCTCACAGGGACTCGTGGCCAAAGTGTCACTGAAGTGGAACTGAAATGCTCATGCACACGGCTCTCAGTGATCCCCACAAAAGTTAACAAAGCATGCATTCGCGAATGAAAAGCAAGATTATGCGGCACGTTCATCACTGTCAAGCGAGGCCGCCCGCCAACTTTTTGAAACTGCGTTTTCCCATGTAACGTAGTAAAGTCTTGGTTCGGTGGACTCCGGTTTGCCACAAAATCTGTAATAATTTCCGCTTACCCAGCGTATTGAGAACGGAAAGGAATCACTTTAAGGAGCTGTCACGTCCGATGCTTATGCAGAAGTTGAATCGATTGATTGTCGCGCTCGTCGTCGCCTGCGCGTTTTTTGTTTTGGTAACCGAGGGTATGGCTCAAAGGCCTGCACCGACTCCGACTCCACCTGTTACTGACCCAACAAGACCGCCTGGTCAGGAGCAATTACCGGAAACAGTGCGACCAACGAGTCCTCAGGCGCCGCCAGGAGTTCCGCAAACGAATCCAGCAGCGCCTCCAGGAACAACCGTAACAACGCCAACGCACCCTGGTGCATCGCCTTCGCCAACGCCATTGCCCGGCCAGACTGAAGAGATTCGTGAACCAAATATTCCGAGCTTTCAGGCAAAGCCGCTACCGCCTGTTCCCAGCTTGCAGCGACTAGGAGTTGGTTCGACGAGCCTTCCGCTCGCGATGAACGACGCTATAAAACGAGCGTTGGAGAACAACAACGACATCGAGGTTGCGCGTGACGATGTTCGGTTTGCTGAAACGCAACTCCGGTCACTGGAAGGCGTTTTCGATCCGGTGTTTGCGATTACGCCCACCTACGACAAGCGTATTTCGCCACAACAGAGTTCACTCGGCGGTTCCGGCTCAACCGGTACAACCAGTACGACGACATTGTCGTGGAGTCCTTCAGTTGTGAAACAATTTGGACGTGGCGGGGGTAACTACTTCCTTCAGTTCGTCAATTCGCATACTAACACGAGCAACAGCTTTAGTTTGTTGAACCCATTCTATTCATCAAACCTGTCGCTCAGTTTCACTCAACCGCTTTGGCGTGATCGCTCAATAGACAACAATCGCCGCCAAATCAGGATCCAACGGAAGCGGCTCGATCAATCAGACTCTGACTTCCGTAACCGCACTATTCAAGTGATCACACAAGTGCAACAGGCTTATTGGGAGCTTGTCTTCGCACTTCGCGATCAGCAGAACCAACTCGAGAACTTAAATCTATCGCGGGAGAATTTGCGCAACGTCGAAGCGCAGATCGCGGCAGGCGCCAAAGCTCCACTCGAGCGGGCCGAAGTTCAAACTGAGCTCGCGAATCGTGAAACTTCCTTGCTCACCGCGATACAGAGCGTAGCGATCGCAGAAAACAACCTGAAGATTCTAATCTTCAAAGATCCCTCGAGTCCCGAGTGGTCCGCACAACTTACTCCAACTGATACGCCGAAGTTTGATACGACTCCGGTCAACCTTGACGAGGCTTTAAAAGCTGCGCATGACAATCGTCCTGAACTCAAACGACTTCGTCTTCAGAACGACATTAACGCGATCGACATTCAATACTTCAAGAACCAGACCAAACCACAAGTCGATCTAACCGGTGCCGTTGCGTTGACGGGTTTGGCCGGTACGGACGTTTCAAACGCGGTGCCTATTGGAACACAGGTACCTTTAATCGGCGGGAACCCACTAACAAATCAAACTGCATTTCTGCTTCAACAGATCCAGGCCATCCAAACAGCACAGGGCTTACCTGTTTCAACGTCACCGCTCGTAGCAACGACTAACGGCGGACCAAACCCCACGTTAATCGGCGGATACGGGCAGGATATACGAAACCTGCTTGGTGGAAAGACGCGTAACGTCACTGTGGGCGTCGCAATCTCGCTGCCATTTAAGAACAAGACTGCTCAAGCCAATCTGGCAGGTGCTCGCATCCAGCAAGAGCAGTTGCAAGCTTCGATGCGTTCGCAGGAGCAAACCGTCGAAGTTGACGTTCGAAATTCTGCCCAGGCAGTGGAATCAGCCCGGCAGCGAGTGTTGTCCGCACGCGAAGCCAGGGTGAATGCTGAACTGCAGTTGGAAGGTGAACAGAGACTCTACCAGGTGGGACGGTCGACAACGTTCTTGCTGTTCCAACGTGAAAACGCGCTCGCGAATGCTCGAGCTTCAGAGCTTCGCGCAGAGACTGACTACAACAAAGCGCTGGCCGATCTTCAACGCGCAACCTCAACGACACTTCGTGCAAATAACGTTGTGGTTGAGTCTCCGAGCGTGCCGTAGACCAACCAGTTAGCTGATTTGCTGTTTTCGATCTGCGATTGCTGAGGTAACTTATGTTACTGAGGCAATCGCAAATTCGTTTTTAATCTCCGACGAACTTTATAGTTTGTCGCGCTTGCAGGTGTCGTCAACTAATTCTATTAAGGTTCGCGTAATCGAAGTCACGACAAACTAAAGTTCGTCGGACAATCGGATGAAGATCACTGCCACGATCATTACCCTCAACGAAGAAACAAATGTCAAAGCGGCCTGTGAATCGGTAGCGTGGGCGGATGAAGTCGTAATCGTGGACTCCGAATCCACCGATGCCACGACTTCAATCGCGCGGTCCTGTGGTGCGCGAGTAATCACCAACCGCTGGCCTGGGTTCGCCGCACAAAAACAGTTCGCAGTTGAGCAGTCACAAAACGACTGGATCTTCAGTCTTGATGCTGACGAGCGTGTTTCTGAAGAGTTGAAACGAACAATTGAGGACCTTCGAAAGCAAGCTGACTCCACGTTTGCAGATGGATATCAAATTGCCAGAAGCACAAACTATCAGGGACGCTGGGTCCGCGGGGGCGGCTGGTATCCGGATTGGCAATTGAGGCTCTTCAAAAAGAGCGCGGGACAATGGAAGAAGCGCCACATTCATGAATCAGTGCAAATGAAACCTGGTGCACGGGTTGAAAAGTTGCGAGGAGATATTCTTCACTACACAGTGCGCGATGCTGCCCATCATCATCGAATGATCGGAGAACGGTATGCACCGCTCGCGGCTCTGCAAATGTACGAAGAAGGCAAAAGGACCTCGGCGATGAAGATAGCGACTGCGGGTCCGCTCGCGTTCATTCGGAGTTTCTTCCTAAAAACCGGTTTTCGAGATGGGTTGGCAGGGATTAGCATCGCGAGCTTCGCAGCTCATCATGCGTTCTTGAAGCATTTGATGTTGTGGGAGATGCAGAATAAGAAGTAGTTCTCTGTTCCCGGATATCTCTTCAGCAACCCTTCTACACCACCAGGCTTTAGGCGGTGGTACTTCAACTTCCGAGCTACTTCACTGGCGCTGATCGTTTTGGGACGCCACCAGGCTTTAGCCGGTGGTGCTTTGACTTCAGAGCTACTCCACGGTTTCTTGAATTTTTTTAAAGTCGGCAAGTTGGGACATTTAGAGCTAAGAAATTGAAGAACCACCGGCTGAAGCCTGATGGTGTCTTCAAGCGGGTTCAAAGCACAAAGTTCAAAAAACTAAGCACAATGCTTCCCCAACAAGTTACAATCCAAGTCGATGCTTGCCGCCGAGCTACTTGTCACTCCAACCTTAAATTTGTTTCCCCCAGTCTTCGGATACATTCTGGCCGGTGTCTTTGGGGCCATCATTGGCAGCTTCCTGAATGTAGTCATTCATCGACTGCCGCGCGAGGAATCGATCGTATTTCCAAACTCGCGCTGTCCTTCGTGTGGTGCAGCAATCGCGTTCTATGACAATGTGCCGATCGTCAGTTATCTTCTGCTTCGTGGTAAGTGTCGTGGTTGTCGGAAGCACATCTCAGCACGATACCCAGTCGTCGAACTTCTGTGTGCTGTTCTGTTCATCGCTGTCGCCTGGCACGACGGCCTTGGCGCGGCACTGCCGTTTGATCTGATATTTGCTGCAGCCCTACTTGCGCTTGTGTTCATCGATGCGGAACACATGCTCCTGCCAAATGCGATCACTTATCCCGGAATCATCTTCGCTCTTATCGCCCGTTTAGCACTTCCCTACTTAACTGCTACTCACCACTTTGATGATTTGCCGTCGCTGACCCATGGTGCTCTTTCTAATTCGCCGATTTGGCTAACCTCGCTTGTTGGCGGTTTGTTAGGAGCATTGATTGGCGGCGGATCATTGTGGTTGATGGGATGGACGTGGGAGAAACTTCGGGGAATCGAAGCCATGGGTCTGGGTGACGTGAAGATGATGTTCATGGTAGGCGGTTATCTTGGCTGGCGCCTGACAATCATCACGATTTTTCTTGGTGTGCTTTCGGGATCCGTCATTGGCATTTTGCTGATGGCCCGAGCCGGAAAGAAGGACATGCAGATGCTTTTGCCCTTCGGCGTGTTCCTCGGGATTGGTGCTATTGCTGCACTGCTCTTCGGATCTCAGGTTGCCGACTGGTACGCGGGACAGTTTTGATAATTTAAGATTGAAGATTGGCCCGAATGTCCGACGAACTTTAGTTTGTCGATCGTGGAGTGCAGGTGCGCGAGAAAATTATCGGGCTTGAATTCGAAGATCGACAAACTAAAGTTCGTCGGACATTTGGGCCAATCTTAAAGCTGAAATCTTCAATCTGAAATTCTCCATGGCCATCCGCCGGTTCCAATTCGGATTCACCTTGTTAGCCGGACTGTTTTTGCTGGCAGTTCTGTTTGCGATCCTGCTATACGCTTTCACTCCTGCGACTCCTGCAGCTCGAGGGCCGATCCTCCTCGCATCGTTCATCGCCATCCTACTCGGCAGCCTTCTCGGCATTCTCTTTCTACTGCGTTGGGTATTACGACCTTATCAGCAACTGCTTGGCGAAGCCGAGCGCGCGTCGGTGCATTCTCAGTTACAGAAATCTCAAGATGAAGCTGAATTTGTGCTCGAGACTTTCCAGTCCGTTGTCGCTCAACTTCAGGAACAACGCGAAGAGCTTCAACGCCTGAGTGAACACGCACGCGAGCGCGCAAGCTCTGCGGAAAAGTTCAGCGAACGAATCGTTGCCAGTCTTCCTTCAGGGTTACTGGCGTTTGATGGCCAGGGAATCTCTATCACTATCAATTCTCCAGGAAAGGCGCTCCTCGAACTCGATGGTCATGGACTTGGCGAACCGTATCACAAACTACTCGCCAATTATGTCGAACTCGCGGAAATGGTGGGTCACTGTCTGAAGGAAGGAACACTTTACAGGCGCGTAGAAGTCGAATCGACAACAACAAACGGTCAGACAAAGCGACTTGGCGCAACGATCGCACCAATTGAATGGCACGCTGAACGTGGACCTCGCGGCGCGTTGTGCTTGTTGACGGACATCACCGAAGTCACCGAACTCAAAGAGCAACTGGCGTTAAAAAACAATCTTGAAAGCCTGGGCGAAATGTCCGCCGGTCTGGCTCATGAATTCAAGAACGCGGTCGCGGCGATGCAAGGATATGTTCAACTAATCCAGACACAGAACCTGGAAGCTAAAGCATCTGTGACTGCGGGTGCTTTGTTGAATGAGGTCCACAGTCTTTCAACGATGGTCACGTCGTTTTTGAACTTTGCCCGACCTCAACCGCTCCACGTCGAAGATGTTTCGATGAAAGAATTGATCGAGGAATGCATCAGCGAGCTGAGTCCACTATTCGAGCAGAAAAGAGTTGAAATTGTCGCCGATTCGCTTACAGACCTTACCGTTCCCGCGGATGAGCGGATGTTGCGTCAGACCTTGCTCAATCTTCTGCGAAATGCAGCTGAGTCTATTCCCGAGGAAAGTCTTCGACGTTCTGTCTTTCTGGACGTTCAGTCGGAAACGGATTCGACTCGAAGACAGTGGATTGTGATTGAGATAAGAGATACTGGTTCAGGCATAGCGCCGCACGAGTTGAAAAAGATCTTCATTCCCTTCTTCACGACCAAAGCCGAAGGTCATGGTGTAGGACTCGCGCTCTCACATCGAGTCATTAGCCAGCATGGAGGGACGTTGACTGCACACAACCACGTTGAAGGGGGCGCCGTTTTCACGATTCGACTTCCTAAAGACGCCTAACTCAGATCAGAGTCCGGAGCAGGAGCCCAGGATATTTTCCATCCATTTGATATTTCTCAGGTGCCAGTTTTTGAGCGACAACAGGCTTTGCCTCTAAAGTCACATCGCAAGCATTTTGAGTTCGTCTCATTTCGTGTGACTTCATGGATCGTCTTTATTTTTATGGACAAAGCAACGATCCACGAAGTCACACGAAATGACACGAAACTTGTTAGTAGTGAAATCGATTTTAAGGCAAAGCTACGACAGCAAATGGCAACTGAGAAATGTCAAATGATATATGGAAAATATCTGGGGTCTGGCCGCTGGTCCGCTGCCTGCACCTTAACGGCGACCGAAGTATTCACCCCATCGTTTATCGACCAGCTCTCGAATGTCATCACGCACGATTAGCTCATCGGGAAATCCTGGCTTTGTGCGCGCATCGATCACAATTGGCGCTGTATAAACGAGGTGATGACGCTGAATGCTTGTCTGCGCAGCATAGATATCTGCCGCGGGTTCGAAGCGAGTCCACGTTGCCCACAGGAAATCCGAACCGCTGTTGGTAACGCTTGCATTGTCGTGCAAGATAATCAATGGCCAATCCGACAAGGTCGAATCTCTTGCTACCCTATCCGGCAGTTCCTCATCTTCTGCGAAGCTACGACCTTCAAGCACCAGGCAACCTCCACAGAAAACGGCAGCTCGAGAAACACCTTGTGGCAGTGCTCCTTTGAATTCCCGCGGCAACTGTCTGACAGGTTCGCCCAAGCCCAACATTATGGCTTTGCTACCCTCATTAACTTTTCCGCTTGTGTAGTCGAGTGTATCCATTGAAACATTTGAGATCACAAAGAGATCTGTTTCTGGACGGAACCGTTCGAGAACGTGTTCCAGTAGCTTCGGAAAGTTAGTGAGATCCTGCGGCGTGTCCGTAACTATCAAGAACTTGGTCAGTGAGAGTTGGCCTTCACCAAGTATTCGAAAAGCTGAGACGAGCGCTTCGCGACCATATCGCTCCTGAACCACCGCAGCGCACAAGGAATGGAAGCCCGTCTCTCCATAGGTCCAAAGATTCCTTACGGACGGCATAACGAGTGGAAAAAGAGGTGAGAGCAGTTTCTGTAAATAATCGCCTATGAAAAAGTCTTCCTGACGTGGTTTACCAACAACTGTCGCCGGATAGATCGCATCGCGACGGTGAAAAACTGCATCGACGTGAAAAACCGGATACTCATGTCGCAGCGAGTAATAACCATAGTGATCGCCGAACGGTCCTTCAATTCTTCTTTCGTGCGGACGAGCACGTCCGACCAGTGCAAACTCCGCCTCTGCAGCAAGACGATGTGTTGACTGCGGCACCTTAACCATCTTCAATCGCTGACCTGCAAGCAGCGAACCTAGAACCAACTCCGGCACGTCTTCGGGAAGTGGGGCAATCGCTGCAAGAATCAGCGCGGGCGGACCGCCCAGAAAAACAGTCACAGGCAGGTCCTGATTTTGCAGTTCGGCTTCGCGATAATGAAACCCACCTCCTTTTTGAATCTGCCAATGTAATCCAGTCGAAGTACTGTCGAAGACTTGCATTCGGTAGACGCCAAGATTGTGTTTGTTCGTCGCTGGGTTTTCCGTGTAAACAAGTGGAAGAGTAATGAAGGGTCCGCCATCTTCCTGCCAGGTTGTGAGTACCGGTAGCTCGTTGAGTCGCGCCGGCTGATCAATGACTTGGGTAACCGGTGCCCGAGAAGTGTTTGAGGTGCCCAGTTTGAGTAGTTCGAAGACGATGGAACGATGATCCCAAAGCTCGGCGGGCCTCGGCGGCAGAATCGACTCAGCGATGTGCACCAGATCGCGAATTATCGACTCAGGCTTTGTTCCGAACGCTAGATCAATTCGACGTGTGGTTCCGAACAGATTTGTGACGACGGAATATCGACTACCTTTCACACGGCGAAATAGTAAGGCTGGCCCACCTTCGGCAATAACTCGACGATGGATCTCTGCGAGTTCGAGGTAAGGATCGACTTCCGCCTTTATCTCAACTATTTCGTTTTCTCTTTTGAGCAAATCGAGAAATGTGCGGAGGCTCTGATGCATTCGGGGAGGGAGTAGGTCGTCTGATCATCAAATATAGGACCTATATGACCTATAGGACCTATCGCCGTCTAGGGTTTCTCTACCGTCCTTGGTCTCATCTTGCCTGGCGCCGATTCCGGCTGGCCCATGCGTTTCTCAATCTCATCGCAAGCGGCTTCTGCGGCTTCCGCTACTTTTGGCTCAAACGAATCGCGATAGGGTTTGATCATCTCGAGCGTTTCAGAATTGCCAATCCGCGCAAACGCTTTCATTAGGCCCGCACTCAAACGCGGCGGATTGTTCTGCTTCTGCAAATAGGGATAAAGGAGATCCGGACTCTCCAGGTGCCACAGGTAGCCAACGGCTTGCTCCTGACGCCCTGAATCAAGTTCCTTAACAACTCGAAATAGCGCCTCCGAATGCCCCATTCGATAAAGCGCCCAATCAAGTGCAAGTCGCACTTCTTTGTTCTTTTCCTGCAGTTGATAACCTTCGACGATCTTTTTCTGACCCGTGGCCGCAAGACGCGCCAGTGCCTCCGCGCTCTTTTGTCGCACTAATGGATCTGGATTGCCGAGTTGTCTCGCCAGATCGTTCGTGTTGGCCCGAGCATCAATCCCATCTATCGGAGATTGCGCACCAACAACAGCGCCTGAAACCAAAAGAACCATGATCACATAAGGGAGAGTTCGAAAAAAAGATAATGAACGAGTACTCATAACGAACTCCAAACTACATTATTGCTGCTTCTTTCTCAGCAGCCTGGTGTTGAGATCTAATTCCGTAATCGGAATAACTTCGACGTTCGGGTGTTGTTTCTGTAACTCAGGAAGAAATGCCTTTGCGTTTCCGACGATAATTATGTTGCTCGTTTTAGCGTCAAGTCGCGTACCTGCAAATTTCTCCACGTCCTGCGAATTGATTGCCTCGACATTGGCGATGTATCGATTGATCTCATCCAGACTCAAACCGTGAAGCGCCAACGATGCAACCTGGCCGACAAGTCCGTTGGCCGTCTCCAGGTTGCGCGAAAAGTTTCCAATCAAAACTGCCTTCCGGGGGACCAACTCAGATTCAGCCGGCGGAGAACTCGATAGACGGCTGATCTCTCCCAGAAGTAAATCTGCGACTTGAGCGCCCGACTCATTCTTTGTCTGAGCCGATGCGACAAACGGACCAACATCACGACGCGTGTCGAGTGTACTACCTGCACCATAACTCAAACCACGCTTGATGCGAATCTCCTGGTTGAGCCGGCCCGAGTAACCACTTAGCACTGAATTAGTCACGATGCCGCGAAAGTAATCCGGATCTCGACGTGTTATTCCGGTGCGCGCTAAATAAACCGCGGCTTGGCCTGCGTCAGGTTTGTCGATGACGACAATGCGTCCCATCGCCGCCGGTGCTTCTTTCATCGCCGCACTCAATTGAGGCAGAGGGGTTGGTGGCTTTTGCCAGTCACCGAAGTACCTGGTACTGAGTGCGAACGCTTCTTTTGCAGAGATGTCGCCGCCGATGACGAGGATTGCGTTATCCGGTCGATAGAAACGGCTGTGTAATTTCGCGATATCACCGGGCGTGATCCGCGTCAACGATTCGTTCGTGCCGGAAAGCGGATGCCCATAAGCGCCATCGCCGAAGACTACGCGCGCCGCAACGAAGCGCGCGATCGATCCGGGATCGCCAAGCGCTAACGTCAGATTGTCGAGATACTGTTGCCGCAGTCGTTCAACCTCTTCGCTCTTGAACGTTGGACGTCGCACTACGTCAGCAAGAATCTCCATGGCGGGACTGATCTTGTCAGACATGACGCCGACGGTCGCAAACGATGAATCCCAACGCGCACCCGATTCGAGCGAACCACCAAGTCTCTCGATCTGTTCGGCGATCTGCGTCGCGTCACGGGTCTGAGTTCCTTTAGTAAGCAAGCTCGCAGTCATATCCGCGAGACCAGCCAACTCAGGTGGATCTATTTCTCCACCATTCTTGATGACGACTTGCGCCGACACGAGAGGGGATTCATGCCGTTCGATCACAATTACGCGCAGTCCGTTTGGCAATGTTTGCTCGACAGGTTTCGGAAAAACTACTGAACGCGGCGGCGCTGGAGGCGGTGGTGTGGCTTGAGGTGTCTGCGCGCAGACCACAAAGGAAAGCAGCAACAAAAACATCAACGCGAGCACGCGGTCTGCTGCTCTCATGTCACTGGCCTCCCTTCTTTGTGGATTCGGGCAGGTAGTAGAGCACCATCCGGTTCTTATCGGAGAAGTACTTCTTCATGACGCTTTGCACATCAGCGGCTGTCACAGCCTGCAACCGCTCAAGATCGGTATTCACGCGTGCCGGATCACCCAATAACACCGCAGCCTCGCCTAAAGCGAGGGCTTTTCCATTACTCGTCTCGAGTTTTTGTAAGTGCTCCGTGAC
>DATDFV010000257.1:0-2651 GCA_036522415.1 Pyrinomonadaceae bacterium | reverse complement strand
TCGAGTGCTTCGACAAGAGGTGTCGCGCAGCCATCGTGATGAGTTGGTTGCTAGTCTGCGGGTGATTACTGGATGGACCAATCTGACTTTCGACACCAATGGTGCGCTGCGTTTGGATGACGATCAGCCCCGAGGCGGTTCTAAAAGCTCACGAATACTTCTGTCTCAGGCAATCGAAGGCACAAACCTTATAGTGTTGGAGGATGCAAGCTCGCGATCCGACGTGGCTTTCTGTCGTGTTGTTCGTGGTCGCTGGATTCGCGGCGAATCATCCAGACCGCCGGCCTACGTTGTACTCATTGACTTCAAAGATTTTCATCACTTGACTGGAGACGCAGAAGCGCGCGCTGCTTTTGATGTAGGGTGGGGCCTGCTCCATGAAATCGATCACGTCGTGAGAGACTCCGAAGACCCAACCACTTCGAAGACAACTGGCGAGTGCGAGGACCACATCAATCAAATGCGTGTCGAGCTTGGGCTCCCTATCCGCGTTGACTACTTCTTCAGCCCGGCTTATCTCAAAGCGGACGCAAACTTCAACTCCAAATACGTTCGCCTTTCCTTTGCACGCCAAACCGAACGCTACTGGCTTGTGTGGGATTCAACGATGGTAGGCGGCTTACTTGCAGATAACCAACGAGCTCTGGTTCGTTAGCCGGAAAAAACACAAGTCGCAAACTTGGCTTCTACATACCATTTGCCATTTTTCTGCCTTTTTCTGGTTGTGTTTTCTTCAGGCGATCTGCGTGCATCGCTGCTGACAGTTTCTGAAGCTCGGAATGGACCTGGAGAATGATCTCCTTGAGTTGTTTCAGCTCTTGCGGTGATCTATTTTTTTCGAGAATGGCGATAGCAATATCGCTACTCAGCTCATTGGAAATGGCCATTATTTTTAAGGGGCTCTTAAGAGTTGCTGCAATGTTATTGAAGAGTCGCTATCTTAGTTTCTCCGCGTTACGAGAATGTTAATTCCGCGTTAATAAAACACCCGCCCGCGCAGGCCCCACAGACACTTAGATCAGCTTAACAAATATTTAAGGCGCGATTCACACGACGTCAGGCGACCTTTAGACTTCAGGCAAGGTTGGCTCCTTCCTCATTTGAAGCAGCGCCCAACTACTTCCCGTGAGTTTACAAACTGTTCACAAGTCGATCATGCTTCGGTAACCGCCACTCACTAGCTTCTTCAGCAAATTCCTGAAAGGATTCACTGCTTATGCTACGTGTGCTGGCTGTGGCACTTGCCGTTCTTACTCTGGCTATTTCAACCATTTCTCTTTCCGCTCCCAATCCAAAGCCGTTAACACCTGGAATCACACTCATTGGCAAAGGCGTGGTGAGCGGCTCTGCACTGGATAAGTCGGGTCTCACAGGAAACATTTGTCAGGCGGGTGCGCCTGCCAATTGTGTTCCCAAGACCATCTTCGGTGGTTTTGGATCCGACATAACTTACACGGGCCATGATGATGTATTCATAGCTGCACCTGATCGAGGGCCATTCGACGGTCTGACCGATGTGCCTTACCTCGATCGCTTTTATTTTTTACATATCACGACCGACGTCGGCGCTCCGTTTCCCAATATCCAAACGGTTTTACTGGATACTCGCTTTCTGAAGAACGAGAACGGGGACAACTTTGTTGGAGCTGCGGGTTCTTTCGTAGCGAACAATGAGTTGGCCACATTGAGGCTTGATCCGGAAGGTATCCGCGTTAGTCCGCACGGAACGTTTTACATTTCCGATGAATATGGACCATATCTATTTGAGTTCAATCGTCAAGGTCATCTTCTCCGACGCATCGAGGTCCCATCGAAATTTCTCATTTCCAACCCAAGCTCTGATCCAAATACGGAGTTGCTCAGCAATGCTGCGGGACGTCAGGGGAATCGCGGCATGGAGGGCTTGGCAATTAGCCCGGATGGAAGAACACTGTTCGGGATAATGCAGAATGCTTTGATTCAGGACCATGGGCTCAATCCCGGTACTACGGATCGCCTCGGACTGAACAATCGAGTGCTCAAGATTGATCTTTTAACTGGTGAGAAACATGAATATGTTTACGTGTTGGACGCGATCAATCGCGGGCAAGGCGTATGTGAGATTTTGGC
This sequence comes from Pyrinomonadaceae bacterium, assembly GCA_036522415.1. Classification (GTDB taxonomy): domain Bacteria; phylum Acidobacteriota; class Blastocatellia; order Pyrinomonadales; family Pyrinomonadaceae; genus PSRF01. The sequence goes on along the minus strand of DATDFV010000257.1, from coordinate 542 downwards.
AATCAACGATCACGAGTTTTTGGTAGTCGAACGAGATAATCGTTCATTCCTGCAAACGCCACCTCAAGCACCGACGCGTAAGACGATCTACAAGATCGATCTAACCGGCGCGACCGATGTATCCGGAATTTCAAGTCTTCCCGCCGGCGCATTGCCCATCGGTGTTACGCCTGTGAGCAAACAGTTGTTCATTAACCTTTTGGATCCTGACTTGAATCTGGCGGCGACAATTCCTGAAAAGATCGAAGGACTGGCGTGGGGACCTGATCTACCTGACGGAAGACATGTGCTTTATGTCATTAGCGATAACGATCTAAACCCGAGCCTGCCGACACAAATCTATGCCTTCGCAATTGACCCTTCACTCCTGAATTTTCAAGAGCAGTTGCTTCCTGGGCCCCTGTATCCACCGGGCCAAGTCAAAAAGGCCTTACAGTGAGCCGATTGACTGGCGGCGCAAGGTTAGACAAAGCAGTTGCCATTACTAGGAACTGAAATACGTCAAGTAAACCGATCCACGAATTGCGCGAAATTTTTTGTGC
>DATDFV010000256.1:0-9166 GCA_036522415.1 Pyrinomonadaceae bacterium | reverse complement strand
TGGACGTAAACGATCCAAGACTCGTCTCGAATGCGCTCACGATAGTCGAAGAGAAAGTGAGCCTCCTCGAAAAGAATTATCAGGGTGTGAAGTGAAAGGTTGATGTCGATTAAAACTAACGGACGAAAACATCCACAGATTACGCCGATTACGCAGATTTCTTTAAAGGGTAACTGAGGGGTTGAAAATGTAAGCGCCCCCGTCGAACAGAAGCACCTTGACGGAACGCACGCACCTCTTCTGTCGGAGCGCGTCCGTCCTCGGCCGCCCCCGTCGAATAGGACCGCCTTGACGGAATACACGCACGCTCCTTTATAAACACTGCCAACAAAGATCACAGAGAACCTGGACCAGTCGTTTGTGTAAAACTGAGTTCCGCGGCTTTCAGGCTTCGCGTCGCGGCGGTGAAGTAACGTGTCGACTCGTTGGGGATCGTGTTGAACTGGAAGGAGCGTGCGTGTTCTATCTCGAGGGTGAGGTGGAATTTGACGTCGATTAAAACAACGCACGAAAACATCCACCGATTGCGCCGACGATGCAGATTTGTTTGTTCCAATAAGACGATCAAAATGCTTAGACCGACTTAACACAGAGACAGAGAGGACGCAGAGACGCAGAGACAAAAGAATCGATCACATCTTCTTCGCCGGTGGATGCATCACTTCGTAGAGCTTCTGCGCCTGTTCTTTATCTAACGTGAGCAGCTTTCGATAAATACTCTCTGCCTCCGTTCTTCGGCCCATTAAAAAGTACGTCTTGCCAAGATTGTGATTGATCACGGGATCGTTTGGCTCCAGTCGAAGCGCCTTTTGAAACTGACTCACGGCAAGGGCATATTCTTTACGACGAAACTGTACAACGCCCAGAAGGTTCATTGGATCTACGTAATCAGACTTCAGACGCAAGGCTTCTCGTGCAGAGTTTTCAGTCTTCTCAAGCTCTCCCATTTGCAAATACACAGTCGCTAGATTGCAATGAAGTTCAGGATCGCCGGGCTCCAAGTGAATAGCTTCCTGAAACGCCGCGACAGCATTTGGATATTGTTTAACTGCTTCATAAGACAAGCCCAGCCCACTGTAAGCGTTCTTCGAGGGGCGATACGAAATTGCCTTTTTATAAGCTTCGATGGCCCGAACATAATCTTCAGATTTGTAATACTTATTTCCGGCAGTAACGCTAAAGAGCGCGTTGGCTGAATTCAGAGCTGTGTCAGTCTCGGCCAGTCGGCTGGCTGCTACCCTAGCCTCGCGAATCTCAGTCTCAAGTTCATTAGCTTTTTCCGGATCTCTCGACTGCAACGCGCGCAGTACATTTTTGGCCTCATCAATCTTCACCTGATGCGCATAAGCAACGCCAAGATTGTAGAGTGCGTTGACATTCTCCGGCTTAATTCGAAGCGCTTGCTTGAACGAGGCTTCAGCTTTCGAAAACTCATTGAGGCACATGTAAGCTCTGCCCAAATCGTTATAGGCACCACTCGCAGGACTAATGGCAAGGGCTTTTCTAAAAGCCTCAACGGCCTCGTCGCAGCGGTCGGATCTCAGAAGTTCGTTTCCCTTTTCCCAGTAGCTTTGTGCCGACTCTTGGAATGGTGCTGACACAGGATGGCCGATGATCCGACAAACTGTCGGACCGAGGCACATTAGAAAGATTATTCCAACAATGGTTGTTCGGAGTTTCATGGCCTTTAAGTTTGATTTCAGCGAATGAAATTGTAAAGCAGTCGCCGACTCAAAAGTATAAACGCTTAGATTAAATAACGGCTGATGTGCGGGATCTTCGCTTTGCGCTTACACCTGTTTCGCAGGTTAAGACAAGAATCTGAGTTCTAATAAAACGAACGCAGAACAACATCCACAGTTTACGCAGATTACACAGATTAGGCAGAGATGCATGGACGCTACATCTCCGCGTCCAACTCAATTTCGTCTCCACGCGTGAATGGAATGTCTTCGCTTTCTAGCCAGTCTATTGCCATCTCCTCATAAGCCTCGTGTTCAAATTGGTTCCATTTGTCTTGAATTCCAAGATCAAAGACAAGATCCTTAAATCTCCGAAACGCACCTTTGCCTCTAATCGCTTGAGACAACTGCTCACTGATGCGCTCGTTTGGATACTGGTGGCAAAAGCGTTCCATGATCGCATATGAATTGATCTCAAACTTGTCAGGAAGTTTCGCAAAGTGTTCATCGCTTTCCCAGATTTCTCTTGCCTTTAAAATTACTTCATGCTGCCATTCCGGGTAGCCCTCGACGGGATCATCATCTTCAACCGCGCGCCAAATCTCGTCTTGAATCATTTCAATTTCGCCCGTGCGCTTGTCGAGATAATAAGAACATTCATCAGCAGCCATTTCGAATGCGTCGATAACTTCTTGTAGTTTTGCAGGTAGTGTCATGATGGTTGTGCATATTAGAGCGATCACGAAGTGCAGGGAAGCGATCTCGGCAAAGCCAAGTGTGAAAAAAAATCAAAGACGATCGTCCTGGGACCGCAGGCGTCCCCGCCTGCCCGCGTCGCAAAGAACCAACCATTTTCATCCAGTGATGATTCTTGGTTTTGCTCGACGCGGGCAGGCGGGACGTCTGCGGTCCCAGGACCATCGGTCGTGTCGCTTTCCACGTGTGCACGACAGAACTGAAGTTTATCGGACATGAACACTTGCACGAGCCGAACTTCGTATCTATTTTCTAACTATCAAGGAGGGAGCAATTATGAAACCACAATCCAGCATTCAAAATTCAACGAAATTAGACATCACGGTACGTGCTCTTCAAGAGAATGAACTCGCCAGCGCAGACGCAATTATGCGCCTGGCTTTCGGAACGTTTATCGGTTTGCCTGACCCGACGGCGTTTATGGGTGACGCTGCTTACGTCAGCAATCGGTGGCTTGCCGATCCGAACGCGGCTTTTGCGGCTGAAGTTAATGGAGAACTGGTCGGGTCAAATTTTGCCACCAACTGGGGAAGTGTGGGCTTCTTTGGTCCTTTAACTGTGCGTCCGGAGTTTTGGGATAAAGGAGTCGCCAAACGTTTGATGGAACCGATTATGGAGCTTTTTGCGAAATGGGGAACTACACACGCAGGCTTGTTCACCTTTGCGCAGAGTCAAAAGCACGTGGGCCTTTATCAAAGATTTGGGTTTTGGCCACGCTTTCTAACGGCAATCATGTCAAAACAAGTCGGGGAAGTTAACAGCTCATCGCGATGGACCAGGTTCTCCGAAGTACCCACTAATGAAAGAGACTCCATTTTGGATGACTGCCGTGTACTCACCGACGAAATATATGAAGGCCTCGACGTCTCGCAAGAGATTCGCTCAGTTGCAGCTCAAGATCTGGGAGACACAATTGTTTTATGGGATGACAGCCGTTTGAACGGAATCGCGGTTTGCCACCATGGACCAGGAACAGAAGCCGGTAGCGGAGTGTGCTATGTCAAATTTGGAGCGGTGCGTCCCGGGTCTAATGCAGAAGTGAGGTTTGGGTTATTGATCGATGCGTGCGAACAAATGGCTTCAAGAGAACAGGCGTCGAGGCTTGTTGCAGGAGTGAATACGGCACGTCACGAGGCGTACGTTCACATGCTCGCAAGGGGCTTTCGAACGGATGTTCAAGGTGTCGTAATGAGCAGACCGAATGAGGCCGGTTACAATCGGGCGGGTGTGTATCTCATTGATGATTGGCGGTAGTCACATTCATCAAGATGGCAGCCAAGCCGAATTCGTGTTGGTAATGGGGGCACGCCTGCGGTCCCAGGACGACGGGTGCATAGTGCTATGAGACTTTAGTTGCCGCGGATCTGCCACTTGAGCGGGCTGCTGTGGTAATGAATGTGCCGGTGAGACTGCCGCTGCTTTTATCAATTGTCCATACGAACCGACCATTCGTTTTACGCACCTTTCCGTTTTCAAAAAATGTCGCTTCGATTTTGTCGCCGTCAACTGTGCCTTTCATTTCAATTGGAGTTCTACCATTGGCGGGGAGGCTTCGACCGTTCTCAGAGATCTTCTCGCCCTTTCCAGTAATGGCATTTCCGTCCTGGTTGATCGAGACGTTAAAGGCGACTTCCATGTTTTGGTAGGCTTGATACGATGTTTGATCGACAGTGTTTGTAACCTTCCACGTTCCGGTAAGATCAGGAATATCATTTTTCGCTTCCGATGTTGGGGAAGCAGTCTGAATAGTAGTCGTCGATTCATGTCTGCGGAATCGTTGTACAAGTATGAGAGCGATCACACCTATAACGACCATTACAAGAATAACGAAAACCGACCTGGCAATTTGTTGATTGGTCGGAGGACGTCGACTTAGTTTGCGCTTTACTAATGTAACTTCCGGATCGCCTTTGAATATGACACTAACATCGCGAGGTGTTTGATCTGGAGCACGCATCATCATTGGTTCATTAAGTTGCTCGTCGGACGGCGAACCGTTTTGATGATCTGCTTCAACACTGCTGAGCGGAATAACTGGCTTTGGATCCTCGTCCGGCCAACGCTCAAGCGGCACATCCTCCTCATCGGGTAAAACCGGCTGAATGCCAAAAAAGTTCTTGAGCAGCATTTGTTCGTTTGGAGTGATTCGATTTTGGGCCGGTGGAGTTATAGCTTGCTCAAAGTTGTAGGTGGTGTTGCGCATTGACGCGAGCGCATTGATTGCCTGAAACCCAGTCATCTTGCCGAGTCGGGCGTCAACGATCTGACCTCTGTAGAAACAAACTTCGCCATCGGTCGCGCCCGTGTTGATTTGTAGACTTCCGCTTGCTCCTTGAGATGAGAGCATGCGAATCATATCGAGCATCGTGTCAGTTTTCATTAAAGCCCCCCTTGATTGATCGGTATATCAGCAGATTCAGTGCCGCGGTGTAGTTCGGCGGAGTGTTTAGGTTTGACTGTGAAAGTCGGCTTAGTTCGATGCGTGGGTGTGTAAGGTTTTAGAGCAAGTGAGAAGACCGATGTACCTTAGATTGTGAGGACGGCAAACAGAACGTAAAACTCTCGTTCGCAGATCTTGAGCCGAAGTTGTTGAAAGCTCTCGTGATTCAGATCAGGATGACGCCGGAGCGGTTCCCATCCTGCGAAGCCAGCGGAAGTGAGAGAGTAAGCCGAGCCGGAAAGTTGGGTGCTGCCGGTACGCTACTCCGTACTCCCGACACGTCTCCTCCACCAACCTGGAAATCTGTGGGTAGTTGACGTGACAGATCCTTGGGAAGAGGTGGTGCTCAATCTGGAAATTCAACCCACCGAGGAACCAGCTCTGAAACTTGCTGTGGCGCGCAAAATTAACTGTCGTTTCCACCTGATGGATGGCCCAACTATTTTCCATGAGAGTTGAATTTTCTTCGGGCACAGCAAATTCTGCTTCCTCAACACAGTGAGCAAGCTGAAAGACAACACTCACAACGATGCCGGCTGTAAACATGGTCGCGACATAAAACACGATCACGCTCAACGTCGAGTGTCGCATTAAGGGAATCGCAAATGCCAGTGCGAAAAACACCAGCTTGGCCCCGATGAAGTAAACCCAACCCAGAGGTGTTGGTCGCGGTATTCGACGCGATCCGATCCGGCCGAGGATGACGTCACGAAAATCGTCATAAAGTTGCCACTTGATAACGTTCAGCCCATACAACGGCCACAGGTAAAAATGTTGCCAGCGATGAAAACTCAAATGATCCTGGTGCGGTGAGAGACGTCCGATGAAACCCAACTCAATATCGACGTCGTGGCCAGTGATGTTTACATAGGTGTGATGGGTAACATCGTGTTTCCAATGCCAAACGTATGAACTGGCACCAAGTAGATCCATCGTCATAGCCATTGCACGGTTGACCCATTGATGGCTGGAGTAAGACTGATGGCCACCGTCATGTTCAATGGCGAAGCCGATCGCTGCCATCGTCACACCGAGAAGAATTGCTAGTCCGAGTCCCTGCCACCAGGTTGCTGCGACAAACACCAGCGCGACGTAAGCTCCGAAAAAGGCGAGCAGGATAATCGCCGTCTTTAAATACATCTCGGGACAATCACGCTGTCGCCGTCCGGTCCGATTAAAATATTCGTCGACGCGTCGACGGAGTTCAGAGTGAAACCCGTTATCGTGACGAAAGGTCAGTCGGCGATCTTCAGCGGCGCGATTGTTAACCATGAAACCCAAAACTCCTTAAATTACTGGCCGGCGAGGCGGCTGGTACCAGCATACGTGTTGGATGGCAGGTTCAGGTCGGTCCGATTGCAATAGTTTTGTAAGCATTAGAGGCAGGTCGTCGCTAGTAGCAGAATCAGCCGCACGTTAGGCCAGAGCCATCGCCTTTTGCGTCTGAACGTACGGAGTTCGTGAGGTTGATTTTTGTGTTGGATCATTGTCTACTTCATTTCAGTTATGCCTCGAAAGAAGAGCCTCACAACACAGAGTCTTTCCGTTTCCATTCAGCTCGTTGAGCGAAGGATCTATTTGATTCGAAGTCAGAAGGTGATGATCGACTTCGATCTCGCGGAGTTGTATGGCGTCGAGACAAGGCAACTGAACCAGCAAGTTTCGCGTAACCGCTTTCCTGCGGATTTTATGTTTCGACTGAGCAAAGAAGAGGCTTTGAGGTCGCAAATTGCGACCTCGAGATCGGGCTACGGCGGTCGCCGACATCTCCCCTATGCATTCACGGAACAAGGCGTCGCAATGCTCTCGAGCGTGCTTAACAGTGAACAAGCGATCGAAATCAACATTGCGATAATGCGAGCGTTTGTTCGACTGAGGCAGATCCTGGAGACAAATGAAGAAGTCTGTCTCAATTAATTTGTTCTTGGTTCTTTTCGACGCGGGCAGGCGGGGACACCTGCGGTCCCAGGACGATCGCCTCCAAAGTTACTTTGTTGTCGAAGTCATCATTGAGCGACGTCCGGTGGTGACGGACCTAATCGATTCAGCGCTGGCAATGCATCTCTATCTCCAAATTTGCCAGCGTGGGTCAGTGCCCATTGGAACTGGGGTCGATGTCTTCTGCTTCTGAGTCATAGTCGATGTGTTTGAGTGGGATGTCGCCAACAACATCCTGAACGATAGAGTGGAACTCCACGTCGAACCATTCTTTAAACATCGCGGCATCTCTGCCAACGGGCCACATGTCTTCGTCTGTGTACCATGACCACAGTTCATACTCGAACACAAAATCCGCACACCACTTGATTATGTCTTCCTGCTCTTCAGGCGTTTCGTATTCGGGAATCAGGTACGCGGTTGGTTCGCTATTTATATCGTCCAGTTCATGATCGTCTTCTGGATCTAATGAGTGGAGCCAGTCGAGAAAGGGTTGTTTCGCCTTGACGATAATTAGACTACGATTGATTTCGGCCATATGAAAAGCTTACACGATTAGACATGAAACGCGCCCCCCGGTGGCCTACTGTTTAAGACATGGAGAATGATCGAGTTGATTGGCAAGCGAGGCCGAACCAGTCGAACAGAAGCCCTTGACCGGACACACGCAGCCCTCTTCTGTCGGAGCGCGGTCGTCCTCGGCCGCCCGTGGAACAGAAGTCCCAACCTGTAAGACACGCGAGCTCTTCTGTCGGAACGCCTCGGTCGCCCGTTGAATTCGCCAGGAATGCTATTTGACGGGGGCGGCCGCGGACGGCCGCGCTCTGACAGAAGAGCTTGCGTGTGTCCGGGCGAGGGGCTTTTGATCGAACGGGGTGGATTACAAAGTGTCGAAAATGTGACACAACATGAGCGAAGGTGGTGTTCAGCTAATAGATAACTTTTCCGCCGAAGAGTATCCACAGATTACACAGATTCCTAATCAAAGAAGGGAAGGTGAGTTAGGAACACCACTCAACGTCCTTTTTTCAAATGTCTAATCTCTGTAATCTGCGAAATCTGTGGACATGTTTTGCACAGACAGGAGTGAGGTTATGAAACGAGTTTCTTTGATCACTCTTTTAGCAACGGTCGTTTTGTCGAGCGTCGCTGTTGGGGCGCAGCAGGGCAGCAAGGTGTGGTGGCCTCAGTTTAGAGGGCCGAATTCCTCGGGACTCGGCGAAGGCAAACCTCCCGTTAACTTTGGCCCAGACCAGAATGTCCTTTGGAAGACCGCAGTCGGACCTGGATTGTCGTCGCCCATTATTTGGAGTGGACGTATTTTCCTGACGGAATTTGATCGCGAGAACAAACGACTCTCCACGCTCTGTATCGACCGTCGCACGGGCAAGACTCTTTGGCGGCGCACCGTTGCGCCTGAACAGATCGAAGAGGTCCATGCGATCAGTAGTCCCGCCGGCGCCACACCCGTCACTGACGGAGAGCGCGTCTACGTGTACTTCGGGTCTTATGGATTGTTGTGTTACGACCTCAACGGAAATCTGAAATGGGAGAGGCGGCTTCCCCTTCCGGAAAATCCGTACGGCGCGGTCGCTTCACCGATCCTCGCCCGTGAATTCCTCGTGCTCAATCATCAAGGGAAAGACGCGTACCTGCTCGCCATCAATCGACGCGACGGCAAGACGGTGTGGAAGACCGATCGCTCAAAGTTTCAATACGGGTGGTCGACACCTGTGTATTGGCACCACGATGGGATCGACGAGATTGTCGTGCTGGGAGGTGACTTTGAGCCGAACCAACGTTTGATGGCATACAACCTTGCGGATGGTGCAGAGCGATGGTGGGTGGCGGGCCTGCCGCCGTGTGGGAAAAGCACGCCGGTCATCGGCGACGGTATGGTGTTTTTCGCAGCACCGGACATCATCTTGGAGACTGCAGCCGAACAGAGGAACCCTGAACGAGCCGCTCAGTTCTACGCGAACAACGCCTCTCGAGTCACTGCTGTACGTCCTGGTGGCAAGGGCGAAGTCAACCAAACGAATATCGCCTGGTCGGAGCACAAGGGCACACCCGGTGTTCCGTCACCTTTGTATTACAACGGACACCTCTATACGTTCCAGAACGGCGGTATCGTTTTCTCCCGAGTGGCGAAGACAGGCGCGTTGTTATATAGCGGACGGCTGGGAGCACCTGGCTACTACTACTCTTCGCCAGTTGCCGCTGATAACAAGATTTACATTGCGTCTGAAGAAGGTGTGGTCGTTGTGCTCGATGCTGGTGAACAGTTGAAAATACTGGCTACCAACAAGCTTGACGGCGCCATCCTGGCTACGCCTGCGTTAGCTGATGG
>DATDFV010000255.1:0-71512 GCA_036522415.1 Pyrinomonadaceae bacterium | reverse complement strand
CCAACCTGTGATTGCCTCTCAAGAATGCAGACATTCATCCCGCGTTTGGCCAGCAGCGCTGCAACCGTGAGTCCACCGATGCCTGCACCAACTACGACAACGTCGTAAGTCATAATCAGAATAACAAGTGGTGAAGAGATTGATAGAGTTCGATTAGTGCTGGAGCGGGTTGGACGTGCTCGGGTTTCTTGAAAAACGGTTCGAGGATGAGAATAACCGATTGCACTCCGTTAAAGACCAGGTGAATCACAACCGACGGAAGTAACCTGCCACTGAAGGCGCGTACCGCAGTAAGCGTAACGCTAAGGATCGTGATGGCGAGGATCACGCCGACGTTATTCCAATACTGATAAACGTGAACGCCAGCAAATAAAAAAGAAACTATTGCGATAGCCCCACCGATGCCCGTTACTCTCTCGAGCGCTGGGTACAGCATGCCTCGGTATATGACTTCTTCTACCAAAGGTGCTGTAAAAACCGCGACCACGGCAGTTGCGAGTCGAGCCTGATACGAGCTTTCAATCAATTTATCGAGGTCAGTCTTTCCTCCGCCAAGGACCATTGTGATGAGTGCTCCCAAACCGAAGAGCACGAGCGCAACCAAGAGGCATAAGCTAAAGCCCTTCCATGCCGAAACGCCTGGCGGCCAGGATAAACCGATTGTTTGCGCAAAGGGTCGGCGGCGACGGTTCGTGACGAGTAGCCACGCTAAACCTAAGGTCAACAAGTGGGAGGGAATTACGGCGAGTATCTGAAGTAAAAGAAAAGTCTTGTCTTGAACCAGCTGCTCGGCGGTTGGGATCCGTTTGGAATAAACCAGGTAGACGAAGTAAGGAATAGCAAAGAGCAGCGGAATCAGAATCAAGAAGGCCACACTGCCACCCCAAGCCCCAAACGCTTTGAAGAGTTCTAGCCAGCGTCCGTTAGTTGATGGCGTTTCGACGGCGCTCACCTCTGCCTGGGTCTGAGGCGTAATAGCGCTTTCGTTTGAAAGTGGCGAAGGCTCGTCTGTAATCACTGAACTCCGAGTTTAGGGGGTTAGGTTGTGGTGGTCAACACCCAGATCATTTTCGCAGGCAATAGGACCTATATGACCTGGACCTATACACTCCTAAACACCGACCACAAACAATCTTAAATCTGAAATCTTAAATCTGAAATTCTTCACACCGCCGGATACATCGCCTCCAACATTGGTGAACCGATGCGTGGTGCGGCGAGCATCAATCCGATAATTGTTTTGGCGTCTTCGATCTCGCCGGCGCTGATCATTTCCAGGCTTTCGGAAAAACTGATTCGTACCACCTCAATCACTTCATCATCGTCAAGTTTTTGTTTCGTTTGGGTAAGGTCAGTCGCGAGATAGACCCACATCTTCTCTTCGCAAAAACCGGGCGAGACAAAAAACTCGCTTAACTTTTCGATTTTGCCGGCCACAAATCCGAGCTCCTCCTCCAACTCGCGAGCTGCACCAACTTCTGGTCTTTCTCGATTATTCAACGTGCCCGCAGGTATCTCGAGTAGGTACTTCACGGCAGGATGCCGGTATTGTCGAACCAGGGCGACGGTCTCATCTTCAAACACAGGAACAATGACGGCGCTGCCTGGATGTCGAACTACCTCTCGCTGGTATACAAGTTCACCCTCCTTGATGGTGTCGACAGTTACGTCAAACACTTTTCCCTCAAAAGCTGTCCTGCTGTCGATGACGTTAGGTAGGTCTCTGTTTGTGCTCATGTTGTTTTCTGCAGTCTCTTCTCACTATGTCGAAGCTCAGTTCTGATTTCGCCGATAAGATAAAGCGAACCGGTAATACAGATCATTCCCTCCGCAGGTGTTTTCTCAATAGCTAACTTCAAAGCGTTGCGACTCGTTGTCGTTGTGGTGGCATTTGTTCGGCGCAGCTTTCTTGCAACTTCGAGCAACGCGATACTCGAAGCGCTCCGCGGGTTATCGATTTCTGTGAGGATGAGATCATCAGCCAAGGGGAACAGATATTCAGCGATCTGATCGATTCGCTTATCCCGCATGGTTCCGAAGATGATTGTCAGCGGGTGGCGACCGAATTTTTGTAGAAACTCATGCAGGGCCTGAGCGCCAGACGGATTGTGTGCTCCATCCAATAGAAACGCCGGCTTGTCCCCAAAGAGTTCGAGACGACCCGGATGCGAAGCACTCTCGAGTCCTTCGATGATGCTTTCTCGAGTGATAGGGAACCTTGCCCGCAAAATTTCTGCAAGTTGGATAGCCACACCCGCGTTTTCAATCTGATGTCGGCCGCGAAGACCAAGCCAGACACTCTCGTATGTGTCGTGCGGAGTCTCGAACGTTACTTTGCATCTGCCATCCTTCGAAACTTCTTCGATACGTCCGCTACACTTGAACACCGGTGTTACTTTCACTTCTTCGCAACGATCGAGAATGACTTTTAGCGCCTCAGCTGTCTGCGGAGCTATAACTGCCGTCGAGCCCTCATGGATGATGGCTGCCTTTTCAGCTGCGATGCTCTCAATTGTGTTGCCAAGGTACTCTTCATGATCGAAGCCAATATCCGTGATGGCACACACTGATGCTTCAACCGCGCTTGTCGCGTCCAGTCGACCACCCAAACCCGTTTCAAGTATCGCAAGTTCGACTCGGGCATCATGAAAAGCAACCAGGGCAATTGCAGTCAAGTGTTCAAAGAACGTTGGCAGCGCTTCGATTTCGCCAGTGAGCAAGAGCCGATTCGCAGCATCACGTACTGTTGTAGCGTACTTGGCAAAGTCTTCGCGTGCTATCTCGGATCCGCCAATCTTGACGCGTTCAGTAATCGACTCGAGATGTGGCGACGTATAAAGACCGGTCCTGATACCTGCTTGACGACATATTGAGTCCAGAAAAGACGCAGTTGAACCTTTTCCATTTGTGCCCGCGATCTGTACTGCAGGAAATGAATGTTGAGGATTACTTAGCGAGTTGAGTAGTAGCTTTGTGTTACGCAGGCCTAACTTGATTGCAAGTGTTTCATGACCAAGACTGAGCAGATACTGAAGAGCTTCATCGTAATCCATCTCGAGCAAACGTTGGACAGCTAATTGCGGGAAATTGCGCGACGGCGTGCACGTTCAATGTCTGACTCACCATGAATTTCGGGGTTCATCATGAAGTTGAGCACTTTGACGATGTGGGTTCTAAGTTCCCGCCTGTCCACGATGGCATCGATCATTCCGTGCTCGAGCAGAAACTCGGAGCGCTGAAAGTCCTTTGGGAGTTTCTGTCGAATGGTTTGTTCGATAACTCTTGGACCAGCGAAACCGATCAATGCTTTCGGCTCAGCGATTATCACATCACCGAGCATGGCGAAACTTGCAGTGACCCCTCCCGTGGTGGGATCGGTCAAAATCGAGATGAAGGGAAGACGTGCTTCGTCGAGCGCGGCGAGAGCTGCAGATATTTTCGCCATCTGCATCAACGAGAGAGTGCCTTCCTGCATGCGGGCGCCGCCCGAGGCGGAGAAGATCACGAGTGCACTGCGTTCGTTCATTGCGCGTTCGATTAGTCGCGTAACTTTTTCGCCGACGGCGGAACCCATCGAGCCACCGATGAAAAGCATGTCCATCGCGCCTGCACATACGGGGTGATCGCCGACTGTGCCTCGCGCATTAATAATGGCTTCGGGAAGTCCAGACGATTCTTTTGCCTGGCTTAATCTTTCCGGGTAGGGCTTGTTGTCAGAAAAGCCGAGTGGATCAATCGAAATTACTTCTTCATCAAGTTCCTCAAACTTGCTGTCATCAAACAACAAATTGAGTCGTTCGCGGGCGCCGATGCGAAAGTGATGACCGCAGTGCTTGCAAACCTGAAGACCGTCCTCGAGTTCGCCTTTGAACAGATGAGCTTCACAACCGTCGCATTTTACAAAGACGTTTTCCGTCTTTACGACGCGTTGTTCCGGGGGAACTGCCTCTATTCGCTTTGTCTTTTTATTGAACCAGGCCATTTAGAGGGTCTGAAGGTTAGCACAAAACCGTGGATTTCCGAATTGTGTATTTATTGTTTTAATCGATCTTCTAGCATAGGACCTATTTGACCTATAGGACCCATTCCGCGCCGGACTTCAGAACTCAATGCCTTGCTGCGCCCTGACTCCAGCATTAAACGGGTGTTTGATCTCAGTCATCTCCGTAACAAGATCGGCCATCTCGATTAGTTCCTGCGGCGCATCTCTACCAGTGACGACGACGTGTAATGCCGGTTGCGATTCTCGAGCTTCTTTGATCTCCGCGAGAATTTCATCTGCCGGCAGCCACTTATAACTCAGGACATAAACAAGTTCATCAAACACCAGCATGTCGTAGTCACCGGAGCGCAGTTTTTCAACACAGAGGGTCCATGTATCTCTTGCCGTCTTGATATCCTGTTCAGGATTTTTTGTATCCCATGTGAAGCCGTCACCCATGGTGTGTACTTCGATGCCCAACTTTTCCGCAGATACATGTTCGCCATAGCGATCATTACGGGACTTCATAAACTGAATCATGCAGCATTTCAGACCCCGACCGACCGCTCGCATCATCAGTCCAAGTGCACACGTCGTCTTGCCCTTCCCGTTACCGGTGTGGACGATTAACAGTCCACGAGTGTGCTCCTGATAGTCCGCACGGCGCCACTTGTATCGTTTCTCTTTGGTCATTCAGAGAGACAAAAAGCCCAGTTAAGAGTGCAAGTAAGGAAGGGTGGTTTACCCCCGCTGGTCCCGATCGAGATCTTATTCAACGAGCGGGGGTAAACCACCCTTCCTCACTTGCACTTGGTCACGTTGTCAATGTAATCCGAAATCAAGCTGTCTTAAGCGCGTCTTCAGTGACGTCGCGGGATCCGTTGGCGCGTTTTACCGCGTCTTGCAACAACGCAACGATCTCAGATTCCACCTCTTCCCAACTTCCCCGCAACGTACATCCTGCTGCATTACGGTGGCCGCCACCGCCAAAACGCTCGGCGACCTTGGCGACGTTGACGTCACCTTTGGATCGTAAGCTCGTGCGGTAAATTCCTGGTTCGCATTCCTTCAACATTGCAACGGCTTCAACTTCTTCGACAGTGAGCGGATAATTCACAAAACCATCGGCATCTTCATCAGACGCTTTCGCCTGCCGTTGCATCTCGAGTGTTTGACGCAAACAGGCAACGTGACCAGTTTCATCTCGTCTGGCTGTTGAGAGAACGGCCGCCATCAACTCAATTCTGCTCCAGGGATAACTCGCAAACACTGCTTCGGCGGTTTTTGCCGGCTTCACACCGGTGCGAACCAGTTCCGAGGCGACTTTGAATGTGCGTTCAGTGGTATTTGAGTAATGAAATGATCCGGTATCAGTGATGAGCGCGGTGTAAACGCACTCGGCAATTTCCTTCGTTACCCGAACGCCTGTTGCTTTGCACAGGTTGTAGATCATCTCGCCTACTGCTGAAGCGGTTGAATCGATCCAATTAATGGTGCCGAAGAGTGCAGTCGTTGAGTGATGATCTATGTTCACGACGGTCTGCTTTTCCAGGTCAATCAAACCTGGCCGCGTTATGTCAGAACACTCGATCACAAACACTGCATGATACGAAGGATCAACAACCGGGACGACTTTTACATTCTGGGCGCCGGGGAGTTGTTGGTAAGCGTGCGGCACCGGGTCTCGCATAATCACCTCGACTTCTTTGTCGAGAGCTCGTAGCAACCAGTAAAGACCCAGTGAAGATCCCAGACTGTCACCATCCGGGCGGATATGCGAGGTGATCGCGAAACGTCGTTTCGATTCGATCAACTCAACTACTTGACTAAGCATCCATTAATAGGGATGAAGGACGGATGAATAATTTCAGATTTAAGATTTCAAATTTAAGATTTACCTGCGACGTCAGACTTGCGTAATCTTAAATCTGAAATTCATCCGTCCTTCATCCTTCATCCTTTCCTTTACTTTCCCACTCTGCCTCGATCTGTTGTAGCAACTGATCGACGCGTTCGCCTTCTTCTTCAACTCGATCGCGCACGAAATAAAGTTCGGGCGTGCGCGGCAGATTTAATGACAAACCAAGCTGCTTTCGCACATAAGGAGCAGCATGCTTCAAGGCTGCAAGCGCGAGCTTATGTTCATTCTCATCGCCGGCGACAGTCACGTAGACTTTGGCTGCCCGTTTGTCGTCGGACAACCTGACGTCCGTAACAGTTACTGTGCTCAACCTCGGATCCTCGAGCTCATACCCGACAATCTGAGAAATCTCCTCGCGAATCGTATCTGCGATTCTCTCACTACGGTGCATCTTTCAATTACCACAGCTGGGAGCAGCCTTGATGTCCGACGAACTTTAGTTTGTCGTGCTTCCCGACCAAACATCATCGAATTAGCAAAAGCGGTCTCGCGTCCGACGTACGACAAACTAAAAAGTTCGTCGGACATACGAACTGCTCCTGACTACAGCTCCGTCGCTGCCACTCGCTCAACGACGTACGCCTCGATCTGATCCCCAACCTTGATATCGTTGAAGTTCTCCAGACTGATACCGCACTCGAACCCTTCGCGAACCTCGGAAACGTCGTCCTTGAAGCGTCGTAACGAACCGATATTGCCTTCCCAGGACACAACGCCGTCACGAATCAGACGAGCGCGTGCGTTTCGTCGAACGGATCCATCAATGACCATGCAGCCCGCGACGCTTCCGGCCTTAGGAACTCGGAATACCTCGCGGACGTCAGCCTTGCCAATGATCTTCTCTTTCTCGATGGCTTCTAGCATTCCAATCATCGCGGCCCGAATCTCTTCCTCGACCTTATAGATGATTGAGTGTAGCCGGATATCAACACCTTCCTGTTTTGCCACATCAGCGGCGCGCGCTTCCGGGCGCACGTTGAAGCCGATAATCACCACCGCGGAAGATGACGATCCTGCTTGAGTTGCTGAACCCAGCAGCACGTCTGATTCAGTAATCGCGCCGACGCCCGAACGAATCACCTTTACCTTCACCCGATCGGTTGAAAGTTTTTGCAAGGTCGATTTGAGCACTTCGACCGAGCCCTGCACGTCAGCCTTAATAATGACCAGCAGTTCTTTGACTTCACTTTCACCCAACGCTTCGATACCGCGCTTCGTTGTTTGCAGAAGCGCAGCTTGTCTGCTGAGCATCTGGCGATGTTGTGAAATCGATTGTGCCTTTGTTATGTCGGAAACAACCTGGAAACTTTCACCAGCCTGGGGGACACCCTGCAAGCCCAGGACTTCGACCGGCGTCGCGGGTCCCGCTTCGATAATTGGCTCCCCACGATCGTTGAACATTGCTCGAACCTTGCCGGAGATTTGTCCAACGATAAATGGCTCGTGAATCTTCAACGTACCTTGCTGCACAAGCACAGTCGCAACCGCGCCACGACCACGATCAAGTTTTGCTTCAAGTACGACACCCGATGCTAAACGTGTCGGACTCGCGCGCAGGTTCAGAATGTCAGATGTCAATAGAATCGTTTCGAGTAACGTGTCCAGGTTTTGTCGCTTCTTCGCCGACACCTGCACCATTTCAGTCTCGCCACCCCATTCGAGAGGCGATAAGCCGTGCTGGGAGAGTTCCTGTTTGACACGATCGGGATTCGCATCCGGTTTGTCGATCTTGTTTATGGCAACGATGATGGGCACATTGGCAGCGCGTGAATGTTCGATCGCTTCAATTGTCTGTGGCATGACACCATCGTCAGCAGCAACGACTAGTACAACAATGTCCGTTGCCTTTGCACCGCGAGCACGCATCATCGTGAACGCTTCGTGGCCGGGCGTGTCGAGAAAAACGACGCGGCGCATTTCCTCTGAATTATCGGGATTCGGAACCTGCACACTGTACGCGCCGATGTGTTGAGTTATGCCTCCAGCTTCACCAGCTGCTACATCCGTTGCTCTGATGCCGTCGAGTAGCGAAGTCTTACCGTGATCGACGTGACCCATCACGGTTACGACAGGGGCTCGTGGTAATTCAACATCGTCCGCATCAGTTGCAATCAGTTCTTCAAACTCTTCTTCAGCGACCATCTCTTCGAATGGCACAAACGAGACGTCGTAACCAAAACGTTTGCCGAGATCCGAAGCCACATCATCCATCAACGGTTGATTGATCGTGGCAAAGACTCCGCGTTGAAGTAACAACGTCACTACATCTTTTGGTTTGATACCAAGCTTCTCAGCAAACTCCTTGACCGTCGAACCTTCGATCAGTCGAACAGACTTGAGTTCGCCCGTTGATGGCATCTCGAGCCTCCCGGCAATGCGATCTTCGAGCGACAGAGCTCTGGGAGGTGGAATGAAATCGCCCTTATCGAATTTTCCAGCCTTACCTTCAATCTTCCTTCCACCGCGTGGGCTGCTGCGACGAGAACGTCTTCGACCAGTGTCGGGAGGTGGAATGTAGGTCGTCTGCGGAGTGGCTGTTTCACCAGGAGTTCCCAATCGTTCGGAACGAGGCAGGGAAGGTCTCTCCCTGAGTCTGTTTCGTTCGGGACGGGCCGCCACCGGCGGCGGTGGTGGAGCAGGCGCTGGGGCTCGTTCGCCCGGACGTATTCCTGCGTTCAATGCTGCCGCAGTCGGCCGCAAAACTCTGACTTGACGCGACGGCATGGCTGGAGCGGATTTAGTCTCAGGAATCTCAACAGGCGCTGACGCTTCGACGGCCACAATTTCGGGAGCCGGCGCAACTTCGACTGATATCGGAGGCTCTTCGGCGATTATCTCAGGTTCAGCCTCTGCCAGCTTTTCGGCCCGAACGGCAGGAGTCAACTTCTTGACCAGTCTCGCGGGAGTTATTGGTTTCGGCGCAGCTGGTTCGGCTGCCTGAGGAACCTCAGGAGGCAGCTCTGCCGGTGCTGGTGACGGCTCTGGTTCGGGAGGCGCAGGCTCGGGCTCAACAGCGACGGGAGTCTCCACCTGCGGCATCGCAGCGCGTTTGACCACCTTGACCGCGCGCTTAACCGTG
Source organism: Pyrinomonadaceae bacterium (assembly GCA_036522415.1). Lineage (GTDB taxonomy): Bacteria > Acidobacteriota > Blastocatellia > Pyrinomonadales > Pyrinomonadaceae > PSRF01. Next base: position 62,530 of record DATDFV010000255.1, on the reverse strand, counting down.
GTTTCCTTCTTCGGAAAATACTTATTGCGGATTTTCTCGGCGAGCTCTTTCGAGACAGAGTTTGATGGAACACTAACGTCAACACCTTCACGACGAACTTCTTCAATCAACCGCTTAGTGTCGAGCTTGAGCTCTTTTGCGAGATCGTATATGCGAACTTTTGAGGAAACTGTCATGCACTCCTTCTTCTCAGGTACTTCAAAGTGATTAAGGGCCTCGCTCTTAATCACTCTCAAAGCATCGTCAGAAGTGCGACGTATGACAGCGATCGCGAAGCGAGGAACGCAAACACGCCTTGTCCGACAAGTTTGCGTTGCTACACATTGGCTGCATCTGTGGAAGCATCAGTGCTTCTCTTCATCCGGACTCCCGCTTGATGCAGCATCTTCAGAAACTGCAGGAGTCTGGTTTGTTGCTTCGATGGCATTTTCCGCCGAAGCAATCTCTTCATCGCTCGCCATCATCTCGGCGGCGATAGTTTCAACGTTGTCCAGACTGGGAATCTCAGTTGCGCCCAAATCCGGAGCAGGCGTTATCGTGTCGGGACGAAGATCACGTGAAGGTTCCTGCAGAACGATCTCATCCGCAGCCAAATCCGTTTCCGTCAAGGAAGCTGGATCAACGGCACCGAGATCGGCCGAGAAGGGAACTCCACGCTCGACAGCCTCGTCGTAACCTTCAGCAGTCATTTCATCAGATGGTTCTACTTCTGAAGCTTCAACACTTTCGTCGAATTCTGCCGACGCCGCATGCTGTTCAGTACCAGCCTCAGCGTCGGTTTCGGGATGCAGACTTCGATCGCGCATCCCAATAACAGCCTTAGCAGCGTCAAGGATGACTTCAGCTTCGTCAAGACTCAGATCGAGGAACTCGACCAGATCGTCCACTGAAGTATTTGCGAGAGCATCGATGTCGTTAATGCCGTGCTCGGCTAATGCTTCAGCCTGAAGCGGTGTAACGCCTTCGATCGCGGAGAGCGGCACTGCTTCTCCAGAGGCAATGAGCGCACCCATCTGTTCGGTAACTTCGCGTTTGATCTCTTCTTCACTGCGAATATCGATGTTCCAACCGACGAGTTTGGTAGCGAGCCTGACGTTCTGCCCGCGCTTTCCAATCGCCAGCGACAACTGATCTTCGTTGACGATAACTTCCATCTGCCGGTTTTCAATGTCGGTAATTCTGACCTGATTGACTTTCGCGGGTGACAAAGCATTTGCTGCGAATACCGAAGGCTCATCTGACCACTCGATGATGTCGATCTTTTCCCCGCGAAGTTCTCGAATGATTGCCTGCACTCGCGAGCCCTTCATGCCGACGCACGCGCCGACTGGATCGACGTCACGCTCGTTTGACATGACCGCGATCTTCGCGCGCTCACCTGGTTCACGCACCGCAGACTTAATCACAACGGTGCCGTCGTAGATTTCCGGGACTTCCATTTCGAACAAGCGGAGCAGCAGTTCGGGCGATGTACGCGAGACTTCCACTTGCGGACCTTTTGATTCCTTAGAGACGTTGTTGATGACGACGCGAATTCGTTCGCCCTGGTTCCACTGTTCACCACGCGATTGTTGGGAGCGGGGAAGGATGGCTTCAAGATTACCGAGATCTACTATGATGTTGCCCCGTTCAAATCGCTTGACGTAACCGTTGACCAGATCGCCTATCTTGTCGATGTATTGCTCGTAAACGTTGCTTCGAACAGCATCTCGGACCTTTTGAAAGAGAATCTGTTTGGCAGTCTGCGCGGCAATTCGACCAAGCTCTTCCATCGGCAAAGGCAAAAGCAGAGCATCCCCAAGTTCAACTTCGTCACCGGCGAGTTCACGAGCTTCTTCAATTGAGAGTTCGGTTGCGGGGTTCTCGACCGCATCCACCACTACCTTTGAAGCAGAAAGCTCAATTCCAGTCTCGGAGTTCCAGTCAACCTGAATGTCCTCGCCGGATTTGAATTGCTTCTTCGCCGCTGCACGAACGGCTTCCTTCATCGCATCGATTACCAGATCACGTTCGATGCCCTGTTCCTGGCAAAGTGCTTCGATGTTTTGTGCTATGGATGAACTCATGAAACTCTTTCCATCTAAGTGGCTCGGCGTCAGATTTGAGTCTACGTCGTTGAGCCTATTCAGTTGTTGTAGTTGCTGTCAGTGCAACCGGTAAATATGACTATCGACCACCGCGGCGAAGTTCCTGGCTAAGATCAACCTCCAGATTTGCCTTGGTGATGATGTCGAACGGAATTCTTACCCTCCCGTTTGTTCGATCTTCAAACAACACTTCGTTCTCATCAACGCCTAATATACGACCGCGGAAATTACGTTGACCCTCAATCGGCTGTCGGGTTTTCAGCTTCGCATCGCTTCCGGCAAACCGCTCGTAATCAGCACGCTTGTAGAGCCCTCTTTCGAGCCCGGGCGATGAAACTTCCAACGTGTACGAAGCGTGAATAAAGTCTTCCACGTCGAGGATGGTTCCCAAATGAAGACTCACGTCCGAGCAGTCATCGTGGGTCACACCGTGGGGCTTATCAATGAAAACACGGACAATCGGCTTGTTTTCAGGTCCGGCCACCTCGGAGTGAACTAATTCGAGGCCATGGTCGATTGCTACTCGTTCAGCCAATTCCTGAACCCTTTCTGCAATCGAATTCTGCCCCATTGTCACCCTCCGAAGAGGCTCCCGTGCAAAAGAAAAAGTGGGCGCGAACCCACCGGACGAGAAACCCGTGCTTCGAGCAAGCGTCGAATTATACGGAAAGCACTTAGCACAAGCAACCGGAGGTCAAACTAAGCGTCCAGCCCGGAGTTCACTTGATTTTCCGCCGTTTTGCAAGCCAGGCGTCCACCGAGATCTGGTCATCTGCAGCCGGAAAAAGAAGGACGAAAAGCAAGAGGGCAAGACGAGGAATAACGTGTTCGTGAAAGGGGTAGAGCGGTTCTTTTAAAAGGTGTCCGAACGTGACAATGATGAGCACGAACCCGAGCGCGATAAGCGCCTCCCGGATTCGCAAGCCGATCAGGAGCAACCCACCAGCCACTAACTCCACAATCGGAATCACAGTGCCCGTAGCCCACAACGACCACACTGGCAAAAAGGTGTCGGCAAATGGCAGAAAGTATTTACGCGCATGTCCCAGCGGACCAAGCTGGAAAACTTTGTACACTCCAGCCATAAAGAAAATGAACGCGAGAACCTCTCGAGCGAAGAAGATGGCCCAAGCTCGGCGGGTGATGTTTGGCATGGTTCGGATTCGTGAATAGTGAATCGCGATTCGGTCACATACGTCGAATAGGTCCCATTTAGGACTTACGATTCACGATTCACGATTTACGATTCACGCTATAATACTGCGCCTCGTTGACTTACCAAATAGTCAGGCCATACATGAAACACACCCTACCGTGTGCATTAGACTGGCGTCGTTGGTTGTTGCTGACGTCTCTGATTACTGTTTTTGCGACGATCGCAAGCGCACAATCCTCAAAACCACCGGTCCTCATATCCGAAACAACCTCCACCCGTGCCATCGCCTTCGATTCAGTTTCATTCAAGAGAGAGCCTTTTTCTCTTGGCAGTTTGTTCGCTACAGACGGACGAACTCGAGTGATACTCTTTGCACTCAACATCAACCTGGCGCCGAACGAAGACTTGAGTATCTTTAGTGCAGATGCCGAAACAGCAACACATGACCATCGTGCACTGCGGGTTGAGTACGTTGCTCCGGTACCGGGACTGCAGTGGTTGAGCGCCGTGACGCTTCGATTAAGTGATGACTTGCCAACCTCCGGAGATGTTCTCGTTAGTTTGACCTTGCGTGGCGTGAAAAGTAATCGCGTGCGCGTTGGAATTGGGTCGGTCGGAGGCGGTCCGCCCGATGACGCTGGAGCGATGCCCACGCCGGCTCCGCCATATCAACTTGCCGGCCGCGTCACCACGGGCAATCAGGGCTTAGCTGGAGTGAACCTGCTACTCAGTGGAGATCAAACTGGTGAGTTCACTACCGACGGAGACGGGTTTTATTCGATTCTCATCAACTCTTTTGGCGATTACACATTGACAGCAAGCAAGCAGCTCTTCGACATCATTTCGCCAGTTCGAGTTTTTCCAAACCTCAGCGGCAATCAACTATCAATTAACTTTTCGGCCAGGCATCTTTATTCCGTCAGTGGACAGATCGTAGACGATGGCGGTCAACCATTGCCGGGCATAACCGTAGTTCTTACGGATTCGAATCAAACAACCGTCGGAACTTCAACGACAAGTGCAACTGGGGCCTTCTTCTTTGAGGGAGTGCCCTCTGGAAGCAGCGATCTGGTAACGCCGTCGTCAACACCAGTCTTCGCTTTCAACGCTCTGACAGCCACTGTCTCTGATAATGATGTCGTCGTTAACTTCACCGGTGTTCGTCGCGTCTATTCGATCTCAGGTACTGTGAAGTCAAACACAAATGAAGCTTGCGCAGATGTACCAGTCGCGCTTCACGGATTCCAAACGACGACTGCCTTCACCGCTTCAGATGGAAGCTTTTCGTTCAGCAACCTACCCGCAGGTCGCGATTACAACGTCAGCATCGATAGCAACGCGTTCTACATATTCACAGCGCAACAGAATTTCTCGAATCTTTCGCAGAACTCAAATGCAGCGTTCGTTCGAACGCCTCGTCAATACAGTATTAGTGGACATGTCGATCTCGGCGGATCGCCATATGCAAATGAACCGGTCAGGATTGCTGGTGGACAAGTCGCAGTGACCACGACGGATGTCAACGGGAACTTTGGATTTAGTGGTTTGAATGCCGCTTCGACCTATTTTGTTTCGCCCGACCCGACAACTCTTAGAAGCTTTCCGACGCAAACAGTTCCGATCCTTGGGGCTGATAAATTCCTCAATTTTGTCGACGTTCCTCGGAAGTACTCCATTAGTGGATCGATTAAAGATCTTAGTGGCAACCCAATTGTTGGCGCACTCGTGAATCTTGCAGGCACCGAAACAGCTACCACGCGATCGAACATCTTTGGACAATACACGATCGCCGCCACAGTCCTTGGCAGTTACACGATCTCAGCTGACATCGAACAACACTACTACTCTTTTGCCCCTTCAACTCAAACTTTGAATTCGTTAGTTGGCGATCAAACGAAGGACTTCACAGCGACGCTATCCCCACTGCCGAATCCCAGTCAGGTTTTGGAGTTTGATGGAACGCCGAAGTCCGTTGATTACGGAAATTTCTGGCCCGCCTTTACCAATCTCGGCCATTTTTTCTGGGAGTTCTGGGCAATGCCAGGCAATAACGCGGGGGCCACGTACTTGCTATCTGACGGCTATGGCGGGTTACACGCCTTATTGTTTGGCTTTGCGAACTTCAACACGAGTGAGACGAATCGCTATCAGCTTCTCGGCAATATGAGCGATGGTTCACTCGACGCTTCTCACCTGGTTTACTTCGGGAGTGATCAGGGACCAGCTCCAGGTGAGTGGGGACACTTCGCCGTTGGTTGGGATGGTCAGAATATTCTCACGTACATGAACGGTGTTCCCATTGGCCGAACGGCGTATACGCGCGTTCGCCAGTCCGTGGGACCAGGACAAGGTAGCGGCAGATTGCTGATTGGAGGCTCAGATCATAGCAATTTCCAGGGACGGATTGCCGAGGTACGCGGGTTCGAAGGATCGAATCCACGCGAGAGTTCATCGGTTGAATCTGCTTTTGCGCCTCAAACAGTTTTTGCTCCGGACGGTAACTTACTCAGTTGGTATTTCACGCCGGCGCCATACGTTGCGGATCTCTCTCGGGGATACATAACTGGTGCTCATATCGGTTGGCCGCGTAGCACCCTGAACGGAGTGTTGGGACAGTGTGACGGCTGTCCGACTCCACAGTTCGTTTACGACTCCACAGCTCCTAACTTCGTAACGAATACTCCGGCTCAACCAGCATCAGCCCCAACGCCTCCGCCCACTCCCGCTAACGCACTTGTATTTGATTCTTTTTCGCGAGCGAATTCGACCTACGTCTTTGGAGCGAAAGGTGGATTGGGTTCCACAGAATCTGGTTCCTCAGGTGTACAGATTTGGCAGATGAACCAGGATCAAAACCAGTTGCGCCCATTTGGCATTCTCAACGGTGTAGGTGTCGTATTAGCAGATTCAGCAGCTATGACCTGGGTGAGTACAGGATCGAACACTGCGAATCTTCAAATACAGGTTGATCGAAATCCTGGCCGGGCGGGTAGCGGTGTTAGTACTGGCCTTAGCTTCAGAGTTAAGGATGCCAACAACTATTTCTTTGCATATACCAGCGGAAACCAGATTTCACAGGCAACACAAACACTGACTGTTGGCTATTACCTCGAAGGCGTCAGAACAACGATCGCCAGTCAATTACCCATGCCCGACACTTGGACCAGACTGACCGTCGTGACACTTAGCTCAGGCAGCTTCAAAGTGATTGCTGATTCAACAATAGTGTTTTCCGGGACTGAGTTGGTTCTTTCCAGTGAGACAACAGCCGGACTTTATAGCAACGATCGCGGAATGGGTTTGGTAAACAGGTGGGACAATTTCGCCGTGTTTAGCGTGAATTGATCAATGTCCGACGAACTTTAGTTTGTCGTGGTGCCTAATCAATAAGCTCGGATTCTGAAGTCCTCATAAGTTCATCGATCCGTGTTGGGAACAACGACAAACTAAAGTTCGTCGGACACTCGGACGTCAACTCAGCTTGCTCTTCACAATCTCACTCACCACCCGACCGTCAGCATTTTTCCCTGCCAGTGCGGCCTGAGCGGCTTTCATTACTTTGCCCATGTCCTTCATCGAATTCGCCTCGGTCGAGGCAATTGCTTCGACGACGACAGCCTCGATCTCTTCCCGCGATGCAGCCTGAGGAAGATATCCTTCGATGACTTCAATTTCGGCGCTTTCTTTATCGACCAGTTCCTGACGCGCGGCTTTCTGGTACTGTTCGATTGCGTCACGTCTTTGCTTCACCAACGACCGCAATAGTCGGGAAAGCTCCTCGTCATCCAACGGCCCACCTTTTTCGATTTGCCGATTCATCATTGCAGCTTTGACCATTCGCAGAGTTGACGTGCGGGCGGCATCCTGCGCCTTCATTGACGCAGTTAGATCAGAAACAATTTTTTCAGCAAGTGTCATTTTCGGTAACCTCTAAATAGTCAGGAGTATAGGACTTATTTGCCCAATATGACCTATTCTTATAACGACTGACCACTAACATTCTGCTACGGAACTAAGTGCGGCACGTTCAAATCGCCAAGCATCTTCCTTTCCTTCATCAGATCTAACAACTCGGACGCAAGCAAACGATGACCAATATGATTCGGATGGATAAGCTCACCGAAGAAGCCTTCATTTACTGAACCCGCAGCCTCTGTAAGCTCGAGCACCTCGAGATATGGTATCTGTCTTTGCTCCATCGCACTTTTCAAGCTTGCGCGGTACTGCTTCATTAACGCAGCTTCTGGTGGATTCGTCTTCATGTCGCGATAAGGCGCTCCAACAACGATGAGTCCAGCTCCTTTGGCACGGACCAGTCCAACAATTTGCGCGAAGTTGTCGATGTATTCTTGTTCAGACACACGCGTTACCGGCTTGACTGGTTGCATCTGCACGGCAGGCTGATTTTTACTGCGAAGCCAACGCGTTACATGTGCAAACGCCTGACTATGATCAATCAGCCATCGCACCGCAACAGGGTACCAGTCCGTGCGAATCGCATCCCTATCCGGCACATCGCTGAAACTAACATCGTTCCAACCAAAACTTGCGATAACCAGATCAGGTTGTAACCAGCCAATGTCATGCCGCAACCAGGCAAGTCCCTGATGAGATGTGTAACCTGGTACGGCCATCGGAAACACTTCGATCTTTCTGTTGGGATTTGCAGCACGGAGTTGCTTCTCCAGTAGCATTGGATAGGGAAGCCACTCAGGATCGTACTCAGTTGGCTTATCTGGCCAAACCACAGGCACTCGATAACCGAACGTAACCGAGTCGCCGAGACAAACGATGCGATAAGTTCCGGGTTCCTTGCGCCCGATTGGATAGTCGGCTCGAAAACTCTGCGCGTTTGTTGAGAGGACTGTGTAGTCCCAGACAGCGTGGTCAAGATTTGGTTTCAGACGCCAGAGTAGGAGCGGGTCACCTTCAAAGATCCCAGACTGTTGTGAATTCGCAACCTGCATTTTCTGCTGAGGTGTCGAAACAAACAGATCAAGGCTGGAGACCGGCGTCATCGTGAGACGGACAATTGCTTCTACTCCGAGAAGAAGGAGGAGAAAGACAGAGTAGATGATTGCGATGTAAAGAAGCCGATGGTGCAGGGGAATGCGGGGTCGAGTGGATGGTTGATCCGTTGAGACGCTTATCACATCCTCAGAATATCACCAGATCACAGATTACAGATCCGAGATCTCCGATCCCAGATCCCAGATCAGATCCGAGATCGAACTTCAGAACATCATCATATTTGTGATCTGAGATCTGTGATCTGAGATCATTGGTTGTTGTTTGATTTCAAATGGCCATTCGACTTGGCCAAGTACTCGCGCAGGAACTTTCCAGTGTATGAACCACGCAGGCGCATGATCTCCTCAGGTGTGCCAACACCAACGACATAACCACCCGCATCACCGCCTTCAGCACCCAGGTCGATGATGTGATCCGCAGTCTTGATCACATCGAGATTGTGCTCAATGACTAGCAGGGACCCTCCCGCTTCAATTAACGCACGAAACGCAGCAAGGAGCTTATTGATATCGTCGAAGTGCAAACCCGTTGTTGGTTCATCGAAAATGTAAAGCGTCTTTGCCCCGGTTCGCTTCAATAAGTGCGCAGCCAGTTTGATTCGCTGTGCTTCGCCGCCGGAGAGTGTCGTCGCCGACTGGCCCAGGCGCAAATACCCGAGACCAACATCGTCCAGCACCTTGAGCCGGTTTGTTATCTTTGTAACTTCACGAAAGAAACTGATGGCCTCGCGAACGGTCAGGTTCAGAATTTCATGAACATTCTTGCCTCGATAGCGAACATCCAGAATCTGATGTTTGAACCTGGTCCCTTTGCACTCCTCACAAACCAACTCAACGTCCGCGAGAAATTGCATTTCAACGGTAACGGTGCCGTCGCCCTGGCACACCTCGCATCGACCACCCGGTAAGTTAAAAGAAAAATGCGAAGGATCAAATCCGCGCGCCTGCGCTTCACGTGTTCCCGCCAGCACCTCGCGAATCGCGTCGTAAACTTTTATATAGGTGACTGGATTTGATCGAGGTGTGCGCCCGATTGGCGATTGATCAACGAGGATCACGTCGTCGATGAACTGTGCTCCGTCCAACCGTTGAAACGCGCCCACATGTCCTTGCCACTCGCCCCGCAGTTTCTTCAAACCAGCGTAAATACAATCGTGAATCAGTGTCGACTTACCTGAGCCAGACACTCCGGTAACACAGACCAGCATGTCGAGTGGGACATCAACGTCGATTGCTTTCAGATTGTGTTCCGACGCACCGCGAATGGAAATCTGTCGTTTTTGTAGAGTGCGACGCTGTTTCGGTTCCTTAATCTCGGCGTCACCGCGAAGATATCGAGCAGTCAATGAACTTTCTTCTTCCAACAAGCCTGCAAAGTCGCCTTCATACATCACTCGGCCACCCAGTTCACCGGCTGAAGGTCCTATGTCGAGAATGTGATCGGCAGCACGCATCATCTCAGCGTCGTGCTCGACTACGAGGACCGTATTGCCTATATCGCGAAGGTTCTTCAGGAGACGAATCAACCGATCATTGTCGCGTGGGTGAAGTCCGATTGACGGCTCGTCGAGAACATAGAGCGCGCCGACAAGCGATGAACCGAGGTTCGTCGCCAACTGAATTCTTTGGGCTTCACCACCAGAAAGCGTTGATGCGAGACGATCGAGAGTTAGATAGTCAAGACCCACTTCAACAAGGAATTTAAGGCGACGCTTGATTTCAAACAGGATTCGTTCCGCGATTGCCGTTTGCTCTGTTGACAATTCGAGTGATGCAAAAAAGACATCAGCGTCTTTGATCGACATCGAACAAACATCCGGCAATGTCCGATCACCAACTCTCACATCGCGCGCCTCCTGACGAAGCCTGCCTCCACCGCAATCAGGACACAGGGTGTAACCGCGATACTTCGAAAGAAAGACGCGCACATGGAGCTTGTACTTCTTGGTTTCCATCCACTCAAAGAAACCGCGAACTCCGGCCCAGTCGTCGCGACCCTCGATGACAGCTTGCTGGTCTTCTCGTGGGAGCTGGACGAAAGGCACGTTCATCGGGATTTTCTCGGTACGGCAGAACTGTTTCAGTTCGCTCATCGCCCATTCGTGCTGCGGTTTGGTCCACGGCTCGATGGCGCCGTCCTTTAGAGACAATCCCGGATTGGGAATGACCAGATCCAAATCCAATCCGATCGTGTTCCCGAAGCCCTGGCATGTAGGACACGCACCGTAAGGATTATTGAAGCTGAAGAGACGTGGTTCAGGCGTGGCGTACACGCTATGGTCGTACTTGCATTCGAAACGTTCTGAGAAATGGAACTGCCTTGACTCGGCGTCAGCGGTTTCGATGAGTGCTGTTCCGTGTCCTTCCTGAAAACAAATCTCAAGCGAATCGACCAGCCGTTGACGGACGTCTTGACGAGCAACCAGACGATCAACGAGGACAAAGACATTCTTGAAATCTGTTTTGTGATAGTCGTCTGGTGAATTTAATTCGATGACGTGCCTGTCAGCGTACAAGCGCGTGAATCCTCGTTGCATCAAACTCATCAGGTGCGCAGTTACCTGCTGACGTGATTGCGCTCCCTTAGAAGACTTACCTCGGCGCTTCTCCTGCCTTTCAACCTCGTTGCTGCTGAGTCCGTCAGTTGCAGGGAAGAGCACGTAAAGCCGCGTGCCCTCTTCCAGATTGCTCAAGACCTCATCGGCAATCGATTCTGGCGAGTCGCGATAAACACGTCGTCCACAAACTCGACAGAACGTTTGTCCGACACGAGCAAATAACAACCGCAGATAGTCGTAGATTTCGGTTTGAGTCCCGACTGTAGACCGAGGATTACGCGTCGAATTCTTCTGGCGGATGGCGATTGCTGGAGCAATACCTCGCACCTCATCGACGTCCGGCTTGTCCATTCTTTCCAAAAACTGGCGGGCGTAGGCAGAGAGCGATTCGACATACCTGCGTTGACCCTCTGCATAAATGGTGTCGAAAGCGAGGGAAGACTTACCGGATCCACTTACGCCGGTCACAACCGTAATTTGATTTATGGGGATAGAGAACGAAATGTTCTTGAGGTTGTTGACCCTCGCTCCCCTGACTTGAATGGCTTCGTCCGGCATGTTTCCTGGCGGCGACTCCACAGAGACGAATCTTGCGGTGGTCGTAAACCTCGCATGGTAACGTGGAAACTAACTTGGGAGCAAATGTCACGCATATAGGACTCATAGGACCTATTTATCCACATTGACACCCCGCAAACCTTCCGCGACAATCCCAAAGCCATGAAGACTTCCAGATTCCTCTTACGCGGATTTAGGCGGCCTCGCGAAATAGCCTGTTTTGCTCTTGGTAAATTGGAACGTCAGGTGCTCGAAGAAGCCTGGCGGCAGGGCGAAGTCAGCGTTCGCGACATTTACCGGGCTTTTGGCGAACAGATCGCCTACACCACGTTGATGACGACGCTCGACAGGCTGTTCAAAAAGAATTTGCTGGAACGGCGGAAAGATGGCCGGGCATTTCTTTACGCACCATTAGTTTCACCCGACACGTTCGATCAGGGGATTAAAGAGGACGTTATCGACGGACTGTTGGGGCATGGTGCCGATGGGGTTGAGCCGGTTCTCGCGTGCATTGTGGACACGATCAGCGAAAGAGATCGTGAACTGTTGGACGAACTCGATCGTCTGGTTCAGGAAAAGAAGAAAGAGCTTCGTCGAAAGAGTTAATCATGTACGAGTTGCTCGGCATCACTCTTGTTCTAGCGATGTTATTAGCGGTTAACGCTGTCGCTACGTCAGCAGCGGCAGGCTTGTGGCATGTGTTCAAACAACCACTCCTACGGTGCACTGCGAGAACACGTGCAGAACTTCTCTTCGTGATGCGCATGGGTCCACCCGTAATCGCGATCATCTGGATCGTGGCATTCTTGATTCCTTCTTACCTCGTGTACGAACCCTACACAACCAATGAATTTGTGAGCAAGAAACTGGGTGCGCTGGCAGCGATCTCTGCGATTGGCGTAACGTTCGCAATATGGCGCGGATTACGTACATGGCAGGCAACGAGGTCGCTGTTAAAGAAGTGGTTGCGTGACGCCGCTCCATTTGAACTCGACGGCATTGATGTCCCGGCGTTCCGGTTGACGCATTCGTTTCCGATTATCGCCGTGGTGGGAACACTTCGACCTCGAATGTTCATTGCGGAGCATGTTCTGCACTCGTTGAGCAGAGATGAACTCGTTGCGGCCGTCGCTCATGAGTACGGGCATATGACAGCACGCGACAATCTGAAACGGTCGTTGCTTCGCGCGAGCCGAGCAGCTTTGCTGATTATTCCGTGTGGTCGTTCACTCGACCGTGCGTGGGGTGAAGCTTCAGAAGCAGCCGCTGACGAGTATGCGGCTCAACAGAGTTCAAGCGTGGCTTTGAACCTTGCTTCAGCCCTGGTTCGAATCGCCCGCTTAATACCAACTGACGAGCGCGTGGTGATGCCATCGTCGGCTTTCCTGGTAGGTGGTGAAGAAACTCGCGGAGTTAAGGGGCGAGTGAAGAGATTGGTTGAACTGGCATCCATCGATCCGAAATCATTGGTTTCCAGTGCGCCGCTGATTCGCTTGATACCGTGGTTTGTGCTTGTAGCGGTCGTCGCCATTGGATTGACAATCGAGAGCCGGCCCGCTGTTCTTGCCACCGTTCATTCGTTCATAGAGAACGTTGTAGCAGTTCTCAGCTAGCTTTCCCTACCCTCTAAAAGCTGTGAAAACTATGAGCCCCGCCGTGCTGGGACCGCAGGCGTCCCCGCCTGCCCGCGTCGAAACTAACCAATTGAATTGCATCGACGGCCTAAACCTGAGCTGTTTTCCGATCAGGCTTCTCTGGACGCGGGCAGGCGGGGACGCCTGCGGTCCCAGCACGATGATGCTCATACCTCTCACGGCCGCGCGACCTGAGCTAACGGACGTTTGATCCAAACGAAGATCCCCGCTGATAAGATTTGCACCACCATCCCAAACACCACCAGACCCATTAGAGATCGATCGTAGAGGACTCCCATCGCAACGCTTCCCAAAAACCAGAGCACCCCGTAAACAGCATTAAAAGCGCCGAAAGCGGAACCACGTTTGTTCATCGAAACTACCTGTGCAATACCAGACCGTAGTGTCGCATCTTGCGCTCCGAGACCTGTGGCCCAACACACAACGCTTAGATAGCCGCCGACAGTACCGCCAAGAAATCCGAGCGGTAGCGTGAGTAAAGAAATTATGATTCCCGCGGAAATTACTTGAATACCGTACCTGTCAAACAGGCGGCCAAAAATGAGCGCAGTCAGACCTACTACGCCCATGGCGCCAGCATATAAGAGCGGAATTACTTCGGGACTCGAGAATGAGGTCTTCTGAAAGTGGTAAGCGAGTAAAGGGAAATCGACAAAACCCAGGGCGAGCAAGCCGGCAGCTGCGACGTAGATCCAAAAAACAGAAGGCAGCTCTTGTTGCGTGGGTGGAGCTGGCGGCGCACCTTTGTGTGGACTAACGGCGTGGGCGAAAAGTAACGACACAAAAGCACCTGCCGCCGGCAGGGCTAACCATAAAAAAGCGGGTCCAAAATGATGAGTCCGCGCTACTGAACCCGCGACCAGCAATGGTCCGAGGACAGCTCCGGTTTGATCCATTGCGGCGTGGATTCCGAATCCTGATCCATGTCCCACAACCTCGGTTGCTTCCGAAAGCAGAACGTCTCTCGCTGGTCCCCGCAAACTCTTTCCAGTTCTCTCTGCAACGACAAGTAGTGCCGCTGCCTGCCAACTTCCCGCGAAAGCCAACCCGGGAACAACCACCAGATTCAAGAAATAACCTAAGGTGGTAATGGTCCAATATGCTCTAGTTCGATCTGCTAACTTGCCGGAGAAGAAACGTAGACTCGCGGCAATCATTTCACCCAAACCTGCAATGATTCCAACTTGAGTTGCAGTGGCTCCGAGATCCTTGAGAAGTGGTCCGATGACGCTATGTGCACCCTCATAAGTCATGTCCGCAAACAGACTGACAAATCCGAGGCAGACGATAAAACGGAACGCCACTTTTCGTTCCTGCGTCCTGGCCATCAATAATCAACGCCTCTCAATGACAATCTCAAGCACAGTCAATACACCGAGAAATAAGAGCAGGGCCACTGCCGCATAACGTACAACCCTCGGCGAAACATGTTGCGTTATCCAGCGACGAATTCCAGCTCCCAGGAACGTCGCGAGAGTGCCTTTCGTAATCATTGCGCAAACAGCACCTAGCCAAACGATGAATGGCAGGCGATAACGTGCTGCGAGTGTTGCCGCAGTTACCTGACCAACATCGCCCCATTCAGAAAAGAAGATTGCAGCAAAAGAGAGCATAGCCGCTTTACTGGTTGTATGACTCTTCTCGGACTTCTTTGGTGTGTCTGACTTGCGCCAAAGCACATAGGCCACTCCCAGGAAGCTGATGGCAGTGATAGTAGCAACCAATATGGTTGGCAACCTGGAGATGGCTTCGCCCACAACTACTGCCACGCCCATCTTCGCCATAAAGGCGGCGGCCATACCCAACATAATTGGAACGGTTCGATAACGTGCTGCGAGCACGCTCGTTGTGTAAAGAAGTTTGTCGCCGACGATCTCAGCGACGAACACAGTTCCAAATGTGGTGAAGAAGATGAGCACCATTGATCGGTCGGCGACCTGCGAACCCAGGTTTTACGAAAGGTGCTCGATTCTAGTGAGCAGAGCTTTAATTCACAATCGACGTTTGGAATGGAACTACGGTGAGCAGTAGTAGTTGTGTGAAAAATGTCCGACGAACTTTAGTTTGTCGACCGTCGAATGCGGGAGGACTCGTTACCTCAGCGTTAGTGACCATCACACACGACAAAACTAAACTTCGTCGGACATTTTCAGACCGTAGGTGTTTCTTCGAATGGCAGATCCGGTTGGAAACCCTTGTCGCGCCCGGCAACATAGAGCCGCATCGCGAACCACAGAATTCCCAGCGCTAAGATAATCCAAACTGCCGCCCAGAAGATTGCAGGGATACCGGTAGCGTTTTGCATATTCACTGCATCAGTGTGAGCCGGAAACGCAAACGGTGCAGAAAGGAAGAACACGGTCTTTAGATCGAACAAGGCGTTTAGTACACACTGCACCGCCAGGAAACTGACAAAGAAACTCGCAACGCGCGCGCTCGCAAATCGCGCAATCAAAACGAGTCCGGCTGAGATGAACACGCCGGCGACGAGAGTAAATGGAATTCCCGACCAGGCAGTACCGCTAAAGATTGGTTTGAAGAGTCCATAGATGATTGTCAGCGCGAATACCAGGAGTCCCGATCCGAGAAGAACGATTCTGGCCTGGACTGACTTGCGGATTAATACGAGCAACAGTGCGCCGAAGGCCATAGAGCCGATGTAGCCTGCACTAGACACAAGCACCTGGGAAATTAGGCCGCCCTGGGTCGTGTAGGTCTCGCCGCTGGCATTGGTCGCAACGCTCAGGCTGTTTACCGAATTTCCAGTCAGGAGCGCGGCAATCGCATGTCCACCTTCGTGGATGAACGTCACGAAGATCCGGAAGGGGTAAGCCAGGATCTCAGCGTACGGGATAAACCACAGAAGTACGGAAATGGTAGCAGCAACCAGAAGGGTCATTGCCTGGGGACGTGCATCTCTTGAAAGGCTAACTCTCATTTTTAAATCTCCGTCGTTCGCGCTGTTGAATTCAGGCCTATTGTAGAACCGTTTGGCCGGAAATCTAAAGGTCGTTTTGAATAACGCAGAAAACCGTGGTGATGTTCCAGCTTTGGAGTGCGGCGACCTGGCGCCGCTTTGTTATAAGTTAGGGAGCATTTACGCGACGCTGTAACAAAGCGGCGCCAGGTCGCCGCACTCCAAAGCTTCTTCTAAGATTCAGCGCTTCTTTGATAATCGCCTGATTTCCCGCCCGTTTTACTTTCCAGCACGATTTCGGTAATGACGATCGACTTGTCCAGGGCTTTACACATGTCATAAATCGTGAGCGCGGCCACTGAAACTGCAGTCAACGCCTCCATTTCTACACCTGTTTGAGCATTCGTCGATACTTCCGCGGTTAAGACGATGCCAACGTCTTCAATTTGAGCCTGAACATCTATATGGGTTAGCGGTAAGGGGTGGCATAACGGTATCAAGTCGGCAGTCTTCTTGGCAGCCATTATTCCAGCGACCCGCGCCGTCTCCAGCGGATCACCTTTCGGGTTACGGTGCTGTCGCAGAGCATGAAGCGTTTCAGTTTTCATGAGCACTCGTGCAGAGGCAACCGCCCGTCGGGAACTTATTTCTTTTGCGCCCGTATCCACCATGCGGATTCGACCGTGTTCGTCGACATGTGAAAGAGGTTTCATTTTGGAAAAGTAGATAACAGAATGCAGTCTCGAAGCAAATCAAAAACTCTCGACAGGTCGCACCAATTCATCTATTTTTATCAACACTCAAGGTTAGTCACTTTTTCGTCTCATTCAAGCGTTCGTAATAATCATTAGCGTTGGTCAGAGGGTGCGAGAAATCCAATTCGTCAGCCGTGATCGTAAATCTACCAACTTATATTAAGCCCAAGAGGGAGGCTCCCCCGTGTTTGAGACGGACAAAGAAGTTCTAGACTGGTACGAAAGACAGCCGCGGGCATTGTCGAAAGAGTACGTCAATAGCGTTCGCTGGGACGAAATCAAGAATTATGAATTGAACGAAGCATTTGTTCCGGTGCTCTTCTATATGCGCGACATTGAGTACTTCACCGACATGTACTACCGCGAGTTGATGCGCACACCCACAGGCAGGGATCCGATAATCAAAAAGTTCATGGATCGCTGGAGCGTAGAAGAGTTACATCACGGGAACCTCTTGAATCGATTTCTCGAAGAGGCTGGTTACCCGACTGGGAAGAACTGGCAAGCAGAGGCGATGAAAAAGATTCCCAGGAGCTACCTGATTGGAAGCTGGGTCGCGGATCATGCGTGCAGGGCGTTCGGCAGACACTTTCATGCGGCTCATATGGTTTGGGGCACAATCAATGAGGTGACCGCGGTTCAGGCCTACCGAAAACTTGGAGAGCTTTCTGGTCATCCAGTATTGAATGAGTTGGTGATGGGTATCGTTCAGGAAGAATCGATTCATTCAAGTTTCTACTGGAACATTGCGCGTCTGAAATTGTCCGAAAAGAAATTTGCGCGTGACCTGGCGAGATTTATCATCGAGCGCTTCTGGACACCGGTAGGTCAGGGGGCAAAGAGAGAACACGAAACGAACTACGTCTTGACAACTTTATTTAAGGGTGCCAATGGGATTAAAGACTTCCATCGCGCGGTCACAGGCAGAATTGAACGCTTACCGGGATTCCATGGATTTAACGGTCTGACCGAGCGTATAGCGTCGGGGATGCAGGCCGAAAAAGTTGGAGTGTTTTTGTTGACGCTTATGCTTGGAATGTAGTCAATGATCAATCGCTGAAATAGGTCCTATTAGTCATATCGGTCCTATTTGTTTAAGGCAGCCGCAGAACCTTCACGATCGTATTCGAATTCATCGTCTTCACACCCGCCGGGATAATTATCAGTGTCGTTGCGCGCGCGAACGCTATGAAATCTGAAGAGCCGCCCCACTTCAACGGAAATGCTACCAACTCTCCGTCATCATTCGTTGTCAGTTGAGCTGGTAAATAGCTTTCTCGATCTAGCGAGCCTCTTACTGGCTTCGCCAGGACCGCATTCTCTGCCGTCAATTTGGGCTCGTTTGCACCTTGCATTGCGAGAAGTGATGTGCGCGCGAAGAGATTGAATGTAACAGACACTGAGACGGGATTGCCGGGCAATGCGAAGACCAGTGTTCCATTCGGTAGACGTGCGAAGACAGTCGGTTTTCCCGGACGCAATGCAACTCGTTCAAAAAACAACTCGGCGCCGAGTTTGTTGAGAGCGACTTTGGTAAAGTCATAAACCCCCATCGAAACTCCGCCTGAAGTTACCAGCACATCACAAGTCTTTGCCGCGTTATCAAACGCTCTGGCTAAATCAGCCGTTATGTCGCCGGTTAGAGGAAGGCGTTCTACCACCGCCCCCGCACGTTGAGCATAGGCCGCAATCGAGTAATTATTCGAGTCTCGAATTTGATCCTGACCAGGCGCCTGGTCCACCGCAACCAATTCACTGCCGGTTGCCATAACAGCAACTCGTGGTTTGCGGCTGACTTCGACTGTTGCATATCCAAATGAAGCGAGGACAGCTTGCATTGCTGGATTAATAACAAGGCCGGGACGCAGGATCGTTTCACCTCGAGCGATCTCACTGCCACGTTCCACAATTGACTTGCCGAGTGCGACACTCTCGAGCAGTTCAACGACCGTATTGTCTTTCAACTCGTGTGCTAATTCGACTTGTTGAACTGCATCTGCGCCTTCCGGGACTGGCGCGCCCGTCATAATTCGGACAGCATCGCCTGCCTTCAACTGGTGATGCCACCCCTTCCCAGCAGCTGATTCACCAACAATTCGCAAGCGGACTGGCGCATCGTTGGTATCTTCAGCGCGAACAGCATAGCCATCCATTTGTGAGCGATTGAAAGGTGGAAGATCAGTATCGGCAACTATGTCTTCGGCTAATACCCGATCCAGGGACTCGTGAATTGCTACTTTTTCGGTAGCGAGTCTTTGCGTTTGTTCTTTAACGATTTGAATGGCTTCTGCTACGGAAATCATGTTGAAAAATCGGGTGGAAAAACCGAAAGGCCGGTTTGGACCGGCCTCTCAAGGTTGGCGGAGGCATTCAGCCTCTGTTGGTCACTGTCCTCACCCCAGCAACCACATGCGCCGTTGGCGTGATTGTAGTCAAAATGAGCGCGGGGTCAATAGGCTAAAGTGGTTATTTGTTTTCAAAAGTGGCTGTTTTAATGTGTAGGAGATATACAGCAAGTCAGAACCATCGATTCATTTCCTATTTGCGATTGCCAATTGCCGATTTTTTCTGAGCGAGTCTTACGATTTAGTTAGAGATTGGTGAGCCGCAAAATTTGCAAATTGGAAATCGGAAATCGCCAATCGCTTGACACTCCAACCTCGTTCTCTTAGCATGGCGCTCGCTTATTCGGACTATAGATATTTGAATTTCCGAGCGTGCCACTCAATCATTTTCCGACGGAGTTTCCGTCTCAATTAAGGAAGGCAAGGCGACAGGGCCTCCTTCGTACAGGCACGTACGTCAATGGTAGACGGCTTCCCTTACAAGGAAGAGGTTGGGGGTTCGAATCCCTCCGTGCCTACCAGCTCAGAGATCTCAAATCTCAGATTTCAGATCTCAATCGGAATTTTTGCGGAGTCGTAGTTCAGTTGGTTAGAACGCCGGCCTGTCACGTCGGAGGTCGCGGGTTCGAGTCCCGTCGGCTCCGCCATTTGTTTCGTACGCTACTGACACACAGTTTGTGTCAGTAGCTGCGGTACCGAAACTCTCCAACATACTCACTCCCAACTCAATAGTTGTTTCTTATAGGGATCACCTATCCTCGTCCTCTCTAGTCTTTGGAAACTTTGATCGAACCGAAGTACACTTTGAATTACTTCAAATTGAGCTTGCGATAATGAGCCCCGAAGCAAGCCTCGACCGATCATGACCAATCCGACAATACATCTTGCACTGGTAGATGACTGGGAACTCAGCGGGAACGGATCTGGCGACGTTCGTAGTTTGCAGTTTGAACCAATGCGCCGATTGGTAAGTATCTATAATAGTTTAGGCATACGCGGTTCTTTCAACGCGGAAGTGATGCAACAGATTACTTTTAGAAAGTTCCAGGATCGGTATTCCGAGCTTGAAGTATTAGCCAATGATTGGGACGAGATTGTAAAAGAAACTTTTCGACAGGGTCATGACATTCAGTTGCACGTGCACCCGCAGTGGCAGAACGCACAGTACGACGATGGGGTCTGGAGACTCACCTCTGATTGGTCGATCCTGAAATACACACGCGAAGCCGCGTATGAGATGTTGCGGCAGGGCAGAGATTATCTTCAGAATCTACTCAGAGAGATTGATCCCAACTACACCTGTGTGTCATTCCGTTCGGGAGCCTGGTGCATTGCCCCATCGCCACACATGTTGGAGTTGCTGGTTGAACTCGGAATCGTCTTCGATATGAGCATCGTCGGCGGAGTTCGCTACGACACGCGCAACATTAACCTCGATTACTCCAACTGTGAAGAAGACTTTTTGCCTTACTTTCCGGTGATGACCGACGCTCGTAAAGTATCTGATAAGCCGGAACCGATCATTTGTGTTCCGACGAATTGCTTTTATGCGTCACGTCGTCAAGTTTTTTCGCACCATGTGACAAAGGTGGCGAACAAGGTGAAGGGTCTGATCGTTCCTCAGACTGGAATTGGCAATGGTCGCAGTGTCCAGGCTTACGGTGAAGAGTGGGCTAACAACGATGGAAGCTTGAGTAAACGAATTTACCGGAAGGGAGTTGTTCCCTATCTTCAAGGCAAACATACGATTTCCGATTTAGCTCAACTTGACTATCCTTTGATGATGGAAATGTTAAAGTCTATGCGAAACCGTGCAGGGAAGAGTGGACTAAAAGAGGTTCCGATTGTTCTCGAGAACCACACAAAAGATCTCCACAGTTTCTCGGAGCTGGAGAGATTCCTCAGGAAAGCCGCCGAAAGCAAAGACATAAAGTTTGTCACTCTCACGGAACTCGCGACGAACTTCAGAAACAATAATTTCACGATCAAGACCGCAAACTAACTTGAATAGGCGACAAGAACTGATTGTCAATGCGCTTCGAGAGCGATGCGGGAACGTCTGCGATCGTGCGATTAGGGTAAACGCTTCTGGCTTTGGTGAAATGGACGCGTTTGTTTCGCGGCTAACACCGCTGTTTCACACGAATCAAAGTCAACACTTCAGAGATTGGAAAATCGCTGAAACCTGGTTTCAGAATGAGACGACTTGTCTTGTATCAATTCAGATGTTGGCCTCAGATCAGGAATTGAAAAACAAAAGTGTGCCGCGGCCCGACACTGCAGACTTTTTAAGTTTGTTGTTGGCCGCACGAAAGGATCCCACACGTCGTTTCGATTTACTTACGAGTCGTTATGCGAATGCTCTGAATTTCGCTGCGCCCGGAGAAGAGAATGTTAGGGAGCATCTTCTTGAAAGGCTAATGGTAATCGATCGGGCCAGCATAGAGCGCGATTCAGTATTTGTGGTGAACCCTGATGATCTTCTCCTGAAACTAAATCTAGTCGCGATCAATGCTTCACTAAGTAATGACCTGCGATTTCTGGATGCCTTGAATTATTACTATGAATTGCTCCCGCAGGATTGGTCGCCAAAAACTTCCCATAGCTGGTTATTAGTAACTTATCTCGCCTTCTACGTCCGAGCCTTAAATGTTTCCATTTCGCAGCTAACCTTATGCGCATAGGTATCCTGGCCCATTCATTCTCTGGGGCCTTTGAGATTTACAAAGTTATTGCTGGGCCTTCTCGCTGCCAGGCGTTTGTGATTCTGGTGACTCCACCTCACCGGCGTCCCTGGGTCCACTGGATGATAAATCTCGGTCAGCTGATAGCCGTGGGACTCAAGAGTCTTGACGTCAGACCATTAAAACTTGCACGCACAAAGAGCCTGATTTTTCTTTGGCGTCCACTGGATGACCCCGATTCAGTGGCAAGACTTACCCGGTTGAATCTTGATGTTGGATTGCACAAAACTGGAATCATCTATCGCGACAGCACGATCAATGCTTTTCGCCTCGGAATCCTCAATCACCACATCGGCATTCTGCCTGAATATCGTGGTCGCAGTGTCCTGGAGTGGTCGCTGATACAGGGTGACTCTACCGGTATTACAGTGTTCTTCGTGGATACGGGCATCGATACCGGCTCCCGCATTTTGATCCGTCACAACGTGGATATCTCAAATTACCACTCAGTTTCGGAGGCAAAACAGTATTTGTTTAGTCTTGATGCGGTCTTCTTTCGTGAGGCACTTGACCTCTTGAATCGGAGCAGTCACTCCTTTCAAGTCAACGACGCAAAAGGCCATAGATATTTCGTAATGTCCAAACTCTTAAGTGGCGTCGCAGACCAGTTGCTTCAGTAATCTCAATACACAAATCGTTTTCAGATCTGGCGATTTTGGGCTAACTTCCAATTGCCTGGAATTATGTTGGCCAACGCAATCGGTTTTAACCAGCATCCATCAAAAGTGTCTTCTCCGGTTTGGCGGCTACTCTTTCTAACAGTTATATTCTCAAGGGCTCAACTGAAGTTCTCATCATGTCAGGAATACGTAGTTTCGTCAGACGCAGTCTCTTTATCGCATTGGCAAGTGCGCTATTGGTAGGTGCGCACTTACTTAATCACACAAGTGCACAGCAGACAGAGACTCAACAAACCCAGCGACCTCGACGCGTCTCAAACGGCGAGCAACCCCAGCAAAAGAAACAAAGCAATTCTTCGTCAGACGAGCTCGACGAAGGCGACGTAATTCGCACGGACACTCAATTAGTCTCCGTTCCAGCCGTGGTGACTGATGGCACGGGTCGTCCGTTATCAGGTTTGAAGGCGGACAACTTTCAGATCCTTGAAGACGGGCAACCACAGACAATCGCAAACTTCGGTACAACGGATGCTCCCTTTGAAATCGCATTGCTTCTCGACACGTCTGGTTCGACACGCGAGGATGTTGGCCTGATACAGCAGGCGGCAAATAGTTTTGTGAGCGCATTACGAACAGGCGATCGAGTCGGCGTAGTTGCTTTCAATCAAGCACAGACCGCTAAGGAGCCCATTGCAGCGGTGGAAGTCTTGTCGCCGCTAACTAGTGACAGAACTGCACTGACTAAGGCAATTGAGAACATCGGCAGCAGCAATGGCACTCCTTATTACGACGCGCTCGAAAAAGTTGCTGATGTGATCTTTCGTGATCCACCAACCGATCAAGTCCGACGGCGCGCCGTTGTTGCATTGACCGATGGGGTAGATTCGGCGAGCAACTCTGATTTCGGTTCTGCGAAGTTAAAGCTTTCGCAGGCCGGGATTGCATGCTACTTCATTCAAGTGAACACGGAAGATTTCGTGGAAGATCGTTTGATGAAGGACTGTCAGGACGATGGGCGTCTCGCGCTTTCTCAACGACAACTACAACGTTACCGCGAAATCTTCGTTCCACGCGCGAAGGCTGAGGACTACACGAACTTTTGCCAGATGGGCCCATTTGAACGAATGTCGATCAGCAGAGAACTTTACAATCTTGCGCGTCGAGAGATGAACGATCTGGCAAAGGCCTCGGGCGGTCGCACGTTCAACGCAACGAGTTTGTCTGACGCACGTGCTGCCTTTGCTCGCGTCGCAGCAGACATCGGTACGTTGTACAGTCTCGGTTACTATCCGACCAACAAGGCTCGGGATGGAAAATTTCGATCAATTCATCTGGTGGTGAAAGGCCTGAAGGATAAGACAGAGATTCGATCGCGTGACGGATATTATGCACCCACCAGATAATTCATTGTGGTTGGAAAATCTATCCGCAGATTTACACAGATTACGCAGATTTCTTTTTAGGCATAGAAATCTTGAGATCCGTCCTCAATCTTCAAAAGAAATCTGTGTAATCTGTGTAATCGGCGGATAGTTTTGTTTAGTCTATGTCCCGTTTCAACAGAATCCTTCTAATCGTGCTTGACGGCGCCGGAATAGGAGCAATGCCGGATGCTCCTGAGTGGGGAGATGCTGGCTCGGATACTTTCGGCCACATTCTCGAATCGCGACCTCTCCACCTGCCGCATCTGCAAAAATACGGATTGGGTAACATTCGACCGCTGGCGAATCTTCCGGCAGTTGAAAATCCTATTGGCTCTTATGGTAAATGCGCGCTCCGTTCGAATGGTAAGGACACGACCACCGGTCATTGGGAAATGGCGGGCATCATTCTTGAGCGAGCATTCCCAACTTACCCAAACGGATTTCCGACGACTGTCATCGATCGCTTTATAAGAGAGACCTCAGTACCCGGGATCTTAGGAAATATTCCTGCGTCAGGGACAGAAATAATCAAGGTGCTGGGCGAAGAACACGTCAAGTCAAAGAAGCCAATCGTTTACACATCGGCCGACTCGGTTTTTCAGATCGCAGCTCATGAGGAAGTAATACCCATCGACAGGCTTTACGAAATCTGTGAAATAGCCCGGCGCATTCTCGATGGCGAACACAAAGTTGGCCGCGTCATTGCTCGGCCGTTTCTCGGAGAACCAGGTTCGTTCTATCGCACTGAAAATCGCCACGATTACGCAGTGCCACCTCCGCGAGAAAATCTCTTGCCGGCTCTTGCGGATGAAGAACTTGATGTGGTCTGTATCGGCAAGATCGCTTCTATCTACGATTCGATTGGCGTGACTCAGGATCTCACGGCGAAGAACAATGAACAGTCGATCAATCAAACGATCAAGGCTCTGAGCAATAAGTCACGAGGTCTGATTTTTTCAAATCTCGTTGATTTCGACATGTTGTACGGCCATCGTCGGGACACTGAAGGGTATGCGAAAGCTCTGGAGCACTTCGATAATCGATTACCCGAGATCGAAGCGGCAATGCGTGAAGACGATTTGATTATGATTACAGCTGATCATGGAAACGACCCAACGTTTCCTGGGACGGATCACACTCGCGAATATGCGCCGTTACTAGTATATGGAAAGACTGCGAGACCAGTAAATTTGGGGACGCGTAACTCGCTTTCGGATATCGGTCAGACTATTGCTGATAACTTCGGATTGAAACTTTCTGCAGGCGAAAGTTTTTTGCAGAGTTTGTGATCGCCAGCAATATTTATCCGCAGATTCCACAGATTTCAGTAGAAAGGAATTAGTCAAAGCGTTACCGATGAAATCTGTGGAATCTGTGTAATCTGCGGACAACTATTGCTGCTGGCGCTCGGTGTCCTGATGCTTCGATTGCAATTAGGGTTCGGTTGGAGACTGCAAACTTCTATATACCAACTCGATCCATACATCAGTTTTAATAAAACCCTCACCCCACGATTTCCATTCAGCCGGCAACCCCTCCTTCTTAAGCTGATCCAATGTCTTTTTAGCCGCCATCCCTTTGCGGACAACTTCCGTTGTGTCCATCAACATTCGGTGATACGCCTTTAGATCATCGATGGTTGAGAGCGGACCATGGCCCGGAATCAGCTTCGCGCCGTCAGGTAGCTTGGGGATGATCTCACCGATATTTTTCGTCAAACCTTGAACACTACCGCCGCTTTCGAGATCGACAAATGGAAAGCGTCCGGCAAAGAAATCGTCACCCATGTGGACGACGTTGGATTTAGTAAAGAAGATGACGCTGTCGCCATCTGTGTGACCATGAGGGAAGTGAATCACGCGAATCTCTTCACCGTTGAAATGAACTGACAAAGATTGATCGAACGTGATCACAGGAAGAGCCTCTTTGGGAGAGGCTGGAGTGGTCGTCTTAAAGAACTCGGATCGTTGTTCAGTAGAAAGCCGTTTCCGCACGTTGTCATGAGCAATGATTGGCGCGTCACGTCCGAGTGGTGCATTGCCTCCCGTGTGATCTCCATGCCAATGAGTATTGAGGATGAACCTCAGCTTACCGTCGCCGAGGTTCTTAAGTGCCGCTTTGATTTTGTCGGCGAGTGGGGCGAACTGATCGTCGACAATCAGGATTCCATCTTCACCTACAGAAACACCGATGTTTCCACCCGCGCCTTCCAGCATATAGACGTTGCCGTTAACTTTAGTGGCTTTGATTTCAACTTTGGAAAAATCGTTTTGGGCGGCGGCAACGCAGGGAAATACGAGCAGGGCGACTAAGCAAAGCAGTTTCACGCTTATTCCTCCAGTTAGGATGGCAGTAATAGGTCCAATAAGTCCGATAGGTCCTATTCCAGACTCACACTTCAGGATTCTTCAACACACCAATGTAGGGAAGATTTCGATAACGCTCGGCGAAATCCAATCCATACCCGACTACGAATTCATCTGGAATCTTAAAACCCAGATAGTCGATCGTCACTTCTTTTTGACGACGTTCGAACTTGTCGAGCAGTGCTGCCAGCTTCACAGTAGCCGCACCTCGCGACTTAAGATTTGCCAACAAATAGGAAAGCGTTAAGCCTGTATCTACTATGTCCTCAACAACCAAAATGTGACGACCCTCGATCGGAACATCCAGGTCCTTCATGATACGAACCTCGCCCGAAGTGCGTGTCGAAGATCCGTAGCTGGAAATTGCCATAAACTCAATACTCAAACGCGTGTCCACAGCGCGCATTAAATCGCTGAGAAAGAAACACGCGCCTTTCAAGACTCCGATAAGTAACGGGTTTAGTCCGGCGTAGTCGCGAGTAATCTGCCTACCGAGTTCCTGAATGCGATCGCGAATTTGTTCCTCTGAAATAAGAGTTTCAATGTTCGGATTGCTAAACTCGGAGGTTAGTTGAGCGGAAGAAGTAGCCAACTTGTTTCTCCTTAAGCGCTGAATTTTGTGAAAGCTAAGCTGTTTGCGTATGTGCCGTGTGGTGCGACATACTATTCAAGCTCTTCCTTTAAGGTCAATGCTCATTAGCGAAATCTGCCGAGATAAAACAGAGGTGTTCACAGTGGCTCGTCTGCTTCGTACATTCCTCTTTCTAACGTCTCTTTTCGTCGCTTCCACGACAGTCTTTGCTCAATCGTCCACTGTTATCGAACCATGTCCGGCCACCCCCGCACAAACGCCGGCGCTAGACATCCCGGCGAAGGTTGGTGCCAAAGTTAGTGAGACTGTCGTTGACTCCTCTATCTCCGATGATCCTGCTGTCCGAGATATGTTAGCGCCTTATCGTGAAAAGGTAGCTGCCTTGAGCATGGTCATAGGCAAACTCGACGGTAACTTGAAGAAGGAGACCGTCGGTGGAGGTTCCGTGGGCAATTTCGTAACCGAGGCGATGCTTCGTGTTGCGAATCAGAAAAGTGGGAAGAAGGTCGTGCTTGCGCTCACGAACGCAGGCGGTCTGCGAAAGAACGAAATAGCAGCGGGCGAGCTGCGCGTGAGCGATATCTTCGAGCTAATGCCGTTTGAAAATTCGCTGCTCCTCTTCGATTTGACTGGAGCGCAGATCCTGAAGATTCTTCAGGCCGGAACGCGCGATCCACAGGCAGGCGCTCGAATTCGGTATCGTTGGAATGCGCAAAACCGAACAGAAGTGATTAGCGCGAAGTTAGTCGATCAGCAGAATCACGAACGTGAGCTCGATCAAAATGCTACCTATTCAGTTGTCACAACCGATTATCTTTACAACTTGAAGAGTGGAACATATGCGGTGCTCCAGGAAGCGAAAGACGTCAAACCACTGAACACAACGCTTCGAGACGCGGTGTTGAGCTACGTCAAAGACGAGACTGCGGCAGGACGCGCGATAAAACCAAGTACTGATGACAGGTTCGTACAGATTGGTCCGGGTCCAATGAATCAGCAGGTGCCACCCCAATGATCAATCGTAGAAAATTTCTGGCCAGGTCAATTGCTTGCGGATCCGCGTTCGTGGTTTCGCGTGTCGTCGGCGATAGTTTTGCGGAGTCGATAGTTTCCTCTCGTGAGGAAATCAAGATCACAATCCTGCACACGAACGATACGCACTCCCAAATCGATCCTCTACCAACGAACGATAAATATGCGGGGAAGGGGGGTGTCGCTCGAAGAGCAACACTTGTCAGGAAAATCAGAAGTGAGAATCCAAACACTCTCCTGATCGATGCCGGCGATGTTTGTCAGGGAACGCCTTACTTCAACTTCTTCAAAGGTGAAGTTGAATATAAAGCGATGTCGATGATTGGTTACGACGCGGGAACATTGGGTAATCACGAGTTCGACAACGGCGTGGGATCGCTAGCTTCAGCGCTGAAGTTTGCGAACTTCGACATTGTCTGTGCGAACTATGATGTAAAAGGGACAGCGCTGGAAACAATCGTAAAGCCTTACGTCGTCAAGACAGTTAGTGGAATACGAGTCGGCTTATTTGGTTTGGGTATAAGTCCTGTATCACTAATTGATCCAGCAAACTTCAAAGGTGTCACTTATCTCGATCCGATTACAACAGCCCGTGCGGTTGTGAATACATTACGTCAAAAAGAGAAATGTGCTCTGGTAGTTTGCATGTCGCATCTCGGTTATTCGGAACATCCGAGACAAGGCGCCGTTATGGACACCACGGTTGCGTCTCAGGTGGACGGCATAGATTTCATCGCCAGTGGCCACACTCACATATTCATGGAAAAGCCTGTGATGCAACAACAACCGTGTGGAAAGGAAACCGTGATTTTCCAGGTTGGGAAGAGTGGGATTTATGTGGGACGAGTCGACTTCACATTTCGCGATGGCAAAGTAGCGAAGATCGACGGTCAGTTGCTTGATTTGAGGGAAGTGTAGGCTTTTGGCCTGGTCTTCGGCCTTTGTGCTTTGTACTCGGATGGAGTCAGTACCACCTCGCGGTAGCGGGTGGGTGCGAAGCGTTAAGATCGGCTTCCCAGGACTTCGTACCCACCCGCTACCGCGAGGTGGTACTGACTCCATCCAAGTACGAAGCACTAGGGACAAAGCACAACGTCCTAAAACCAAAAACCAAAAACCCAAGGCCAAAGGCCAAAGATCAAAGACCAAAGACCACGAATCCATGTCAGACGAAACTCGAGATCGAATACGAGCACTCGTTCGCGACGTGCTCGAGAAAGCCGGACCTGACTCCGGTTCTGCTCCTGTTCCAACTAGTCGTTTCGTACAGGTTGCCCCTGAGGCTGCTGAATCGAACGCGGTCACACGTGATGAATCGTCGAAGAATGTGATTACCGAAGACGACGTTCGTGGGTTGGAAAACGGTGCGGTACTTCGAATCGGTGAACAAGCTCGCTTAACTCCCCTAGCCGCCGACATTATTAGTGAAAAAGCAATCCAGATTGTCCGACGACCTGCGCGGCGCGGTTCAAAGGCTTCAAAGATAATCGCAGTGGGCGGTGATCACGGGGGCTTTAAGATGAAAGAAGAACTAAAAGTGTTTCTCAGCGAGCTCGGACATCGAATTCAAGACTTTGGCACTGACTCTGAAGCTGCAGTTGATTATCCTGACTTCGCACATGCAGTGGCTCGAGCCGTTGCCAATGGTACTTGTGATCTCGGGATTGTTATCGATGGCGCTGGCGTAGGCAGTGCGATGACAGCGAACAAGGTCCCCGGTGTGCGTGCGGCTGCCTGCTATTCGGTCGCGGTCGCGAAAAACTCTCGCGAACATAACGGCGCCAATGTTCTAAGTCTTGGTAGCAAGACGATCAGCAGCAAAGAGATGCGTGAAATTGTGGCAGCGTGGTTGGCGACGGATCTCACTGAGGACCGTCATCGCAAGCGCGTTGCGAAGATTGACGCTGTTGAGAAACAGTATCAACGGTGAGGAGTTGTTCTCTGCGCCTCTGCGTTCTCTGCGTTTCCGCGGTTAAGCGCTCGACCTCTTTTACCGCAGAGACGCAGAGAACGCAGAGAACGCAGAGACGCAGAGAACGCAGAGACGCAGAGAACGCAGAGACGAAACTGTAAGCCTGAGGGCCTTTCGACTTGAGCGGTGCTAGAATACCTCAGCACAACATGTCCTACTCAAACAACGGCGACTACGAGTTACTGATCGAGCAGATCACTGATGCGATCGTTGCACGTCTGAACGGAGACGGTGGCGAGCAGGCAGCGATGTGCGGTTGCACGTCTGAATGCTTCGACCGTTGTCCTGAACGGATGCATCGGATAGTTGATGCCGGCGCGGCGCGCATCGGTTTGGTGTTAGGGCAAACTGCATCTGCACGCGACTGGGCGAGCCTGGTCGATCACACTCTGCTGAAGCCAGAAGCAACTGATGAAGATATTAAGAAGCTTTGCCAGGAAGCTGCGACCTATCGTTTCGCTTCGGTGTGCGTGAATCCAACGTGGGTGCGCGCAGCTTCTTGCAATCTCCAGGGAACCGGGATTCCTGTTTGCACAGTTATCGGTTTTCCCCTTGGAGCAACGCTGGCTGATGTCAAAGCTTACGAAGCGCGCAGATCGATTCTCGACGGAGCTCGCGAAGTTGATATGGTGATTAATGTTGGCGCGTTGAAAAGCGGCGACGACTGTTTAGTCGAACACGACATACGTTCAGTCGTCGAGGTGGCACATGAGTACAGCGTGATTTGCAAGGTGATCATTGAGACTGCGCTGCTAACAGACGAAGAAAAAGTTCGCGCTTGTCAGTCTGCAAAAAAGGCAGGTGCAGATTTTGTGAAGACTTCAACTGGCTTTTCCAAAGGCGGAGCCACAGTTGCCGACGTGGCGCTGATGCGACGAACTGTCGGCTCAGAACTGGGTGTGAAAGCTTCGGGTGGCGTGAAAGGCCTCGAGGATGCGCGAAAGATGGTTGAAGCCGGAGCGACTCGGATTGGCGCCAGCGTAGGTGTCAAGATCGCCCAGGAGGCTGCCGGCAAATCACCCTCGCACGCCACCACCTCTGCATACTAATTCTTGATAGCGGCCTCGCTTTCCGTCTATTCTTCCTTCCGTAATCCAATTTATTTCAGCTTTGAGAAATCGGTCCTATACGTCAAATAGGTCCTATGCCTTGGTTACTAAACACTCGAGTGCGGTGAAGAACAATGCCTGCGAACTCAAAATTGTTGGCGATAATTCTCGGTGGAGGTGCGGGGAATCGACTATTCCCGCTGACGCAGCAAAGATCAAAACCCGCCGTGCCGTTAGGTGGGAAATACAGACTCGTCGATATAGCACTATCAAACTGTATCAACTCGGACGTGCTGCGAACGTTTGTTCTTACGCAATACAACTCAGCGTCACTCAATCGACACATCGCACAGACTTATCGCTTTTCACATTTCTCGAACGGCTTCGTAGAAATAATCGCTGCTGAACAAACTCCCGAGAGTCCGCAATGGTTTCAGGGTACAGCGGACGCCGTGCGTCAGGTGCTTCCGCATATTCGCGATTGGGGTACAGACACGCTCCTGATCCTTTCAGGTGATCATCTTTATCACATGGACTATCGAGAATTCTTAGCACGACATCACAACTCGAATGCCGACGTCACAGTTTCAGTCATACCTTGTGAGGCTAAGCCGGCAAGTGAGTTTGGTCTATTGAAGACAGATGAGAGTGGACGCATTATCGAGTTCAAGGAAAAACCAAAAGGTGATGAGTTGCTATCAATGCAAGTTGATACAACGCAACTCGGGCTCGACGCGGCCGAAGCAGCGCGCAGACCGTTTTTGGCTTCGATGGGAATCTATGTGTTCAAGTACGATCGTCTCGAAAGTTTGTTGGCTGAGGATCCTAGCTGGGTTGATTTCGGTCGAGAAATAATTCCCGCCGCAATCAAGAGTGGCCATGTTCAAGCGCACATGTTTGACGGTTATTGGGAAGATATTGGAACTATAGGAGCGTTCTACCGAGCTAATCTCGATCTGACAAACAAGGTTCCCAAGTTCAACCTCTTCGATGCTGAAGCGCCCGTATACACGCGTGCGCGCTACCTACCGCCTTCCAAAGTTGAAGAATCGCAGATCAACGATTCGATCATTGGTGACGGTTGCATCATCAATGGTTCGAAACTTACGAACTGTGTGATTGGCATCAGGAGTCGTATTTCAAAAGGCGTACAGATGGATGCGGCTTACATGATGGGGGCTGATTACTATCAAACCTTTGAAGACATGCGCCAGGATCTTACGAAAGGAGTTCCACGAATGGGGATAGGCGAGGGAAGTGTAATCAGACATGCCATCATCGATAAGAACGCGCGCATCGGCACCAATACTCGATTGTTGAATGAAGCGGGTGTGGTCGAAGGTGATAGCCCGGATAAGTCTTATTATATTCGTGACGGGATCATCATCATTCCGAAGAACGCAGTAATAAAAGATGGAACGGTGATCTAGAGATTTAAGATCTAAGATTTAAGATTTCAGATTGAACAGCGAATAGGTCCTATAGGTCATACAGGTCCTATAGTCTGAGCACAACAAATGGCGCGGGGTTGGGAAAGTAAGGCGGTTGCCGACCAGATCGAGGAAGGGAAGCCAGAACCAGCTTCGGTTCCCCAATCGACAGTGACACCCGAGGAGCGTGAGCGTCGAAGCCGTCTTTCATCACTTCAATTGTCAAAGGCGCGATTGCTCGATCAGTTGGATCGCGCCAAGCATCCTGCCTATCGTCAAGTGCTCTTGAATGGCCTGCAAGCTGTCGAGAAGGAAATTGAAGAACTGACGATTTAGGATTGCACATTACCGTCTGAGCAATCTAGTTAAAGTGAAACGTGAGATGAATTGTTAAAGTAAAGGAAGAGGTAAAGGGCAGCAATCTGAAATCTGAAGTCTTCAATCTGAAATGATCAAGGTTCCTGCGCGCGAATATCATCCTGCCATAGTCACTCGAAGCAAAGACCCCGGAAGTAAACGAACGTCGCACATCCCGCGGATAAAGCTCCCGAAGAACGCAAAGAATCTGGAAGTCGAAGTGAACGGTCGTGTAGTGAAGCTCACAAACCTCGACAAACTCTTCTGGCCAAAAAGGGGAGTCGCCAAACGAGATTTGATTCAGTACTACATTGACGTTGCACCTGTCCTTCTTCCCCACCTAAAGGACAGGGCCATGGTAATGAAGCGTTATCCAAACGGGGCTGCTGGTGATTTCTTCTTCATGAAACGTGCACCATCGCCGCGGCCAAACTGGATCGAAATCTGCAGTATCGAGCATTCTTCTGGAAACGTTATCAACTTTCCGATGATTCAAGATCTGGCGTCTCTGATGTGGGTTATCAATTTAGGCTGCATCGATCTTAACCAATGGTATGCACGATGCGATGATGTAGATCGCCCTGATTATCTGCATTTCGATCTTGATCCGGTGCCCGGAGCGTCGTTTGAGAAAGTGATTGAAGCAGCGTTGTTTTTGAAGGTCGCCCTCGATTCTTTGAAGATTCCAAGTTATCCAAAGACGACCGGCTCAAAGGGTATTCATATCTATGTGCCGATCGAATATGGGCCAACGCAAAAACAAGTGTGGACGTTTGCCAAACATTTCGCTCATGCAGTCGTCGGCGAAGCTCCAAAGCTGCTTACTGCTATCTATCAAGTATCGAAGCGTCCGAAGGGGAGGGTGTTGGTGGACTACAACCAGAACGCCTGGGGCCGAACACTCGCGTCTGTCTACTCGGTTCGGCCAAAGGATCGTCCGACTGTATCCACGCCTTTAAAATGGAGTGAGCTTGAGCGCGGTGTGGCACTCGATGACTTTCGCATTGACAATGTACCTGCCCGAGTTCGGCGCCTGGGAGATTTGTTCAAGCCACTGGTGACGAAGAAGGGCCGCTTTCGACTTGAAGCTTATCTTTAACTTCAGGTCATGCGATCGCGAATCTTATGAGGTAGAACTTGAACGGTCGGCGGGCACACAATTGATGTGGCGAGTTAACTCTAAGTCCAACGAACTTTAGTTTGTCGTGGTGCCCTTTGAAACCCATCGATCTGAGTTGGGCACCACGACAAACTAAAATTCGTCGGACAACACATGAAAGATGAATTGCAGCTCTGGACTGTCGGCCATTCAACGCGTAGCGCTGAAGAGCTTGGTCACCTGCTTCAAATTCACCAGATCAGGACATTGGTTGACGTACGCAGCTTTCCTGGTTCACGTCGCTATCCCCAATTCAACAAGGCCATTCTGTCTGAGTTTCTAACCACAATGAACATAGACTATGTGCACGCTCCGCGACTCGGAGGCCGGCGCAAGCCAAACGCGAAATCGCCTAACACCGCGTGGAAGAATGCTTCCTTTCGAGCCTATGCTGATTACATGGAGACGGCAGAATTCAAAGAGGGAATTCAAGATTTGATTGAGATTGCACGCAAAGAATCAACCGCGATCATGTGTGCTGAATCGTTGTGGTGGCGCTGTCATCGAAGTTTGATCGCTGATTACCTGAAGGCCGCAGGTGTGACTGTTGTTCATATCCTCGACGAAAAGAAAAGCGAAGTGCATCCATTCACTTCGGCCGCGAGAATCGTTGATGGTAAGTTGTCGTATCGAGGTCTACTTCAAGACGAGAGTTAAGGATCTTCTTTAACTTGATGAACGAGCCTTGCTGTGCCACACCTTCGGCTTCGCCCCTTTCTTGCGACGTTTCACTCCTGTTCTTCTCGGTATCTGTTTCGGATCTCCCGTTGAGGCTTTTCTAACATTGCCACCTTCATCCTCTGCTATCTCTGCGAGTGTGCGCCTGGTAAGAATCGACACCGGCGCGATCTCGGTTACGTCTTCATTGGTTGTGTAATAGTCGCGGTGCTTAAGTAGCAACCACTGTCTGCCTCTTGTGCGTACGAGGACCCAGGAGCCTTTTAGCTTTTCGCCGTCCAGTGAGAACTTCAGTTCGCCTTTGCGTAGTGCTGCGGAAACATCTTCAGCCTTGTCCTCAGGTTGATAAGTTCCATAGTCCCAGACCATCACAGTGCCGCCGCCGTATTCACCCTCAGGAATAACACCTTCGAACTTCGCATAATCGACAGGATGATCTTCCACCTCCATCGCCAACCTCTTGACCGATGGATCAAGTGATGGGCCCTTCGGTACTGCCCAGGACTTGAGTACTCCATCTGCCTCCAAACGGAAATCATAATGGAGTTGGGTAGCACGGTGTTTTTGAATCACGAACATTCGGCCCGTACGGGTCCGCTTCTTCGTCGGGCCAGGTTCAGGTGTCTTATCGAACTTGCGCTTCTTCTTATACTCGGCCAGTGATGCCATGCGATTGAATGAAGCTTAAAGTGATTCCTTAAGTTTGATGAAAGAGTTGAGATTCAATTTCGCGACTTAGCGGGTCAGAACCGAAACGCCGTAGCGTCGGGTCAGCCACCAACCAACGTTGTAGACTTCGAAGAACCCGACGCTACCGCTTTTCGGTTCTGACCCGTTACAAAAGTCCCTGTGATGCCGCCAGTTCTTTCAGGATTTGAGCTTCGTCAAAAAGATCTTCCGAGATGTTCGCATCAATATTCGGCTCAGGGAAAAGCTCTGATTGGATAGGATCGAGGCCCAGTGCCTGACGCACTCTGGCAAAACTGCGCCGGTGAATCGGAAGTGCGCCGAGTTCTTTGAGAACGCGACAGTGCTCTGGTGTGGGATAACCCTTATGCGAGGCAAAACCATAACCCGAATAGACGGCATCGAGTTCCAGCATGTGTGCATCGCGAGTTGTCTTGGCAATGATCGATGCTGCCGCGATCGTTGCCGAGAGAGCGTCGCCTTTTATGATTCCACGTTGAGGCGTAAGACAATTTGGAATCTTCCTCGCATCCACCAGAATGAAGTCAGGTCTTGAAGTAAGACCTTCAACGGCTCGCTGCATTGCGAGGAGTCCAGCGTGGTAAATGTTGATCTTGTCGATCTCTTCAACCTGAGCGAAACCTACTGACCAGCAGTGTGCGTCCTCTTTGATCTGCATGGCAAGTTCATCACGCTTCTCGGGATCAAGAATCTTCTTGGAGTCGTTGAGGCCACGCAGCTTGTAATTTTGTGGAAGGATAACCGCGCCCGCGACAACGGGTCCCGCGAGTGGTGCCATTCCAGCTTCATCCACTCCCGCGATCATCCCGTAGCCTTGTGACCACAATTCAATTTCAAATCGCAGCAGCGTATGCAGGCGTTGACCTTCGGAGCGATTGCTGCGGTAACGTTCCCTAATTCGTTTGGCGAGTTGATGAGCGCCCTGTCGCGCATCGACCTCCAATGCCTCAAGTAAACCTTTAGGTACTGGACGCTGCCGTCCAAGGAAACGCTCACTCAATTCGGGAATTGATTTTCGGAGGAGATCTTCTAGAGAAGCCATCAGGAAATTGTTTCTACCCTAATTCACAGTTCTTCAAACGCCGATTAGTCTCTTTTCCTGAAGATGCAATGTCAAGACACGCATCGGTTTTTTCCGAGCGGACTGTAGGAGAATGCTATGCTTTGGCGAGCGGTAGCCTGCTAACGGTTTGTTCCCGGCTCGTAGGTTTGCCGTAACAAAGCGACGGCAGGCCGTCGCACTCCAAAGTGCTACCCGAGGAGTTTAGCTTGTCAGCCGACAAACCACTGGAATACAAG
The DNA here is from genome assembly GCA_036522415.1 of Pyrinomonadaceae bacterium. Classification (GTDB taxonomy): domain Bacteria; phylum Acidobacteriota; class Blastocatellia; order Pyrinomonadales; family Pyrinomonadaceae; genus PSRF01. The sequence continues at coordinate 26,039 of DATDFV010000255.1, read as the reverse complement.
TTTCGACTGCTGGGAATTCTTCCTCTTCTATTCTTTCTCGGACAGGGATCTCATTACTGGCGCATCCAGGAACTCGGTCACATGCTCTGGATGTGCAACATTGGCAATCTACTTTTGGCAATCGGGTTGTTTGTCGACAGCCGCAGGTTAATGCGCGTTGCAATCATCTGGACCATTCCAGGCTTGATTATCTGGTTTCTCTACGTCGTGTTGGAATGGGGCGTTTTCTTCACCTCAACACTCGCCCACGTCGGCGGGTTGATAGTTGGATTGTTTGTGTTACGACGGATCGGTATGGATCGACGATCCTGGGTATACGCGTTTATTTGGTACCTGCTTATTCAATTCGCTTCGCGGCTTTTCACCGCGGACGATCTCAACGTCAATCTGGCGCACAAAATTCAGCCCGGTTGGGATCAGCGATTCGGATCGTACTGGCAGTTCTGGCTAGTCCTCACAGTTGTCACTGCCTGCGTGTTATGGCTCGTAGAACGGTTGTTCCGTTGGATATGGCCAATGAGGGTGGCCCAACACGAAGTTACCCGTGCCTGAAGGCTAGTTCATTGGAAGGAGCATCAATTAGGGCAGACACCAGGGAGCAGAGCTCTGAAGTCTGGCTTGGCTTGACTAGATATCCCTGCGCTCCTGACTTGAGAGCATCCTCACGATCTGCGTCATACGCAGCAGCAGAGTAGAAAAGTATAGGCGTTAATGGATCGAATTCTCGAATCTGCTTGCACAGGTCCAAGCCAGAGCCATCGGGAAGCCACGAATCCAGAAGATACAGATCAAAGCCTCCTGACCGAGCCAGTTGAATGCCAGTCTCTATTGTTGAACTGGTAATGACGTCGAAATCGTTTTGACGAAGGACGATCGTGACGAGCTCACGCGTATCGGCGTGGTCCTCGATGTACAGAATGCGGCGATTTCTCAGTTGCATAGCAAAACTCGCTACGAGGGGAAAATTCAACCGGGAAATTCCCAGTAGTGCCTCTATGAATATCGGGAATAATCTTGAAGAAAGAGGCCGAGCCGCCGTGTTGTTCTCAAGGTCAGTCGGGAAGGACACAACGGCCGCGGCCACCCTGCTTGTTGTTTGACCGAAACTCTAGTCCCTGATAGATACCTCGTCTGTACCATTGCGAACCCTCCCAGTGCAAGCGAAGATTGGCCGACACTTCACCAATTAGATAAGCCGAGGATGTGGATTCCGGCTGGGAGATAAATGGACTGACATGGTATTATTCACAGCGTTGAATACCCCTTTCCTCCTGTGGGTATAGTTGGCGCGGCGGATGGCAAAAACCGCCGCGCTTTTTTGCGTCTTACCTCAAGTTTTACATGAAAGATTAGAACTGGGTTGAGTTGTGTTGCCCGTCGGCCAGTCTCTTGAGCACTGGGGGACTTTGCGGGTTTCCGCCGGCCACTGTTCCCCCGGACGGGTTGAAGATATAACTGTCGCGAGCTCGAACCGCCAGATTAGGTTGATCGGCGCGAACTGTTATTTGACGGCGCTGACCAGGCTGACCGGGATTCTTTGGGTAGTAGCCGATGCTGTATTGACGTCTGAGTTCTTCAGCAACATTGGCAAATGCCGCAGACATATTCTGGAGCGTCTCGGCACGGTATTCACGACCACCCGTATTGTCGGCCAACTCGCGAAGGTAACGATCCGCGAGTTCATAATCATTTCTACCGTTTCCTCCTCCACGTGGGTAACCGCCGCCACCGCCGCGCGGATAGCCGCCCCCACCCGGATAACCACCGCCGCCAGGATAGCCACCTCCGCCACCGTGTCTGCCACCTCTACGGCCGCCGCCAAAAATTCCACCGAGTATCTGACCGAAGATATCGTCTGGACTAGAAATCGGTACCTGGTTGGCAACGTCGCGAGAGGTGTCATACTGAACAGGGTAAATGAGTGCATCGAGCTCCTGGGCATCCATCACTGTGCTTTCATATGAAGCGCGCCGGCTGGTCGTATCAACACCATCAGTAAATAGAACGATTGCTTTTCGCCCCTGAATGCGGCTGAGCTCTCGATTAATCACCATGTCAACGGCGTCATACAAACGAGTGCCATCACCGGTGTGCGCACGTCGAATGGCCCGTTCAAGCTTTGATCGATCGCTGGTCAGCTCTGATAGAACATCGATTTTGTCATTAAACGAAACCACCATCACTTTGTCGTCCGGACGAAGCTGATTGACGAAACTGATTGCCGCGTCCTGGATGTCCTCAAGACGAAACTGAGTTGACGGACTGGTATCAAGCATCAGGACAACGGAGAACGGCTTATCTACTGATGAGAAGAACGCCACCTCCTGCTCAACGCCATCTTCCCAAAGACGAAAATCTTCTTTTCGCAGGTTTGGCACATAGCGCCCGTCCCGATCCATGACGCTAACTGGAATCGTTACGAGTGTGGTGTTGACCTTGATGATATCGCCAGCATCGACCTCTTCCGGACCTGTCGGCTGTTGTGTTTGAGGAGGAGCGGGCTGCCGATTGTTGGGATAATTCGCTCCACCAAGTACTGGAGGTCGAGTTGGGGCGGTCGTGGATGTCTGGGGCACATTGTCGTCGCCAACACGTCGCGGGCGACTGTTTTGTGCCTGAACCATTCCCGTGAAAGCCCATAGGGAGAGGAGCGTCAACAAAAGGCTATACTTCTTCATATTTAGCTCCATCTGGCGGCACACTGCTCGGGACAGGCACCGACCTCGCTTGGATGCGGAATAGTTGAAATAGATGCTTCGGGTTTTGGAGAGTCCAGGGAAGAGAAAACCTTAGCAGGGTTAAGATAACGCTGCTTGGAAGCGCAGGCAAGGACAAAGACGGGCTACCTGGTGCTGGAAGCGTAAGATCTCAGTATATGACCTATTTGACCTAATAGGACTTCTACAAAAATCATTGCGTTCCCGGCTAATTTCTGGTTGTCGCTAGCGAATTCCAGATCAGTGGAAGTGTTGCCCAGGTTTGACCCCGATGCTGGGGCCGGAATCCAAAGAGTATCAGTCGCCCTTTCCCGAACGACATTTCAGCAAGAGCGATCTGGTTGCGGAGTTTATCTTCACCGAGCAGCCAACCTGATCGCAGCACATTCTCTTTGGCGTACCTCGCAATAACGCGAACACTCTGATCGGTTGTGCTAAATGCAGAACTGTTGATGAAGTAAGCTGGAAGCGTCGACGGCAAAGTCGCCGTTACGGGGGTCTTGTTATCGAGAGTGATCGAGACGACAGAACCAGGACAATAAAAGTCGGATGACTTGACGCCTTCGAGCACGTTCGTTATTGGTAGTTTGAATTGCTTGATCAAAAGTTCGCATGCCGCGTCGAAACAGATAATGGTTCCACCGTTGGTAGCGAACTCTTTCAAATTCGCAACGCCCGTGTCACCTATGCCGCCTCTATATTGCTCGGGCAGGTTGCTGTTTGGATTACCTTCGATAATTTCTCGACTACGCTGAGAAGGAAGAATCACCACGTCGTACTTTGAGTTGAGTTTGCCCTCTTTAACTTCATTGTCTCTTAACGATGTGTAAGGAACATTGAAAGTATCAAAGACAAACCGTGTCCAGCCTTCGTCCATATTTCCAATCCAACCTTTGTAGATTCCGACGCGCACACTTTGTCTAACTGGATTCTTGATTGGCGAGGCTTCAGTTGTTCGAAGAGACAACGCAAGATCTCCTCGTACTTCATTCTCGTCTTTGAGCAACGTTAATTTGCGTTCATTTGCCGCTTCCCGGATCGACAAAACAGCAGGCGCCTCAACGCCGAGCTGCAATGGAAGTGTCCATCCGGCGACGTCATAAGGGCGTTCTGCCTCTCCTGTTGACGTTAATCGATTTGGATAAATTTGTGGTTCAAAGAGTGCGAGCACATTCTTGCGTTGAGGTTGAGCGAGAAAAACAATATAACTGCCCGCTGGTACCTCCATCATCGACGTAGTACTCGCAACAATCGAACGATACGTACCGAGCTTTTCTGAGGACGAATTTGTTCTCTGTAGGATCTGAGGACCGTAAGAGACGTGGAGTTCGTTATCGAGTCGATAAACTTCGACGCCCTGTTCAATCAAGGCACCTACCAGTTTAGCAACGGCTTCATCGCGTGAGAGTCCGGCCGGAATTAAGTACGCGATGGGTTGATTTGATGGTATCGAGTCTTCAACGTTGCGGCGGCCCAGCTCAAAGAAGTTTCTCAAGTAACTAGAACGATACTTTGCCGCTAATGAAAGTATTGCGCGCGCCGCAATCAGCTCCATATCCCGGATGTTTCGCGGATGCCATACGCCGGCGGGCCACGGATCCGGAAAGTTCGTTGTTGCTTCAGCAGCGCTTCGCATTCCGCGGGTGCTGGAGCGTTCGAGTTGTTCAGCAGTCACAGTCGAGGGCGTCATCAGCTGAGCGCTGGCAGCTTCGGAAAGAATGCCGATGGAGTTATGGAAGTATGGAGCGGTACGAAATCCTCCGTGCCACCAGGTGTCATACAGCGCGTTGGTTAAGACGCCTTTGAATCCCGCACTCTGAAGGTCCACGGCAACTTTGTGTCCGATCAGGCCGACCTGTCGAAGGAGAAGAGGGTCGATATTCGGGTTTGGTGGATCAAAGAATGGAGGAATGAAGAAGCGCGAACCATTTGAACCCTGTTGATGTACGTCGTAAACGATCTCCGGGAACCATTCCCGCCAAAGAAGCTTCGTGATTATCTTGGTCTCTTTCAAATTCAACATGAACCAGTCGCGATTATCATCGTGACCGGCGTAGTGATGGTACAACTCTGGCGGTTCGCGCCCCTCATATGGTGTACCGAGACTCTTGCGATACCAATTGGCAACGATATCAACGCCATCAGGATTAGGTGAAGGTATTAGAAGCAGGATTGTATTTTGAAGGATCTCTTTTGTTTCAGCATCCTGCGCTGTAGCCAGTTCATAGGCCAATTGCATTGACATCTGGGAGGCTACAATTTCAGTTGAGTGAATGGAGCAGGAGATGGCAACAACTGTTTTGCCAGTAGCAATAAGCCGATCGCGTTGAATTGTGGTAGTGACCGTTCGAGGATCTGCGAGGTGCTGCTGAATGTCTTTATATTTGTCGAGTGCGAGTATATTCTCTCTCGCGCTAATGAAGGCGACAATCAATGGTCTCTTTAACGTGGATTGCCCCAGCACTTTTACGAGTACTCGATCGGAAGACTTGTCGAGGAGGTTGAAGTAGTTTGTGATCTGAGTCCAATCAGCAATTGTTCGATCGTCGCCGGGCTCAAATCCGAGAATTGATTTTGGTGAGGGAACTGTAATCTGCCGAGTGACATGGTCCACTGGCCTTTGAGCCAGCAGTGAAGCGGGCAGTGCGACGAGACTAAGGAACGCATACAAACCTATGACGGCGACCCGATGACGATCCATTTAATATTGTTCCTTTGCCTGGAGATTTGATGGAAGAGACCGCTGCGATCGATAAAACTGCGGCTGGTGAGTCTAGCACAGGCACGCCGAGGTTTGTTCGACGTCTACATTATTGGTGGTCGCTGTTTTGGGCTGGTGCTCTTCTGGGATCGCTTGGTCCGCCGATCCTGTTTGTCGCGTGGGTGTTGAGGAAACACGACCTCGTCTACCCAGTTGCTAAGTTTGGCGGGCGCGCGTGGTTGCGTTTAAGTGGCGTCAAGGTGCATGTACGTGGTTTGGATTTGTTGGATCCAAAGCAGACTTACGTCTTTGTTTCAAACCACCGTTCGTATCTCGACACTGCAACGCTGTTCGTTTACCTGGAAAGAAGTATCGGCTTGTTAGCCAAGAAGGAATTACTGAAAGTGCCGGTCCTCGGCGTTGGAATGGGTTTTGTTAATGTGATGGCCATCGATCGCACGAATCGAGAGAGTGCGATTCGTACAACGGACGCTGCTACGAAGCGAATCCAGTCCGGAAGATCCTTTGCAGTCTTTGTTGAAGGGACGCGAGCGAAACCAGGCGAGTTGTTGCCTTTCAAGAAGGGAGCATTTTACATGGCGAAACAGGCGGGCGTGCCTGTTGTGCCGATCGCGATCAAGCACTCAGATGTATTGATGGGCAAGGGAACAAGCGAGGCAAGATCGGGAACTCTCGAGGTTGTCATTCTGCCGCCACTGAATACTCACGTTGTCAACACCGATGACGACATGAATGAATTCATAAAGCAGGTGAGAACCTTGATTGCTAACGAACTTGAACAACCTTAAGAGAGTAGCATCGGCTTTGGGGCCGACGCTACACGGTTGTTCTAGTGAAAATCGTAGGTCAGCACCCCCGTAAACCTCACGGTGATGCCACCCATTACCAATGGCTTGAATAAGGCTTGACGTGCGGCAGCCTGAGCCGCATCTCGCAAGGCAGCGACGTTGTTCAGGGCGACCGCCGAAACCACCTTGCCATCCTCATCAACAATGACGCGAACGCTGACGCGCCCAGTGGCTTTAACGCGCTTCGCTTCTTCAGTAAGAACCGGCTGCGGCAAACTGATAGCCTTGGCATTTAGATCGCCGAGTTCGACAGGCTTCGTTAGGGCGCTGTCCTTTCCGTCTGGAACTTCATTCTCCCCAATTTCCGTTATCTTCAACGTGGCAGAAGTCGGAGTGAAGTCCATGTATCGGACTCTCATTCGCACGTGCAGAGAACCGCCGTCTTCGAAAATGAGTTCTTCGTCTGCATACGAATAAGTCGGAAACCAGAACTTGCCATCGATGTGTTCACGGTAAGTTTCGACAGTAGGAAATTTGTTCTTTTTCGTTTCCGGAACACCTTTGCCCTTGGTCTTCACGATCTGAAGGTCTTGATCGTCGACCCAGATTCTTCCCGAGAATAACCTCTCCTTTACTTTCTTGGGATCCGGCATCACTTTCGGCTGCACGTCGAAGATAAACAGATTGAGTTCATCTATCTTCTCTTTACCGGCATATCTGATGTTGTATTTGTCAATTTTCGAAGGCTCGAGCGCAAATGGTTCCACTCCTCCCAGATCCTCGACATCTTCCGCCGTTATTTCTGGCATTGATGACATGGGGAAGAAGTTGATCTTTTCATAGCGATTTCCCTGGTCGTCAAAGGTGAACTGTGAAACTCGATGGTATTCGCCGATTACTTGTCCACCCATCCCAATACTTTGTATTAGAGCGTCGCGCTTGAATGAATATGAATTGAGGGCGCGTCGAAATTCTGATTCTTTGCGGGTGAAACGACTGATAATTCGATCAATTTCAGCCTGACTGGGTGCTCCGCCGTCAGTTTGGGCTATCAGCCTGGAAGCAGAGACGGCCGAAAACAACAGGATCAGCACAACCGTTGCTAGAACTTTTCGAAACATATGATTCTTCATGGATTACCTGACGAGTTGGTTGGTTGATTTCTCCAACGAGAGCAAATCTTCAGATGCCGAGGGAAAAACCCATGTTGCCAGACGCCCCCGGCACCCGTGGGATAAACCCGATTTTCCTGTTGCAAAATTTCCTGCATCTGGTGTAAGGTGCCCTCATTAGAATAAGTTAGATGGGATCATAGGCGGCCAACAACTTAACGAGGTGAACAGAGTCAAGCAATGACCCATCCCTTTTGAAAAGACAAGATTCTCAAGGTCCTCATGTCGACAACAGGTACTAGTCCTTTCCGTTGAGCTTAACGGCGCGGGAGCGCAGACGTGACGCCGAGCGGCGGCGTTGCTCACCGGCTTAGGCGATAATCAAGCTTTGGGAGGAGCTTGATTTCACAATATCTGCTGTCGATGATGTGCGCGGTGGTTAGCTGCTCCTTCTGGGCGGGGTGGCTTTAAAAATCACCGCGCACACCCCAGCTTGGGAAACAAGCAATTCAGGCCTGAAAGTTCATTCCCCGACAAATTCCACTGATACACGATTTGGGATAATTCCCTTCTCGTAACCCTCGCTGAGTAACTTGCGGACAGCTTCGCGACCTCGTTCAGTATAGTCAAGCGTCAAATCGTTTACCCAGAGTGCTACAAACCGATCGGCCAGTTCAGGTTCCATATCTCGAGCAAATTGCATCGCGTACTGCAACGCGTCCTCTCGATTTGCCAGAGAATAACGAATGCTCTTTCGCAGCAGCTCCGAAACCTCTCGAATCAATTCCGGACCGAGATCGCGTCGGATAACGTTGCCGCCCATAGGAAGAGGCAAGCCGTGTCTTTCGTGCCACCATTCACCCAGGTCAAGAACTTTGTGCAGTCCCATCGACTCGTAGAACAACTGCCCCTCATGAATAAGCAGACCGGCATCGCAGGAGCCATCTTTCACTGCGTCGATGATCTTGTCGAACGGCACCACGGCAAACTGAAATTCGGAATTGAAGATTCGAAGCGCAAGGAAAGCGCTTGTTAACTTACCAGGGATTGCAATTTTCGATCCTGGTATGTCTTCAGGTTTGAACGGCTCGCGCGCCACCACGACTGGACCGTATTTGTCACCGATCGAAGCACCGTGTGGCAGCAAGGCGTATTTGTCTGCGACGTAGGCATAAGCATGAAAACTTATAGCCGTCACATCATACGTACCTCGAGTAGCTTCCTCATTAAGTGTCTGAATGTCTTTCAGCAGATGTTGAAAGTGAAGCTCACCGGTATCAAGTTTATTTGTTGCCAGACCGTAGAACATGAAGGCGTCGTCGGAATCTGGCGAATGCGCTAGTGTAATTGTTCGTTGTGCTGTCTTTGCTGACATTTGAATTCTTTTGTTCAGACGAGGCTGACGTCGCTCCGTTCGATTCGATTGTAAACTGTGTCGCGTTCGACGGCTTCGTATCCAGCGTCTTCGATCAAGGTGATAAGTTCAGCCTTAGTCATCCTCACTTCATTGTTTGCTTCTACAGAATAGCTTGTCGTCAACTCTCCTCCATCGGTGATCGTGCCGTCGATGTCGTTTGCGCCGAAGTGAAGCGCGACTTGAGCCAGGCGTTTTCCAAGCATTACCCAGTAGGCTTTAATGTGGTCGAAGTTGTCCAGCATCAAACGCGACACTGCCATCGTTTTTAATGAATCAACGCCTGAAGGGCCGGGCAGATGAGCGAGTTGGGTGTCGGGCGGATAGAATGCCAACGGAATGAAGCACTGGAAGCCGTGCGACTTATCTTGTTGTTCACGCAGCCTGACAAGGTGGTCAACACGATCCTCAATCGATTCGATATGGCCGTACAGCATCGTCGCGTTTGTTTTGAGTCCTGCCGCATGGACTTTACCCTGCAGTTCAAGCCAGCGTTCGGCATCGCATTTATGAGCACAAATCATTGAACGCGTCGGTTCGCGAAAAATCTCAGCGCCTCCACCGGGGCAGGAATCCAGACCTGCTTCGATGAGTTTCTGAATAACCTCTTCGTCACTCATTTTGTAGAAATGAGCAAAATGATCAAACTCGACCATCGTGAAGGCCTTAAGGTGTAGCTGCGGATATTGCTTTTTGAGTGATGAAAGTAGATCAGTGAAATAACTGAACGGTAGTTTTGTATTCAGGCCGCCGGTGATGTGCAATTCAGTAGCGCCTTCTGAAACAGCTTGCCCAGCAATTCGCAAACTATCGTCGATGTTGTGGGTGTAGGCATCGGCTTCTCTTGGTGTCCTGAAGAATCCGCAGAACTTGCAATCCGCGTAACATATGTTTGTTGGATTCAGGTGACGGTTCACGTTGAAGTAGGTTACCTGGCCATGCCGGCGTCGCCGATCCATGTCTGCGAGCTTGCCGAGAGCTGGAAGATCGGTGGTGGCGTAAAGATTTACACCATCAGCGAATGACAATCGCTCACCAGCGTTAACACGTTCCGCGATGGCGACCAATCTTTCGTCGTGGGAAAAGTCCATAGTGATTACTTTCTATCTCTGCACAAAAACAGCTGAACCGAATGTTACGAGCAAAATCACACTGACAAAAGCATTGGTTGTAAAGAACGCTGCATTTAGACGGCTCAAATCATTTGCTCGAACCAGCCGGTGCTGGTAAACAAGCAACACTCCAGTAACTACGACGCCTGCAAGCGCGAGTGGTCCCAGGCCCGAGAGTCGATAGAGCCACATCAGTGACAGGAATGCGATGGCGTGCAGACCGCGTGAAATCCAGAGAGCACGCTCAATTCCAAATCGCGCAGGAATCGAATGAAGTTGCTCGGCGCGATCGAATTCAATATCCTGGCACGCGTAAAGTACATCGAACCCAGCTGTCCAAAGCAATACCACCATCGACAACAACAGCGGTAGCGGACTGCCAATTTGTCCTCTGACGGCTATCCAGGCGCCGGTTGGTGCTATTGATAAGCACCAGCCCAAAACAATGTGGGATAGCTGAGTCCAGCGTTTTGTGAACGAATACAGAAGAACGCTGGCCAACGCAATCGGCGACAGTATGAGCGTTAAGCGGTTTAGCATTGCTGCTGCCATCAGAAACAGCGATGCAGATACGATCGTGAACAACCAGACAAAGCCGACGGATAAAGCACCAGAGGGCAACGCGCGCATTGCGGTTCGCGGATTTCGCGCGTCAATTTTACGGTCAGCGAGACGATTGAAGGCCATGGCTGCTGAACGAGCGCCAACCATGGCAACAATTATCCAGCCAATCTGAATTAGCGTCGGCAGCCCATTGGCCGCCAGGACCGCACCCAAAAAGGCAAACGGCAAGGCAAAGAGCGTGTGCTCTATCTTGATCATCTCGAACGTGAGACGTGTGTTCCTGATTACGCTCGACACGGCGGGACGTTCCGAAGCTTCATTCTGGGGCATGATCGACCTCTGTTTGTAGATACGAAAAAATGAGGACGATCGCTCTCATCAATCTGACTGGCATCTTACTTGCCGATAGAGTGATCCGCAAGTTGAAGGATGAAAGCCTGAGCATTGTGCTTTGTCGTTGGTTCTTTGAGCTTTCATGGTTTCGAATAATGTGGACTTAACAAGAACACGGACCAAAGCAAAATGCTCAGGCTTTCATCCTTCCGCCTTCATCATTCATCCTTGCTCCTGGATGCTAGAATGCCCGTATGGATTTGGAGCGACTGGAACAACTCATTGAAACCCTCAGAAAAGGTGACCTCGATGCGCGAGAGGCAGCACGGCGAATTCAAGATTCACTTTACGAAGATATAGGGTACGCGCGTGTTGACCACGCACGCGCCGCGCGACAAGGATTTCCTGAAGTAGTGTTTGGGAAGGGAAAGCCACGGTCTTACGTCGTCGGCATAGTTGAACGATTACTAAAAAACTCCAATTCAAACCTCATTGTGACTCATACCGATGCGGACACGTTTGGGGAAATTAGAAACATTGTCACGGGAGCGGAATGGCATGAGGCTGCTCGCTTGATTCGCGTAATGCGTGACACGGCGGAACTCGGTGTTGGCAGTATTGCAGTCGTCACCGCAGGGACAAGTGACATTCCTGTTGCGGAGGAGGCGGCATTAACCGCCGAAGCAATGGGAAATCGTGTCGAACGAGTTTGGGACGTCGGCGTTGCCGGCATTCATCGTGTAATGGCTGAGCGAGCGTTGCTTCGCAGATCGCGTGTCGTTGTAGTTGCCGCAGGTATGGAAGGAGCGTTGCCATCAGTTGTGGGAGGTTTGGTGAGCGTGCCGGTTGTGGCCGTGCCTACAAGTATCGGCTATGGAGCATCCTTCGGTGGAGTTGCTGCTTTGTTAGGAATGCTGAACTCCTGCTCTTCCAATGTCACCGTCGTCAATATTGACAATGGTTTTGGAGCGGGATTTGTGGCGAGCTTGATCAATCGTCGATGGGAGAGGGAAGAAAGTCCAACGTCCAAAGTCCAAAGTCCAAAGTCTCATAACTGACTCGAGCACCGAATTGTCGCTAACTATTTTTCTGACCAACCGACGCAAAGTTCAGTTATACCCGGGACTGGTGTTCATCGTCCTGCTTGCAGTTATTTCTACCGGATGCATTTCACCACATCGCACTCCTAACCTCGAAAGCATCTTCACTGAAGCGAGAATGCGTACTGGAAAGCCTCCGGTAATTGTGATTCCCGGGATCCTGGGATCTGAATTAATCAATACAAGAACAGGCGAAAAGGTTTGGCCATCCGCGTTTCGGACGTCCGAAGAAGGTTTACCAATATCGCCGAACCTGGCTGCAAACCGGGACGATCTCGTACCTGGAAAAATCATTGAGACTGTTCGACTCGCTCGCGTTTTGCCTGAAGTGTACGTTTATAGGGATTTGCTGGAGGCACTAAGACATTATGCGGGTTATCGCGAAGGTGATTGGAACAATCCTGGTAGTGATGGTGGTCAGGATACGTTCTATGTGTTCGCCTACGATTGGCGAAAGGATAACGTCGCGAATGCGATCGAACTGATCCGCAGGATCGAACGCTTGAAAGAAAGTCTTCGCCAACCCAACTTGAAGTTCAACGTGATTGCCCATTCGATGGGAGGCCTGATTGCCAGATATGCGGCAATGTATGGAGATCAGGATCTACCTTCCGATGGCTCTTTGCCACAACTCAACTGGTCTGGTGCTCGAGACATTAGCAAAATTGTAATGATTGGAGTTCCTAACGAAGGCTCTGCAGATGCATTTGCGACCCTGGTGGATGGCTATTCAATTACCGAAGGTCTGCGGCGTCGGGTTCCGCTATTGAATAAGCTAACGGCCGAAGATGCAGTGCGCACGCCGTCGGTTTTTCAACTGCTACCACACGCAGGTACGGCCAGGTTTCTCGATGAGAATCTGGATGTGATGCCTTTGGATCTTTACGACCCCGCCGTGTGGAAGAAGTATGCCTGGACACCGATCTTCAGCGATTCTTTTCGACGGCGCAGCTCTAATCATCGGGACTCAGCGACCGATTCACAACCGGTTGAGGATGGAAATTTGGATGAATATCTGGCCGTAACGTTGAGGCGAACACGTCAGTTTCATCAGTCGTTGGACGCCGGAATCAATTTGAATCAACCAGTCACGTTGCTCGCGATCGGCGGGGATTGTGAGGAAACATTAAATGCGCCGGTAATTATTCGCGACTCAAAAGAGAATCGCTGGTTAACATTGATTCGACCCCGCGAGTTTAGAAACGCTTCCGGAACAAAACTATCAAAGCAGCGGGTCACTGAAGCGATGTATGCTCCCGGCGATGGGCGCGTGACAAGGAAATCATTGTTGGGTGAAACGATCCTGAACGTATCGGGCCACGCAACTGAGGTTCGTCTGGCTCTAACCTACGCGGTATTTGGTTGTGATTTGCATGGGCAGCTTCAGAGGAACAAGACGCTGCAGGATAATGCGTTGACGGCGTTGGTTGGAGAAGCGCTGAGGTGATGGGAAATTTCAGATTTAAGATTTCAGATTTAAGATTGCGTGCTACGGAATCGGCCCTATAGGTCAAATGGGTCCTGTGGTTGAGTGGTCCAATCTGAAATCTGAAATCTTAAATCATCTTAAATCTGAAATTCACTGCTCCTCTCACGGGTTGATCAGCTCATTCAGCTTCTCCGCCCAGTCAGGATCAATGTTCTGCAGAATATTGTATTGCTCGAGTGCGGCGTCGCGGTTGCCCATGGCGAGAAGACACTTGCCGAGATTGTAGTAGGCCTTGCCGTAATCAGGCTTCAAGCGAATTGCCTGACGAAACGCTTCCTGCGCTTCGTTAAGCTTGTTAAGTTCAAGATAGGCTTCACCCATGTTGTTCGGAGATACTGCATCGCCAGGTTTCAGGGTTGAAAGCTGTTTGAAGATCTCAACTGCCTCCGCAAACTTCTTTGACTTCAAGTAACGTGAGCCAAGTCGCTCGTAAGCAACGGTATAGTCGGGTCGAAACTTGATCGCTTGTTTATATGCCTGGATTTCCTCGTCGGCTTTGCCCCAATCGCGATATGCGAGACCGAGCGCATAGTAAGTGTCGGCGGAGTTATAAGGATCGAGTTTGATCGATTGACGATAACCTTCGACCGCTTCTTTGTATTGCTTGAGATAGAAATTGGCGAGTCCGATGTTGAAGTAGGACTCGGCGGAAGGTCTGAGGTTTACGGCTCGCTTCGAAGCTTCAAGTGCCTCCACGTGCTTGCCCAACTTTTCATTGCAGAAACCGCTCTGGGCCCACGCTTCTGCATAGTTACTGTCCGACTCGACCGCTTTCTCAAACGCAGCGAGGGCTTTTTCGCAATCGTCTTTTGAGAGGAAGCTCAAACCATCGCGAAAGTACTGTACGGCTTTTGCGCGTTTGTTTCTCCCACTGGCGACGACCAAATCGGCCAGCGACATTGGTGTGGACATCTGCAGTTGAGAGATGCGCTCTGAAGGAATTGCGAAATTGACGCTCTGGCCTCCTGTGATCTGAAGTGTGGCAATACCGATGACCTGTCCCTGCATGTTGACGACTGGACTACCGCTTGAGCCTGAAGAAATCGGTGCGGTGATCTGAATGATTCGCCCAAACGTTGGAATGTCGCGAACAGCCGAAACGATGCCGTTTGTGACGCTGCCTTCCAATCCCAACGGATTCCCGATCACGACGACGCTTTCGCCTTCCTGGGGAGATGTTCTGTCCAATGGAAGCGGTCGTATATAAGCAACTGGAGTATCAATTTTAAGAACTGCTAGATCACCTTCAGCATCGACGGCCAGCACGCCTTTGACCGGATAAACAGCACCTGTTGAGGAATGAATCTCAGCGCGATAAGCGCCTTCGATAACGTGGCGATTCGTGACGATGCGATCGCTTTCGATAAAAAACCCACTCCCTCGTGAGAGTTTTTCTCCGTGAGAGTCGAAGGTTTCGATTGCGACGGCTGAAGGTTTAATTCGGCGGACGAGTTCAGGAAGAAGATCTTGTCCTTTTGACGGTGAGACTCCGATGGTGATCGAGAGAACAAACAGGACTGCTGAAACGATAGAGCGATGATTCATGTTGTTTCAGTATAGCAATTGACGCCCGAACTTGAATGCGGGCAGTACCACCTCGCGGTAGCGGGTGGGTGCGAAGCCAAGATCAATTGTCAAAACAAAGCTGCGCACCGACCCGCTACCGCAAGGTGGTACTGAATGCATCCTAGGTGTTTGCTGCAAAGCTGCTACTACAATCATCGAACGCAGCTCTGGTCGAGTTGTTCGATCCGAAAACAAACGGACCTGTTTCCGAGGTGAAGTAGTGCTTCTGTCCCTGAGTTTCCAGAGCAAACCACGAGACCGCGCCGTTGGGCCACGGACATTTTCCCAACCATGTCGCCTGGGTCGCGTTACTCGCAAATTGAAGATTGATCGCCGCTCCGTTTAGTTGTTCACCGACGAACGTCACTACGCCATTTGCAGGTACCAGTACCCCAGCACCTTCCCACGGAAAGACCTTCCACCACGATCGAAAGCGAGGTTGGGAAGCATAACGAACAGGAACCGTTCGACTGTTGCCGATCAATTGGCCGTACGAGGTAGCTATCCGCGCTCGGATACGTTTGCGCTTGGTGTTTTGAAAAAAGACGTAAGTGATGAATACCAGAAACGGAATCAACAAGATTCCGAGAAACACCAGTAGACCGATGATCTCGAGGATTGTATCTACATTGTCTTGCATGGACGCCTTCCTCAAAAACCATCCACAGATTACACAGATTACACAGATTTTTTAACGCTGATGGAAGGACTTTAATCCAAAATAAAAATCTGTGTAATCGGCGAAATCTGTGGATAGTTTTGGATAGATTAGAACAGCTTGCGAATCGTTTCTACAACATCCGCAGTCTTCACATCCGTACTCGTCTTTGCCTTTCGGTCGAATAGTTCGACGATTCCGTCCACCGCTTTTTTCCCAATCGTCACTCGATAAGGGATGCCAATTAGATCAGCGTCTTTGAACTTCACGCCAGCTCGCTCGTCTCGGTCGTCCAGCAAAACTTCGAAGCCCGCATTCTGAAGTTCAGAATAGAGTTGCTCGCCTGCAGCGCGCAGGTCGTCTTGTTTCATATTCGTAACTGTCACGACAACATCGAACGGCGCCAGAGATTTGGGCCAGACGATTCCATCCTCGTCGTGTTGCTGTTCAACAGCGGCGGTAATGATTCGCTCAACACCGATGCCGTAACTGCCCATGATGATTGGAACCGATTTGCCATCCTGAGTAAGAACGGTTGCACCCATCGATTCGGAATACTTGGTTCCCAATTTGAAGATGTGTCCAATCTCCATTCCTTTGAAAATTTCAAGCGTTCCTTTTTCGCAGCGTGGACAACCTTCCCCAGCCTCGACTGTTCGTATCTCCAACCACTCGTCAACCGCGATGTCGCGACCGATGTCGACGCCGCGCAGATGGTGATCGTCCTTATTTGCACCGGTCGTCATATTCTTCCGGCTCCGCAGTGAAGAATCAGCCACGATTTGCAAACTGACCTTAGCCGCTTTCGCTTTCTCCTTTGCGCCCACTCCACCGAGACTACCCGCGCTTGCGCCGAGCAGTTCGCGAATCTCTTCAGGGTGTGCGGGGCGAACCGCAGTTGCGCGCAAACTGTCAGCAAGCTTTGTTTCGTGTAGTTGATGATCGCCGCGCAGAAGAACAAGCACCGGCTGAGGCTGACCGTTACGAGTCGCGACATACACAAGCGATTTGATCTGTCGCGACGGTTCCGCTCCGCCCGGAAAAGTTGTCAGGTCTTCAATTGTGCGGACGCCCGGTGTGGGAAACTCTTCGGGAGCACCTGGTCCAGCTTCATCGTCAATCCCGGGTAATCTTGATGTGGCTTTCTCGAGATTGGCTGAATAACCACAATTGGAACAGTGCACGATCAAGTCTTCACCAGCAGAAGTCCGGGCCATGAACTCGTTTGATTCCGAACCTCCCATCGCGCCGGATGAAGCCTCGACGATCAGAAACTCGATGCCACAACGCGTAAAGATCTTTTTATAGGCATCGCGTTGATCGTTGAATGACTTATCGAGACCTGCCAGATCAATATCGAAAGAATATGCGTCCTTCATGATGAACGTGCGCAACCGCATCAGCCCCGATTTGGGTCGTGCTTCGTCTCGAAACTTGATCTGGATTTGGTACCAGCATTGCGGCAGTTGCTTATACGAACGAACTTCGTTTCGGGCGATGCTCGTGAACACTTCTTCGTGAGTCATTCCCAGGCACATATCCGTGCCTTTACGGTCTTTGAACCGAAACATCTCATCCCCGATAGCACTCCATCGCCCCGATTCCTGCCATATTTCTGCCGGATGAAGAGCTGGGAGAAAGAACTCCTGGCCACCGATGGCGTTCATTTCTTCGCGCAGGATCTGCATGATCTTGATTGCGATTCGTTGACCGAGCGGGAGAAAGGAATAGATACCGGCAGAGAGCTGACGAATCACGCCAGCGCGTAACAGCAGTCTGTGTGAGATGATCTCGGCATCAGCAGGATCTTCTCGAAGAGTTGGGATGAAGTATTGTGACCAGCGCATAGTTTTCGATTCAGACGGACCTTGAAATAAATGTCCTGCATTCTCGCTTAGCTTTGGCGGCGAAGGCAAACCGTCTCTGTATAGGACCTATTAGACCTATCGAACAAAGCACAAAGCACCAAGCACAAAGAACAAAGCACGTAAGGTGCTTTGCTGGCTCCAAGTTAGTGATGTACCATCGCGTTTCTCTTTTCAACTCCAAAAATGGAAGGCGCCCTCATGAAAATCGCTCTAGCAAGCGACCACGCAGGTTACTCAGAGAAAGAAAAGTTAAAACCCTTGCTGCAAGAACTGGGAATCGACTTTTCCGACCTCGGAACTATTTCCGAACAATCAGTGGACTATCCTGATTATGCGGCAAAAGTAGCAGAGCAGGTCGCGCATGGTGATGTCGAGCAGGGCTTGTTGGTGTGTGCCTCAGGAACGGGAATGGCGATCAGTGCTAATAAAGTTCCCGGCGTGCGTGCAGCGGTTGGATGGTCAGAAGAAACCGCCCGGCTCGCACGGCAACACAACGATGCCAATGTTCTGGCGATCGGAGCACTCACCACCCCGCAACAAGACATTCCTAAGATTGTGCGAGCGTGGTTTGATGCGCAATTCGAAGGTGGACGTCACGATAAACGAGTCGCGAAGATAAAAGCGCTGGAACAAAAGAGTACGACAGGCTGTTAGCCTGTCGTTGTTGCGGGTCAACCTATTCATTAGTACTTAGATCATGAAGCTTCGACAGCCTAACAGTCTGTCGTACGATACAAGAGGCCAACACCAATGTCCGATTCTCGCAATGCATCTCTTTCTGAAGTTGATCCTTTGATTGCCAATGCGATCGATCACGAGGTCGCTCGCCAGGCAAACGGTCTGGAGCTGATCGCTTCGGAGAATTTTGTTAGTGAAGCCGTTCTTGAAGCCGCTGGCTCCGTCTTCACGAATAAATATGCTGAGGGCTACCCAGGCAAACGTTATTACGGTGGTTGTGAGTGGACTGATGTCGTCGAGCAGACTGCGATCGACCGAGCGAAGGAACTGTTTGGAGCAGAGCACGCCAACGTTCAGCCACACAGTGGCGCGCAGGCAAATATGTCAGTTTATCTGGCGGCGATTCAGTACGGCGATCAGATTCTCGGAATGAATCTGTCGCACGGGGGCCACCTGACGCACGGCCACCCGATGAACTTTTCAGGCCTCAGTTACAAAGTCGCTGATTATGGTGTGTCGCGAGACACAGAACAGATCGACTATGACGAGTTGCAAAAACTGGCAGAGACACACAGACCAAAGCTTCTGGTTTGTGGCGCCTCAGCCTACCCGCGAACAATCAACTTCGAACGCATTGGAGAGATCGCGCGCAGTGTCGGCTCACGAATGTTCGCAGACATTGCACACATCGCCGGACCGATTGCCGCAGGCTTGCATCCATCACCAGTCCCGCATGCTGATTATGTAACGACAACAACACATAAAACGTTGCGAGGTCCGCGTGGTGGTTTGATTCTTTGCAAGGAAGAGCATGCAAAGGAGATTGATCGCAAGTTATTCCCGGGCGTGCAGGGCGGTCCCCTGGTTCACATCATCGCAGCTAAGGCCGTCGCATTTGGTGAAGCATTGCGCGACGAGTTCAAGGATTATCAGGCGCAGATACTCAAAAACGCGAAAGCACTTGCCGCTGAGTTGCAGGAGCAGGGACTTCGGTTGGTTTCAGGCGGGACTGACAATCACTTGATGCTCGTTGATGTTTGGATGGACGGCAAAGGCATCACAGGAAAAGACGCCGAGAAAGCACTTGAAGCTGCGCTGATCACGGTCAACAAGAACACGATTCCGTTTGATCAAAACAAACCATTCGTTGCGTCTGGTTTACGAATCGGCACACCCGCAGTCACGACGCGGGGAATGCAGGAACCTGAGATGCGAGAGATTGGCAGGTTGATCGCGGAAGTTATTCATGCACCGCAGTCGGATGAAGTTCGAAACAAAGTGATTCGCGGAGTTGCTGATTTGACCGCTCGCTTTCCGTTATATCCGAATCGATTGAAACGATTCGAGGAGCATGGAACAGTTGGTGCGGATTAAGACCAAATCTTCCGAATGAGATAGGACCTATTCGACCCATAGGACCTATTTGTCTCAAATCTTAAAAATCAGAAGTGAAAATGAGAAATGATCAATAGGTTTATCTCAGCTCTCACTTTTATCGTTCTTGGCGGGGGATGGCCTTCTCTCTACGCTTGTCAATGCGCAGGGTCGGGCCCTCCGTGCCAGGCGGCATGGCAAGCAGACGCCGTCTTCATCGCTACGGTAGTTGCGAGCCGCGAAGAAAAAAGAGTGCGGGACAACGACTTTCATTCCCGAGCAGTAAGATTGGCGGTATCCGAATCATTCCGCGGTCTTACTTCGACCGATGTCGAAGTTTATACCGGTTGGGGTGGAGGAGACTGTGGATTCGAGTTTCACTTGGGTGAACAATACCTGGTGTACGCTTACATGGAAAAGGACGATAACCGCTTGGTTACGAGTATCTGTAGTCGTACACGTCCTCTAGCCGAAGCGTCCGAAGACCTCTCATATCTTCGCAACCTTCCGCAAACGCCATCCGGATCGGCCATAAGCGGCGAAGTACATCGTTATGACAGACAGGACGACGGCAATCCGAGCGATACGCCACTCTCAAACGTTCGAGTCAACATCGAAAGTGACGGTAAGCAATCTACCGTGGTTACTAACAACGAAGGTCGCTTCTCACTTGGCGGCCTCTCTGCCGGTAGTTACAAGGTTTCAGTCGTTCCACCCAGCGGCTTGAGTTCACGACAAAAGGAACAGACGGTCACAATCGAGGAGAAAGGTTGTGCGGCAGTTTATATTACTGTCGAGCCGGATGGGTTTTTGGGTGGGCGTGTCACCAACATTTCCCAGACGCCAACCCAAAATGCCGAACTGTTTCTGATCGGAGCCGGTAAACGGAAGTATCAGGGATACTGGGACGCTCAGCATAGTGACAAGGACGGAAAGTATCAGTTCAAATTAGTTCCACCAGGCAAGTACGTGCTACAGATTCGGTTCGATGGAGCGACCAGCCAATCGCGCCCATTTCCTGAAATGTATTACCCGGGAGTTTCTGATGTAAACCGGGCGACAATCATCGCGATTGACGAGGGGCAGCATCTTGAGGATTACAACCTCACCATGCCTGAGTTACCTAAAGAACGGGTTGTCGAAGGGACAATCATTTCAACTGATGGAAAATTATTAATCGAGGCGAAGGCATCCTACATGGGCAGTGATCCAATCATATACGCGGTTCCAATAGTCTCGCCGGGTCACTTCCGTCTTAAGGTTTATGAGGGAATAAGGATTACGATTAATGCTTATCTCAACGACGGAAGAGACAAGCAAATCCACAGTGACCCGATTCAGATTGCGGAGACAGGAGACTATAAGAACCTCAAATTAGTAATTCCTACCCCATGATTTGAAGCAACGGCTCAATGCTGGGACCGCAGGCGTCCTCGCCTGCTCCGTGACCACACCAGCCCTTGAACGATACAGCAGCACTAAGGAGGTTTAGATATGATTCGTTCGTTGCAGATCCTAACACTAGCTCTCCTGTCCTCAACTCTATTCCCAATCGTCTCAAACGCTCAATCAACAGAGATAACACCCTGCGCAAAATCACCTACGATAAGTTCTCCCGGAAACATTTCACGGCCGTGTCCGCTGGATAATCAAAGTCGAGTTGGCGTGGAGTTTCAGGGGTTAAATGCGCTCGATACCTCGGACGTGCTGAAGTCTTTTCGCGAGCAACGACTTCAATTGATGCGGGAGGACGCAATTCCGTCCGAAAAGAACGTTAACGAGGCAGCAAAGGCGTTGAAAGGTTTGTTGGCTGACAAAGGATACATGGACGCGAGTGTGATTGGTTTGCGTATTGGTGACTCGAATGGAGTTCGGTTTGTAGTCGATGAAGGGATGCAATATGCGATCACTTCACTGACATTTGTTGGTAACAAGCATTTCACTTCGGACGATCTGGCTGCGCACCTTCGCGAAAACCTGAACCGCTTCTCGAGTGAAACCAGGAGTGGGTACAATCGAGAGATTCTGGATTACTCTCTCCGTCTTTTAGACAATCATATGAGGAGCCAGGGATACCTGCAGGCTCACTTCAGCGAACCACGAATTAGTGTCGTGGCCGGCGGCCTGATGGTCGCTGTTCCGATAACTGAGGGTCAGTTGTACCGACTGGGCAATGTCAAGGTTGATGGCGTTGAGGCGATGAGTTCAGCAGAAGTTCGATCACTCTTGCCGATGACAAAGGGCGACGTAGTTAACGGAGAAAAAATCGGAGACTGGCTATTTGAAGACGTGAAGCGACTCTACGGCGAGAAAGGTTTCATCCAATACACAGCTGAAGCTGTTCCGCTCTTCAAGAACAATCCTCGCAATCCTGAAGAAGGGATCGTTGATCTACAAGTCCAGATCGATGAGGGCAAGCAATTCACTCTGAGATCGCTGACCTTTGAAGGAGAGGATCTATCGCAGAAGCAGCTGGCTGAATTTTTTGTTTTGAATGTGGGAGATGTTTTTAACCGGCGACTTCTCGAAGAGAGTGTGGCTCGGATGAACAGGGCCGGCTTGTTTGAGCCTATCGATATCGATAAGGACTTTACGTATAAAACCGATGAGGAGAACGCCACAGTTGCTCTGGCGCTCAAGCTCAGAAAAAAGAGCGCTGCGGATAATCATTGAGTCCGCGAAATAGTCGCGTAGCGACGTTTGAATTTGTTCGGAAAGTGGCTTGGTGATCGTATTGCGTCGCGTAGCGACGTGTGCGATTGGTTTTTAACCTCACAAATGAAAGGACCTCACAATGGCAAACACCTATACCTCACTCTATTACCACATCGTCTTCTCGACTAAATTTCGCTTTCCGTGGCTGACACTCGAAATTGAGCAAAGAGTGTGGGCAGCGATTGGTGAAATTGCGCGAGAACACAAAATGAATCCTATTCAAATTGGCGGCGTGGAGGATCACATCCATGGTCTCGTAATGGCGTCCCCGACGGTTGCGCCCTTTGAACTTGCCAAGTGGCTGAAAGGCGAATCGTCGCTCTGGATTCATGAAGAGTTTCCCTGGCTTCACAGGTTCAGTTGGCTGGATGGTTATGCGGCATTTACTGTCAGCAAATCAAAAGTACCTGATGTTGTGCGCTACATTAAAGACCAACGCGAGCTTCATCGCGCCAGAACATTTCAGGCGGAGTATTTGGAGCTTCTGCGGCTGAATGATATTGAATATGATGAACGCTATCTTTGGGGTTAATATGCGGATGTATTGACCACGCGCAGTAAGTATCCGTCTCTTGCGTCGCTACGCGACGCCGGAGCATTAATCACGATTTTCGGAAACATTGATTCAGTCGTCGCTACGCGACGAGCTCCGATCAGAACCAATTTGATAGTTTTGTCATGCAGGAAATCTTCGGTCCTGAGGGCCTCATCGCCCAGGCGCATCCCGAATATGAATACCGTCCCGGCCAGATCGACATGGCGCGTGCTGTCATGCGCGCGTTTGAAGAGAAGCGCCACTTGATCGTCGAAGCAGGGACAGGCACAGGAAAAACGCTCGCCTATCTGGTTCCGGCCGTCTCCTCTGCACTTGCTGGAAACGGTCGAGTCATCATCTCAACGGGAACAAAGAACCTTCAGGAGCAGTTGATGGAGAAAGATATTCCCTTTCTTCAAAGCGTACTACCCAAGCGTTTCAATGCGACGTACATGAAAGGTCGCAGCAACTATCTTTGCCTGCACCGTTTGGCGCGCGCTGAGGATTCACCCGTTCTCGAGGGGCTTGAAGAAGTTGACTATTTCGAAGAGGTCTCGCTTTGGGCGAAACAGACGCAGATCGGCGACCGCGCGGAATTAGCTACTCTTCCGGAGTCACTGTCGTTTTGGCGTCACATCGACGCTCGTTCAGACACCTGTCTCGGCCAAAAGTGTCCGGATTTCGATCCCTGCTTCATCACACGTATGCGTGACCGCGCTCGCGAAGCCGACATCGTTGTCGTGAATCATCATCTCTTTTTTGCTGATCTGGCCTTGCGCAACGGCAACTACGGATCGGTATTGCCTGAGTACACCGCAGTCATTCTCGATGAAGCACATCTCATTGAAGACGTTGCTTCCGAATACTTCGGCTCGCAGGTGTCAAACTATCAAGTAGACGATCTTGTTCGCGATATTGGCATGTTGAAAATCGACGACGCCGAAGTTGATCGCGAGGTTACGAAATCGACCGCTCGGCTGGCCGGCTTCGCGGACAACTTCTGGATGGGGTTCCGCGATGGTCGAGGTGAAGAGGGACGCTTCCCAATCGTCCCCGGCACTTTCGCAAAACGAAATCGTGATGGTGATTACGAAGCGACTCCGCTTGGTGACCTTTATATGGCACTGGCTGGGGCAATCACTCGCGTAGAAACGACGCTCGATGCCATTCAGGACAAACCAGCAGATATTGAGAATCTGGTTCGACGTCTTCGTCAACTGAGATTTGAACTCGAATTCATCGTCACTGGCAGTGACAAGAAATTTGTCTATTGGATTGAACGTCGCAACAGAGGCATCTTTCTGCGCGCTTCTCCAATCGACGTTGCCGGGCTGCTGCAAGACAAATTATTTGATGAAGTGCCGACAGTTGTTCTGACCTCAGCGACACTCTCCAGCGCAGGGAACTTTGCCTTTATTCGTGACCGGCTCGGCCTCGATACGGCTGACGATTTGATCGCGGAGTCGATCTTTGACTATCCAAGCCAGGCAATCCTGTATCTGCCCGCGAAGATGCCCGATCCCCGTGCTAGAGAGTGGGCAGAAGCAGCAGCTGCTGAGGTTGTCAGAATACTAAATGCCACGGAGGGACGTGCGTTTGTTCTCTCAACCAGTTATGCCGGTATGCAGTCACTCTTCGAGAACGTATGGGCTGAAATCGACTATCCGTGTCTTGTGCAGGGCAGTGCGTCGAAAGGGCAACTGCTCAAGCGCTTTCGCGAGACCAAACACGCAGTTTTGTTTGCGACCTCGAGTTTCTGGCAAGGCGTAGATGTTCGCGGTGATCAATTGTCCTGCGTGATCATCGACAAGTTACCTTTCGCCGTGCCAACCGATCCCGTGGTCGCCGCTCGACAGCGATATATCGAGGATCTCGGAGGCTCCAGTTTTTACGAGTACAGCGTGCCTCAAGCAATCATTTCGTTGAAACAAGGGTTGGGCCGACTGATACGCAGCACAACGGATCGTGGGGTACTTGCGGTGCTGGATCCGCGTTTGCGCACGAAGCCCTATGGTCAAACATTTCTTCGAAGTTTGCCGCCTTGCCGTGTGACGTCTCGGGTAGAGGATCTGACAGATATTTTTGATCGTACGACAGGCTGTTAGCCTGTCGTGGTTTGGTTAGGTAACGTTGTTGAATGGAGCTCGTGCAAGACGCAACGACAGGCTAACAGCCTGTCGTACACAGTGATGCCTCACCCATGTAAGCAGTTCTATCGGCGTAAGCTGCCGCATATTCAACCACCGAATGCAACTTTTTTCGTAACATTCCGCCTCGCGGGATCCGTTCCCAAAAGCGTTTTGGAGCAATGGAAACAAGAAAAGCGTTGGCTTGAAGCTGAAACAGGACGTGTACGCAAAAGTGCGGACGACACATCACTCGAAATAGATCAACAACAACGAGCGAGACTGCTCGACTTTCATCGCCGTTGGTTTGTGAAGTTTGAAGAGGCCCTGCACAAAGAAGAGAGTGGTCCTGTCTGGATGAAGGACGCGCGGGTCGCTGATCTCATTCAGGAGAGTTTGCACTATCGCGATGGCAACGTTTTTAGACTCGACTCGTACAGCATAATGTCGAATCACGTACATAGCGTATTCAAGCCGTTCCTCAACGGTCGATCACTACGCGTCGTTGCAGGATCGCATCCACTGATGTATGAAAGCGCTGACCCAACTTTGGGAGTGATCATGAAGTCGCTTAAAGGGTACACAGCGCATGAGGCAAACAGACTTCTGGGGAGGAAAGGAGAGTTTTGGGAAGCTGAGAGCTACGATCACTTTGTAAGAGACGATACTGAGCTTGCACGAATCATTAATTACGTTTTGAATAATCCAGTCAAGGCTGGGCTTGTTAAGGATTGGCGAGACTGGAAGTGGAACTGGCGACGTACGACAGGCTGTTAGCCTGTCGTGGTTCGGTTCGTTGCCCTCGTTTCCGACGAGGCCTTTGTCGGGCACACCGACAGGCTGACAGCCTGTCGTACTTTTGATTTAATCTCTCCGCATGCCGGGTCAATTCGAAGTAATGATTGAACGCAACTTCTCAAGCGCGCACCAACTGCGTGGCTATAAGGGTAAGTGTGAGAATCTGCACGGACACAATTACAAAATCGAAATCTACGCGCGCGGTCGCGAGCTCGATAACATCGGGCTGCTGGTCGATTTTGTGGAATTGAAAGCCGCTGCTGATGAGGTTGTGCTTTATCTGGATCACCGCAACATCAACGAGCTGCCTCCCTTTGATGAGCTCCAACCCTCCGCTGAAAATCTTGCCAGGTATGTTTTAGAGAGAGTC
>DATDFV010000254.1:0-32555 GCA_036522415.1 Pyrinomonadaceae bacterium | reverse complement strand
ACTTTGAAGATATTGGCCTTCTCATCCAGCTTGACTGCCTCATATGCGATTTCTGTTCGTCGAGCCAGCGCTTTGCCTGCGGCTTCCTTCAGATTCCACCTCACGATGGACACCCTTGCCGTCCGGCTAACGATTCCCCCTGTCGGGCTCGTAGGAGACTTTCACTCCTTAGTAAGAGCGCCCTGCCGGGCGCACCAAAAAAGGGCGGCCGAATTCATCGACCGCCCTATTTTCTTTTGTAAACCGTCTTTACTTCTAGAAACTAAATCTGACTCCAACCTCAGCCGACAAGCTGTGCGGCACTGTGACCCCACTTGGAGTAATGAAGTTACTTGGTGTCGCGAAGGTCGGCAGCCGAACGTCTGTAACGAAGTTATTTCCGAAGTTAGCTCGATTTGTTAGATCGAATACCTGGAAGATTGCCTGCAGATTTGCACGCTCCCTGATCTTGAAGTTCTTCGTCACGCGGGCATCCAATTGGAAAAACGGTTGACCCCGGACGTTATCGAAAGGTGCAAACGTGCATTGACCGGCGCGCAAACAATTGCGGTACTGCACTCGGACGGCATTGCTGTAGCCTGGATCGCAGTGCTTGGTATTCGGCACGGGGTTATTGTCAGTCACACAAAACGCATTCAAGGTGGCCGTCAGATCGTTTGGTTTGTCCTTGAACACAATCACGTGAGAAGTTCCACGTCCTCCACCAACACCCAGTGAGTCAACAGCACCACCATAACCAGCCGTGTACGGACGCGCTGACTCGATCTGCATAATCGGTGCAACCTGGAACCCGCCCGGCAAGTTGATGACGCTTCCCATTGAGAACCGGTGACGCGAAT
Source organism: Pyrinomonadaceae bacterium (assembly GCA_036522415.1). Classification (GTDB taxonomy): domain Bacteria; phylum Acidobacteriota; class Blastocatellia; order Pyrinomonadales; family Pyrinomonadaceae; genus PSRF01. The sequence goes on along the minus strand of DATDFV010000254.1, from coordinate 31,716 downwards.
CATTTGGCGTTGGTCCAAGCTCGTAATCAGCGAACATATTGAACACATCCCAGGCGCGATTCCTAAACGCAGCTGAATTCCCGTTATAGGCAAGCGCGCGCGAAAGTGTGTAAGTTGCGTTCACAGTCAGGCCTTTATGCAAACGCCGGCGGTAGGAAACATTCAAGCCGTCATAGCGCGATCGTCCAGACGATTGCTCAAGATCAACTCTACCGAGTATTGGTTGATGAGCTGCAGTCAACGCCGCTGTCAAGGGACGAGATGTAATCTCTTGACCCGCGCCGTCAAGAAAAATCGCCCTGGTGGGATTGATGTTTACCGTCTTCGACTCATGGAGTCCGAGGATGTGCGTGTAATCAAACTCGAGCACCGAGTAAGAATTCAATTGCCATGCATAACCGGCGTTCCATTGTTGAGTGAAAGGGTTCTGATAGTCGGGGTCCATTATGCGTCCGGTTGAGTTGTTCGGTAGCTGAGTAGGAGGCGGCGGAATTACAGGCAGTGGATCAATTCCGAAACGCCAGTTCGAGAGTGGGATATTGGTGCCTGGGACCAGGTCTCCACTAGCGATACTAAAGACGCTCACGAATATAGTCGGATTGATCTGTTGAATCATGAACAAGGGAATGTTCAGGAAGGTTTGACCATAATACAAACCATACCCGCCGCGAATTACGTGTCTACCATTTGATTTCAGATCCCAGGCAAAACCAACGCGCGGGCTGAAATCTTTACTGTCGTCTTGTGGTAAAGAAGCAGCTGCCGGATGGTTAATCGCCTTGAGAGCAAGATAGGTTCGGCTCTTTTCTTGCGCCTTAGTCCCAATCAGGTTGAAATCCTTGTCCCATCGAAGGCCTAGATTCAAGGTGAGATTCCGTCGCGCTTTCCAATCGTCCTGAAAATAAAATCCAAGCATCTTGGCGCCACCTGGCAAATCGAAGTACGGATTGCCAGCAGTAGCTGTCATTCCTCCGACCTGCCCGGGAGTTGAAAAGCCCTGGGGTAACTTAACGAGGGCGCTAGGCAAAGAAACAAAGTCGATTTCCAGAGTAGGATTAAACTCAAAGAAGCCACCGAGTTTCGGTTCCCACAAGTAATCGACCCCGGTTCTAAACGTATGGTTCCCCCGGCTAATTGAAAGGTCGTCCTTGAACTGGTACTTGATCTGATACGACTGCTGAGGAACATTGACGTTAGTACCAAACCCAATACCGCTTGGGAAAGTGAAGGTTGTAGTCTTCTTCTCACTGTCGATCAGATTGTTCCAATATGAATAACCGAAGGTGAATGCATTGACCGTGTTCGTGGTCAGGACTGAGTTCAGTACCGTGTTTGCGAGGATCAGTCGATTATGTGTGAAGTTACCTTGCGTTAGATCCACACGAGAAGTTGCCTGATCGTTCAATCCCAGGTTGGTTTGGTCGTTGTACGCAAAGAAGATGTTGTGCTTGGAGTTAAAGGTATGGTCGATACGTGCATTGACGCGCCAATCCTTATAAGGTGTAGGCAAGACTGGTGATGGTTGTGCACCTAGCGACTGTACCAACTGCAGTTCAGCAAAAGCATCGGAAGCAACCGGTATCGAAGTGGCTTCTTTCTGGTGCTCAAGCGCAAAAAAGAAGAATGTGTTGTCAGTGTGGTAATGCGTTGGTCCACCTTCGCCGAATCTGGGTAAGTTTAGAGGACCACTCATTGAACCACCCCATTGTTTTCGGTTAAAGGGTGGTTTTGACTTTAGGGAGGTGTTGGAGGGTGAAACCTCGCTCGCGTTTAGCTTTTTATCACGCAGGAAATAGAAGACTGAACCATGATAGTCACTACCACCCGATTTCGTTACAACGTTGATAGCTGCACCTTCGCTCCGTCCATTGACAGCAGAAAAGCGAGCTGTGCTAATCACGAATTCCTGAATGGCTTCGAGAGGGAACTGCATCACCGGCCCACCAACGGTGTTGTCTTTGTTGTCAATGCCGTTGACAGTTACGTTGACGTTACGTCCGCTCGAACCATTGATTCCAAACACTGAAATGCGACGTTTCGTTGGATCGTAAGAATCAACCGGCTTTGCGCCTGGCGCGAGATACGCAAGGTTCCCTAGGTCGCGGCCATTCAAAGGGAGGTCCTGAACATCACGTGGTGTGATATTCAAACCGATATCGGTTTTCTCTTTGCTAACTAATTCGACTTCGCCTGCGGTAACTGTCACGTTGGCGGTTTGCACGCCTGGTTCCATAGTGAAGTCGAGACCGTTTGTTTTACCGACAAGCACTTCGAAGTTCTCTACAGCCCTGTCACCAAATCCTGAGGCGCTGACTTTAATGTCATAGCGGCCCGCTGGAATTAAGTCGAACTTGTATTCGCCGTTCTCATTAGTTGTAGTGCTGCGGCTGAGCCCGGTGTTTTTGTTTGTAATGGTTACCGCGACGTTAGGCATCACAGCCTGGTTCTTATCACGCACGACTCCGGCGACCGCCGCGCTGGCTGTTACTTGTGCGAAGGTTGTAGCTGCGCCGGCAAACACACAGAGACTTAACACGCACACAATTCTGCAAATGGTGAAAATTCGGCGGTACTTGAATTGGGACTTCATCTGGACCTCCTCGGGATAGAAGGAGCGTCCACGTAGCCTCATGTCGGCAGGGGAACGAGGACGCTGATTGTTTGGAGCGATGTGGACCGAACGATCCACCCTGTGTGACTGCGGTGATTAATGCCCTTAAGTGGGGGAAAAGTCAACGAATTTTTAGAGAAAATCCCGAATGACGGGGCCGCGTGGCATGGATATCCAACGAGACATAGGTTTGTTCTAATTTATGAATTGTGGGGAAGGAGTGCAGGGATCATTCAGCCCCTTCTACAATCACGAGTCAGATCGCGCCCGTCGAGCAGAAGCCACCTTCCCTAACACACGAACGCTCTTCTGTCGGAGCGCGGCCGTCCTCGGCCGCCCCCCGTCGAACAGGACCCACTAATAGGTCCCCAAGTGCGGTTGCATTGAACGCGGTGAGTTAAGGCAGGTTCCAGCTCGGTAAAAATGAGTGGGTCTGTTCGACGGGGGCGGCACAGGATGGCCGCGCTCCGACAGAAGAGCGTTCGTGTGTTAGGGGATGTGGCTTCTGTTCGATGAGATCTACGATCAATTGTCCGGCTTCTTCGGTGATGGTGAAGGTGCCGGCTCCGCATCCATTTGGTCACGACGTGCGTTCAATTTCGCGCGCAAGCTGTCTACTTCCGCATCGGCAGTAGCAACTGACATTTCCAATCGAGTTTTGCTTGTGTCAAGAAGCTTCAGTTGTGCCTGCAGACGACTTCGCTCGTTCTCCAACTGCTTCCTGCGCGATTCACGTGCGTCTTCAGGATGGACTGTGCCCATGCCCTGAATAGAGCGTTCAATGTTCTCCGGCTTCAGGTAATACTCGACTTGATCCAGTTTCGCCTCCAGGTCAGCAATCTTGCTCTGAGTATCAATTAGCTGTGAACGAACCTGTTCGGCCCTCTGTTCGGCACGCGTCAGTCGCTCCATGTCGAGTTGGTAGCGATCGATCTCCTGCATTTCCGAAAGCTTGTTATTGAGTTTATTGACCTGATTGGAGAGTGTGGTGATCGTTTGCTGCATATCCTCAGGAGACGAAGAGGATTTCGGCTTCTTGGGTTGCGCGGTTTCGGACGCTGCTTCGGCTTCGGTTTGATCGGCAGTGCTGATGATTTTTACGTCTCCATTGGCATCAGTCGTGGTCGGTGGGGCAATGTCGGGATTAGTGATGACCGGTTTGGCGGCCGCGGGCTTTCGAGTTCTGCGCGACCTTTTCTTTTTCTTCTGAGCTTCGACGCCAACAACTAACAGGCTAAGCATTAGTAAGCCTGCGATTGCTAATTTCAGATAACTATGAAACCGAGAGGTCATCACCAAACTCCTTTTCAAAACTCTTTTAAGATAACCCTGGTTCGAGATGCCTTCAAGCCTCAGGGAGATGCTCCCTTGCACGAACGCCGGGGTTTGCTGGTTCCAAAAGTACCGAAATAGTACCTCTTCGACCTATTGAACCTATTCCGCCTAAATCTTTTGAGCAACAATCTCAAACAGCGCGTTCTTGTAAAACACCCGCTTCAGCCGGTCGCCAAAGTGACGAGCGGGCAGCGTACGAGCACGGGCTTTGGCCTGATCGATTCCCGTCCGTTCACTTAAAACGTTTATTGGCAATCCCGCAAGCAGCCGTTTTGCGCCGCTGGGGGTTAGATGAGCGGTGTGATCGGCAAACGGTCCGACCTCAAACGGCACACCCACCGAAGTCCAACCTGCATGCGCGGTAGCAGCTACCGAGTAGATCGGGTGATGCACGTTTACGGTGAAATACAAAAGTCCGTCAGGCGCCAGGACTCGCACAAGTTCTTCAACGATCCCAGAAGGCGACTCCGCGTGATCGACGACGTTGTCGCAGAGGACGATATCAAAGGCGTCATTGGCAAACGGAAGTCTTTCACCAAACGAAGCTACAGTTGAGACACGTCGTTGCCATGCAGGAAACAGCCTCGCATAGTCAACGGCCAAAGGATCGATACCAACACCATGGTGCGCATCAAAATAGAAGATCAATCCGTGCGCCCCGCTGCCAACTTCAATAACACGCGCTTGACTATCGATTGGTTTGAATGACTCGAGAAGATCGCGCACACGTTTTGACGAGCGCTGCATAGCTGCAACGAATTCCGGTTCACGACCAACAACAGATTTGGCCTTTCGCCGCTGGTATTCGAGTTGCCGTTCGAGTGCGCGCCTGGCTCGTTTATGGCGATCTGAGAGAGGCATTGACAGGACAGTGGCCAGTCGAAGTTCAATAGGTCTTAGATTAACTGAGGGCTATTAATACAACTCAATACGGTTGGATATTGAACGTGATGTTCTTTGGAGGGGCTGACTGCGTTAGTGCATCAACGCGAATCAAGTCCACACCAGCCTCCGCATAATCTCGAACCCCATCGACTAAAAACGCTGCAACACATTCAATCGCTACAGCCGACGAGAGATCCTTTGCAAGCTTCACGAGTTTGCTAACTTCACTTGCGTTCAGTCCATCCGTGATTAACACGTCGGCTCCTGCACCAATCGCCGCCTTCACCTCGTTCTCTGAGTTGACGTAAATGCTCACTTTGTGAAGGTGACCTAGTTTCTCCTTTGCTTCTCGAACAGCACGTTCCAAATCCCCGATGATCGCAATGTGGTTAGGCGTGATGACTACCCCATCATCAAGCCCAAACCTGCTGTTTCGTCCCCCACCAAGTTCAACTGCATATTTCTCCAGCAGACGTAAGCCAGGCGTGGTTGTGCGACTGTCCATGATTCGCGCAGCCGTGCCCTCGACTGCTTTCACAAATTCACAAGTTATAGTCGCTATGCCAGAGAGTCGTTGCAGAAGATTCAGCGCGACCTGCTCGCCAGTTATCAAAACATCTGCAAAGCCTACTGTCCGCGCGATGACTTTGCCTGCTTCTACTTCCTGACCGTCAGACACAAACGCTTCCAATTGTTGCTGCGAATCCAATGACAAAAACACTTCTTCGACTGCTTCTAAACCGGCAACAATCATCGTTTCATTAGCTACGAAACGACCACGCGCCCGCGTGTTCCTCGTGATGATCGATTGGGTGGTAATGTCCCCACGACCCATGTCTTCGCGCAGGAAGACACCGATCTGAGAGTAGAGCGCGCCTTCATCGAACCAGTTCATTGCAGGTTCTCGATTGTTTGTTGCAGTTGGGACGTTCGTTGTGCGATGTCAGCGATTCGATTACGAACTTCAGCGACCCGCTCAGCCGGAGCGCGCTCGACAAAATTTGGGTTCTGCAATTGAGCTTCGAGTTTCGTGGCCTCCGACTGCAGCTTCTCCTCTTCACGACTAAGTCGCTGTCGTTCCTGATCGAAATCGATGAGACCCTCAAGCGGAACAGCCAGTTCCGCACCACCAAGGAGTACAGCCCTCGCTGATGCTCGCGGTGCTTCGAGACGATCGCTGATTGAAATCTCTGAAGCGCGCACCAGTCTTGAAATTTGGGTGACTGCTGAATTGTAGACACTGCGCAGTCGTTCGTCTGGTGCGCCAACCAGGACGCGGACGCGTTCACCAGGCTTTATGTTCATTTCAGAGCGTATGTTTCGCACGCGCGAAATAAAATCGATCGTTGCCTGCATCTCCCACTCCGCTTCATCATCAATTAATGATGGGTCCCCAGCTGGGTAAGCAGCAAGCATGATCGTCGGCTCTGCATCAGTATATGCGGGATGCAACGATTGCTTACCTACGCCGGGCAAGCGTTGCCACAATTCTTCGGTGATGTATGGCATAAACGGATGCAAGAGCCGCAATGCTTGCTCAAGGACCGTTATCACTCTTGAGCGGGCATTGTTCCGTTGCTCGGTAGCTTGCTCCGCAGTCACATCGTTTTTGGTGAGCTCGATATACCAATCGCAGAAGTCGTCCCAAAAGAAGTGATATAACGTTTGTACTGCTTCATGGAATTGGTACCCAGCGAGCGCCTGATTTACGCTGACAGCTGTTTTATTAAGCCGCGAAATTATCCAGCGATCGTGAATGCTGTGACCATTAGTCCCGGGACCGCAGGCGTCCTCGCCTGCTGTGTTGCCAATCTGAGCCTGAGTTGTAACGGGGGCAGGCGAGGACGCCTGCGGTCCCAGGACGAGCAGGCCTGCATCCACTGAGGCGCCTTCTGAATTGAGCAAACAAAAGCGTGCGGCGTTCCAAATCTTATTGGCGAAGTTTCGATACGACTCCACCTGCTTCTCATTCCAGCGAATATCCGTCGTGCCAACCTGCGCCAAAGTAAGACGTGTCGCATCGACTCCATACTTGTCGAAGACCTCTACCGGATCGACGCCGTTCATCTTCGTCTTCGACATTCTCTGGCCCTGGCTGTCGAGAATCGTGCCTGTAATAAAAACGTCATCGAAGGGCTCGCGACCCATAAACTTCGCGCCCATCATTACCATTCGTGAAACCCAGAGGAAGATGATGTCGCGTGCCGTTACCAGAACACTCGATGGGTAGAACGTCTTCAAATCTTCCGTTACGTTCGGCCAACCTAAAGTCGAGAACGGCCAAAGCGCGGAAGAGAACCAGGTGTCGAGCACATCCTGATCCTGAATGAGATCACGCGTTGCAGCCTTTGCTTGTGCTTCTGCTTCTGACCTGGCAACAACTACCTCGCCGTTTTTGGTGTACCACGCAGGGATTTGATGGCCCCACCAGAGTTGACGCGAGATGGTCCAGTCGCGCAGGTTTTCAAGCCAGTTTGTATAGATTCGTTCGTAAGGAACCTCGGGTACAAAGGCAGGTTTGTGTTTTTCAGACATCAGTTCGAGCGCGAGATCGCGTAGTTGATCCATACGCATAAACCACTGCATTGAAATCAACGGCTCAATAACCGTCTTGCAGCGTTCGCATCGCGAGATGGCAAATTCATAGTCAACAACCTTTTCGAGAAGGCCGAGCTGCTCAAACTCCTCGACGACCTTTTCTCGCGCTTTGTATCGATCCAATCCGGTGAATCGATCACCAGCATCTTTCGTCATCCTGGCAAACTGATCGATAACGACAACTTCGGGGAGTTTGTGACGCAGACCCATTTCATAGTCATTTGGATCGTGTGCCGGGGTAATCTTCACCGCGCCAGTACCGAATTCCATGTCGACATATTCGTCGGCAATGACGGGTATCTCGCGATTGGTCAAAGGCAACTCAACGACAGCGCCAACTAAATCGCGGAAGCGTTCGTCGTTCGGATTCACGGCGACAGCCGTGTCACCTAACATTGTTTCAGGTCTGGTCGTCGCGACCGTTATTCGTCGATGGCTTCCCTTCACTGGATACTGGAGGTAGAAAAGTTTGCCTGCCTGCGACGACTTATCAACCTCCAGGTCGGACAACACGGTCTGATCTTGCGGGCACCAGTTAACGATGCGATTGCCTCGATAGATCATCCCGTCTTCATAAAGCCGCACGAACACTTCTCGCACTACTCGCGACAGATCCTCAGACATCGTAAACTGCTCGCGCGACCAGTCTACCGATGCACCTTCGCGTCGCATCTGAACGGTAATCTGACCACCCGAATCAGCCTTCCATTTCCAAACGCGCTCGACAAACTTTTCTCGACCGAGATCGTGCCGGGTCTTTCCTTCTTTCTTCAATTCCCGGTTGACCATCAACTGCGTCGAAATACCAGCGTGATCCATTCCGGGCAACCAAAGAGTTCGATAACCACTCATCCGTTTGTGGCGAGTCATCACATCCATGATGGTGTGCTGCAGTGCGTGTCCCATATGGAGCGAACCGGTGACGTTCGGAGGAGGGATCACGATAGTGAAGACCGGAGCGTTCGGGTCTTTGTTGATTTCCGGAGCGAAATAGCCGGAGCTTTCCCAGCGTTGGTAGTGATGCAGTTCCGCTTGTTTGGGATCGTATTGTTTAGGGATGTCCATCTCGTCAGTTGTCAGACGTCGGTAATCAGTTGACCTTCGTTCTTTGTACTTGGTCCTTTGTTTTTTGTCAGCCCGTGAAAATGAAGAGTAGAGTCTACGTCAGTGAAAGCAAAAACCTCAAAAGGTGCGTCAGCGTCGGCCTAAAGAACAACTGAAAACAGGGGGCCGTGTCGAACAGAAGTCCCAATCTCCTAACACACGAACCCTCTTCAGTCGGAGCGCGTTCGTCGTCCTTACGACCCGTCGATCAGAAGCCCCAATCCGCTAACACACGAAAGCTCTTCAGTCCTAGCGCGTCCGTCCTCGGCCGCCCCCGTCGATCAGAACCACCACCCCCAACACACGAAAGCTCTTCAGTCGGAGCGCGTCCGTCCTCGGCCGCCCCCGTCCAGCAGAACCATCTATTTTTTCTTCCACCAGTGCTTACGAAACCATGCGCTACTAAACGGCCAATCGCCAGGCTCCTTACAAAGCTGAGCCTGTACCGGATTGTTTTCTATATATCGCACCGTATTCCAGTAATGCTCTTCATTGCGGATAAAGCGGTCAAAATAATCTTTCATCGATCGATAACCTTTAACGAGATAGCATTGGCCAGTTTGAGTGTAATGAATCGAGGAATTGCTGCATCGTCGAAGTGAGCAAGATAGCCGCGCGTATTCGAACCGGAACCCTTGAGTCTTTGGTGTAGTACGTCCTTCAGAGGCATGTGAGGAGTTCAACTTTCAGAGTGAGGTAGTAGATCGACGAGGAGATTAACGACGTGATCCGGATAAGTCCAGTATCAAGTTCTGCGGAGGTGGTTCTGTGGGACGGGGGCGGCCGAGGACGGACGCGCTCCGACTGAAGAGCGTACGCGAGATCTGGTGAGGGGCCTCTGATCGGCGGTGGCGGCCGAGGACGAACGCGCTCCGACTGAAGAATTCTCGTATGTTTGGGATTGGTACTTCTGTTCGACCCGAAGCTAAAAAAAGCAGGCGACCGAATCGATCGCCTGCTCTTATGCTCTAACTTATTCTGCGGCTACTTGATTTGTGACTCCTCCAGCTTTCGCTTGATTAGCAACTCAGCCAGATCAGGAACTACTTCCCATGCAATTTCCCGAATAACTTTGTCAGACATCATCTCAACCGCACGACGTGCAATCGCATCTATCATTTCCTGCGACAGTTCACCGGGAATAACATTACTGGCCTGCTTAACCGGTTCGGCGGTTTGCACAGGTTCCGGTACCTCGTGCACCTGATCTTCGTACGCAATCTCTTCCGCTTCGGAATACGAGGGTGCATGGACCTCGGGTTGATATGAAAACCCATGCGCGCCAACAGCGGCCACAGCCTCAGTGACTTCTGGTTCAACAAACGCGCGCGCTGGTTCTGGTGCCTGCCTGACATCAATTGCATTGTCAAATTCCGGCTCATCAAGTTCGAGTACAAATTCATCGTCCGCGTATGCACCAGCAGGTTCTAACTCGTCGAGATCCAATAAAGCATCCGCCGGTTCAGCTTCAATCACTTCTGCCACTGGTCTCTCCATCTGTTTCTGTGTGTTCTGCGTCGAAAAGCTTGATTGTGGAATCTCCAAAGTCGCTCGTAGTTCTTCGGGCAGCGGCATCGTGTCCGCCGTGCTTATTTCCAGCTCTTCAGTGTTCAACCTGCCGTTCTCTTCGACGTGGTCTTCCGTCTTCCGCAGTTCGGCAGTTGGAACTTCAGCGTCCACAGGAGGCGGACTACTTACAAGTCCACCTACTCTTTCGATCAAGCGTCGAATTGATTGAAAAGGTTTCGTCAAGATATCGTCCGCGCCAACTCTGCGCGCCTCCGCTTCGTCGAACGGCTCAAATGAGCCAACGAGCAGCATCACCGGAATATGCTTGAGCTTCTCGTTATGTTTGACGTACTCGCAAACTTCGTAACCGCCTTTTAGCGGCATGAAAACGTCTGCGAGCACTATGTCAGGGGCTTCCTCCTCCAGTCTGTCAATTGCCGCCGCTCCGTCGCTGAAAGCCACGACCCGCACGCCTTCGTCGGCGAATGTAAGTTCGATGACTTTCTGGATGGTAACCGAATCGTCGGCGAGTAGGAGTTTGCGTCCAGCTAGCAAAACTAAATCCCTTTAGCTGAGTTGCACCATCGGCGGGGCCTAGTGCGTTTGCACGAATGGCGCTGGGATGGTCTTCAAGAGTCGGGCCCAGGAAGAGGCCACTGAAGAAACCTAACACCCGCGGCAACGGCCAGTCAAGAGTTTAGTTTTTGAGGGTTTAAGAGCGATATCCACAGATTACGCGGATTACACAGATTTAGAGAACAGTTCTGCCCCCCTCAGTCAAGAAATCTGTGTAATCTGCGAAATCTTTGGATGAATCAGCGGCTTACCACCAGATCGTCGGCGGTGTTCTCTTTGCCATCCGGTCCCAGGGAACGAATGGTGAAGTGGTCAGAGGTGCCCTGGTACTGAAAGGGGTGATGCCAGGAATCGAGTCGAATGACCCTGTGCAGGTAGCGTGGAGTCAGATTATCGATCAAGACGGAGTGCTTTTCTGCGACGACAAATGAGCCGTGCACACGCCGGTAGGCATCCAGGGCGGTGGCAATGGTATTCATATCCTCGTTGGTCCTGGCTCGCTTCAAAGCATCAACCTCATCCGGTACCGACTCCAATTTAATCCATGAACGATTGCCAGAATGGAACTCACTCACTCGCCATCCCTGAGCATCCCTGACGAACCGAAAGTCTGCGCGAACCAGACTTGCCGCAATCGCCGAAGAACCCACTCCGAGATCTGAAATCTCCTGGATGCGCACTGAGTCTGAAGGCATTGGCACATCGAAGAGGCGTGCGATTAGACATCTGGCTCGTTTCACGTTCAAGCCGGATTCGGGTTTGACCCGGCCCAGTGCATCCTTAGTTCCGCACCTATCCTCCTGCAAATCAATCTTTGCCGCGTGAAGGATTAACTCGATATTTTCCCAACGCCCATCGGCAGTTCTCAGTTCTTTCACTTGCCACGGCCCTGAATCATCGCGAGCCAGCCGAAATACCAACTCCAGTTCTGTCGAAGCCTCGGCAGTTGACTCACCGGTAGAGTTGATGCTTTCGATTCGGACTGCACTTGACGGGAGTGACATTCCGGCGACTTTGCTGATGAGTCGTTTCGCCTCTTTCTTATTCAGCTCCGCATGAACAGCATTCCCGTAGAAACATGAAAAGCTGATCAGGAAACCAATTCGAATAATGAGGTGAATACGCACGGCGCTTTTAGTTGTCCGGTTTGCCTATGAGCATCTGGAGCATGATTTGAAGTTGGGCAGTTGTGAATGGTTTTGGCAAAAAGACAACCGCCCCGGCCGAGAAACTATCAGACGAGAGTTTGGGATCTTGCTCTGCGGTCATCATCATTACCGGAATCCGCATGAGCCTGTTCTCGCCCTTCATAAACTTTACCAATTCAGTCCCGGAGATGTGCGGCATTACGACGTCGAGAATCGCGGCAGTGAAGTTTGCGTCTGACTGCAGAATTTTATACGCCTCCCTGCCATCACGAGCATGGACGACACTAAAATTCTCCTTCTCGAGAATAGTGCTGATCAGTCTGAGAATGGCTGGATCATCGTCAGCGATGAGGATGCGACCTCTTGGAGTTTCTTCAGTGCTCGACATAGTTATCTTCCCATCAAACTTCTACTGCCCTGCAGCTTTCGCCAGCCTGCGTTGAAAGATCCGCTGCTAGTTTTATCGCTGCAACCATGCTGGAATGTTCAGCCAAACCTTTACCCGCTATGTCGAAAGCCGTGCCGTGATCGACCGACGTCCTTATGAATGGCAGTCCCAACGTCACATTAACAGCTTCTCCGAAAGACAGACACTTAACGGGAATCATAGCCTGGTCATGATAGCAGGCAACGACCGCATCAAACTCCCCTCGTGAGGCTCGCAGGAAAACGGTGTCTGCCGAAAACGGTCCATGAACATTTATATCGTCTATTCCACGACACGCTTCGATCGCTGGAGCAATCTCCGAAGCTTCCTCCATCCCAAACAACCCGCCTTCAGCGCCGTGAGGATTAAGTGCTGCTACAGCGAGTCGCGGTCTTTCGATGCCCCAACGTTGCAGTTCGCGATTCGTGAGGTTGATTACTGCAACGAGACGGTCGCGCTCGACCATTCTAATCGCCTGTGAAAGTGGAACATGAGTCGAAAGCAAAACAATTCGCAGGTTTGCCGCGACGAAGGCCATCGCGTATTCCTCGGCGCCGGTTAGATGTGCGAGAAACTCGGTGTGGCCCGGAAAACTATAACCCCCAAGAAACAATGCTCTCTTGTTTATTGGAGCAGTTGCCATCGCGTCGATGTTGCCCGCCGCACACAACTCAACTGCCGCTTCAATGTAACCTGCCGCAGCTTTCCCGGCAGCGCCCGACTCAATACCGGGTTCAATGAAGCCACTTATATTATCGAGGTGGTAGATAACGGGTTCGGAAATCTGATCTGGGAATTCTTCGTCCTTGCGGATGATGTCGTAACCGCTCTGCAAATCGAGTGTGCGCGCCGTGTGGGCCAACAACTGTGCATCGCCGATGATTACCGGTATGCAAATTCGTCTGATTTCTTCTTCGGCTACGGCTTTCAGTACTACCTCGGGACCGATACCGGCTGGGTCACCCATCGTAATGCCGATACGTGGCAAAACTCGCCGAGATCGAGATCCCGAAGTGTCTGAAGGTTGGTCTGACTGTCGCATTTGTTGAGGCGACGCACTATTTGGTCAGCACGGTGCTAAGGGCGAGGCATTAGCTGTTTACTCCGTGGCGGGCGCAACCCGCTCGTCTGCCTTGTACATGTATTTGATATTGCGTTTGAGAAGAAGAAGGTTAGGCGCTGATTTGCGATTAACCTTGAGCGCTCCTCTATCGTACCACTCGATTGTTCCTTCAATCTCCTCGCCATCGAGCAGAACGATCACCATGACAGTATGAGCGTCGATCTGTTTCTTGTAGTAAAAGATCTCGGCGTTCGTTTCGGTAGGAGGTGGAACGCGTTTCTTTACCTGAACTGACGTAGGCTGCTGTTGAGGTGCGCGCTGTTGTACTCCTTCGTTCGAGCCGCGGGATCCGTTCGAACGTTCTCTGGGCTGGGGTACTTCGCGAGCTTTGCCCTTCACTTCCGCGAGTGTGGTTCTAATGAGTTTACGATTCACCGATAATTACCTCCATATCATGTGGCGGTCGCACCGCTCGTTCATGAAATTTAAGACAGGACATTTGCCTCGACGGATCTACGCCGATGGCTCTCGCAGGCTGCGGCCACCCGAGGAGAGGAACAATCAATACCCGTATGGAAAATCCTGCAAGGAATGAGCGACATGCTACACAACACGACTCGAAAAAGCAAAGCGGAGAGCCGAGAAGAATTGCAGATTGAAGATTTAAGATTTCAGATTGAAATTCAGGATATTAGTTGAAGATATCAGAGCGACGGCGATTGCAGATTGAGGCGGGGTGAGCGAATCAATCTGCAATCTTAAATCTGAAATCTTAAATTACCTCAGTCCGCTTTTTTTCGAATAAACGTCGGCACATCCAGATCATCGGCGCGAGCGTTGATGATTGGACGCGGCAACTCATCTGGCGGTCGTGGAATGTAACGCGGCGGGGGAACTGGAAGTGCAGAGGACGACGCAGCTGAAGCAACGGCAACAGTCTCTTTGTCAAAGCCGGTTGCTATCACGGTAATGCGCATTTCGTCTGTCAAATTGTCATCGATTACAGCACCGAAGATGATGTTCGCATCATCGTCCGCAGACTCGCGAATGATCGAGGAAGCGGCATTTACTTCAAACAGAGTCAAATCGGGCCCGCCAGTGATGTTTATGAGAACACCCTTGGCACCTTGAATTGTCGCTTCTTCGAGCAACGGCGAAGAGATTGCTTGCTGCGTGGCCTCGATCGCTCGATTTTCACCAGTCGCTCTTCCCGCACCCATCAGCGCCATTCCCATTCCCTGCATGATCGACTTCACGTCCGCAAAGTCGAGATTGATCAACCCGGGAACTGTAATAAGGTCACTAATACCCTGCACTGCCTGACGTAGAACATCGTCGGCAACTCTAAAGGAGTCTGAAAGGGATACGCCGCGATCGACCGTATGCAGCAGGCGCTCATTTGGAATCGTGATCACCGTGTCAACGCACTCGCGGAGTTCGCGTAAACCCTGATCCGCCTGGTGCATCCTGCGGCGCCCTTCGAAGTGAAATGGTTTGGTGACAACAGCGACGGTAAGTGCATCAAGTTCGGTAGCGAGCGACGCTACGATGGGCGCGGCTCCAGTGCCCGTTCCGCCACCTAGGCCCGTGGTGACGAAAACCATGTCAGCACCTTCAAGCACTTCGATGATTTTGTCGGTATCTTCCAACGCAGCTTCGCGTCCAACTCCAGGATCGGCGCCGGCGCCGAGACCTTTTGTAAGACGACTACCAAGTTGGATTTTGATTGGCGCGTGTGAACGCTTCAACGCCTGGAGATCAGTGTTTGCGACTAAAAACTCGATGCCTTCAATTCCCGACTCGATCATTCGGTTGACGGCGTTACCTCCACCACCTCCGATGCCGATTACCTTTATCCGCGCTCCGGTGAGCGGCGGATCATCATCAATGAAAATATTAATGCCGGTTCCGGGTTGACGAGTGTCCGGTGTCATAGTGAGTTCCTCTCTCCCAAAACGGGATGGCTTCCAAGGCCTCTTTCTTCTATGTTGGGCTTCTTGCGCCATCGGCATCGATATCTTGCGGACAATATCTTGTGCAACCGGGGCGCAAGCATACAACAACTTGTCAAAAAATACTACCAAAACGATTTCGAAATCGTGATACGAAATGCGTCAGCTTCCCTGTCGATCCGCGCCTGCTGATGCCGGTGCGAATCTCTGCTGCTTGAGTACGGTGAGCAAGTAGCGAAAGACCTGCTGCTGCTGCCCACGCCGGGCTTTGAATGTCTTCAATCAAACCGCCAAAGCGATCGCGTTCGGGATATCCAGGTCGTACCGGCGCGTCGAAGACTTGTTCGGCGATCTCTGTCATGCCGTTGAGCAACGCGCCACCACCAGTTAAAACAACTCCACTCGATAGCTGACGTTCCCACCCAGCGTCTTTGATCTCGTCGGCCACATGCATCAACACCTCTTCAGCTCTCGGCTGTAAGATGTCGCAGAGAATCTGTCGCGAGAGTTGACGCGGAGGTCGTCCACCAACAGAAGGAACGTCCACAAGTTCACCTCGCTCCATTTCGCTAAGTGAAGTGCTGCAAGCGCAACCAACAGTTCGCTTTATCCTTTCGGCTTCAGGAATCGGTGTCCGTAAACCAAAGGCGATATCATTAGTGAAATGCGATCCTCCAAGCGGAAAGACCGCGGTATGCTGAACGGCGCCACGCTGATAAATGATTAGCCCTGTAGTTTCAGCGCCGATATCTACGAGCGCCGCGCCGAACTCCTTATCATCCTCAGTCAACGAAGCTTCGGCCGCCGCAAGTTGTTCCAACACCATGTCAGCGACGACAAGACCGGCGCGGTTTACCGCATTAATTGCGTTTTGACGCGCCGTAACCGGACTCGTGACAATGTGAACTTTGACAGCCAGACGCGCGCCAATCATTCCAACGGGATCGTTTATTCCGTCCTGATCATCGACGATGAATTCCTGAGGCAAACGATCCACAATCTCACGTCCGGCAGGCAGCTGAATTGCGCATGCTGAATCGATAGCTCGGCGTACGTCCTCCGGAACAATCTCTCGATCACGACCCGAGACGGCTACTATCGCCTGACCGTTGAACCCGAGGATGTGCGAGCCGGCCAAATTGATCGTCACTTCCTCCGCTTCCAGCCCGCTCATTCGCTCTGCTTCCTCGACTGCCTTCTTAATCGCATCAACTGCAGCATCGGGGTTGACGATTACCCCTTTCCGTAGCCCACGAGCTTCAGCCTCGCCAATGCCTACAACTTCGAGCAACCCACCCTCACCCGGTTCACCTGCGATACACGTCACCCTGCTTGTCCCTATGTCGAGACCGATCGTGTGTTGGGTGCGCTTGCCCATCAAACAGTGCTCCTTAGTTGAGAACAGCGGGCATTAAGTACGTTTTTGATCCGGCTTCTTCGCCTGCGACCGGTTCTTTTGATCTTTCGTGCTCTTCTCAGCAACCTTCTCGGGCCTCACTCGTTGGTCGCCTGGTAGTTGCGAATCGGTTTCGCCACTCGGTGGTGTCAGTTCACTCAAATGAGATCCGGAGACAAGGCCAACAATTGCATGCTTGCCTTGCGTCATATCTATGTAGCTGATTAGGGGTCCGCGTGATGTTTGACGTTGAGAGTCCAAAACACCCAGTGCCTTTTTTAGTCGCTGACCAAGATCGCTCGCACCAAGTCTTACTTCAATTTGCGAATCATCGCCGGCGAGTTGAGCACGCACATCGTGAGTATCGATCAGGTTAACTTCACTGACGCGCTCCGTTAATCCCAGTGTCTCCCACTCCTTTTGTAACTCCATAAACGTCTTCACGCGCGCTTGATTTTCACTGCGCGCGGTTGTTGTTCCTTGTTCATCCCAACCGCGTAGAAAGAAAGGCGGCATCTGATCTGCCGGCATCATCTCGCTCAACTCAACCGCATCTTCGTCAACCCAGATGAAGCGTCCGGCCGAATTTCGGATTACCAGTCGTGGCTGGCGTTCAGTGATTCGGACGCGGATTCCATCCGGCAGCACACGGGTAACGATGGCGGTTCGCACCCAGGGCAATTGCTCGAGATGCGCACTGAGCGCCGTTAAGTCAGCGCGCCACACTCCCGTTTGACTAACATCATGACGAACGGTCGCAATTATTGATTCGTTCGATGACCGCGATACCCCACGCGTCTCAACATTCTTGACCTGGAAGAAACTCGCCGACGCGGCGGCGCGGTAAGCCATGAAAACAAGTACCGCAATTAACAAAGTTAGACTGATCTTTAATGCGGCTGGAACGTAACCCAACAGGTGACGCGCTCGTCCACCCCAACTGATATTGGATTCGCGATCACGACGTGCCGGCCGTTGCTGCGCGTTGCTCGCACGACCCTTGCCCGCGATGCCGCTTCGATTTCCGACTTTCTGCGTTGGAACTTGATCTTTCACGTCACTACTCCTTCGCGCGAGGATCCTCCGCTGCACCCTTCACCTCATCTTGCTCCGATGAAGGCTCATTGGCCCGCCAGAGTTCGACTTCGTATTCCAACTCGATACCCTGCTCACGTTTCACTCGCTCACGAATCTCTTCTGCCAGAGCAAGTGCATCTTCAGCGCGAGCGTTCTCACCTTCGGTAACAATGAAGTTCGCATGAACTGGCGAGACAATCGCACTGCCGCGTCGAGTTCCCTTCATTCCCAATTCATCGATCATCTTGCCTGTGCCGACCGCGCTTGCCGGCGGGTTTTTGAAAAAGCAACCGGCAGAACGCGAACCGTGCGGCTGCGTAGCCAGTCGTCGTGCTTTTGCATCGTCCATTCGCGCTTTAATTGCTTCCGGATCGTCAGTCTTCAAGTGCAGTGTTGCGCCCAGTAAGAGTTCTCCTTCCCGGAACGATGTGTGCCGGTAATTCCAGGTGACGCTATTTCCCGACACGCCAACGACGTGACCCTCGCGAGCAACTCTTACTGTCTCAGTCACTGTTCCAATTTCATGACCATATGCCCCAGCATTCATCCACAAGGCGCCGCCCACAGTGCCGGGAATGCCGCCCAGACCTTCAATTCCGGACAATCCCTTCCGCGCTACGTCGATGCAAAGCCGAGGAAGTGAATAGCCGGCACTCACTGAGACTCGTTCACCATTGAAAGTTACTTCGCCCTTCATTTCGCTAAGACTCAACACGACGTAGTGATGATCTCCGTCGTCTGCCAGAACGTTGCTACCTGAACCGAGTGGTCGCCAACCGATACCTGCTTTCTCAAGTTCGAAAACGATTGAGGCTGCCTGTTCTTCTGTACTTGGTGAAATGACCCAATCGATGGAGCCCCCAACACGCAAGCTCGTAAGCTCGGCGAAGCGCTTGCCTCGTTCGGCTGTAATTCCGAGACGGTTCGCAATCTCTTCGAGAGCGTCATCACGTTTTTGTAATTCGTCGTTCACTGGACTTCTTCTCTGCGTTGTCTCTGAGTTCTCTGCGTCACCTGCGGATTTGATAACCCCATCCACCACAGAGATGCAGAGAACGCAGAGATAACGCAGAGATTCAAACCGCTTTCCCTTGCGCTTGTTCTTTCAACAAACCAACCAGCTGGTCACTAACTCGATTCACCGTCCCGGCACCCAAAGTCACAACCAGATCACCGGGTTGCACGTAGTCGCGCAACAGCGTAGCCGCATGCTCGAGCCCGCCGATGTAACTCACTTCCTTGTGACCGAAGCGCTTGATCGCGTTCGTCAATGCTTCTGACGTGACTCCTTCAATCGGATCCTCACTGGCGGCGTAGATATCACTGATGAACAACACGTCTGCGTTATTGAACGAACGCGCAAACTCCTGCATCAGATCGTGAGTTCTCGTGTAGCGATGCGGCTGAAACAGAACGACGATTCGCCGTCCACCGGAACCTAACTTCGCGGCTGCGAGCGTAGCCCTGACCTCTGTTGGGTGATGCCCGTAATCATCGACTACCAACACGCCATTCACTTCACCCTTCGCCTGGAACCTACGCCCTGCGCCGGTGAAGCTACTCAATCCTTCACAAATTTTTTCGAACGACACTTCCAACTCGAATCCGACGGCTATCGCAGCGAGCGCGTTGTAAACGTTGTGCATTCCCGGCACATGCAGTGTCAGGTCACCAATCACATCGCTGCCTCGCCAGACACTAAACGTCGAGCCAAAATTGTTGTCATAACGAATACCATGAGCCGAGACGTCAGCCTGAGCGCTCAGTCCGTACGTCATTCTGCGTCGCTCAAGCAGTGGAATAATTGCCTGCACGTTGGGGTCGTCTAAACACAAAACAGATGAACCGTAAAACGGAACTGAGTTTACAAACTTAGCGAAACAAGCCCGCACATCGTCCATGTCGTGGTAGTAATCCATGTGTTCGCGATCGATGTTGGTAACAACTGCGATCGTTGGTGTCAGCATCAGGAACGAGCGATCGCTTTCATCCGCCTCAACCACCATCAAATCGCTGGTGCCCAGGTGTGCGTTTGAACCGAACGCTCCTACGACACCGCCAACGACCATCGTTGGATCGAGCCCCGCATGACCGAGCACAGTTGCGACCATCGACGTCGTGGTTGTCTTTCCATGCGAGCCTGCAACAGCAACAGTGTGCGGTTTGAGCCGCATCAACTCCGCGAGCATTTCCGCACGAGGAATGACAGGGATTGAACGTCGATGGGCCTCGATGATCTCCGGATTTTCATCACGGACTGCGGTTGAGCGGACAACGACATGAGGTTGACCCACATTCTCCGCAGCGTGTCCTTCAAAGATCTCCACACCCATTTGCTGAAGTCGATCAGTAACACTCGAACTTTTCAGATCAGAGCCGGAGACACGGAAGCCGAGATTGACCAGCACCTCGGCAATTCCGGACATGCCGATGCCACCGATGCCAACAAAGTGAACGTGTTGAATACGACGGAACATTTTCTTTTTGTCCGACGAACTTTAGTTTGTCGAACTTTCCCTACATGAAGCTAAATACAATCGAGCCGCTTGACGCGACGCACGACAAACTAAAGTTCGTCGGACCTTACTTCGCTAGTTTCTCAATTATGTCTACCGCTGCAGCAGCGGCATCGCCGCGTTGCAACTTGCGAATCGAGGCTTCCATTTCATCGACCTTCGCTGGCTGTTGCACCAGTTCAATGATCTGCCGCGCCAGCCCCTCACCGGTCAATTGCTGCTGCAAAATCACTCGTGCTGCTCCGGACGACTCTAATGCTTCTGCGTTCTTGCGCTGGTGATCGTCCGCCGCAAACGGGAACGGAATCATCAGTGCTGCCTTACCAGCCGCGATCAGTTCCGCAGTTGTCGTTGCTCCAGCTCGGCAAATTACCAGGTCCGCGTTCGCGAAGTCGTCAACCATGTTGTCAATGTAACTGCGAACTTCCGCAATGTACGACAGCGTGTCACGCTGTCGAACTGTGGTCCAACCAGCATCGCTATAAGCACGCTGCACTCGTTCAAAATCACTCGGGCCTGTTTGATGTTTGACTCGCAGACCAACCGGACATGATTTCAAGATTGGCAAGGACGCGATCATTGCTTCGTTGATTGCTCGCGCGCCCTGCGATCCTCCAAACACCAGTATGGAAAACTCATTCGGGTCTCGCATCTTCTTCGGTATCTCAAAGAACTCTCGCCTGACAGGATTTCCCGTAACTACTGCCTTGCCCCGAAAGAATGGCAACGCTTCTTCAAATGAAACAGCAGCGCGATCGACGAACCGTGCCAACACCCGATTCGTCCAACCCGGTAATGCATTCGATTCCATGACCAGCGTTGGACGTTTGGTTAGCGCAGCGGTCAGCACGACAGGACCTGATACATAACCACCCGCGCCGACAACCACATCTGGTTTGAACTCCCTCAGCAGAGACAGCGTCGACAGAAAACTCTTTGGCAGCATTGCGAGTCCTCGAAACCTGGCCGCGAGACTCACATTCTTCAAACCCGAACTGTCAATGAGCGTTAATTCAAAACCTGCTTGCGGCACTAAACGACTTTCAAGGCCGCGGGCCGTTCCCACAAAACGAACCATCGCCTTCGCATCACGTCGCCTGATCTCCTGCGCGACCGCGATTCCCGGGTAGATATGTCCGCCAGTTCCGCCGGCGGCGATCAGTACGCGCATTTCGTTTGTCAAAACCGCGCCGGCATTTCGCTATTTGCCGCGGCAACTCTCAAACGCTTTCGATCTCGGAGTTTGTTTGTCGCGGTCTCAACTATGCCGCCGCTCAATGATCCACTCGCGTGCTGAGAAACGTTCAGTAAAATTCCTACCGCCGCGAGTGTGGGAACCAGAGAAGAACCTCCGTACGAAATAAAAGGAAGGGGAATCCCTTTTGTCGGAACGAGCGAAAGAACAACACTCATGTTGAATAGGGCCTGGGCAACGATGCTCGTCACAATTCCGAGGCTCAACAACATTCCAAATCTGTCCGGCGCCAGGAGCGCGGTTCTGATTCCTCGCCAAAGAAAAAGCCCGAACACTGCAATGACTACGAAACATCCAACTAATCCCAATTCTTCCCCGATAACCGCAAAAATAAAGTCAGAGTGGGCGAACGGCAGGAAGAGCATCTTCTGCTTGCCTTGAGCGAAGCCAACGCCGTTTGTTCCACCCGAGCCCACCGCAATCAACGATTGAACGACTTGAAATCCGCCGCCTTGGGGATCGGCCCACGGATCCAAGAACGTAATCAACCTTTTCAGGCGCCACGGCACAAACAACAACAAACCGACGACTCCAAGCAGTGCAGGGGCGGCGGCAAGTGCGAGGTGCAGCAATCGTGCACCTGACGTATAGATCACAACCGTGAAAATCAAAGCCAGCATCAGAGCGGTGCCCAGATCAGGTTCGATTACGATCAGACCAGCAAGCCAGCACGTGACGAAGCCACAAGGCACGAACGTTCTCCAGAAGTCACCCTCTTCGCCGGCGCGCTTTTCGAGGAAGTACGCAAGAAAAATCACGAGCGCCAATTTCGATACTTCTGAAGGTTGAATGTTAAACCATTTGAACTTCACCCATCGGTGAGCACCATTGATGCTGCTGAAGGCGAAGACGGACATCAGAGTCACCGTCGAAATAAACAGCAATCCATAAACTACTCGGCGAGTCTTCAGTTGCTGATAATTAAACTGCATGGTTAGCAACATCACGATCAAACCAATTCCCACCCACGCTCCTTGTTTCAGCACATAGTAGAACTGATTGCCGTTCTCCTTTTGAGCCATCATTGCAGAAGCACTGTAGACCATTACGACACCGAAGAGCGCGAGGCCCACAGTCGCCGCAAAAAGCCATTTGTCCGGAGCTAGTTTTTTTGCCATGCCTTTGTCCGACGAACTTTAGTTTGTCGTCGGGTCGGATTAGAGCTCACAGGATCCATCGGGCCTTCATGGGTTTCCACGACAAACTAAAGTTCGTCGGACATTAAAGCCACTTCGCTTTTAAAAACTTTCCCCCGATGTTCGAAGCTGTCGAACATATCGAAGCTAGCGCAAGCTGGAGCTAATAACACGACGTCACCTTCCTCCGATGCCGCAAAGGATCGTTTGACCGCATCTCGCATGTCTGTTGCCCGTTCACACGAAGCGTACTCGCCTAATTCATTAGCGACCGTGTCTGCATCTTCACCAATCAGAATTAGTTTCCGAACTTTTGATCTGACAAGTTGCGCCAAAGGTGCATACGGCGCTTTCTTTCCGCGTCCACCAATTATCAAAACGACCTTTCCTGCTTCGCTGGCAAAAGCCTCAAGGGCCTTCAAGGTGGCATCGACACTCGTGGCTTTTGAATCGTTGTAAAACTTCACGCCCTTTAGTTCGGCAACAAACTCGAGTCGATGCTCAACGGGATCAAAATGCTGAACGGTCTGTCGCATCGACTCGATCCCGGCACCCGCCGACAAACCGACAGCGACCGCGGCAGCTACATTTTCGACGTTGTGAAGACCACGCAACTTCATCTCGCTTGTGCGCAAAACTTCCCGCTCTGTTGTAAACGTTCGCGCTATCAACTCATCACCTCTAAGAAAAACGCCCTGGTCGAGTTGCTGCTTCATGCTGAACATTGTCACCTGGGAGCGAAGTCCGTTCGCCCAATTCGATACTGTCGGATCGTCAGCATTGAGGACGGCAAAGTCGTCCGATGTTTGATTCATGAAGATCCGGTGCTTTGCTGCGGCATAATCGTTGAACGTTTCATAACGGTCCATGTGATTCGGCGTTACGTTCAGTACCACCGCAATGTGCGGACGAAAATCTCGAATCGTCTCCAACTGAAAGCTTGATAACTCCCCGACTGTCCATCCGTCATCACTGGAAGTGTCAACCATTGATATCAGTGCCTTACCGATGTTGCCTCCAACCTGCACTTTGAAACCGGAGTCTTTCAGCAGCTCACCAATTAGCGATGTGGTCGTTGTCTTACCGTTGCTTCCCGTAATCGCTATTATTTTCCCTTTCAAAAATCGATATGCCAGTTCGATTTCACCGATGACTTCAGCTCCCGCGCGCTCGGCGTATCGAATCGGGATGATGTTCGCCGGAACACCTGGACTAACCACGACGACGTCGAGTTGATCTAAAAGCCAGGTCGGCGGCTCACCGGGCAATAATCCAACGCCTGTCTCTTTCAGTGCGAGCGCCTGTTCCGACCATTTGTCGAGCGGCTTCTGATCGTTTAGCGCAACGATTGCGCCATGCACCGTCAAAAACTGCGCCGCTGCAATTCCGCTCCGGGCAGCCCCAATTATCAAAACTTTCTTCCCTGCGAGATCCATTACTAACGTCCGACGAACTTTAGTTTGTCGTGTGATTGATCAGCGAACTCCCTGTCATTCGATCGTTCGTGTTGGCTATGCACGACAAACTAAAGTTCGTCGGACATTCCTTCACCTCAGTTTCAATGTCGATAGACTCAACAACGCAAAAAGGATTGCAAGAATCAAAAATCGAAATACAATTTTCGACTCCTTCCAGTCCTGCATCTCGAAGTGATGGTGTAGCGGAGTCATCTTAAAAAGACGACGACCGGTGCCAGTCGTGCGTTTAGTCATTTTGAAAACGCCAACCTGAAGCATCACTGAGGTCGCTTCGATGACGAAGACACCGCCTACCATCAACAACATGAACTCCTGTTTTGTTAGTACGGCAATCGTCCCCATCGCTCCACCAATTGCCAGGCTTCCTACGTCGCCCATGAAAACCTCTGCCGGTGGGGCGTTGTACCAAAGGAATCCCAGGCTTGCTCCGGCCATCGCGCCACAAAAAACGGTTAACTCTGCTGCCTCCGGTCGATGCGTCAAATCGAGATAACGAGCCCAGCGTAAGTCGCTGCTTAAGTAAGTGAAGCCAGTCAGCGCGGTCATAGCGATGAAGGTGACGCTGATCGCCAAACCATCTAACCCGTCAGTCAAGTTCACGGCATTGGACGACCCAAGCAGTACCAGGATGATGAGTCCTAAATAAAGATAAGGACCGATGAAGGTTTTACCGCTCGGCTCGGCAGTGAATTTCAAAAAAGGAATACTGATATTCCATGAGTAATCGCTTGCCCAATACTTCGTCGAAATGTACAGAACAGCCCAAACACAAACTGCGATCAGCAACTGAGCGAGAAGCTTTTGTCTCCCGGTCAGGCCCAAACTGCGGCGCTTCGCCATCTTGGAGTAATCATCGACAAACCCGACGGCTGCGAATCCCAAAGTCGCGATCATGGTCGTCCAGATGTAAATTCCGTTCAGTCTCGCCCAGAGAAGTGTCGAGATAAGCACTGAGCCGACGATCAAAACGCCTCCCATCGTCGGTGTGCCGCGCTTCACCATGTGTGCTTGCGGTCCCTCTTCTCTGATTTGTTGACCCACCTTCCAACGTTTCAATCTTTCGATTAATTTGCCACCGAAGAACAACGAGATCAGCAGCGCGGTGATGGACGCGTAAGCTGTACGGAAGGTCACGTACTGAAAAACGTTGAGAGCCTTTACGAGAAACCAATCCTTCTCTTTGAAGTGATTGAATAGAAGCTCATAAAGGAGGTAGTAGATCATCGAGAATTGAAGATTTCAGATTTCAAATTGAAGATTGTTCTACTAATTGCGACTGAGCCGGCAGTCGTAGAATGGATCTTCTACTTATCTCCTCCGATTAATGGAAACTTCTGCTTCAATGCTGCAACGATCTTATCGGTTGCTACACCTCTCGAACCTTTGACCAGTATGAGGTCACCCTCGCTGACGTAGTTAAGAATTTCTGTTGCAGCTTCCTCGGATGAGTCAAAGAACGCCGTCGAAGGAAGACCTGCCGAAACGGCACCTTCGACTATTTCGTTAGCTAAGCCTCGAACGCCCCACAACACGTCAACGCCAAGTTTGGCTATGTCGATCCCAGCCTCACGATGAAGGTTGGCTGCATCGGGTCCCAGTTCGAGCATCTCTCCAGCAACAACCATCAACCGAACGGGACGTGACGCTGCTTCAGCCATCGTATGAACCATGCTTAAGAGCGATTTGGGATTCGAATTGTAAGAATCGTCGATCACCGTAAACCCTGCCGCAAACTCCAGGATCTCTCCTCGCATCTTTGGCGGCGTTGCAGTCCTCAATGCAGCCGCTATTTCGCCGGCGCTCATGTCAAACGAAGTTCCAACTGCTGCCGCTGCAAGTGCGTTGCTCAAGTTGTGCCGACCGCTCATCGGCAATGTCGCCATCACTTCACCCGTGGGAGTTCGCAAGCGAAAAATGATCCGGCCGAGTGAAGTCGTATCGATCTCAGTTGCCATCACATCCGCACGACTATCAATGCCAAACGTCAGGATTCGTCCGGAATGTTTCTCTCGCATCTTCATCACCAGCTCATCGTCAGCGTTCAGAATAGCTGTGCCCTCCGGCTTTAATCCTTCAATGAGTTCAGCTTTTGCAGCAGCGATGTTTTCAATCGTTCCCAGGTATTCGAGATGCACTGGCGCAACCATTAATTCCACGCCAACATCGGGAGGAGTGATCTTTACGAGTCGTTGAATCTCATGAGTCGGAGACGACATGCCCATTTCAAGCACGGCCAGATCAAAGTTTGAAGGCGTGTTGCCGTCACTCACGATCTTTAACACCGACAACGGCAGCCCTAGACCGTTGTTGTAATTCTTTTCGCTCTTCAGAACACGTCGACCAGTTGACTGAAGTACGTGAGCAGTTAATTCTTTCGCCGTTGTTTTACCAGCGCTTCCAGTAATTGCTACAACCTTTCCACCCCATGCGAGGTAAACGCGATGAGCTAAGAGTTGCAATGCAGCAATTGCATCTTCAACCAGTAACAAACGACCTTTCAGTTTTTCCAGTTCTGTATCACCTTGTACTCGATCCTTGCGAGCAACAGCGGCGATTGCACCCCGCTCGAATGCACCAGCGATAAATTGATGTCCATCAGCAAACTCGCCATTGAAACCGGCGCGGACGTAGTCCTTCTGCGAAAGTGCAAAAAACAATTCGCCCGCGCCGACAGTTCGTGAGTCAATCGAAAAGTCAGTAATTGTTTTGTCAAACATCTCGGCGCTCATGCTCGCGGCATCTGCGCCCATCAAACCAGCAGCCTCGCCCAGATTCACGTTATTACGGCCTCTTCTCGCTCGGGTTCCCTAAGCTGTTCAGCCATCCCTGAGTCAGGTGGTCCGAGCAAACATTCAACCAACTTCGAGAGCGAACCCTGACTGAGAGAGACGTTAGCCACGATCTCAGCGTAGCTCTCACAGGGGGGCTCGCACGCGTTCGTGCCGTTCGAGACATCGGTAGGGGAATGATGTAGCGCCCGGAGGGTTGCACGTTGACTGCGCAAACGCCTTCTGCAGTCATCGATTCCGTATCTTACGTCATTTTCGAGTGTCTCATCATCCAGGCACGTGTCGGGGATCATTTGTCATTGCTCCGTGATTCGTGAAGCTCGACCTTTGGAGTGCGACCGCCTGCCTTCGCTTTGTCACAGCAAGATGCAATTAAAACCCGCCAAGAGATGACGCTGTAATAAAGCGACGGCAGGCCGTCGCACTCCAAAGGCGTTCCTACTGTGCGCGACCAAAATCTATGTAAACCACCTGACCGGAGCTGACCTCGTTTCCGGCTGCAGGGGTCTGACGGAAAACCCGCCCTTCTCCACGCGCTTCCATTTGCAATCCGAGCTGCGCGCAAGTACGCGCTACGTCGCGAACACTGCGACCACGCAGATCCGGCATAAGGATCGCCTTACTACTCGCATTTGCGTAGACAACTTCTCCGCTCCGGTCTCCAGTGGTATCCACAACTGGCATCGTGGCTCGCCGCTCTTCCTCAACACGAGATTCTTCCTGCCGTGCTTTTGCTTCTTTTTCCGGATTCGAATTCACCTCAGCGATTAGCGAGGGCATAGACTGTGTTTCGACGTCAGGCATCACGCCCATTGCCGGCAGAATCTGCTCTGCAATCTCGCGGAAAACAGGAGCGGCAACATCACCGCCGTGATAAGCGCCGGCAGGCTCGTCAATCACAACGATGATTACAACTTGAGGATTGCTGACGGGCGCAAACCCTACGAATGAACCGATGTATTTCGTAGCCGAATATGCGTGTGTCTTGGGATCGATCTTTTGTGCGGTACCAGTTTTCCCAGCCGCAGAATAACCATCGAGTTGTGCTTTCTTTGCAGTGCCATGTAAGGTCACGCCTTCAAGCATCCCGCGGAGAGCAACGGCAGTTTCAGTGCTAATAACCCTGCGCTGTTCCGGTTGAGTTTTGTAGACCACATTGCCGGCTACATCGCGAATCTCGCGAATGAGATGTGGCGCGATTCTTAAGCCGTCATTCGCCACGGTTCCATATGCCGCAGCGACCTGAACAGGTGTGACACCAACTTCCTGGCCGATCGCGATCGAACCGATGGACGATGGTTGCCACCTCTCCACCTTCCTTATCAAACCGGAAGTCTCGCCAGGTAACTCGAGGCCAGTCTTTGATCCAAAGCCGTACCTGGTCATGAAGTCGTACATCGATTCGTTTCCAACACGTATGCCTAACTTAATCGCAGCCACGTTGCTCGATTTTGCGAGAGCTTCGGAAAGAGTCAGTGTGCCGTACTTGTGATCGTGGATAACACGACCAGCGACAGTGATCGCTCCCATCTGGCAGTCAATCTTGTCGTCGGGTTTTGCAAGCTTTCTCTCGATCGCTGCTGAGAACGCAACGATTTTGAAAGTAGATCCTGGTTCATAAATGTTCTGCAACGCCCAGTTCCGACGGCTCTCCGCCGAAGCAGCCGCAACATCGTTAGGATCGAACGAAGGAGCATTTGCCAATGCAAGGATTTCACCGCTGCGCGGATCCAGAACTATCGCTGAACCTGATTTTGCATGTGAGCGCTGAACAGCTTCCTGCAAAGCTCGTTCAGCCTGATACTGAATCGCCTGATCAATGGTAAGAACTACAGTCTGACCTTGCGTTGCTGCGACTTCGTAACTCTCATAAGGTTTGCCTGTCGCATCCTTTTCCAGAAACAACCTGCCAGGTTCGCCACTGATCTTGGTGTTATAGGACTGCTCGAGACCAGCAAGGCCCTGGCCATCGAGTCCGACAAAACCAAGTATGTGGGAGGCAAGGGACCCATTGGGGTAATAACGCTTCGGTTCGAGTAGTGACTGAACTCCGGGAAGCTTCAACTCCAGGATCGGCTGTGCCTGTTCAACATCGAGACGACGAGCGACCCAAACAAATCGGCGGTTGTCGTTTTGCGCATCGTGCAGTTGCTTGAGTAAATCAGTTTCGTTTTCACCAAGTCGGTTTGCGAGTAGACCGGCCGTGCAATCCAGCTCGTCAGAACGTAATCCTTCAGGGTCAATAAACAGACTTACGGTTTGAATACTGCGAGCGAGTTCCCGGTCGTAGCGATCGAGAAGATTGCCTCGGATTGGACTCGTTTCAATTGCGTTCTGTTGCTGCTGATGAGCTCGGTTGACCAAACCATCGTGCTGGGACACCTGCAGATAGACCAGCCTTGCTGACACTGCAAACATCCAAAAGCCAATAACGGCCGCGACTAACAACGCGCGGCCGAACGAAACATCTGGTCTGGACTTCGATTGAGCAACGAGGCGTGCCAACATCTCCTGGTTGATTCCCTTCTTAACCGGGGGTGGTGAGGCCGCAAACTATTCGTAAGCCTTCGGTGGAACTAAACAACATTCATTACTATCGCCCTGCGTTCACTTTGGTGCTGGTTTTATTCTGGTTCACCTCTTCGGGTGAAATTGATCGATCTTGCGAGGCGACTGGAGCAATCTGTGCTGCTCTCGCCGGCTGTAAACCCAATTTCCGGGCTGCCGGTTCGAGTCGTGATGGCGTTGAGATGGTCTCCCTTTCCAAAGCGAGCCGTTGGTTGTCTTCGATTAACTTCTTTCGCTCAGTCCGAAGACTCTCAGTTTGGTAACCGTATTGAACTGCGACAAAATGGCGTTGTGCGGCGAGAACGAATCCGCAGGTCAGCACTAATCCACAAAAGAGAAGGAGCGCAAGTCGCGATAATGCGATCACGTCGCGTGTGCGTCGGACGCGAGCATTGCGCTGGTGTTGTGGGTACCTTTCCATTGTTCCTCCGACCCTGTTGCTTGCCATAGGTCCAATAGGTCATATGAGTCCTATAGGTCCTATACAGCCTAATCGTTAGCTAAACCCCATCGGACACCTTTCGACAGGCACGCAATTTAGCGCTGCGTGCACGTGGATTCTCGTCCAGCTCTTTCGCGCCTGGCGTGACTGGACGCCTTATCAAAACTTCCACTTCCTTGCGCGCGCCGCACGAACAAACCGGTAAACGCGGCGGGCATTGGCAATGACCCGATAGTCGACGCAGCTCCTGCTTGATGATTCGATCCTCAAGCGAATGAAAGCTGATAACTACAAACTGTCCGCTGGGTTCTAAAAGATCGATGCTGGTCTCAATAAACTGGGCTAAGCCTTCTAGCTCTTGATTAACGGCGATCCTTAATGCCTGGAACGTACGAGTCGCTGGGTGAATCTGCTGCCCCTTGTGCTTACCGATCGCTTGCGTTACTAAGTCAGCCAATTCTTTGGTGGTAGTAACTGCTCGACCTTGTTCTCGCCTCTCGACTATCCTCCGCGCGATACGGCGAGAGAGTCTTTCTTCACCGAATTCAAAAATGATTCGCGCTAATTCGACTTCAGGTAATTCGCTGAGAAGCTCCGCTGCTGTTGGGCCGCTCGTCGGATCCATTCGCATATCCAGCGGCGCGTCGAAACGAAAACTAAATCCGCGTTCTGCCGAATCGAACTGCAAAGACGAAACGCCAAGGTCAGCGAGAATACCGGCAGCGGTCGTCTCACCAGCTTTCTTCAGAACATCGCCGACGTTCTGAAAGTTTGCGTGGAAGGCCTGAAACCTCTCTCCAAACGGTGAGAGTCGTTGTCGGGTGTAATCGAGGGCTGCAGGATCTCGATCAATTCCAATAACGCGAGTTTCTTCTGACGCTTTGAGAACTGCTTCAGAATGCCCACCTAATCCGACCGTGCAATCAACGAAGAGACCTCCTCGCTCAGGAGCAAGGAACTTCAAAGTCTCCGTTAGCAGCACGGGGCGATGGGGCGCGCCCATGCCCCCCAAAGGCGCAGCCATCACCACCGCCCCGTGATCTCGTTCAAGATGCAAAGCCTGGAGCTTTGCTCTTTGAGCTTGGTGCTTTGAATAAAACCTCGCACGTCAAGTAGACCCTGGAATTCAGAATACGAAGTTCAAAGAACAACTTTCGCGTTAAATCCCCAACCTTGCAATCGCGGCCTCGTCCTCTTCCGTGTATGGATCCGCGAGAAGTCGAGCCTTGAATTTGTCGAGCTCCCAAACCTCCAAATAGGTCAGATAGCCCATGACAGCGACGTCGCCAATTACTTCGGCGCTCTTGCGCAGCAACGGATGAATAAGAACTCGGCCCTGGCCATCGATTGCTGCCTGCTGACCGTAATAGTTGGTTCTATCAAGGAACTTTCGCCGCGCTGGATCCATTGAAGGAAGCAATGAGAGCCTCTGCTCAATACTTTCCCATTCAGGTAGCGGGTAAATTCGAACGCAATCACCTGTCAAACTCGTGATATAAAACTCTTTGCCGTGCTTTTCCTCGATCAGTCGTCTAAACGATGTAGGCAGCTTGAGGCGCCCTTTAACATCGATACGTGCCGTGTAATTCCCTCGCAGCATGACATCTGGACCTGACGTGTGTTTGGTGGGTGGCCAAAAGGAAAAGAGTTACGAATGATCGGCGTTTGCTACGAGGCTGGACCCACTTCCGACCACTTTTGACCACCCGCCGCAGGATAGTACGCTGCGAGTGATGACGTGTCAATAGGATTGTTGCGGTTTTGTTAACGAATCTGAGAATTGTTCAAGAGGCGACTCGGCTTCGTGTTCGCCTCTTGTCGGCCTCGTTTCTTTGACGACTTAAAACTAAC